>QEVG01000017.1 GCA_003576905.1 Planctomycetota bacterium | reverse complement strand
CAACGTCGCGGGCCGGGCGGGCGGGGCCATCGCCAACTACTATGACCACCGGCCGATCGTGCGATCTTGCATTTTCGCCGAGAACCAGTCGCTGAGCATCTTCGGCGCCGAGAGCGAGACCGGCGGAGGGGCGATTCATACCAGCCTGTCCTCGCTGGAAGTCACCAACTGCCTGTTCGCCGACAATTTCAGTCTCGGTCACGGCGGGGCGATCTTCCACCTCTCGGCCAGTCCGGACTCCCTTCAGGTGACCAACTCGACCTTCTTCGCCAATCACTCGCCGTACAACGACGGCGGGGCGATCAGCATCCGGCAGAGCTCCGCGGCGATCATCAAGAACACGGTGCTGTGGGCCAACGACGACAGCGATGGGTCCGGACAGTTGGCGCAGATTCGCTACGTGAGCTCAACCCCTACCGTGACGTACTGCGACATTCAAGGGCTCCAGACGGGCGGACCGTTTGACAGTGGGTTGAACACAAACAACATCGGCGTCGATCCCGAGTTCGTAAATTCGGCCGCGGACAATCTCCGGCTTGTAAGCTCGTCACCATGCATCAACAACGGTGATGACGACGCCGTATCCGCACTGACTGACCTTGATGGACGCCCAAGGAAAGTGGGGACGGTTGATCGCGGGCCCTACGAGCTTCAGGCGATCGGGCAGGACGACTGCAACGGCAACGGGACGCACGACGGGGATGATCTGGAGGCAGGAACGAGCCTCGATTGCAACGCGAACGCAAAGCCCGACGAATGTGACATCCACCCAGCAGATCCTGACGGGAACGGGGAAGTCAGCGTAGACTGCAATGACAACGATACGCCTGACGAATGCGAAATCGCCGGTGGAAGCCCCGACTGCAATGGCAACGGCACATTGGATGAGTGCGAGGCGTTTTGGCCCGATTGCAACCGCAACTGTGTGGCGGACTCGCAGGACATCGCGACCATGGCCAGCGGCGACTGCAACGATAACGACACGCCCGATGAGTGCGAGGTGACTTCCTTCGGCCGATGGACAACGGCGGACGATTTTGCATTGGGGACGGCGATCAATCTCAATGGCGTCGATCCGGCCCCGTCCGGTGGGGACGATGCCTATCTGCAGCGCAAAGAAGCTTGGGACACCTCGCCGCTGCCGTACATATGGGTCGCGGCGTCTCGACCGGGTTTTGCCACTCCTCCGGGGACCGTGGTCCGGATCGACACGGAGAGCGGCCAAGTACATGGGGAATACCGTACGGCTCCGCAGTTTCACATCGATGGGGGTTTTCTGGTTGAAGTCAGATCGAATCCTTCGCGGACGAGCGTGGACCTGGATGGGTCGATCTGGGCGGGCAATCGCGACGAAGGGACCAATGGAAGCTTTGACGAAGGCGAGGACCTTGGCTCCGTCGTAAAGATCGGTCTGGTGATTGGGGGCACGCGCGTGGGCCCAGACCGGCAGCCCGATCCCTCGGGCGAATACCTCGCGCCGCCCTACGACTACTGCACATGCCAGGATCGTAACGGCGATGGGCTGATCCGCACATCGAGGGGGCTTGGCGACGCGCTGCCGTGGACGAGTACGAGCGGCGAGGACGACTCCGGGGGCGTCTCACA
Source organism: Planctomycetota bacterium (assembly GCA_003576905.1). Lineage (GTDB taxonomy): Bacteria > Planctomycetota > Phycisphaerae > UBA1845 > UTPLA1 > UTPLA1. The sequence goes on along the minus strand of QEVG01000017.1, from coordinate 87,999 downwards.
AGCGGAGGATGAGTGCATCCTGCTATATGTGCGGACGCTGGGCGACTCGATACGACACGTGTCCGTGGACAAAGACAACAATGTGTGGGTTGGAGGCCATCTGGACGGAAGATTCGACCTGCTGAATGGATTCGATGGCAACAGCCTCGATAACTTTTCCGGCATCGGGGGGTATGGCGGACTGATCGACTGCAATGGCGTTCTCTGGAGCGCGCACCGCGTCTCGAATCCGCCCAGGCTGTTGAGGTACGACACGGGATCGGACACCTCCAGTACCATTACGAGCGCGAACAGTTACGGACTCGGAATCGACCTTGGTGGCAAAATCTGGAACAGCCAATGGTCGAGCAACCAGATCATCCGATTCGACGCGGGCGGAACCAACCCGAGCACGTTCGGCACGGGCGGGGGGTCCAATGATCGCGGAGTCGCTATCACGCCGCGCGACGACCACGTATGGGTCGCGAACTCGGCTGGGGACTCAGTCTCCCGATTGACCAACAACGGCAGCATCTGCGAAATCATTAATGTGGGCGACGAGCCGACGGGGGTCGCGGTGGATGCCGAAGGGCGGGTGTGGGTGACAAATCTGGGGAGCGGGACTGTCTCGCGGATCTTGCCGGGCACCGACCCGCCTTCGCCGTGCGGCGCGGGAACATCGACTTCATCGGTCGACCTCACGGTTTCCCTCGGCCAGTCATCAAATCCCTACAACTACAGCGACATGAGCGGCATGGTTGCGTTACAGACATCGGGAACGGGGACGTGGAATGTCGTCCATGACGGCGGAGGTTCCGGCGGGACGGTCTGGAGGCAAGTCGTCTGGAACTACGGGACTTGTGTCGGCACGCCTGTTCCGGATGGCACGACCCTTGAAGTGGATGTACGGGCCTCGGACAACCGGGCGGCCTTGGCGGGTGTTCCGTTTCTGCGCGTGCATGACCCCCAGCAGGAGCTGACCGACGTGGTGGGGCGGTATGTCGAGGTTCGGGTTCGCCTCCATGGCTCGTGTTCTACCTCGACTTTCGCCTCGCCAGCGCTGTGCGATCTGGCGGTCTTCGCTGACTGCTGCAAGGGCGACACGAATCGCGACGGTTCGATCAACGGGCTGGATATTCAAGGGATCGTCCGGCAGCTTTTCGCGGCATGCACGATCGGCTTCTGCGAGTCGGACATGAACGATGATCTTATCGTCACACTCGCGGACGTTCCGCCGTTTATTGACCTGCTGATGGCGGACGGTACATGCATCACGCCGCGGTACGACCCGATCGACTGCAATGAAAACGGCACCCCCGATGATATGGACCTGTTTGCCGGGACCAGCGAGGACTGCAACGCCAACGGGACGCCGGATGAGTGCGAGATTGACGAGAACTCGACGGCTTCCGGCGGGCCGTTCTTCTGCACGGCGGGTTGTGCAAGCGACGTGAACGACAACGGCGTGCCCGATGAATGTGAACCGGACTGCAACAGCAACGGGACGCCGGACGCGTGGGATCTCTCCGAGGCGACGAGCAACGACGCCAATACCAACGGGATTCCAGATGAGTGCGAAAAGGACTGCAACAGCAACGGCGTGCCGGACGACTGGGACGTCGCCCAGGCGACCAGCGCCGATTGCAACGGCAACCTTGTGCCCGATGAGTGCGAGCCGGACTGCAATACGAATGGCGTGCCGGACGACTGCGACATCGACCCGACCGACCCAGACGGGGACGAGTGGGTCAGCCCGGACTGCAACGGGAACGAGTACCCGGACGAGTGCGATCTGAAGCTGCCGCCGCCGTTTGGTAGTCTCGACTGCAATACCAATGGAATTCCGGATGAGTGCGACATCGCCGAGTGCGAGAGCGACCCGGCGTGTGATGACTGCAACGAGAACGGCATCCCCGACGGCTGCGACATCGCCGCCGAGATCAGCGAAGATGTCAACACCAATGGCATCCCGGACGAGTGCGAGGGCGAGAGCCTGATGGGCGGCGGGGGTGAAAGTGAACTAACCGGCGAGACGCCGGCGCCACCCGGCGACAGCGAGGAGTCGATGATGTACGATCCGAGTGCCGACGGTGACGGCGGGGCCGACAGTGACGGCGTGGCCGGCACCGACGCCGGCGGGCCGCCGCTGTCGCCCGAAGAGGAAGAGGCTGCGTGGGAGGCGTTCTTTGAATGGTCGATGGCGCAGTGCTGGGGCAGCGACTGCGAAACCAGCGGCGCGGAGCAGTTCGCGGCGATGGTTGCGAAGCTGCGGGAACTGGGATTGCCGGTCGGCCACTGTGCGTCATAGTCGTGGCATCGGTCGTGCGCGACAATGAAAGGGGTCGGGGGTAATCTGCCTGCCTCCCGCCCTCTCGTCGCCCCGTCGATCGCCGTGACGCGCGGAGTCCTTGCCGGCGTGTGCATCTCACCCGATGATATCGCCCATGACGGCAACGACGGCGAAAGCGGCGGTGATGACGGCCTTTAACCAGGCGATTCGCGTGCAGGAGTATCCCCTGCCCGACCGGTTGGCAGAGGGCGAAGTGCTGGTGCGGGTAACGCTGGCGGGCATGTGCGGGACGGACGTGCACCTGCACAAGGGTCAGCTCGCGGTGCCGCTGCCTCTGATCATGGGGCACGAGACGGTCGGCGTCGTGGAGGGGGTCAGCGGCGCGGCCAGTGACTGGCTGGGGACGCCGCTCAAAAAGGGAGACCGGGTGTCGTGGACGGTCGGCCGCCCGTGCGGCGAGTGTCGGTATTGCCGTCTCTATCGGCTCCCGAGCCGCTGTTCGAATCGCAAGGCGTACGGGGTGAACACGCCATGCGATCAAGCGCCGCACTTCCTTGGGGGCTACGGGCAGTACCATCATCTGCGGGCCGGGACGGCGATCTTCAAACTGGCGGACGACCTACCGAGCGAAGCGGTGATCGGGGCGGGCTGCGCGCTGGTCACCGGCGTACACGGCTATGAGAAGATGCCGCTCCGCTGGGCGGAGTCGGTGGTCATTCAGGGGGCGGGGCCGGTGGGGCTCGCGGCGCTGGCGATTGCCGCGGATGCGGGGGCCCGGCCGCTGATCGTGATCGGCGGGCCGAAGGACCGGCTGGAGCGGTGCAAGCGGTTCGGGGCCGACGTGGTCATAGACATCGATGAGGTGAAAGACCCCGACAAGCGGCGCGGCATCGTGCTGGAACATACGGGGGGGCTTGGTGCGGACGTGGTGGTCGAGTGCGTGGGACACCCGGCCGCGGTGGCGGAGGGCTGGCTGCTAAACCGCGACGGGGGCCGTTACATGGTGCTCGGGCAGTACTGCGACGCCGGGCCGATCCCGCTCAACCCGCACTACATCACCAAGAAGGAGCTGGAGATCCACGGCTCCTACGGCAGCGAGCCGCACCACTGGGCCAAGGCGCTTGAGTTTCTTCGGGCGCGGCGGGACCGATACCCCTTCCACGAGTTGATTACGCATCGTTTTGCGCTGGAACAGGTTAATGAGGCCCTGGAAGCGGTGGCAAGCTGGCGGACCGGTAAGGCGGTTATCTGCCCGAACGGGTGAGCCCGCGAGCCATTTCGGGACGGCTCTGCCCTGGGGGTCGGGGAAAGGCGGCCCGGGGCGTGCCGTTTTTACTAACGAAATCGGGTGGTGATTGTCTGTAACCCCCGTCCCGAGCGATACATCGAATACGGGACCGCGGGCGTGCAGCCGTGGGTGGAATGGGCTATAATAGCGAACTCTGAGCCATGCAGCGTTCGGGCGGCCGCCCGAACGGAAACTTCATGGGAGGTCGGATCGTACAACCTCACGACGTATCGTTTCGATGGGATCCATCGAAGAGTTCCCCGTATATCTGGCAGGCCGAAAGATCGGTTCAACCCAAGTTGAAAGGAGTTCAGTGATGAAGCGCGTTTTGACGATTGCCCTTGCCGTCGCGTTGGTGTGCAGCCTTGGCGCGTCGGCGGCGTATGCCGGCCCCGGCTGTTGCAAGTCGAAGATGGACACGAAGGACACGAAGATGTCCTCGCTGACCGCGTGCGCGATGGGCGATTTCCCGCACCTGACGATGCTGGTCGGCGACAAGGAGTATGACTGCCCGGCCTCGGCGGAGAAGGACGCCGAAGCGAAGGGGATGAAGGTCCGGTTCGCAGTGTGCGATGAGAATTTCGAATGCCGCGACAAGGCGATGGCCGCCCTTGCCGCCGCTTCGGAGCGCTACGTCAAGCGGTACACGACGATCGCCGCGGTCGTGGATGGCAAGCTGATTTACAACCAGGAAGACATGGCGGGCTGCAAGTCGGCCTGTGCCGAGGGCAAGGGCGCGAAGGCCGTTCTCGCCGCCGCCGGCGAAGGCTCGAGCTGCAGCAAGGCGAAGGCCGCGGCCGCTTCGGCGGGCGAGGGCAAGAGCTGCAGCGCTGCCAAGGCCGAACTCGCGAAGGCGGAGGCCGGCTCGTGCAGCAAGACGAAGGCCGCCCTGGCCAGCGCCGAGGGCAAGGCCGAGGGCTCGGGCTGCTGCAAGGCGAAGGCCGCGATGGCGAGCGCCTCGGGTTCGAGCTGCTGCAAGTCGGGCAGCGGCAAGACGGCGATGGCCGTCGTCTCGAAGGACGAGTTCACCAAGCTGATGAAGGCCGAGGGCGCGAAGTTCATGGTCCTGGGCCGCAACTTCGACTGCTACGAGTCGGCGACAAAGGCTCGTGACACGGCCATGGCATCAATGAAAGTGGTCAAGATGAAGTACATCGTCGATGGCAAGGAAGTCTCCTGTGCCACCGAAGTCTGCCCGATGGCGAAGAAGGACGGCAAGGTCCAGTACGTCGTCGGCGAAGACAAGACGAACTGCGAGGACATCGCCCGGGTGAACCTGGCGAAGGCCCAGTACGACGCGGCGAAGAAGGCCGCTGATCAGAAGCTGGCGCAGATGTAATTTCTGTCCGGCCTCCGTAACGAGTGAACAACAGGGGTCCGTCGGCGGTATCGTCGGCGGGCCCTTTTCATTTTTACAGGGCGGCGGCGAGGAGTTCGCGGAGCGGAGCGAAGGAGAATCGCTCCAGAAGGCGATTGAGACGCGGCTCGATTCGTCTGCGGAAGAGGGCCTGATGGATGTGTCGCATGAGCGGCACCTTCACGCCCGCTTCGCGATGGGAGGCGATTCCGCCGACGTCCAGCTCATAGGGGTGCACATAGAGGACCGCAACCAGGTTCTCGCGGTTGACGCGGGAGATCGCCCAGCGGGCCAGCGGGCCGGGGAGAAGGCGGAAATAGCCGCCGCCTGCGATGGGCCAGTTGCGTCCAAGCAGACGGAGCGTCGCGGGCGGGCACTCGATCAGATCGCAGTCGCTCCAGCGGTGCGGATGGCGCGGGGCGTCGGAGATGCCGTAGCGCGGGTGGGCGATGGGGAAGACGCTGGAGCTGTACCGGAAGCCCAGCCTGGCGAGGATCGGCCCGGCCCAGCGCGTCTCCCGGACGATGCTGAAGGCCGGGGCGCGGTAGCCGAGGGGGCGCTCGCCGGTGATCTCGGTGAGAAGATCGATGCTTCGGCGCACATCGCGCTCGAAGCCGTGCGGGCTGAGCGTCGTGAGCAGTTCATGGCCGTGGCCGTGGGAGGCGATCTCGTGTCCGGCGCGGTGGATGTCGCGGACGAGGTCGGGGAATCGCTCGGCGACGCGGGTCAGAACGAAAAAGGTCGCCCGGACCTGGTGCCAGGCGAGAATGTGGAGCAAGCGCCGCGTGTTGTCGACGACGCGCCCGCTGATGTCGTGGTGGGGTCCCAGGACGGCGACGGGCCAGTCGTCGACGTCGACGGTCAGGGCGTTGACGATGCGACGGCCCGCCGGGGGCGGGAGCCAGTGTTCCATGCCGGGCAGGGTCCCTGCGTGCGCCGCGCGTGGTTGGCCGAGGCTGGCCGGCGCGGCTTCCGTGGCACGGTTTGCCGGCAAAGCGGACATGGTAAGTACATCGGCAGGCGCGGGCGGCGATCAGAAATCGACGGCCCGCGGTTCGATCCCCAGGTGCAGTTCCTGCGGATCGGGGGTAATGATGACGGTCGTGGCGTGGGTGAGAAACCGACGCGCCGTGTCGATGATGTGGGTTCGATCGGCCCGGCGGACTTCATCAAGAAAGGCTTCGGCGTCTCCGATGCCCAGGCCGCAGATTTCGTCAAAGGCGTCGCGGCGCGCGAAATCGGATACGGTCTGCAATTGTTCAAGTTCCGCCATGAGCACCATGTTTCTTGCCCGTTCGAGTTCGTCGTCGCCGACACGTCCGTCGAGCAGTTCGCGTACTTCGCGCAGGATGATGGCGTGCACGTCGGAGACGCACTGCGGTTCGCAGGCGGCGGTGACTGCGAAGAAGCCGGGCATGAGGCCGGCGAAGTGGGCTCCCGAGACTTCGTACACCATGTTCTTTTGCCCGCCGCGCAGGGCCGCGAAGAGGCGACCCCCGGAGAGGGCGTAACCGGCGAGGAGCGTCCCGAAGACAGCGAGGGGTGCACGGGCCTCGGTGTCAACGAGGCTGCACCCCGGGTAGCCCACGAAGATCGCGGCGGTGTGGCGGTCGTCGGCGACGGTCTTGACGAACAGGCGGTCCTCCGCGGGCGGCGCGTCGCCGACGGGTTCGGTGGCGGCGGCGCGCTGGGGGAGGCGCGGGGACGCGAGGCCCCCGAAGCTTTCGGCCAGGAGTTGCCGAACGCCGTCGGGCTCGACCGCGCCGGCGATCGAAACGACGCCGCCAGCGTGGATGAACGCGTCGTGGGCGGCGCGCAGGTCGGCCGCCTTCAGCCGGGCCACGCTCTCGGCCGTGCCGAGGGTGGTGTGTCGGTAGGGGCTGCGGACGAAGTAGCAGCGGCGCGCGAGGCGGCCCATTTCGGCGTGCCAGTCCTCGTCGATCCGCGAGATGGCGTCGAGAACTGAAGGACGGATGATTTCGAGCTGCTCGGGGGCCAGGCCAGGCGACACGATGACGTCGGCCATAATCTCCAGCAGCGGGCCAAAGTCGCCTGCAAGGGCCATGAACTCGAGGCCGAGGGTGTCGGGGCCGCTGCCAGTGCGAAGTCCGCTGCCGCGCCGCTCGAACTCGGCGGCGATCGTCTCCGCCGAGAAGCGCGCGGTTCCGCGGGGCATGACCTCGGCGAGAAGGTTGAACAGGCCGCTGGTTTCGTCGGTTTCGTCGCGCACGCCGCCCATGAAGGTCGCGCTGACGGCGACGAAGGCCGCCCGCGGCACGGGGCGCACAATGCAACGAAGCCCGTTTTCGAGCACGAAGCGCGTGCAGGCAGGCGCGGCTCCGGCCCCGCCGGTCCGGGCGCGCGACCGGGCGCGGCGCTGGGGCGTGACGGCCACGAGTGCCCGCGCCTGGGCACTCGCGTGGACCTGGGCGGCGCGGCAGATGTCCTCCGGCGAGGCGGCGCGGACGGCGGCGAGGTAGGCGTCGCTGTAGTCGGGGTTGGCGGTGGCGAGGTAGTCGAGCCCGATCTGGGCGGCATGGGACTCGGCGGTGAGCCGGCCGGTCTCGACGGCGATGACATTCTGCCGGCGGATGCGTTCGAGTTCATGGTCGGTGATCGGCCGCCGGGGCAGTTCCTCGAGTGCGGCGATAATCCGCGCTTCGACCTCGTCGAGCTTTTCGGGCTTGAGCTGCGCGGAGAAGCGAATTGTACCGGGACTGTGCCAGAAGCTCTCGTGCGTGCCGGCGATGTCGAAGACGATTCCGCTGTTCCATCGCAGGTCGCTGACCAGGCGGGCGCTGTCGCCCTCGGTCATGAGCGAGGCAAGCAGGTCGAGCGGGACGTCGTCCGGCGCGCCTTCGCGCACGGTCAGCCAGGCGAGGACCATCGAGGCCGAGTCGGTTTTTACCTGCCGCTTCGCGCAGACGGGAGAGTGGATCGGGGGCGGATCGGGCAGGGGGGGCGTCCGCGCGGCGGGGCCCTCGAAGCCGTCGAAGGCCTGCACGGCGGCCTTGAGGCCGGCCTCGATGTCGACCTGTCCCGCGATGACCAGGACGCAGCCGCTCGGGACGTGGGTTCGGCGGTGATACTCGACAACGTCCTCGTAGGAGAGGCGTTCCAGCGATTCGGCACGCCCGATGACGGGGTGGCCAAGGGGGTGTTTGCGATAGACGGTTTCGTAAAGAAGCTCGTCGAGGAGGGTCTGGGGGTCGTCGCGGTCGCTTTCCCATTCGCGGCGGACGACGCCCATTTCGCGCTCGAAGACCTGGCGCGACAATGTGGGGCGGACGATCCAGTCGGCGACGAGTTCGAGGGCCTCGGCCAGGTGGCGGCTCTCGGCGGTGACGTGATAGCACATGTGGTCGACGGAGGTGTAGGCGTTGTTGAGGCCGCCGATGGAGTCTCCCAGGGCCATGATGGCGGCCTCGTCCCGCCGCCGGGTCGCGCCGCCGGTCACGACGTGTTCGAGCAGGTGGGTAAGGCCGCTGCCGGCGAGGCGGCCCTCAAAGGCGCTGCCGGCGACGATGTATCCGCGCACCGCGACGACCGGGGCGGCGTCGTGGTGCTGGACGATGACGGTCATGCCGTTGGACAGGATGGAGGCCAGTCGCTCGGGGGTGTCGCGGAGGCGATAGGCCTCGGACACGCTTCGCTTTCGACCGGATGAACGGGCCATCAGGCAGCCTCCCCCGATGGACAGGATGATATCAGCCCTGGCCGGCGGCGGCCTCGCCGAGGTTGTCGAGGTAGTCCATGGCGCCGGCGGCGCCGCCGTGGGAATGGCGGACGCGGAGGAGGCTCCTGACGCGGGCGAGGAGATCGACGCGGTTGACTGGCTTGGTGACGAAATCGTTGGTGCCGACCTCGACGCCGCGTTCGACGTCTCCGACCTCATGAAGGGCAGTGACCATGATGATGGGGATGTCGGCGGTGGCGGGGTCGCCCTTGATCTTCTTGCAGACTTCGAAGCCGCTCATGCGCGGCATCATGATGTCGAGAAGGATGAGGTCGGGCTTTTCGGCGGCAACCTTTTCGAGGGCGTCCATGCCGTTGGTGGCGCGGATCGTGGTGACGCCGGGCAGTTCCTCGAGATAGGCCTCGAGCAGTTCGAGATTCTGGAGGTTGTCATCGACCACGAGGACCTTGCTCGGGGGAATGGGGGCGGCGTCGTTCATGATCTCGCTCCTGTCGCGTCCATCGGCGCGTCGGCCGGGGGCCGGTCGGGTCGCGCGTGGGCCGGGTCATTCTAGCGTGGTCAGGCCGGCTCGAAAACGCTTAGGGCCGAGCCGATGAAACCGGCGTCGTTGCCAAGCTCGGCGAGGCGAATGTCGGGCGGGTCACCCAGCATCTTGGAGCCGATCTGGTCGATCGCATCCAGGACGGGGCGTCGGAGTGCTTCTCCGGCGGCACTCATGCCCCCGGCGAGGACGATGCGTTCGAGACTTGCGGTGTGCTGGAGATTGAGGCAGGCGACGGCGAGGTAGCGGCAGGTCTCCTCCCATACGTCGCGCGCGAGGGCGTCGCCGTTCCGGGCAGCGCTGACAATCATCTCGGTGGTGAGGAGCCGTCCGTTGTTGAGCTCGGCGCGGAGACAGGTGTCCTCGCCGTTGGAGATTCGTTCCATGGCGCGGGTGACGGTGGCGGTGGCCGAGGCGTAGGCCTCGAGGCAGCCGAGCTGGCCGCAGCCGCAGCGGCGGCCGCCGACGACGATGATGGTGTGTCCGATTTCGCCGGCGTTTTCATAGGCGCCGCGCCAGAGCCGCCCGCCGAAGATCATCCCGCCGCCGACGCCGGTGCCGAGGGTGAGCATGATCATGTTCTGGACGCCGCGCCCTGCGCCGCAGATGAACTCGCCGAGTGCTGCGTTGTTGGCATCATTGTCGAGGACGACGCGGTGCCCGGTCCCCTCGGAGAGCCACTTGACGATCGGAATGTTCCGCCAGCCCGGCAGGTTCGGCGGGGCGATGACCATTCCCTTTTTCCGGCTGAGGGTGCCGGGCATTCCGACGCCGACGGCCTCGATGCGGCTGCCGGCGGCGGCGGCCTCGTTCGTCAGGGCGCGGATAAGACGGATCATGCGCTCGATGACATGGTCGACGCCGCCGTTGGCCTCGGTCGCGATGGTCTGAGTGCTGACGACATGGCCGCGGCGATTGACCAGCCCGGCCTTGATGGCCGTTCCGCCCACGTCAAGGCCGATCGCCAGGGATTCCAGGGAGTTGCTCATGGATCACCGCTGCGGCAGGTGGAAAAACCGCCGCGCGTTTTCAGTCGTGAGGGCCGCCAGTTCGTCCACCGTGAGCCCGCGCGCGCGGGCGATGCAGGCCGCCGTGTGCACCAGGTGGGCCGGCTCATTGGGCCGCACGTTTCGCAGCGGTTCGGGCGAAAGGTACGGGCAGTCGGTTTCGATCATGAGCCGATCCGGGGGGATCCGATTCGCGACGCGGCGCAGCTCGTCCGAGCGGCGAAAGGTCACCACGCCGGTCAGGGAGATCCAGTAGCCGAGGTCGATAAGCTCCGCCGCCTCCGCCTCGCTCCCCGTAAAGCAATGGAATACCACATTTTGCGGCCTGGGACAATCAGCGAGGATGGCCAGCACGTCGCGGTGGGCCTCGCGGCAGTGGATGATGACGGGCCTGTTTGCACGGGCGGCGATCTCGATCTGCCGGCGAAAGACGGCGTGCTGGGTCGGCCGGTCGGCGAAATCGTAGTGGTAGTCCAGCCCCATTTCGCCCACGGCGTGCACACGGGGGTCGGACGCATGTTTTTCGAGGACCTCTTCCCAGCCGGACGGGGCCTTCGCGGCTTCGTGCGGATGAATGCCGCAGGCTGCGTGCACGTCGGGGTATTTCGCCCCAAGGGCGAAGGCGGCCTCGGCGTCGGCGAGATCGGTGGCGATGGTGACGAACTGAGTGACACCGGCGGCGCGGGCGCGGTCCAGGACGGCGCCGGCGCGTGGCAGGAGCTCGGGGCTGGTCAGGTGGCAGTGGGAGTCGATCAGCGAATGGGGCATGTGGCCGCTTCCGTTTAATTCATGCGCGGCCGCTCAGGCCGCCGCCCGCGGCGCCGACGGGCGCGGGCGCCGCGGCGAAAAGACAGTTCCGTTGGAGCCGGCGCTTTTCAGGCCTTGGCGCTTTCATGGTTCTTCGTCATTCCGACAAGGAGCAGCGTGACGACGAGGATTCCGAACGGGATGAGGGGCAGCCAGTTGGAGCTTGCCGCCTCGCCGAAGACGCGCTCGCCGAGTTCGATTTTTTTGGACAGGTCGGTCGCGAAGGCGGCGAAGACCGCGCAGATGATTCCGGCGATGGAGCCGCCGGCGATGTATCCGCTGGAGAGCAGCACGCCGGGGCTCATTTCCGACTCGGCGGCGGAGCGTTTGGCGATTTTGTCGGCAAAGAAGCGTACCATGCCTCCGACGAAGATCGGCGTGGATGCGTACAAGGGAAGGTATACGCCGACCGCGAATGGAAGCGAAGGAATCCCAGCCAGTTCCAACACGATCGAAATGGAGACACCAAGGAGAACGAGGTCCCAAGGCAGGTTCTGCGTCAGAATACCATCGACGATGAACGACATGAGCGCCGCTTTCGGAGCGTTGTATTTCGTGACCTTGGTGCCGTCGTCATGGGATTCAAGTTTTCCGTTGATTCCCGGATCGGCGAGATAACAAATCTTGCCCTGTTCATCGACGAGGTATTTGCCCGGCAGGACGCCCGGAAGTTGCCCAACACGAGCCTGCAATACGAGGTACTCATTCGTATCATTGGCTGCGTAATGGCCCATCACACGTTCTTTGGACTTGGCATCAAGCGTTGATACGTCTATCCGATCAGTCGGCAAATTGTTTTTCGAATAGACAGTGGACGAGTCGTTCAACAGGAGTAATGTGACTCCAATAACAAGCGCCGATGTCAGCGCTCCGACCAGAATCGAAACCTGTTGATGGCGAGGTGTAGCGCCAACGATGTAGCCGGTTTTCAGACATTGCGCCACTGTGCCGCCATTGGAGCAAGCAATACAAACAATCGCGGCGATGGAAAGTGCCGTCAATCGGTAACTTGGTCCAGTCCAGCCAACAGCGACAAATATCAAGCACGTCAGCAAGAGCGTTGCGACGGTCATTCCGGAAATTGGGTTGGATGAGGAACCGATCTCGCCGGTGAGCCGCGCCGAAACGGTCACGAACAGGAATCCGAAGAAGACGATCATGAGCGCTTCGAGCGGGTGATCGACATTGAGCATCGGGGCGAGGTAGATGGCGATGACCAGGGCTAGACATCCGACAATGACAATCTTCATCGAGATGTCGCGATCCAGTCGAGAGGCCGACGCCGCGCCGCCTCTGCCCTTCGATGCCAGATCGCCCAATCCAGCCTTGATTGAACCGAAGATTGTCGGCAGGGATTGAATCATGCTGATGATGCCGCCTGCCGCGACGGCTCCAGCGCCGATGTAGAGCACGTAGTTGTCGAATACATCCTTTAGCTTCATCTGGGAAATCGGAACGGCTCCCGGATAGACTGGTTCGTTAATATGCTCGCCGAACTGAATGATCAGCGGCAAGAGCACCCAGGACGCCATGATTCCTCCGCCGACCATGATGCAAGCGATTCGGGGACCGATGACATATCCCACTCCAAGCAATGTAGGCGTGGCCTCTAGGGCAACCGCCGCCCCCTTGAAGCTAAACAACGTGCTGCCATCGCCTCTGAAGAAATGAAGCATCCGGCTCGGCACATCCTTCCACATCTTGAGTGTCATCATCATGAACTGATAGATGAACGCCAGCCCGAACCCGCCGAAGACCGTCGCTGCGCTCGACCCGCCCTTCTCCCCCACGATCAGCACATCCGCGCAGGCCACCCCCTCCGGGTACACCAGCCTGCCGTGCTGCTTGACGATGAAGACCCGCCGGAGGGGGATCATCATGAGCACGCCGAGCAGGCCGCCGAGAACGGCGACAAGCATGACGCGCAGGACTTCGAGGTTGTAGCCGAGGATGAGCAGTGCCGGCATGGTGACGCCGACGCCGAAGGCGATGGATTCGCCCGCCGAGCCGGTCGTCTGGACGATGTTGTTTTCGAGGATGGTCGCATTGCGGCCGATGATCGGCTTGATGACGCGGAAGAGGGTGATGGAGAGCACGGCGATCGGGATCGACGCCGAGACGGTCATGCCGACCTTCAGCACGAGGTACAGCGACGACGCACCGAAGATGATCCCCAGTATCGCCCCGATTGCCACGGGGGCCAGACCGATTTCCGGCACCAGGGACTCCGCGGGCACATAGGGTTTGTGCGGGGGCGTCGCCGCGCCACCGGGGATTTGTTCACCTGTCATCCGGGTTGCTCCGAATTCGAGAAAACCGTCGCCGCTCCTGCCTGCCCGGGGGCATCAGGGACGAAAAAGTGTCGCCGCGCCGATCAAAGTCCGCAATAGCGCGGCTTGGGTGCGGACGCCTGGATCGTGTACAATCAGAGAGGCGAGCAGCAGCCTGTTTTTTTCAGGAGACCCCCACGGCATCGCGACACGAATTCCGCCCGCGCACCCGAGAGGACGCGGCGGCTCTCCCCGGTCCGTGATTCAGGAATAATCCCGATGTCAACATGCTCGCCTTCGACTCGCGGCGCTGTCCTTGGTGTGTCCCTTTGGTGCCTTGCATGGCTGTGTCCGGCGCAGGCTGCCCGCGGGGGCGGGTTTGCGTGTGAGCCGCCGGTCATGGGCTGCGGCAAGGCACATGCCGCCGCGCGGGCTGCGACGGATGAGGACGCCGCGGCGCGTTCGTGGGCGCCGCGCGAGGCGATGGGCGACACGGACGTGCTGCACAACGACCTCGCCCTCGAGATATCCAGCATTGATCCCTTTAACGATACGTGCCTGATTGTGGGCACCAACTCGATGCACGTGCGGAGCCTGGTCGACGGGCTGACTGAATTCACGTTCCGGCTGCGCGGCCAGTACGGCATCGACGTGGCGGAAGTCACGGACCTGGCCGACATGAGCGTGTCCCCGGTCGACGTCACTTCGCTGGGGACGGTATCGCTGGTGGTGACGCTGGATCGCCCCTACGACACGGGCGAGGAGTTTATCCTGACGATCGGCTACTACGGCAACTCGATCTCGCGGGGCTTCGGCTCGATCGACGTATCGACGCAGAACGGGGTGGACGTGGTGGCGACGCTGAGCGAGCCCTATTACGCCTATACGTGGTGGCCGGTGAAGGACGGCGATTTCGGCGTGCCGGGCGACAACGGAGACAAGGCGACACTTGATCTGACCATTACGGTGCCGAACAACTTCGTGGTGCCGTCCAACGGCGTGCTGGTGAGCGCGGAGGACCTCGGATTCGGTCAGCGGCGCTATCACTGGCACACGGACTATCCGACGTCGACGTACCTTGTGGCATTCGCGGCGACAAACTACACCAAGTGGACGCAGAATTACGTGCATTCGGGCGGGAACATGCCCGTCGAGTTTTATATCTATCCCGGCAATGACAGTCCGGCGGCACGTGCGGCATGGGAGCAGGTGATCGACATGATGTACGCGTTTCGCGACGTGTACGGGGAGTATCCGTTCGTCACCGAGAAGTACGGCCACTACCAGTTCAATTTCGGCGGCGGCATGGAGCATCAGACCATGACCGGGCTGGGCACGTTTGACGAGGGCGTCATCGCGCACGAGCTGGGGCACCAGTGGTGGGGCGACATGGTGACGTGCCGGACCTGGAGCGACATCTGGCTCAACGAGGGCTTCGCGACGTTCAGCGAGTGTCTCTGGGAGGAGCGCAAGACGGGCGTGGCAAACCCGGCGGCGTACGTCGCGGCGATGCTCGCGCACGAGCCCTCCGATGTGAGCGGAACGGTGTACGTGTATCCGGCGGGGACGGCCGACCTGAACACGATCTTTTCGTACACCAACAGCTACCTGAAGGGCGCCTGGGTCGTGCACCAGCTTCGCGGCGTCGTGGGCGACGCGACGTTTTTCCAGGTTCTGGCGGATTATCGCGAGGCGTTTGAATATGCCGCGGCCACCACGGACGATTTTGCAGCCATCGCCTCCGCGACCAGCGGACAGGACCTGACCTGGTTCTTTGATCAATGGGTGTACGGGCCCGGCGCACCAGCGTACTCGTACGGCTGGCAGTCAACCTCGATAAACGGGAAGAACTATCTGCTTGTGAGGATCGCGCAGACGCACAACACGCCGGGGTACCCGAACGTGTTTACGATGCCGGTCGAGCTGGTTGCGACGGTGGGGGGCCAGCCGCAGTCGAAACGAGTGTGGAACAACGCACGGACGCAATGGTTTGCCATTCCCATGACGGGACCGACGACGGCCATTCAGTTCGACCCGAGCCGGTGGATCCTGCGGACCGGCGCCGTGGCAGGCTCGTACGCAGCCGGGCCGCCGAAAGTCGTGGAATCGTCGCCCCTGCCGGGCGCGCAGATCGAGGCGAGCGCCGGCATTGATCAGATAAGCGTGTGGTTTACTCGAACGGTGTCGACGGACGCGGCGCACTTTTCGATCGTCGGGGACACGACCGGGGCGCAATCCTTCACCCTGTCGGGCACATCGAACGTGAACCCGGTGACGATAAACCTGGATGCGCCGCTGGCGGCCGATGCGTATACCCTGACGATCAGCGACGCGCTTACGGGCTTTTCGAGCGCACAGACGCTGGACGGCGAATTGGCGGATGCCTCCCAGGCGGCGTCGCTTCCGTCGGGGGACGGGGTGGCCGGGGGTTCGGCGGTGATCCGTTTTTCGATCGTGCCCTGCAACATGTCGGCGGATATTAATGTGGATTGCGTGCGCGACGAGACGGATATCGATATCTTCAGCAGCGTGCTGATTGGGATCGACGTTGATCCGCTGCACACGGCGCGCAGCGATTTGAACGCGAGCGGGGCGGCGAACGCGGCGGATATTCAGGAACTGGTGGACGCGTTCCTTTCGCCGTGAGATTGCGGGGTCCGCGGCGCGACAAGCCGTTCCACCTGTCGGTCGTGGACGCGGGCCAGAAGCCATTGCGAGACGATCGCGCCGCAAAGCGCGAGAAACATGTCCCACTGGGTGTCCCAGATATCGCCCTGGGTGCCGAGGAACGAGTCGCCTTTGCTGCCGGTCGCCAGGGAAACCCACCATTCGATGAATTCGTAGATCGCGCTGATTGAGAGACATGCCGCCGACACCAGCGTGAAGAGCCACTTGCCGGGCCGCAGGGGCGAGGTGCGCAGCAGGGTTTCGCGCGCCAGGATGGCCGGGCAGAATCCCTGCGCGAAGTGACCCACGCGGTCGAAGTGATTTCGCGCGAGGCCGAGGGCATCGCGAATCCAGTCAAAAAGGGGGACTTCCGCGTAAGTGTAATGGCCGCCCACGAGCAGGATCACCGCGTGGACCCAGATGCACGCATGGGCGAGCGGCGTGAACGGAAATCTCCGGTGAAGTGCAACCACGATTCCGACGCCGACAACCGCCGGCGCGACTTCGAGAAACCAGGTAAATCGGTCGCGCGGTTCGATCGCCGACCAGGCGAAAACGCACAGCAGACTGCCAAGCAGCGCTGCCTGAAACCTGTATGTCGCGGGCGCTTCGCCGGAGTTCATCTCAATTGAACTATCGGTCCGGTGGACGGGGGCGGGCGAAGACGAGAGTACTGGGGCAATAAAAAATGCGGGCGTCCGGCCGAACGACGCGGGGGAGTTCCTCCGCTCCGTCTGACCTGACGCCCGACATGAGATTCGGATATCGCAAGTCGGGGAGCGGTCGCCCCCCGCGCGGCGAGGGCTTAGAAGCCAAGGCCGCCGAAGAACGAGCCAAGCGTACCGAAGATTGTGTTGAGCAGGCTGTTGATGAAGCCGACGAACGAGCTGTAGAAGCTCTCAAACGTACCCTGGAAATCGAACATGTATCACCTCTCCGATTTTCTGGCGTCCCCCGGGGCGCTGAGATCCCGGTCGACGCGTTCCCTCACTGTGGACGGGACTCCGCGGCCCCGACCTGCATCTCCGCCGCCGCCCGCAGGGGGCCGCGCCGAGACACATCTTCACCCCTGAATCGGCAGGATTCGCCGATGACTCAAGGCGTGCCCCGGCTGCGCGGTCGATCGGGAGATTATCGTCGCGGTGAAATCGAGTCCGGACGAGGCTTTGCGCGAAATCGCGGACGCTCGCCGGGCGCGGAAACCGCGCCCGGCGAATCGAGAAGATTCTCGGCCGGTCGGGTACTCGGACTCTCGGCGCGGACGTCAGAGGCTTTTCGCGGCCGCGAGCACGGCGTCGTAGTTGGGATGGCTGGCGACCTCGGGGACGTACTCAACGTACCGAAGCTTGTCGTCGGTTCCGACGACGAAGACGGCGCGGGAGAGAACGCGCAGCTTTGGAATGAGGACGCCGTAGGCCTTTCCGAAGGCAGTGTCCTTGTGGTCACTGAGCGTCTTCATGCGCTCGGTGTTGATGCCCTCGGCCCCGCAGAAGCGGTTCATCGCCACGGGGAGGTCGCAGCTGATCGTGAAGAAGGCGACGTTCGGGAGGGCGGCCATCTCCTTATTGAATCTCTTGGTCTGTTCGGCGCAGACCGGGGTATCGAGCGACGGCACCACGCTGTAGACGCGCGGCTTGCCGGCAACTTCGGCGAGATTGAAATCGTCCACGAGCGACTTCTTAAGGGTCGCGAGCGGGGCCTTGTCGCCAACCTTGAGTTCCGGACCTTCGAGGTCGAGTGGATTTCCCTTCAGCGTGCAGGTTCGAGCCATGTGTAACCCTCCCGGGGTGCGAGACATCCAAGTTGTTTGATGAAACCGATGTGGGGCATCCTAGGTATTGATAACGCCAGCGTCAACCGCATGCGGGCTTTGGCCGGCCCGCACTGACCGAATCGGGGCGGTCATCGCGGCGCGGCCGGGGCCGGCGCAGCCCTGCTATCTTCCCTTTGACGCCCCACGCCACGAAACCTAGAATCGGCTTTCACGGTTCGCCGGCGATGCCGCCGGAGGGCCATTCACGCGAAACAACATGCCGGCCGCGCGGGGCCGACCGGCCGAAGCGCACATTATCTTTATCTCTGAGGAGATGGAACCATGGCAGGAGCAGACACGCTTACCTTCACGGATGAGAATTTCGAGGCGGAGGTACTGGGTTCAAAGGTGCCGGTTCTGGTGGATTTCTGGGCTGACTGGTGCATGCCCTGCAAGGCGCTGGGTCCGACTATCGACGAACTGGCCACGGAATACGCCGGTCGCGTCAAGGTCGGCAAAATGGACACCGAGTCCAATCGCGAGACGCCGGTGAAGTTCAACATCCAGGCGATCCCGACCGTCCTGATCTTCAAGGCGGGACAGGTCGTGCAGAAGTTCGTCGGGCTGACCAGCAAGAAGGACTTTCAGGCAGCCCTCGCCAGCGCGGGGACGTGAGGCGGCGGACCGGGCTTCAAGTGAGTTTCCCAAAAACGGCCCATGGTGTGCGCGCCATGGGTCTTTATCGTAGACGAGCCATACTTCGGGGGGTCAAGGCGCCAGGAGCTCGCGCACCTTCGCCTCGATGTCGGCGGCGCGCATGAATGTCTCGCCGATGAGCACGGCGCACGCGCCCGCGGCCTTCATTGTACGAACGTCGTCGCGCGTCCTGATTCCGCTTTCGGCGACGATGGGCGTGCCGGACGGCAGGCGGCCGGCGACGCGCTCGGTCGTCCGCAGGTCGGTTCTCTGGGCATACAGGTCGCGATTGTTGATGCCGAGCAGTGTGCGTCGCGCCGGTGAAACCAGGGGAAGAATCGCATCGATGTGCGCCGGATCGTGGGTTTCGATCAGCGTGGCCATTCCAAGTTCGACGGCGCGATCCGAAAACGCGGCGATCTGTCCGGCATCGAGGATCTCCGCGATGAGCAGGATCGCGTCGGCGCCGGCCGCGCGGGCTTCGAACACCTGGTATTCGTCGATGATGAAATCCTTGCGCAGGACGGCCAGGCCGCAGGCCCGGCGCACTTTCTCTATGTATGAAAGCTCGCCATGAAAGTAGGTGCGATCGGTCAGTACGGACAGCGCCGCCGCCCCGGCGGTTTCATAGATCCGGGCGATCTCCACGGGGTCGAAGTCCGGGCGAATCAGCCCGGCGGACGGCGAGGCCTTCTTGATTTCGGCGATGAGCCGGATGTCGCCGGTCCGCGTCACGGCGGCGTAGAAGTCTCGAACGGGCGTGGCGGAGGGCAACTCGGCCTGAATCGCCGCAAGGGGGCGCGCGGCCCGGGCCTCGGCGACCTCCCGTCGTTTGGTCTCGACGATGCGATCCAATATAGTTCCGCCCATGCACCGGCTCCCGGGGCCACTGTAGGATTTGCCTGTCACGGATTCAACATCGCATGCCGAGCGCCTGGACACCGATTGATACCGCCGAAGCCGCCCTGCTGGCGTTCGGCGGCGCGCTGCTGGTCTTCTCGGCAGCGCGAATCGCGACGAAAGGGGCGTGGCAGTCGTCGCTTGGGCTGGGTCCGCCGGAACCCTGCCGGATTGAGCCGCTGGACCCGGCCCTTGCCGTATTCGCGGTGTTTTTTGTTCCCCAGCTTCTGTATGCCCTGATTCTCGGCCGGGACGCGGCTTCCGAAACCTCGGCGACGACGCAGCCGCTGCCGGCGGCGAGCCAGATCATGGTTGCGTTTCTGGGTCAATTGCTTGCCTGCGGCGCGATTGTGAGTATGGGGGCCTGGCGACACGGCTGGCGGCTATCCGCGTGGGGGCTTTCGGCGGCCCGATTGCCGCGGCAGGCGGCCCGCGCGCTGGTTGCTTATGTCATGGTATGGCCGCTCTGCTTTGGGCTGCTGCACCTGACCGTGTACGTAATGACGCGCATCACACCGGACTTCTCGCCGCCCGAGCATCAGACGATTCGCATCCTGGTATCGGGAGAGTCCGGCACGGCGGCCGCCGTGCTGACGGTCATCAGTGCCGTCGTTCTTGCGCCCGTCAACGAAGAGTTGCTCTTTCGCGGAATGCTTCAGCCGCTTCTCGCGGCAAGCTTTCGAAGTGCCTGGGGGGCGATCATCGTCTGCGCCGTCGCCTTCGGGCTTTTTCATTATCCGCTGGTGCACACGATGCCGGCGCTGGCCCTGTTCGGCCTGGTGCTCGGGTGGCTTCGGGCGCGGAGCGGCTCGCTGACACTGGTGATCCTGTTGCACGCCATCTTCAACGCCAAGACGCTGACCTGGCTGACGTTCGGGCCGGAGTAAGTTCGGGGAAACGGGCGTCAGTAGAAGATCGTCACGACGAGGTGCTGCTCGACGTGCTTGGCCTCGAAGGGGCCGACGGTGATGTTGGTGTGCTTGATGAAGATGTGGGGATTCTTGTCCATCCACTCGTTGATCTGGTCGTCCATGTGGCTGAGGGCTGCCGGTGTGAGCTTGCTGTGAAAGGTGCGAATGCGGGTCGGTGGTTCGTTGGGCGCGGAGAGCGGCCGCTTGAGCTGATCTTCGTGATGAACGCCGCCGAGCGTGCTGACGGCGGCAAAGGTCTGGATCTTTGACGCGCCGGGAGGGACGAACGCACCGGGCGTGGGCGCGCCTTCGTTTTCGACCAACTGAATGGAGGCTTCGGCGGCCTTGGCGGCGGCGAGCGCTTCCTTCCGCTTCTTATCGACACAGAGAGGGCACAGGAGCACGCCGTGGACGAGCCCGGCCTGTCGGTTAACGATCTGATCGGCGGTAATCGTCCCGCCGCAGCCCTCGCACGCTTTTGTCGGCGCCTCGGTCATGATGTGTCCTCCACTTGGGAAGAAGACGGGTAACCGCCTCGGGAGGCGGATAGCCGCCCCGATGCGGAGACGAATCCACCCTCAATATACACGGGCGGGACTTCCGGGCCAAATCGCATGCCGGCGCAGCGGGGGCGTGGGACCGGCTCGTCCGCGAAACCCTCAGCCGAGGAGCTTTGCGAGGCCTGCGCAGAGGACGGTGATGGAACAGAGACCTGCGGTAGCGCCGATGAGGGCCACAAGCCCGGTCGGAACGCGCATGATCAGGAGTGTCAGAGCGGCCGCCATCGCGAGGCAGGAAATCGCGGGGACGGGTATTGAGGCGGCGAGGTCGATGATCGCGAAGAGCACGAGCACGGCGAGCGAACCGTACTTCAGGAAGCGATGCACCAGCGCGACCCGGCGACCGGCGAGGAGGAACACGACAAGGACGACCACGCCGACGCCAAGGGCGACGAGCACGGGGCGCTGCGACTCGGTGGTGCCTTGAGCGTGGAGAAAATGATAAACGGCGATCAGGACCGCGAATGCCGTCATATAGGCACGCGCAATGAGGAAGCGGTTCACCGAAAACCACTTGAGCGGATCGTGCCGCCCTTTGACCTCCTTCATGATGGGGAGAAAGCTCGACTCGTCCGGCGCCAGGACCCCGCCGGCCGCGGCGATAACCGTGGTGCCGTCCGGGGACAGGATGTCGAAACGGAGGCGAAAATCTCCCACGCGGAACGACTGCTTGGGCAGGACCTTGCCGCGCGCGACGCGCTGTTTGCCGATCCACGTGCCGGTCCGGCTCTGACCGTCGGCGACATCGAACGATCCGTCGGGCGCAAGGCGGGCCCGGCAGTGAACATCGTCAAGCGACTCGCAGTCGAGGGCCAGCCAGTTGCCCGAGGCCTTGCCGATGCGCAGGTCGACACCGACCGGGACAATGAACTTCTCGCCCACCCAGAAGGGGCCTTCCAGAACGGTGAGGATCGCGCGGCGGGTCCGGCCCGTGGCGTCCTCCATTTCAAGCGTGAGTTCCTGCCGGCAGAGCGGACAGTTCACGGTGACGACGAGGTCGAGTTGTTCGCATTCGATTGGATTGCCGCATGGGCAACAGACGACGAGTGCCATCCTCACTCTCCCTGCATTTGTCTCCGGTTGGCGGGATTTTCCCGCATCCCGCCCGAAAACGCAAGTCCGGCGGGCGGCGCGCGTCGCCTGATGCCACCGCTGTTGCACAGATCCGCGATTCGCTGCGCGCCCGAGGCGCGACTTGCCCGTTGGCCCGGCCGGACGCACGAGCACCGGTGCAAATCTGACCGACGCGCTCCGGGCCCGCCTGCCGTGGGGCCGATCGTGCGCACGTCGCGCGGGCGTCCGGCGGCCCGCGGCCGCCTCGGGGATCCTTCCCTCGCGGCGGGCGGCAGAAAAATGTAAAGTCCGGGCTCCCTGCCGCTTCGGTACGAAAGCCCGATTCGCCTCGGACCGATGTGAGTTCCGAGTGTTCCTGCGCGGACGGTCCGCGCGGGCGCATTATCTGCGCTATCTACATGATTTACGCCGCAACGTGCGTCTGGTTGCTGATCATTGTCCTCCTCGCATGGGGGGTGGACCGGGTGTGGTCCGGCCTGGCCCCGTCGCGGACGGTCCAGGCCGTGCTCTTTCCCGGCACGCTGATTGTCCAGCTTGGCCGGGTGGTTGGGCTGTTGATAACCGGGGCGAAGGTGGTGCAGGTCAAGCTTCCGGACGGCGAGGGCGGGCAAAAGGGCCAGGACGCCGACTGGACGCCGAAGCTGCCGTTCGTCGGACCGCTGGTAGTCGCGCTGCTGCCCATGTTCCTGCTGGGAGTGGTCATCGCGTTTGTAAGTCTGCGGCTTGGTCAGTCTGTCCTGATGCGGCTGCCTGCGGACCAGATTTCGACGGCAGTTCCAACCACGCTGGCGGCATTCTGGGACCAACTTCGGGCGCTGATTACGCTCTGCCAGGGGACACTTGACGCCCTTCGCGCCGCGGAAACCGAGACCTGGAAGAGGCTGCTTTTCATCTATCTCATGGCCAGCCTGACCGTTCGGCTCGCGCCCCTGCCCGGCAATGTCCGCGGTCACCTGGGTGCGATCGTGATTCTTGCAATCGTCGCGGCGCTCGCCGGCACCGTGGTCGACTGGCTCCCGACGCTAATTCAGCGGGCCTGGCCGTTGCTGGCGCTGGCCGTCGGCTGGCTGTCGCTTCTCCTGTTTGTCAGCCTGCTGGTGAGCGCGGCCGTGCGGTCGGCCCGGATGTTCCTCAAGGCGGAATGAGGCAGCGCCGTACACCGGCGCCGGCCTCCCGCGCCCCCTTCGTTGCTGAATACGTAAAACGCTGTACCAAGGCGGAGCCTCGCCAAAGGCTTCAGGAGGCCGTCTGCCTATTGCGGGCGACGCAGGCGTCGCGGATGAGATTGTCGGCGAATTCTGCGCGGCTGGTGCGTGGCGGCCCGGCGGCAATTCGTTATCACACCTGCTGCCCGCCGTCGGTCGATGTGAATGACATGAATGATACGGCGACCGGCACTACGGATTTCCGGCGGAAGATCATTTCGCCGGAGCGACTTCAGTGGATCATCGAGGCCGCGCGCGGCGGGGAGGGGCAGGCACGGCCGAGGTTCGTACAGTGCCACGGCTGTTTCGACATCGTGCATCCGGGCCACATTCGGTATCTGCAATATGCCCGGACACAGGGGGAATGCCTGATCGTCTCGATCACCGGCGACGCGGACATCCACAAGGGGGAGCTTCGGCCGTACATTCCGCAGGAGCTTCGGGCGGAGAACCTCGCGGCGCTGGAGTTCGTCGATTACGTGGTGATCGATCCGAATCCGACGGCGGCGCGGCTGCTGGCGCAGCTTCGTCCGGACGTATACGTCAAGGGCGAGGAGTATGCGACAAGCCGCGATCCGCGGTTTCTGGAGGAAAAACAGGTCGTCGAGGCGAGCGGGGGGCGGGTGCTGTTTTCGAGCGGGCAGGTCGTGTTCAGCTCGACGCGGCTGGGGGAGGGGATGGCTCCGCCGCGGATCGAAGCGGAGCGGCTTCGGATTGTGTGCCGGCGTCATGGCATCGATCTTCGGGCGATGTCGCGGCTGGTCGAGTCCTTTCGCGGGCGGCGCGTCCTGATCTGCGGCGATATCCGGCTTGACCGCTACGTCCTGTGCGACGCGGGCGGCGTGGCCAGCGAGTCGCCGATCATGAGCCTTTCGGAGCTTGATCGCAGGGACTACCTGGGCGGGGCGGCCCTGCTGGCGACACAGGCGGCGGCGCTGGGGGCGCGGCCGACGCTCGTCACCTGCCTTGGCGACGATCCGGACTCGGACAAGGCGGCGGCGGCGCTCCGGCAGCGCGGAGTGCGCGTGCTTTCGGCTGCGCGGCGAAGCGCGTTTCCGGTCCGCACGCGCTATCTCGTCGACGAGCACAAGATGTTTCGCGTCGATCGCGGCGGGCCTGCGCCGATCGATTCGGTGGGGCAGCGGCGCGCCGCGGAGCTGCTTCTTGCCGAGGCCGCCGGGGCCGAGAGTGCCATCCTTTATGACGCCGGGTACGGAGCGATCACGCCGGCGCTGATGCAGCAGGTCGGACCGGCTCTGCGCGAGCGCGTGGCGACGCTCTGCGCCGGAACGGCCGAGCCGCAGGGAGGCCCGCCGCATTTTCGCGATCTCGATCTCCTTTTGGTGTCGGAGCGGCGGCTTCGTTCGATGCTCAGCGACCCGTCGGGCGGGCTTTCGGCGCTGGCGTACCGGCTTCTGGAACAGGCCCAGGCCACCCGGCTGCTGGTGACGGTCGGCAAGCGCGGCGTGGTTACATTTGACCGGCCTTCGCACGATCGCTCGAGCGAGGCCTGGCGCGACCGGCTGCTTTCCGAGTTTCTGCCGGCGCTGGCGGATCGCGTGATCGATCGGCTCGGTTGTTCTGAGTCGATGCTGGCGACGGCGTCGCTCGCCGTCGGCGCGGGGGCCACGCTGATGCAGACGGCGTACCTGTGCCAGCTGGCGGCATCGGTGCAGATTCAGCGGCTTGGCTGTCTGCCTGTGTCCGCGGAGGAACTTCATCGCGAACTGATCGGGCGTCCCGAACTGTCGCCGATCGCGCACGGATCAATGCCGGTGGCGCCGGTAGCGGACGGCGCCCCCTTCGCTCCCGTGAGCTATGCCCATGAACACATTCCGGCCTGAAGGCGGCGGGGCGGTCGCGTGCAGCCTTGTCCTGCCTACGCGGAATCGCGCCTCGATTCTGGAAGAGACGCTGCGCCGAGTGACGGCGCTGCCCGACCGCGGCATTGAAATCATCGTCGTGGACAACGGCTCCACGGATGGGACGGCAAACCTGGAGGAGAAGTTCCCCGGCGTGCGCTGGATCTGGCTCGGGCGGAATCTCGGTTGCGCGGCTCGGAATGTGGGGGTGATGGCGGCGCGCGGCGGACTGATCTTCATGCTGGATGATGACAGTTGGCCGGAATCCGGCGCGGTGGACGCGGCGACGCGTCTGTTCTCGGCGCGGCCTGATCTCGGTGCAGTCGCGTGCAGGGTGCGGCTGGCCGATCCGCCGCATCGGCACGACGCAGGCGGCGTGCCGGGTGTGTTCTTCAACTGCGGGGGCGTGATTCGACGCGACGCGTACGTCGCGGCGGGGGGCCTGCCGATCGACTTTGATTATTACGTGGAGGAATACGACCTGGCGTGCCGGCTTCTGGCGGCGGGCCGGCGAATCGAGCCGCACGGGGAACTGGTCGTGTGGCATCGGCGTGTCACTCGCAACCGAGACAACAACCGAATGCTTCGCCTGCTGGTGCGAAACAACATGCGGCTATGGAACCGCTACGCGCCGGACGACCTCCGGCAGGAACTGCTGGACCAGACGCGGGAGCGCTACCGGCGGGTGGGGCTGAGGGAGAACGCCCTTCGCGGATACGTGGAGGGAGTCATCGAGGGGCGGCGTGCCCTCGCCAAGGCACCATCGCGGCGCGCGCCGCTGACTCCGGCGGCATTCGCCGCCCTGTTCGGGCTGGATGTCGCGCAGGAAGTGCTCGCCGCGTGGGCCGATAAGCTGCGCATCGGCCGGGCGGCGATTTTTCATCGCGGCAAGGGGTGTGAACAGTTGATCGACGTCGTGGGGCGCGTTAACATCCCGATCGACGCCGTGTATGACACCGCCGTCGAAGCTTCAGCGTGGCGCGGGCTTGCCCTGCGGCACGTCGATGCCTTCGATCCGGACCGGGTCGACGGCGTCGTGGTCGGCTCCCTCTCGCCGGGCGTGGCCGAAGACCTTTCGCATGATTTCTCACGATTATGCCCGCGCGTCCCCGTGGTGTCGGCCGCGCCGTGGTCGGCGTGCAGTGAGGGTGGCACTACGCCGCTTCTCCACGCGTCGTCCGGGATCGTGCTTCCGGCTCCGCAGCCGTCGCTCGCCGACGGGCTTTCACCCGCAATTTGCTAAGACCCCGGCTGCATCAGGTCGATGGGAGACCGGACCGGCTGTCGACCGCCTCGGATGCGGCCGAACTTGCGCCTCGGCGCGTGCGTAATTCCACAGGTGTTGAACCCGCGCCGTTATTGCCAGGAATCAAGCGGCTTGAACAAGAAACCCGTGATTCACAGTCTGCTCGCGGCCCGGCCGAGTGCCCTGCGCCGCCCTCCTCGCCCTTCCGAGCGGCCGGCTGATGCGGCTGGTCCGGCCTCCGGCCATCTGCGGCTGGTGCGCGACGAGGGCGGCCACGGGGAATCCGCGCGTCGGCCCGAGGATCCGTCGGGGGCGGCCACGGAACCGCCGATCGATCCAGCGGACGCGGTTCAAAGAGCTTCGGCGGCGCTGGCCGGAATACACGCGCTGGTCATGGACGTGCTCGATCGCATCGGCGCGGGTCCGCGTCCGCGCCGGCGATCGCCCCGCGAAATCTGCGAGATCCAGGCGCTGATGGACCGCGCGGTGCGCGATGTGTGCCGAATCGTTGACATCTCCGAAATCGGCGGGCGACGCCTGTTCGACGGATATTTCAGGATTGAACTGCCCTCGGCTACCGGTGGTCCGCCGCGGCGGGCGTCGATTCGCTCGATGCGGCCCGAGGACCTCGGCCCCGACGCCGGGCGAAGCCTCGCATCGCTGGTGACAGGTGGACGATTCTCTCTGCTCGTCGCCTCGATTGAAGATGCCTCGGCGATTCTCCAGCATGTGGCCGGGCAGATTGTGATGGAACGCCGGCAGTTGTCCGCCCTTTCCGCCGTGCCGGGCGCACGGGATGCCGCGGATGACGACGTGGCGCGCGAGAATGCCGCGGCCGCGATGAACGCCCAGCTCGACCTTGATTTTGCCGCTCTTTCAAGTCACGTGACGCCCGGCGCGGCGCTGGCGGCCCAACTGGCCCATCCCGGCGCCGGGCGCGATTCCGATCCGCCTCCGCCGCTCACCCTTCGACGTTCGTGAGCCCGCGCGCGGGGTGCGATCGGCACGAACCGCCGCTTTCCGTGCGGGCATCCGATAATACGCTTCCCACATTCCGAGATTCGCGGGGCTTTCGCACTCTTGCCGGTGTCCCGAGAAAGTCGTCCGGTGAACGCCGGACGCCGCGAAAATATTTGCCACATTACGAAAGTCGGACCCGTGGGGGCCCGATAGCACGGTCGGTTGTATTGCGGACACGGCCGCTCACGGAAGAAGGCCCGGTTTCCGCAAGCGTATCCGGCATGCACGGCTGCATGCCGATCGCCGAGCCGAACACGGCCGGTGATGTTCAGGGAGGAACCCATGAGTCGCATCAACACAAACGTTTCTGCCTTACAGGCGATCAGCCAGCTCACGCAGAACCAGGCCGACCTCAGCACGCGGCTGGAGCGCCTGAGCTCGGGCTTCCGCATCAATCGCGGCGCGGATGACCCGGCGGGACTGATCGCGTCGGAGTCGCTGCGATCCGAGATTCGCGGATTGCAGGCGGCGATCGACAACTCGACCCGCGCGATCAACGTCATCTCGACGGCGGACGCGGCCCTGGGCGAGGTGTCGAAGCTGCTGCTCGAGGTCAAGGCCCTCGTCAACAGCTCGACCAACAGCGGCGCGCTGTCGGACGACGAAGTCCAGGCCAACCAGCTTCAGATTGATTCGCTGCTGGAGAGCATCAATCGCGTGGCCAACTCGACGCAGTTCAACGGCAAGAAGCTGCTGAACGGCGAGCTGGCCTACACGATCAGCGGTCAGAACAGCGACCAGCTCCAGCGGCTTCAGATCTTCGGGGCGAGAATCCCGTCGAACGCCTCGCTGCCCGTCACCGTCCAGGTGACCCAGTCGGCCCAGACGGCGCTGCTGAGCATCGACCAGGGCGGCGCGAGCGGTCTTTCGGCTGCCGGCACCGACACGACGCTGGCCAGCGGCAACAGCGTGACCCTTGAGGTCCGCGGCCGGCTCGGCACCAATATCTTCACCTTCGACGGCGGTACGACGGTTTCCGCCATTGCCGCGACCATCACGAGCTTCAGCACGCTTACGGGCGTTTCGGCGTCGGTCGTGACCGCGACCGGCGGCTCGTCCACCGGCCTCCAGTTCAGCTCGACCGGCTATGGCAGCGATGAATTCGTCAGCGTCCGCGCGATCACCGGCACGTTCGGCGTCAACCCGGGCGACCAGGGCGACAACGAAGACCGCGGCCGCGACGCCGGCGTCCTCATCAACGGCCAGTCGGCCAACGTCAAGGGTCTTATCGCGCGAATCCGCACGAGCGGACTCGACCTCGTCGCCGATCTGTCCACGGACTTCGGGACGACGCTCTCATCGAGCACGTTCCGGATCACCGGGGGCGGGGCGAACTTCCAGATCGGGCCGCAGGTCAACAGCGACGGCCTGCTGTCCATCGGCATTCCGTCTATCACGACGTCGAACCTGGGCGATTCTTCGAACGGCTTCCTGAACTCGCTCGGCTCGGGCGGCGATACACGGATCACGGATTCGAACAATCATCCGACCGCGGCGGCGATCGTGCAGTCGGCCATCGAGCAGATCGCGACCCTCTCGGGGCGGCTCGGCGGGTTCCAGGCGAACCAGGTCGAGACCAACCTGAACAGCGTCCGGGTCGCGCTCGAAAACGTCCAGGCGTCCGAATCGACGATTCGCGACACCGACTACGCGGTCGAGGTGGCCAACCTGACGCGGGCCCAGATCCTCGTGCAGAGCACCACGCAGATCCTGGGGCTTGCCAACCAGCTCCCGCAGAATGTGCTCTCGCTGCTGCGATAATTGCCGAATCGCGGCGACTGATGCGACTTGAAGATTCCTCACCGAGGCGAGGCGGTCCGCAAGGGCTTCCTCGCCTCGGTTTTTGGAGCGCATTTCCGCGCTGCCTTTTTCAGAAAGACGCCATGCAGCCATCCAAGCCGCCGAGCGATCCTACCGATAAACCATTAGCCGACCGTCCGTTCGACGGCCCGGCAGGGCCGCGGTCATCGCCGACGAGGAGAGAGCCCATGTCCTCTCGAGTCCTGACGCGTCAAACGTGCTTGAAACGAGGGTGCATTCTCACCTGTTACGTAAACGGACGAAAACGCTTCCGCGCCATCGAGCTTGATGAGTCGGCCGCCGTCGGACACGGCGCCGCGGCCGGAAACCTTCTACCGCAGGCGGGGCAGGCCCAACGCCCGGCCGATGGCGCGCACTGAGTTTCGTGCAATTCCCCCGTGAATGAGGCCGGGGCGCTCGGCCGGGCAGCCCGGTTCCGCCCGGCGATTTTCTCATGAGAGTTGTCCGGCGCTGGAGCGTCCGGTCGCTTTGAAGGAAGTTATGTCCACGATATCCACCGGCGTCGGCCTGATTTCCGGCATCCCGATCCAGGAGTTGGTTGACTCGCTCATTGCCGTGCAGCGGCGTCCGATCGATCAGCTTTCGACGCGGCTCCAGAATCTGGGGAGCCGGCGCACGGCCTATCTCCAGGTCACCTCGCAGCTCCTTGCCGTGCAGAACATCGCGACGCGCCTGGCCAACGCCGAGTTCTTCCGGCGCTCGGGCGCGACGAGCAGCAATGAATCGTCCATCGTGGCGACGGCCGGCGCGGGCGCCGCCGTCGGCACGTACACGTTTTCGGTTCGAAGCCTTGCGACCACTCACCAGCTCATCTCCGCCGGTTTCGCATCGGCCGATAGCACACCGGTTGGCGCAGGGACCCTGACCATTGAGACGGAAGCCGCACTGGTCAATCGCTCGACGTCGCTCGACCTATTGAACGGGGGACAGGGTGTGCGCCGTGGCCGGGTGCGCATCACCGATCGCGCCGGGGGTTCGGCCGAAATCGACGTGACCACCGCGTCTACCGTTCGCGACGTTGTCCGGCTCATCAACGGCCAGACGACCGCCCAGGTCACCGCGCGGGTCGAAGGCGATCGGCTTGTGCTGGCGGATGCGACGGGCCTTTCGACCGGGTCGCTCAGCGTGGCCGAGGTCGGCTCAGGGCGCGCCGCGGCCGACCTCGGAATCCTCGGCTCCAGCACGACCGGCGTGCTGGCCGGTGAGAATCTCGTGGCCATCTCCGACGGCACGCGGCTCGGCACGCTGAACGACGGCAACGGCGTTCGCTCGCTGCGCGGGGCCAATGATTTTCAGATCGTCCTGGCCGACGGTACGTCGATGGACTTCGACCTCTCCGGGCGGCTGACGGACGGGACACCGCTGTCGGTGCTCAATCGGGGTACCGGCGTGCCGGCCGGAAAGATCAAGATCACCAATCGCGCGGGCCAGTCGGCGGAGGTGGACCTGTCCGACGCCCAGTCGGTCGGCGACGTGCGAACGGCAGTCCAGGGTGCGGGCCTGAACGTCGCGGTGACATTCAACGGCTCGAAGCTGCTGATCACGGACAGTTCGACGCCTGCGAGCGGATCGAACAACGAGAACAGGTTGAAGATCGAGGAGGTCGCGGGGGGCACGACGGCGGCGGCGCTTGGGCTAACGGTCGCCGCGTCGGGCAATACGATCACGGGCGCGACTATCTTTTTTGTAGAGACAGTGGGAGATGTCCGGCGCATCATCAATGCGCATTCGAACAATGGCGGAAAACTCTCCGCTGAGATTTCCTCTGACGGGCTTGGCCTTTCGCTGATCGACCACACGGCGGGCGCGGGCAGCCTGACGGTGACGGCGCTCAACGGGTCCCATGCCGCCGATGATCTTGGAATCACGGGCGTCGCGGTCGGCAACACGCTTACTTCGCGCCGCCTGCTGGCCGGGCTTGACACGGTGTTTCTCTCGTCGCTCCGCGGCGGGACGGGGGTCGAGGCGGGCGAGATCCGGATCATTAACCGCGCCGGATCGTCGGCGACACTGAACCTGTCCGTCGCGCACTCGCTCGCCGAAGTGTTGGAGGCCATCAATGCCTCCGGGCTGGGCGTTTCCGCCGAGGTGTCGGCCAACGGGCTTGGGATTACGATTCGCGACGAATCGGGCGGGTCCGGCTCTCTTGTCATCAGCGACCTGTCCGGCAATCTTGCCGAGAAGCTCGGCATCGCGATCGACAGCCCGGCGGACGGCGTCTCGAGCGGCAATCTTCAGAAGCAGTACATCTCGACGGCCACGCGCCTTGCGGACCTTAACAACGGACGCGGCGTGCCGCGCGGGCGGTTCCGCATTACCGACAGCTCGGGCGCAAGCGCGGTCGTCGATCTGACACAGGGAAATGAAGAAACGCTTCAGGACGTCCTCAACGAGATCAACTCCCGCGGCATCGGAGTCGTCGCGCGCATCAACGACACGGGCGACGGCCTGCTAATCGAGGACACCGCGGCGGGGGGCGGGCGCTTGAAAATCGGCGAGGAGGGCGGTGGAACGACGGCGAAATCGCTCCGAATCCTCCAGGAGGCGGCCGAAGGACAGAACTTCATCGACGGTTCGTTTGAGGCCCGCATCCAGATTGCGGCGGGTGACACGCTGAACAAAATCGTTGAAAAAATCCGGGCGTCGGGAGCGGCAGTTACCGCGGCCGTGATCAACAGCGGCTCGGCCTCGCTGCCGTATCGGCTCAGCCTGACCTCAACTCAGTCCGGCCGGGTCGGCGAATTGGCGATCGACACCGGCGCGTCGGGATTGTCCTTTGAAACGCTGTCGCAGGCGTCCGACGCGACGGTGGTCTTTGGCGATGCCGGTGCGGCTGCGCCGGTCATCCTCCGAAGTTCGACCAACTCGATTTCCAACGCCGTCAGCGGCGTGCGGCTCGATCTGGTCGGCATCAGCGATCAACCCGTGACGGTGGATGTAACCCGCGACGCCGACGCCGTCGTCGAGGACCTCTCGTCGCTGGTGTCTGCGCTGAACAGCGTCTTCACCACGATCGACACGCTGAGCAGCTTCGACAGCGAGACCGAGCAGCGCGGCATACTCAACGGCGACTCCACGTCACGCCGGGTCCGCGAGCGCCTGACCGGATTGCTTTCGCGCGTATTCCCGGAGGCCGGCTCCCTGCGGCAGCTATCCCAGGTGGGCGTGAAAATCGGGACGAACGCGTCGCTGAGCCTCGATGAACAGAAACTGCGCAACCTTCTGGAAAGCGACCCGGCCGCGGTCGAGGCCTTCTTCACGACGGTCCAATCGGGCTTCGGGAAGGTGTTGCAGGACGAGCTGAAATCGCTGACCGATTCGAACAACGGCACGATCGCCCTCCAGGAACAGGCGATCGAAAACTCGGAAGAACTGATCCGGGACCGGATCGAGCAGATGGAACTGCTGCTCGAGCGCCGCCGCGAGCGGCTTCTCGCGCAGTTCCAGGCCACCGAGGGCATCATCGCCTCGCTCCAGTCGCAACAGTCCGCCCTGTCCGGCTTGTCGCTCCTGACAATCCGATGACACCCTCCGGAGTTCAAAACCGCCCGCCGATCGGCGGAAACTGCGCTTCGTGGCGCGAATCCCGCGGCGGAAAGTGAATATTCCGGGCGGACGGTCCGATTCCTGATGCGGAGACAGTATTCCCGACTCGCCGCTTCGGAACATGACGAACACCGCATCCAACGAATACCTCAAGAACGCGGTCATGACCGCGACGCCCGAGCAGCTTCAGCTCATGCTCTACGACGGCGCGATCCGCTTCGCCCAGCAGGGCAAGGAGCACCTTGTCGCCCGCGACTTCGAGAACGCATGCGAAAAGCTCCTGAAGGCCCAGCGCATTCTTTCGCAGATGAAGATCGGCCTTCGTTCCGAGGTGAATCCCGAGATTTGCGACCAGCTATCGCGGCTTTACGAATTCATTTACTGGCGGCTGGTGGAAGCCAACACCCGGCATGACCCGGCCATCATCGACGAGGCCCTTCAGATATTGCATCATCAGCGGGAAACGTGGCGGCTCCTCATGGAGAAAGTCCGGCGGGAGGTTCCAGCGGTCGAGGCCGCCCCGGCGGCCGCCGATTCCTCCAGCGAGCGTGTGCCGCTCAGCGTGGAGTGCTAAGCGGGAGTGGGCCGATCTTAGGTCGCCCCCGATGTCTGGCGTATTCACATCCTGCCGTCGATAATGACTTTGCAGCGATGGGCGCGTCATCCTGCCCTGAACCCGGGATCCTCCGGCGGCGTACGAGTTAACTGGAGGAGTCCCCGCGCGATCGCCGTTGTCGGATCGGAGGCCTGCCATGCAGTCCAGCCTGTTTGCATTGAACATCTGTTCCATACTTCGATGTGCCGCATCGAAGAGCCGTTCGATGTCGTCACGTGAGAAGCCGATTCGATGGGCCTGTCGCGTGGCCTTACTGGCTGCGCTCTGGATTCCGGCGCCGAGCCATGCCCAGGTGACGGACCCTGGTCAGGTCGTGACACCGGAACAGATGGTGGATGACGCGATCAAGAAGCTGGAATCCGGAAACGTGGAAGAGGCCGGGCAGATGTTCAACCGCGTACGGCGGATGAAGCCGGACATGCCACGGCTGAACCTGCTGCACGGGCTGCTGCTAATCGAGATGAATCAGCCATTGGAGGCGCTGCCAAAGCTGGAGGCGTTCAACAGCAGCAAGGACGTGGGCAACGAGTATCGCGGGTTCAACGCCGTCGGGCGGGTATACATTATGTCGCGCATGCACCGGCAGGCGATCCGCCCGCTGGAGCGGGCCAAGGATTACGCCCCGGCCGAGGAAAACGGAAAGCCGGTCAAGGCGGAGATCGCGATCGAGCTGGCCAGCGCGCTGTTCGCGCTCGATCGGACCAAGGACGCGCTGAAGGTCGCTGACGAAGCGGCGGCACTCGCGCCGAACGATCCCGGCATTCAGCTTAAACTGGGCACGATGTACAAGGCCACGCAGGATTATCCCACGGCCCTCAAGGCGGCCGACAAGGCAACGGCTCTGGTGACCGGACTGCTGCGGACGGACCCGTTCAAGCCCGAGGTGAATGTGCAGCTTCGCGAGTCCTACGACCTCAAGATCGACGTTTACCAGGCCCAGCGGGCCGCGAATCCGGATGACGCCAATATCTTTCAGCTCCTCTCGCAGTCGATGCGCGAGCAGGCCAATGCCGAGCGCCGGATCAAGCTGCTGACCGCCCGGGAATACGGGCTGGAGGCCATTAACAAGGATCCCCGGCACTTTTCGGCGCAGGTCTTCGTCGCCCGGCTGGAATGGGAACTGGGCGGCGCGCAGGATGCGCTCGACCGGCTGAAAAAGGTTCTCGAGGAGGACGCGTCCAACGCCGACGCTGCCACGCTTCGAGAGACCATTCAAAACAGCCTGCGGGCCGGCGCTTCGGAGTGACACCGCGGTTTCTGCGCGGGTGTGGATCATTCCCCTCTTCTCATGAACTGGCGCCGCGGCGCGCCAAGGCACACGGCTGAATGCAAGACCTGTGGCACCGCCCGCGCGGCGGCAGAAACTGCGCGTGCGCCGGCGGCAACTGCGCCGTTCGATTGTGTTCGCCTTTCGCGCAAGATTCGCAGCTGCCGTTAGTTGCGCCCCGTAGCGATCCGGCCGAATCCTCAAGTCGGCTTTTGGGGTGGGTCGATAGATTCTCGGCGATTTATCGGACAACACGGCCGTTGGGAAAGGCCGGGAACCTGCTTCATCGAGGCGATATCGGAGCCGATAAGTCCACTGCCAAGCCTCGACGCGGTCTATCTCCGAAGTCGGGTTGCCCTTCGCCGCTTTTTTCGGGAGCGTGCATGCTCGGTTCGCTTCGAATCACCGATTCCCGGATCGTCCTTGTGGCCGCGATGATCCTTTTTTCCACTTCCTGCGCCGCGCACACGGAGCCGGGAGCGTCCGCCGCGGATCTGCACGCCTCCGAGTCATCGGATTCGGACGAGCGCCCACCGCTTTTCGGCGAGGGACAGGTGACGGACGATCTCGCCTTCGAGGCGCGGGTTGCGACGGGGCTTCGCGAACACACCACGGCGGGGGAAGGCGCGGACCTCGATCCGACCGTCGATCCCACCGGCGAGACCCTTCTCTTTGCGTCCACACGCTTCTCGAAGAACAGCCACCTGTTCACCAAGCCCATCGATGGGACGACCGTTACACAGCTTACCGACGGAGACGCCAACGAGGCGATGCCGGCGTTTTCGGCGAACGGACAATACATTGCCTATTGCACCGATCGAGACGGTCAGTGGGATATCTGGGTAATGGATGCCGACGGGCGCAATGCCCGGCGGATCACGGACGATCCATTGCCGGAATATCATCCCAGTTGGTCGCCCGATGGCCAGCGGATCGCCTATTGTCGGATGAACGTCGCGGAAAACCGAGGGGAGATCTGGATCGCCGAGGTTCATGAGCCGGGTGTTCACGAAGTAATCGGCGAGGGGCTTTTTCCCGCCTGGTCGCCGAGCGGAGACCTGATCGCTTATCAGCGACCGCCGGGCCGGGGGAACCGGTGGTCGTCGATCTGGACGCTGCACGTAGATGAGAAAGAGGCGCTGCTGCCGACCGAGGTCGCGAGCAGCCCGGATGCCGCGTTCATTTCTCCCTCCTGGTCGCCGGACGGCGAGCAGATTGCGTTCGCGTGGATTCAGATGACAGGCTCGGAGGGCGACAAGACGGCATCCGCGTCGAGCGATATTGTTCGCGCGGACATCGGCATGGTCGATGCCACCGGCGAGGGGCTGACGCGGCTGACCGACGGCCGCGCGGAACACGGTTCACCCCACTGGGCCAAGGACGGGCGGCTGTACTTCACGGCGCGAAACGGCGACGGCCAGACGATCTGGAGCCTCAAGCCGTTTCGTCCTCCGGTGGTGGATGACCTGCCGCCTCCCCTGCGCAATCGCCGGGCGGCGCAGCTGAACGAGCGGGTGGAATAGGACGGGTCATGAGGCGACGACGGGACGGAATGATGACGCGATCGGGAGCAAGAGCGAACACCCTCGCGCTACGCGTCGCGGCGCTTTGCGCGGCGGCGCTTCCCGGATGCGCACATACGGAGGAAGAGGTGCGCATGCAGACGGCGCTGCCGGAGCCGATGGTCTTCGCGGTTGCGCCGATTCTCAACTTCAGCGGCGAATTCAGCCTCGATCCGGTCAAGGCGGCCGACCTGCTCGCATCGGAATTGACGTTCGTCAACGGTGCCACCGTACTGCCGGTGAGCCGGGTGGTGGCCGTTCTGACAGCCCAGGGCAAGACCCAGATTGAGTCGCCGGAGCACGCCGTTCGCGTTGCGGACGCGGTCGGCGCGGACGGCATCATCGTGGCCGGCGTAACGGAGTTCGAGGCCTACACCCCGATTCTGGGTGTCGCGGTGCAACTCTACCTGACGCCGGGCGTCGATCCGCGGTCGGTCAGGCAGGTGTCGACGTCGCGCATGATGGCGCCGATTGAATTCACGTCGGCGACGGCCCCGGTCAGCCAGGCGCAGGCGACCTACAACGGCAATCACGAGTACGTGGCGGATTTGATCAAGCAATATGCCGCGGCGCGCGACGAAGAGCTGCTGATGGGCTGGCGACAATACCTAAAAGTACAGACGCTTTTCATCCGATTCTGCTGGCACGACGCACTGAACCGGCTGCTCGCGCAGTATCCGGGCACCGAGTCGGTGGCGGCGGACGTCGGCCAAACGGAGAACCCCTCATGAACGAACCGGTCAGACAGCTTTCGCTGGTCAAGGGCGGTCACAGGTACCTGTTCCGCTATCGCCCCGGCAACGAGGCCGACGTGATCGCGTCATTTGCGAGCCTTGCGAGCGATAACAACTGCGATTTCGACTGGTTTGACGCGGCCGTGCTGAGCTACCAGATGGGACGCAGATTGGAAATGGAACTAGATGAACTCCGGTCATGAAACGCCCGATAGGGATGTCGCCGACGGCCAAAGGGCCGGCGGCGGCGAAACGGTCCGCAAGACCCGGACCGTGTCGCCGATGCGGCTGTAATCCGGTGGGCAGGCCCGGGAGCGTGGCTGAGCCAGGTTGCAGAGAAACTAGGAAGTAACGTCGCCGATAACGAGTTCCGCGATCATGAGCCAAGAACATCCTCTCGTAACAGACTTTCTGAACTACCTGCGGTTCGAGCGCCACTTTTCACCGCATACGGGCAAGTGCTACGCCGCCGACCTGTTCCAGTTCAGCCAGTTCCTCGTCGGCGGCCCCGAAGCGGCGGCCGCGGCGTCGGTTCCGGTGAAGGGCAAGTCGGGCGGCGGCTACGGCGGAACCGGCACGGCGGTTGCGACGGCCCCGGCGGCGACGCAGTCTCCGGCCGACAACCAGGTGCTGCGCGAGAAGCTTCTGAGCGTATCGGCCGAGCAGATTCGCTCGTTCCTCGCGTTTCTGCATGAGCGGGAATACTCGAAGGCCACGGCGGCGCGGAAGCTCGCGACGCTGCGGAGCTTCTACAAGTTCTGCCTGCGGCGCGGATATATTTCGCAGAATCCCGTCGCCTCGATCCGGACGCCGAAGCAGGAGAAGCGCCTGCCGAAATTCCTCGAGGTCGAACAGATTCAGAAGCTGCTTTCGACGCCGGACGATTCGACGCTCCTCGGCGCCCGCGACCGGGCGATGCTGGAGACGCTGTATTCGACCGGCGTACGGGTCAGCGAGCTGGTCGCCCTGAACATCGCCGACGTGGACGCCACGGGCGAGTGCCTCCGGATTCGCGGCAAGGGCCGCAAGGAGCGCGTCTCGCCGATCGGCCCGACGGCAATCGTCGCGATCAAGAAGTATCTCGAAATGCGCATCCGCGACCCGCGAAACGCGACCTTCGATCAGCAGCCGCTCTTCGTCAACAAGCACGGACAGCGCCTCAGCACACGAAGCGTCCGCCGCAAGCTGGACAAATATCTCATCATGTGCGGGCTCGATCCGTCGATCAGCCCCCATACGATCCGCCATACGTTCGCGACCCACATGCTCAACAACGGCGCCGACCTTCGTAGCGTGCAGGAGCTGCTCGGCCACCAGTCCATCAGCACGACGCAGGTCTACACCCACGTGACCACGACGCAGTTGAAGAAGGACTACGACAACAGCCACCCAAGGGCGTAAACCTCCGGGTCGGGCCGACACCGGTACAGTGATTGCGAGAACCATCAGAACGGGCGGAACGCAGGAACTGCGGGCCGCCCGTTTCTGCTCGTTGAAGCGTCTCGCTGCGTGAAACGATGCCAATACATTGGCACTATTCGGAATTGACGATCGGATTCCACCCGTTTTCCGGGTCGCTTGTCATGTCGATGGCTGCCGCTATAATTCCGTTGCGTCCATCCGTACTTGAGCCCTTGAGCGTTGGATGACGGACGAAGGGGCACCTCGCGGTAACGTGGTGGCCAGTCAACAAGCAAGCCGACGCGGCTCGACGCCCTCGGGTGTTGAGCCGCGTCGGTTTTTTTCATGAGGCAACGAGTGATCATCACATCGCAATCAGAAACTGAGCCCCGCAAGGCGGCTCCCCGGTTTATCGAAGATGCCGCAGTACCGCCCCTTAAGTTCCACTCTCCCGACGGCTTTCGCCGGGCCCTTCGCGAGCGCGTCGATGCGTATTTCGCCACGACCGGCCGCACGCCCCGCGACTGTCCCCAGATGTACGCCAAGTCGGCGATCGTCCTCTCGTGGTGCGCGGTGATGTACACCCTGCTGATCCTCGCCGCGGGCACCTGGTGGCTCGCGGCGCCGCTGGCCCTTCTGCTCGGGCTTTCCGTCGCGACGGCGGCCTTTACTGTTCAGCACGACGGCAACCACGGCGCCTATTCAAATCAGCGGTGGATCAACAAGCTTGCGTCCATCACGCTCGATCTGCTCGGCGGCAGCTCCTACGTCTGGGCCCGCAAGCACAACACCATTCACCACAGCTACACCAACGTCTCGGGCCACGACGATGACATAAACATCGGTATCCTGGGCCGCCTGTCGCCCCAGCAGAAGCGATTGAAGTTCCATCGTGTGCAGCACTATTATTTGTGGATTCTTTACGGGTTCCTCCCCGTCAAATGGCAGGTGTATGACGACTTTCGTGACGTGATCGTGGGGCGGATCGCCGGGCACCGGTTTCCGCGGCCGAAGGGCTGGGACCTCGTTACTTTCATCGCCGGCAAGGCGTTTTTCTTTTCGCTGGCCTTTGTGATCCCGCTGTTTTTTTATCCTTGGTGGTGGGTACTGGCCCTGTACGGGATCATGTCTTTGGTGCTGGGAATCTCGCTGAGCGTTGTATTTCAGATGGCCCACTGCGTCGAGGAGGCCGAATTTCCCCAGGCGGACCCGGAGACAGGTCGGATTGAATCCAGCTGGGCCGAGCACCAGGTCGAAACGACGGTCGACTTCGCCCCGCGCAATCGCGTACTGGCCTGGCTTATCGGCGGGCTTAACTTCCAGATCGAACACCATCTTTTCCCGCAGATATGTCACGTGCATTACCCGGCGCTGGCCCGAGTCGTGGAAGAGACGTGCCGCGACTTTAAGCTGAAGTACAGGGCCCACGAGACATTCATCGCCGGGATCGTGTCGCATTTTCGCTGGCTCCGCCGAATGGGCATGTCTCCTCATTCGCGTTAAGTCCACGGGAACTTTGCCTCTGATCCCGGGCACGCAGGTTATTGGCGGTCCTCGGAACGAATCATCGGGAACTCAGACAATCACACATGAACCTCGGCTTCACGCGGTTGCCGAGCGGTGACAGGCTCATTGGCGTGACCTCCTTCTATCTGTTGCTGGCCATTGTTTTCGAAGTGGCGTGGGCCATTGCGATGAAGCTTTCGGCGGGGCTGACCCGGCCCCGGCCGACGGCCGTGCTGATTGTCAGCTACCTGCTCAGCGTCGTGTTCCTGGCGCTGGCGACGAAAAAGATGGAGATCGGGGTGGCGTACGCCATCTGGGCCGGTTCCGGGGCAGTGCTCATTGCGGTGGCCGGGGTAATGTACTTCAAGGAGCCTGCCACGGCGGCGAAGGTGATATCAATCGGGCTGATTATCGCGGGGATCGTCGGCCTGCAATTGTCCGGCGGTGGACACAAGACACTGTAGTTGTCGTCGCGCTCAAAACGATTGACGCTTGCGCAAGTTCGCCGTTGGCTACGCACTCTGCTTCCGAATAATCATGTCAAAGTTCCGCACCATGCTGCGCAGAACGCCCAGGCCGATCAGGCCGTAAATGGCCGCCGAGCAGATCGCCGCGATAAAGACAATCAGCCGGCACTGTTTCATGACCTCGGGGACGATGGTGACGCCCTGGTCCACCAGGCCGGTCTCCGGGTCGACGAGCACCCACAAGGCCGTGATCGGGGTCATGGGCCAGGTGGCGGCGGAGAACTGCGGGCTGTCGCCACTGCGGATGGCAAAGACGCAACTGCTCGTGATCACCACGAAGAAAATCACCACGCCCATGCTGGAAAAGACCGCGGCGAGCGTCTTCTTGCTCTTGATCGAGGCCTGAAGCCCGATCATGCAGCACGACGCGGTGAAGGCGACGAGGAGGATCGGGAGCGTAATCAGCGTCTCGGGCGGAACGATCCGCCCGCCGGAACCGAGCATTCCGGCTAGGACGAACAGGGCGACCGTAAGCCAGGGGACGAGCAGCATCGGCCCGGCGGCC
Organism: Planctomycetota bacterium; assembly: GCA_003576905.1. Classification (GTDB taxonomy): domain Bacteria; phylum Planctomycetota; class Phycisphaerae; order UBA1845; family UTPLA1; genus UTPLA1. The sequence continues at coordinate 47,384 of QEVG01000017.1, read as the reverse complement.
CAGACGAGGCCCCAGATCTTGCCGGTGATGATCTGTTTGCTGGTCAGGGGCGTGCTGAGGAGCAGTTCGAGCGTGTTGGATTCCTTTTCGCGGGTCATGCTCGTCGCGGCGGTCGCGGTGGCGATGAAGAGAGCGATTCCCACTTCGACGGCGGCAATGCCGAAGAGCCAGGCGCGGGTTTCGGAAAGTGTGAGAGAACCGAAGCCGTAGAGGATCAAAAGGGTGATGGCAACGGCCAGGCCGGCGCCGAGAACGGCGTACCGCGCAAGGAATCCTCCGCCGGCGGCCGCGCCGGTGACGGACTCGCGCCAACTGACGGGGTTATGCCAGACGTGGCGTGGGCTTCGGGTCTGCTCGCCGCGTTTGCGTGACAGACCGAGCTTTTCGAAGAGGCGCGACCATATCGTGATCTCGCCTTCCTTCGCGCCGCGGCGGACGAAGAAAAGGCTGAGCGACACGAGAATCAGCGACGTGACCACGGTGATGACCAGGTAGCTGTACTGGGGAAAGGCCAGAAGGTAACGGCCGGGGAATCCGTAATGCGCAACGGCACCCTCGGGCGGGGCGAGCGTCTTGCCGAGGACCACGGCGAGGGCGAGGAACGGATGGAACGCGGCGAGCCAGCTTATCCGCGCACCAGTGGTGGGGGCGGGCTGGGCCTCGGGCGGAATGAGCGCCGACAGGTTGCTCATGGCGTAGACGACGATCAGGTAGAGCGCGATGGCGAGGTAAAAAGTGAAAATGGTCCGGCCGGTGCCGATCTTGATGACACTGATGCTGATGGCCATCGAGCCGGTGAGCAGGGCGGTTGCGCCGGCGAGCGAGATGGAAAGGATGATTTCCTCACCGGTGACGCCGCCGTAGACCATCATGATACAGAAGAGCGGAATCCCGGCGACGAGCAGCATGAAGACGAAATAGAGCCGCGACAGGAGCGAGCCGAAGACGATCTGCCCGTTGGTGAGCGGCGTGGAAAGAAGGATGTTGTAGGTTTGCGAGTCCTTTTCCTGGGTGATGGCGGCGGCAGTGAACAGGGGAGCGAGGATGCACACCATCAGGAGCTGCACCTGGGCGACGATGTTGAACACCTGCGTGGCGTTCTTTGCGAGGTCGGCGAGCGATGACTCGCCGCTCTGCATGATCAGCACGCCGATGATGACGATGGCCGCCAGGATGCCGAGGTAGGCGGTGCGCATCCACAGGTGGCGGATGCGCCGCCCGGCGGCATGAACGACGCGCACGAGGATCGGGTTGGCCGGGGCGAGCCGCCAGAACCAGTGACCGAGATCGCGAACGAGCGAAGCCATGTTCCGTAAGGGGTCCCTGTGCCGTCAGATCGGCGGTTCCTGCATGCCCCGGTCGGAGAGCATCTGCCGAGCGGCATCTTTGGCGGCGGCGCGCTGCCGGGCGTCGGGCAACTCGTCGATGCGCCGCTTGAACTCCGCGTCCAGTTCCTGAAGGGGCCGGCGCAGTCTCTCATACTCCTGATCGAGGGCGAAGGCCACGGGGCCCTCGCGAATCTCGTCGCGCGAGCGGCGGGTAAGCCGCCGGGCGATGCGGTTTTTCTTGACGCGATCGGTCCACTCGGGCGACTTGATCGCGCCGGCGCGTTCCTGGCACTGCTTGAGGATGGCCTCGGCGGCGGTCTTTTGCTTTTCGTCGAATTCGTAGTATTCGCCGGCGCGCTTGACGTACTCGGGCCATTCGCCGTCGATGTTCACTTCCCATAGGGACCACCGCTCCACTTCCAGCCGGGCGCGCTTGAGATCGGGGTGTTCGTTCGGGTCTTCGCCGGAGTCGGTCTGAACCGCGGAGGGATCCTTCTCGGAGGGGTCCCAGAAGGGATTTGCGTTTTCCCCGACGGTGCCCTCCTCCCAGCGCTTCATGCGCGTCTCGAAGATCGTGATTCCGGCGGCGGCCTTGGTCATGTCGCCGGTGAACCGGAGGCGCTGGCTCATCGACATTTCCTTTCCGACGTCGGCGCCGATGTCGGAAACAAGCTGCTTGAGGTTGGGCAGCATCGGCTTGGCCATCTTCGCGAACTCCTGGGCCTTGTCCCTGGGAAAACGGCCGTCGTTCTCGATCATCGTCGCCATCATGAACTCGATCATCCGCTGCCCGGTCTTTTCGTTCTCGTGGGCAAAGCGCATGAGCCGCTGCTGAAAGATGTTTTCGATGGACGCGGCCTGATCGGGGCTGAGTTCGTACTCGCGGCTCATGTTCTCCACGATTTTCCTGCTCATGGCGCCGGCGATCTCGGGCGTCAGCCGAAGCCCGAGCGTGGTCGGCTTCATGTAGCGACTCGCGGGATCGTCCTCCGGCGGCGGCGCCAGGTGCTCGGACGTCTCCTGGGCGGTCAGCGGCGCGGCGAGGAGGACCAGGATGACCGCATGGACCAGCGGGAGCGCGGGGCGCCGCCGGGCGAGCGCGGAATGTCGGGCCTGTGGCATCATTGTACGATTCCCTTCGTGAACCGCATGAACGCGGTTTCGAGGTTGACCTGTTCCTCGCGAATCTCGCGGATCGGGATTTGCGCTTCGATCAGGGCCCGGGCGATGAACGAAAAGTCATTCATCTCGCCCTTGAGCGACACGAGCAGGCGCCCGTCATCGGCCTCGACCTGCTGGACCGGATCCAGCCGCTGGAGGATTTTGGCGGCCTGTTCCTGCCCGGACGGCACGCGGACTTCCACGCGCGCTCCGACCTTCGTCCTGCGGACGATTTCCTCGATCGAGCCGTGAAAGAAAAGTTCGCCCCGCTCGATGATCCCGACAGTCGTGCACAACTCCGCGAGCTCGTGGAGAATGTGCGAGCTTATGATGATGGTCTTGCCCATGCGCCGAAGCTCCTTGAGGAGCTCGCGCATTTCGATTCGCGCCCGGGGGTCCAGGCCGCTGGCGGGTTCGTCGAGGAAAAGCACGCGCGGATCGTGAAGAAGGACACGGGCGACCGAAAGGCGCTGTTTCATGCCGCGGGAGAGACTGTCCACGAGGGCGTCCCGCTTGTAGGAAAGATCGGTCAGTTCCAGGACGTCGCCGACGATGCGCTTGCGCTGGTCGCCGTGAATGTTGTAGGCGGCGGCGAAGAACTCGAGGTACTCCTGGACCACCATGTCTTCATAGGCGCCGAAAAAATCGGGCACGTAACCGATCAGCGGACGGATCAGGCGCGATTCGTAGCCGACGGTGTGTCCGCAGACGCGGGCCTCGCCCCAGGTGGGCTGGAGCAGCGTCGCAAGTATGCGGATGGTCGTCGTCTTGCCCGCCCCGTTCGGACCGATGTAACCGAAGCACTCGCCCTCCTCGATGTTGAGGTGCAGGCCGTTCAGCGCGACAAGCTTGCCGTATCTCTTGGTCAGGTTGATGGTCTGGATGATCACGCTGCGCCGTTCTCCGCGATTACAGTCCTTCGACCGGGATCAGGATCCGGTAGATTGTATTCGATCGATCCGGCTCCTGCGGTTTACCGTTGATTTCAAGCAGGGCGGGGGGCGGGTCTTCTGATCGGCCGATCAAGAGCGCGGTTCCCCGCGTCAGGCGCGCCGTGCAGGCCAGCCGCCGGCCGCTCCCGCGGCGAAAGGTCATGCTTCGGCTCGTGTCTTCGCGAATCATGTCGAACATGCTGAGCATCAGCACCGCCGGGTAGTCCTCGCCGGAACTGAGCCGCACCCGGCCGGTCTGAAGCGCCCCGGCCATGGGCAGGATCGTCTGAAGTCGCCCGACCCAGTTTTCGAGCGCCTTGGAGAGGAGCGGCAGCGTCGCGATGGGTTTGGGCGGATCGCCGGAAGCGTCGTCCGCAGGCTTCTGAAAAAGCAGACGGCGGCGCAACTGCGCGTCGGACAGTTCGGAATCGGCCCCCGAGGCCGGAAGGTCTCCGAGGAAGAAACAGTTGGCCAGCACGGCGCGCTCGCCCGCGACCTCTTCCTGGGTGAGGAGCAGGTAACAGTCCTTCAGGTCGGTGCCGAGGCCGTTGCGCAGGACGCTGCCGGGTCCGAACTCGTAGCGAAGCGGGCTTTCTGCGTCCGACGGGCGGCGCAGGACAAGTCTGCCTTCAATGCGGCCCGACAGTCTCCCGTGCCACGCGCCCTGGAACTCCTTGAGTGTCGCACGTACCGGCACGTCGGCCAGCCGCTGCCCGGCAAGCAGAGATTCGTAGCTGGATGAGGCGGCGAATCTGGAATCCTGCATGTCGAGACCTTGAGAACCGGGCATCGCGCGGATCGGGCCGAGCAGTCGTTCGCCGTCGGGAAGTGCGTCGCCCACGGGGAGGGCGATGTCGAGCCGGGTGTGATTGGGCGTCTTGACTCCGAAGAGGCAGTCTCCGGCGGCTTCGTCGCTGCCGGCCTGCGCGTCGATGACGCTCGTCTGCCAGACGCTCCGCGTGATACCGCGAAGCAGACCGACCATGCCGGTGCCGATGATGCTTCCGGCGATGCTGATGACGCCGAAGGCGGTCCAGCAGTGGTGCAGCCACGCCCGGCGCTTGAGATAGACATAGCTGCCGATCGTTGCGGTGATCGTGTACGCGGCGGCGAACAGAATGGCGAAGATCAAGAACTTGGTCCCCACGCTTTCGAAAGCGATCGAGCCGCGCACGGTCTGAAAGAGGTCGGCGTATTGCCGCAGCGCGCCGCCCTCCTCCCTGATGACGGGGGGAAGCGCCAAGAGCCGCCGGGCGATCACGCGTTCACACGCCACGGTGATGAACGGGTCGCTTCTCTCCTTTTCCTCACCGGGCTCGTCCTCCGGGGCCGCGGCATCGGCAAAGCGCTTCGGCACGGGGAGGAGCTGCTTGAGCGACGCGCCGAGCACGGTCAGTACGCCGCTCCCGAGGAAGCGGCGATGGCAAATCTGCGGATTGGGACACGTGGCGGGCAGCGGCACGCTCTCGGGCAAGGGCGTCATCAGGCATCGCATGATCGGGCGGCGGGTGTAGGCGCGGTCGAGCCGCCCGGCATAGGACTCGTTCTCGATCAGGTCGAGAAACTCCTGGGCTTCGCGCCGTTCTTCGGCGCCGGTAAGGCGCACGGGCAGGGCGTCGGCGAGGGGTGATTCGGCGATCATGCGCCAGTTGCGACCGGCGGTGATCAGCAGGCGTCCACCGGAGCGAACCCAGTCGACCAGAGCCTGAATCTGCTGGGGCGAGAGTGTCGAAGGATCGGCATCATCCCAGACGATGACGTCCACCGCTTCGAGCCCCTGCCATCGCGCGGGAAGCTCGCGCGGGGCCATGGCCCGGATTCGGCGCCGGTTCGTGCTTTCGACCTCGCCGCGCCGGTACATGTCGAGCATGGCCAGGTGCGGCAGTTTTCCGGGCGAGGTGAGATCGACGATAAGCAGATCCTCGGAGCGAAGCTCCATGACCTGCGGGGCGATGAGCTCGGATACTTCGTCTCCCGTATCGGCCACCATCCGAACCAACTCGCCCTCTTCGTCGTAGAGCGTCACGCGGAGATTCTCGCCCCCCGACACGTCGTAGGGAACAAAATAGAGTTGATACGGCCGCCATTCGCCGCCCGGTTCGAGGGCCACGGGCAGCGTGGAAACGACCACGTCGCCGTCGCGGTCACGCTGCTCGGTCCGCAGGATTCCCCCAAACGCAGCGACCCCGCGGTGGCGCAGTTCGACTTCGACGAACGACCAGCAGCCCGATCGGACCAGCGGCTCGCCGCCGGCGAAGAGACCGATGCGCGCAATGCGGCCCTCGATCTGCGCGCTTGCGGGCGGCGCGGCGGCGAGGAGCATCACCGTCGCCAGGGCGACCTTCCGAATCGTGAGCACTTTGCAGCCCGAGATGGTCAAGGATTTCATCCCCCGCGGGGTCCTTGGTTCCAACGATATTTCCCCGGACGGCGTTCGGCTCGCGTGCACGGCCCTTCGCCGGTCCATGACGGCGTCAGGGCTTTTCGTTGCAGTGACAGACCATTTCGCCGCAGCCGGGGCAGCCCTCTGTATATTTGCGCAGCGCCTTCTCAAGGTCGATGCCTTCGACGTTTGCCAGCGTGACCAGCCACGCAAGAACGTCGGCGAACTCGCCTTCTTTCTCCTCGCGCGTGCCCTCGCGGATGGAAGCGGCCAGTTCGCCGACCTCTTCCATGAGCCAGAGAAACGTACCCTCCGAGCCGCGACGGCGGTCCTTGGCCGAATACATCTCCTCGATCAGTCGCTGAAGCTCGCGTATTTCCATGTTTCCGGCACCCGAAGACGATGCGCCCCAGGCCGACGGGGCATCCCGTTCGGTCCGCTCGCGGGCCTCACAGTGTATACGCAACAGGCATGTTCGTGAACGGACCGGGTCGATGCATTCAAAACTTTCGCGCGCAGCGAAACGGACGACGCACGGCGTGTGGCATGCCTAGTCCACGTCAGCGCCGGGCTGGGCGCCTTTGCCGTTGGCTTCGGCGGCCTTTTTCCGGTAGGTCTCGGACTGCTTCCGATCGCCCAGGGCCTCATACACCCGGTGCAGACCGTCATAGCCGGCCGCGCGCTCCGGCCATAGCTTGCATAGGGCGCGGAACTCGCGTTCAGCCCCGGCCAGATCCCGGGTTTCGAGGAGCGCCTCGGCCAGTCCGGCATGGGTTTCAGGATCGTACGGGTCGATTTCCATCGCGCGGCGATACCAGGTGGCGGCCTCGGCGGCGTTCGCTCGCTGCATGTGGATGTCGGCTACCTGCCGTGCCAGGGCGGGTTCGTCGTCCACGAGCCTGAACAACTGCTCCAGTTCTGACAGGGCGGCGTCGGTCTTTCCGAGATGGAGCATGATTCCGGCGATGCGGCGATACGTGTCCGGGTCCTCGGGAAACCTTTTCTGATAGGCCTTGAAGCGCTTGACGGCTTCGTCGTATTGCCCCCAGGCCTGTTCAACGAACCCGATGTATTTCTGGGCGACGGGATTCTCCGGATCCACGCGTGCCAGGGTGCGCAGGTCCGGGTCGGCTTCGTCCACGTAGCGGCGCCGGATGTCTTCGTCCTTTTCGCGCAGCATGCGTCCGATGCGGATGTGACAGATGACTTCGAGCGCCCGGCGTTCCCTGCGATCTTTTTCGAGGGCGCGTTTCGCGGCCTGCTCGGCGGCGTCCCATTCGCCGTCCAGGAGTTCGGCCTCTGCGAACTCTCCCCACAGCACCGGATTGTCGCGGTCTTCCTCCAGTTCGCGGCGAATGTCCTCCTTGGCGCGCAGCGGTGTCGTGGGCATTCCCCAGGCGGCGACCTGTTGCTCGGCCCACTGGCGAAACTCCGCGTCGAATTCCTCGGGCGTAATCCGGATTACCGCCCGAAAGGCATCGCGCTGGGTCAGGCCGTCGCGAAAGGCCTTGAGAAAGGCAGGGATGACCTTGTCTCCGTGCCGTTCGATCAGGTATTCGAACATCCACTCGCTCTGCATGTAGGCGAGCGTCCGGTCGTCCGCGCGGCGCGGACGCATGAAGCCCCAGTCGATGGACTTGAGCGTGAAGAGGCGATTCTGCCGCAGGGCCAGGCACAGGAGCTGCTTGATGTTCCAGGGCCGCGGCGCGGGTTCCTGAAGAACGGAAAGCCCCTCGGTCATCCAGTGCGGTATTCGGTTTTCTGTGGCGGCGAGGGTCACGGTGTGCGTGAATTCGTGCCGGAGGGTCGTGGCCCAGTTGAACTTTCCGAAAGGAGCCAGTCCCCGCGGCGCGACCATGGCGATCACCCGGCCGCTGCACGCCCCAACCGTCGCAATGAAGGGCCGGCCCGTCACGCGGACCGAAAATCCCATGTGGTCGGGAAAGATTTCAATTATGGACTTTTTCTCCGGAAAAGTGCCGTAGGCCTTGCACACTTCATCGTAAAAACCCTCCAGCGCCGCCGACAAGTAAGGGGCGATCACCGCGTCGGATTTCTTGTCGAACTTGACGATGAAGTGCTCCGTCTCGAGGCGGTCGAACCGGTCGAGCACGTCCAGCAGCTCCAGGACGTTGTGCGTGTGGGCGTCAAAGCTGTCGAGGGCGAAGGACGCCTCCAGCGTCCGCCGGGCAAGCTCCTCATCGCCTTCGTCCATGTAGACCTGTCCCAGTGCCGTGCGCGGGGCCGCCCACCACGGCGCGAACTCGATCGCCCTCTTGAAGGCCGCCTCGGCCTGCGCGTACTGCCGGCCCGCCGACTGCCAGGTCCCCAGCGCGTGATACACGGCCGCGGGACGCGGGTTCAGCTTTTCCGCCCGGTCGATCGTCCCTTTCGCCGCTGCGAGGTCTCCCAGCCGGGTCTGGGCCGCGGCGAGAAGGCCAAGCGCTTCGAGGCTGTTCGAGTTGATCTGAAGCGCCGCCTCGGCCGCCGCCCGCGCGTCCTCGTAGCGCCGCTCGGTCATGCGCAGATCACCGAGAAGGACATGGGCCGGCACGCAGTTGGGGTTGGCCTTGAGCGCTGCGCCGGCGCGCGACTCGCAGGTCTCGAAGTCCCAGCGTTCAAGCGCGATTCGCCCCAGGCCCGTCTCCGCCCGCGCCGCGGCCGGGCACTGCTCCAGGATGTGGTCAAAATCGCGCGCGGCTTCGTCGAGATTGTGCTTGTCGAGTAGCAACTCCGCGGCGGCGAGCCGGGCGGGCCAGTAGTCGGCGTCGACAAAATCAAATGCTTCCTGAAGGACCTCGGTCAGCACGTGACGCGTTCGGCGGACAATGTCGCGATGCCGGGAAAGCGTTGAGAACCGATAGAACCCCAGGCCCAGCCAGGTCAGCTCATCGGGCCGGTCGGGAAGGCTCTCGCCCGTCATGCGTTCGTCGAAATGCGCGTAGGCGGCGATCGCATCGTCGATGCGGCCGAGCGTCTCGAGGACCTGTCCGAGCTGCCAGCGCGCCCGCAACTCCGTTTCGTCGAGTTCGATCGCCTTCCTGTTGTGCCGGATGGCGTCGTCGTAGCGGCCGATTTCGGCAAAGAGGGCGGCGAGGGCTCCATGCCAGGCGGAACTTTCGGCGCCGATCGACTCAACCGCCTCAAGGCGCGCGATGCCCGCCGTGTAGTCGCCGGTGAGCAGGTCCACGTCGGATCGGCCGATCGCAGCGCGCAGCGCATGGGCCGGCTGCCTGGCGAGTTCCTCGTACATGCGGATCGCAGAAGCGAAGTCGCCGGCCAGGGTCAGTGAACGGGCATTGCGCAGTGAAATGGGCAGGGGCTTTGCCGGCTGCGAGGGGGCGGGGGGCGACTGGCCGGGCTCCGCGCGGGCCGGCGCATGCGTGATGTAACCGGTCAGGAGGACCAGCGTGCACACGCGGAGGTGATCGCTCATGTGTCGCCGCACGACTTCAACCCTCCGGAAAGGCCCGCTGCGACACGCGGCCGAATTCGTCGATCAGCGCGTACTGAAAGACGACGAGAAACGCGTTGACCAGGATCGCGCAGAATGCCGCGAGCAGGTGCACCTCGGCAGGCACCAGGATGCCGATGGCCGCGCCGATCATCGCGGCCAGCAGGACCGTGCAGATTCCGACCATGGACAGCCGCAGTGCCCGTGATTTCATCGCCACGGCCTGTACGTGGAAGGCGACATCCAGTCCGTCCGAAAGGCAGGCCTGACGGATGATCTTTTCCTGAACGACGAAGTACATGAACGCGACAATGTGAACGAAGCAGGTGAACATCGCGGTCAGGATGCCCAGCAGAAAGTGCCGCTCGAATCCGGCGGCGCCCTGCACCAACAGGCCGAACACGGCAGTCACACTCATCAACGCCAGGTTTGTAATGGATAGAAGAAGGAAACTCGGCTTCATGGCTACCTTTTATCGCCGCTTCCGGGCGCGACTGAGAGCCGCAGACCCCGGCGATCGGTGAACGATTCGGCCGCGGCCCCGGTCCCAATATCTTCATGCCGGCGGGTGGATGTTTCGAGTGACCGCCGCCGGGTCTTCCGACTTCCCGGCTGTATGGACCCGCAATTCTAGCCCCAATCGCGGTCGAGAGTTAACGGTCGTGCCAAGCCGGACTTCCCGCCGCCGGAGCGTGTCACCGCCGATAACCGTCAAATTCTTCCACTCGGCGCGGGCCGTGGATATAATGGTGAAACGTCTGAAAGTCCCGCTTTGCGCGGGCCGGATCGGTACGAGGGGACTCCTCGACAGGAGGAACAGGAAGTGCGACTGCGTCAGATTCTCTGGCTATCGCTGGTGGGAATCGTTGTCGGGTGCAACATCTTTCCGAGTTTCGTCATCACGCCGCCCACGGATGACATGACCGTCGTACTCGGCGGTCTCGCCGACACCGAACCCTATTTCGGTACGTATCGCCTGGCCAACGCGCCGGATGTCGAGATGGGAGATTTCCTGCTGGCAAGCTGCGGCTGCGGCGACTGGCGCGTGCTCTTCCGTCCGAGCGATGGCGGCCCCCAGGTTCAATTCCCGGTGCAGTTCTACACGGTGGGCGAATACTCGCCGTCCGGCAGCGTCAAGATGCATGGGTCGACTGACTACAACGCCACCGACGGAATGGTCGATCAGGACGGCGGCGTCTTCGACGGCAAGGCTGAGTTGGCGTTGTCTCGGTACATCATGTCGGCCAACCGCGAAAGCGCGCACGTCCAGTCGGTCGACGCCTGCGGCATGTGTCACATCGGCGAAGACTCGATTTATCCTCTGCCGCCGACCCATCCACAGAAATACAAGACCAACCCGCGCGTCTGTTTCGAGTGCCACACCGTCAACGGCCAGTAGACGCGACACGCTACCGCGGCAACCTTCGGCGCTGCGCGGTCAGTCGCACGTCGGCGCGAGGCAGATGACGTCGACACGCGCGCCCGCCGCGGTCGGCTCGTCCGGATGCGGCAGGCAGAGCAGGGCGTCGGCCTCTGCAAGCCCGAACGGGTCGCCCGACCCGCCCCAGTGACACGGCTCGGCAAGAAGTCCGCGATCTTCCTCGCTCCGGAGACGCGCCGGCAGGAACGCAGGCCGCGAATCGCGATGCGCCTTGATGTCGCGCGCGAGCGTCACGGAGAGTCGCGCCGGGGGCCGCGCCTCATAGCCCTGAAGGGCGCGGACGGCCATTCGCGCAAAAAGCCAGCTGCACACAAACGCGCTGACCGGATTGCCCGGCAGGCCGAAGACGTGCTGTCCGTTGGGACCCAGCCCGTAGGCCACGGGCTTTCCCGGCCGCATCTCAACGCCGTGAAAATACCACGTCACGCCGAGCGACGAGAGCGTCTGCGGGACGAGGTCGAGTGTACCCATCGACATGCCGCCGACCGCGAGGACGACGGGATGTGCCAGCGCCTGCTCAAACAGGGCGGTGAGCGACGCGGCCGTGTCCCGCCCGAAGCCGAGATTGCGCGGCTCGGCGCCAAACTGGCGAAGCAGGGCCGTCAACATCGGGCCGTTGCTGTCGTATATGCGGCCCGGGAGCTTCGGCTCGCCGGGCGTCACGAGTTCGTCGCCCGTGGAGACGACCGCCGCGCCGACAGGCCGTGCGACCGTGAGCAGGGCCGAGCCTGCCGTGGCGGCGGCGGCGATTTGCGCGGGCCCCAGCCGAACGGGCGGCGTGAGGACCGTGTCGCCCCGTCGGCGGTGACTGCCGCGCGGCGCGACGGACTGGCCTTCGTGAACCGCCGTGCGAATCGTTACGAAATCGTTTTCAACGACGCAGTCTTCGATCTTTACGACGGCATCGGCGCCGTCCGGCAACGGCGCACCGGTGTTGATGCGCACCGCCTCGCCCGCGTCGATGCGGCCCTGGTACACATCGCCGGCGGGCACGAATCCGGCAACACGGAGCGCGGCGCCGGCAGACTTCGCGTCGGCGCTTCGCACGGCGAACCCGTCCATCATTGCCTTGTCGAACGCGGGGTAATCGTCATCCGCGTGAACCGGCGCGGCCAGGACGCGGCCCAGGGCGTGTTCGAGCGGAACCTGCTCCACACCGATCGGCGGCAATTCGCGCGTCGCCTGCGATGTCACCGCGCGCCAGACCGCCTGCCAGGCTTCGTTCAGGCTCACGAGCCGGTGCGGATCTTTGCCCCAGGATCTGCCTGAATCCGACATTCTTTCCTCCGCGTGCGGTCTTGAAATCAGCATGGCCCATCCGTCCGGCCGGTGCAAGACGGGCTATTCCCTCGGGCGGTCGTCGAATCCGCGCGGATGGGTTTTGTGCCACTTCCACGCACTGGCGATGATTCCCTTCAGGTCAACGTGGCGCGGCCGCCAGCCCAGTTGCGCGCGAATCCGCGTGGCGTCGGCGCACAACACGGGGACATCGCCCGCGCGACGCGGAGATACGACGACCGGTATCGGGTGGCCGGTTACCTGCCGGGCGGCGGCGACCACTTCGCGCACCGAGGCGCCGGCGCCGGTCCCGGCGTTGTAGGCGCGAAATGCGCCGGGCTCGACAGTGTCGATTGCCGAAAGGTGCGCCTCGGCCAGATCATCGACGTGTACGTAGTCGCGCACGCAGGTGCCGTCGGGTGTCGGGTAGTCCGTGCCGAAAATGTTGACACATTCGCGTTGGCCGAGCGCGACCTTGAGCACGTTGGGAATCAGGTGCGTTTCGGGGTCGTGGTCCTCGCCGATGGCGCCGTCGGCAGCAGCGCCGGCCGCGTTGAAATATCTCAGGGCGACGGCGCCGAGGCCCCAGGCCGCGGCCGAGTCGGCCAGGACCCACTCGACCGTCAGCTTGGCTCTGGCATAGGGACTTTGCGGATTGCGCGGCGTGTCCTCGGTCATCGGCATCTTTTCTGGCGTGCCGTACACCGCGCACGTTGACGAAAACACGAGCCGCCGCACCGCGTGCCGTTCCATCGCCGTGAGCAGGCGCACGGTATTGCCCACGTTGTTGTTGTAGAACTTGAGCGGGCTGACGACGGACTCGCCCACTTCGATGAAAGCGGCGAAGTGCATGACGGCATCGAAACGGCCCAGGCGAAAAACACCGTCCAATAGGACTGGGTCTTCCAGGTCGCCGACGATGAGCCGTGCCTGCGGTGAAACAGCGGCGGCATGTCCGGCGGAAAGATTGTCCAAAACGCAGACTTCGTGGCCGGCCTGCGTGAGCGCACGAACGGCGTGACTGCCGACATACCCTGCGCCACCGGTTACCAGCAGCTTCATGACTGCATCCTCCGGGTGAACGGATCTAACTCATTGCCGTGGAGAGAGATAAACACACTCGTTGCGGGGGGCGCTAAGCATCCACTCATTCTGACGAACTGGCGCGCATTCGGCAATGCGTCGGGGCAGTAATGGAAAGCGGCCTGGAATGCCGAAATACAGGAATAGGTATGGCCACGGTCTGTACGGTGCAGGGTCGACCGAGCGCGGGCTCGGCTGCACGGACTCGTGCCCCTGCATCAGATGCGTTTGGAGGTACCGGATAATGCTCACGCTTTGTACGCTTTTTGCTCCCGGCGTAAACTTTCTTCAGGGGGTCGTTAACGCCATGTGGTGGCCGCTGAACACCTTCTTTGGAAGCCCGATCCCGTCGGTTGCCGGGTTCTTCAATTCGGTCCTTCAGCCGATTCTGGGCTGCACGGTCTGACGGCGTCCGACATTCGCACGACCTGTTGAATCACCTGAACACGCCGCGTGGCCCCTGTGTGCCATGCGGCGTGTATGCATTTTTACGCCTCGGTACGGCGTTGAACGGTAATACCTCGCGCGGCGTGGGAAGTCAGAACGGCGCTTCGTCGTCCCCACCGGGAAGGTCGATGTCCGGACCGATCTCCGGCTCCGGGGGCGAGAATCGCCCGGCGTCGAAATCGTCGTCGTGCATGTACGCGGGGGCGGCGTTGTCGAAGCGGGTGAACTGAGGGTTGAAGTGCAGTTCCACGTCGCCGGTGGGGCCGTTTCGCTGCTTGGCGACAATCAGTTCGGCCTTGCCCTTGATCTTGTTGAGCAGTTCGGCGCCCTCGGGCGTCAGGGCCTTTTTCTTGGTGAGGTAGTACTCCTCGCGGTGCAGCAGGATGACCACGTCGGCGTCCTGTTCGATGGCTCCGCTTTCGCGAAGGTCGCTCATGCGCGGGCGGTTGCCCTCGCGTCCTTCCACCTGGCGGTTGAGCTGCGCCAGCGCGACGACGGGAATGTTCAGCTCCCGCGCCAGGGCCTTCAGGCCGCGGCTGATCGCGGAAATTTCCTGCTGGCGGCTTTCCTTCGAGGCCTTGTCAAACATGAGCTGGAGGTAGTCGACGAAGATGACCCTGATGTCGTGGAGCATCTTGAGGCGGCGGGCCTTGGCGCGCAGCTCCATGACGCTCATGCCCGGCGTGTCGTCGATGAAAATCTTGTAATTGCGCATGTTGCCGCAGACGAGCTTGAGCTTGGTCTTTTCCTGCTCGGAGAGGCGGCCATGCCGGAGCTTGTGCAGGTCGACCTGGGCGTGGGAGCAGATCAGGCGCTGGGCGATCTGGAGCTTGCCCATTTCCATCGAGAAGAAGGCGCAAGGGAGATTCTCGACGATGCCCACGTATTCGAGGATCGACAGGCCCAAGGCCGTCTTTCCCATGCTGGGCCGGGCCGCGATTACGATCATGTCGCCGTACTGCATGCCGCCGAGCATGTTGTCGAGTTCGGTGAAGCCCGACGGCACGCCGGTCAGCGCGCCTTCCTGAAGCGACTCGATCTGGCGCAGCGTCACGTCGAGGAATTCGTGGAGCGATTCGGCCTGGTTGCTGATGCGCTGTTCGGTGACGGCGAAGAACTGTTTCTCGGCCTGGTCGAGAATGACCGTCGCATCCTCGCCGGCGTCGTACGCGGACTGCATGATCTGGCTTGTGCACTGGATCACGTCGCGAAGCAGGCCCTTGTCTCGGACGATCCGCGCGTAGTACTCCGCGTTCGCCGATGAGGGCACCGACCGCACGAGATCGACAAGATAGTCCTGTCCGCCGATGTCATCGAGGAGATTGCGCCGGCGCAATTCGTCCATGACGACGATGATGTCGATGGGCTTGTTGCGATCCCACAGATCGACGAGGGTCTCGTAGAGCAGCCGGTGATCGGCGCGGTAAAACCGCGCGGCCTCTTCCTTCGGAATAATCCGAACGACCAGGCCGATGGCGTCCTTGTCGAGGAGGAGCGAACCCAGAAGGCTCGCCTCCGCCTCGAGATCCTGCGGCGGAAGCCGCCCGGACGCGACCGGATCAGTGGGCCGTGCTCCCGGCGTCGGCCGTGCTTCCCGCGGCGGCGTTGGCGCTGTCGGCGGCATTCGTGACCTCCGTTTCACGTTCGGTTTCATCCGCTTCGCCGGGCACCTTCTCCGCGACGACCCACACCTTGATGGCGACGCGGATGTCGTCGGCCAGGACGATCGGCACCTCCTGTGAGCCGACTTCCTTGATGTTGTGCGACATCTTGACCTGGTCGGCGTGGACGCTGTGCCCCTCCTGCATGAGGGCGTGGGCGATCTCGCGCGGCCCGACCGAGCCGTAGAGGCGGCCGTCCGGCGTGCAGGCCGAACTGATCGTCACTTCGACGCCGGTGAGGCGCTGCGCCGTCTGGAGCAGGATCTCACGCAGCTTCGCCCGCTCGGCCGCGGCGATCTTCTTGTCCTCCTCGATCGCCTTGAGGTTCGCCTTTGTCGGCGTCAGGGCCAGGTGATGCGGAAGGAGGTAATTCCGCGCGTAGCCCTCCGACACTTCGACAATGTCGCCGCAGAGTCCGAGCTTGTGAATGTCTTTTCGCAATAAAAGCTTCATGGGTCCGTCGCTCCTTATCCGGCAAAAGGCATGAGCCCGATGAAGCGGGCATGCTTGATGGCCTTGCAGCTCGAACGCTGGTGGGCGGCGCAGTTCCCGCTTCGCTTGCGGGAGAAGTGCTTGCCCTGGCCCGAGACCAGCTTCTGAAGCGTGGCCAGGTCCTTGTAGTCGATCTCCGTTACCTTCTCGCGGCAGAAGCGGCACTTCGAGGGCTCGCGCACGCGGTTGCGCTTCTGCTTTTTGTCGTCCTTCGGTCCCTTGGGTTTGAATGCCATCTCAATCGGTCCTTTCGTCACATCTGACCGGTCCGGTCATTATCGCATGAAATCGATTTCGCCTTTTGCGTGATACCTCAAAACGGAATGTCCTCGCCGCCGCCCTCGGGCGCATCTTCGATCGGCGGCATCTCGTCGTAGCCGCCGGCGGCGCCTGTTGCCGCACCGGCACGGGCCGGCGCAGCCGGTCGCGCCGGCGGCCGCGGGCCGCGATTTCCCTCGCCCGACGGTGCGCCGATGAACTGGAAGTTGTCGACGACGACGTACAGCTTGCTTCGCTTCTGGCCGTCCTTCCCCTCCCAGGTGTCGTATCGCAGGTGCCCCTCAACGAGAAGGGGTTTGCCCTTGTTCATGTATTGATTCAGCGTCTCGGCCTGGCGCCCATAGGCCCGGATGTCGACGAAACAGACCTCCTCGCGCATTTCCCCGTTCTGGGCCTTCCACTTTCGGTTCATGGCAAGGCCGAACTCGACGACCGGCGTGTTACTCGGCAGATACGAGAGCTGCGGGTCGCGCGTCAGGTTGCCCGCGAGGATTACCTTGTTAAAGCTGGCCATGTCGCTTCCTTTCCGTGGCTGTCATGCGGCGCGGGGAGCCGTCCCGAAACCGGTCTGGGCTGCGGGATCACTCGTCGCCGGCGGTCTCGACCTCGTCCAGGGCGCCCACAGGCACCGGCTCTCGAAACTCACTGGCGCCGGGCCGGCTGCGGCCCTCGGGCGCGGGGCCCCATTCGTCGCCGCGCGAGGGCGTCTTGGGCGGCGGGGCGGCCGTCAGGGCCTTCTGGATCTCCTCGGGAGTGAGCCGCTCTCGGCGCAGCACCAGCACCCGGAGAATCTTCTCAGAGAGGTGAACGTCGCGCTCGAGCGGGCCGATCTTTTCCGGCGCGGCCTCGAAGAACACGAGGACATAGACACCGCGCTTGTTGCGCTTGATCGGGTACGCCAGCTTTCGTTCGTCCCACTTCTTCAGGCCCAGCACCTTTGCTTCGGCACGGTCCAGAATGCGTTTGACCTCGACTTCGGCCGCGGACCAGTCCGCCCCGAGGGACGGGTCCAACAAGAACATTGCTTCGTACGTCTTCACAACTCATTACTCCTTGCTTCGCGCCGCACCGCTCGCTTGCTCGATGAATGCCTGACGGCGGCGACTGACATTACCCTTTCGACCTATTGACTCTCTTCCTTTTTTTGTTCCTTGTTCCGGCGGTCCGGTTCCTCGGGGTCGCGGTTCGTCTCGTTCATCGCGAAGTGAATCCCTCGCGTTATCCAAAGCTCCACGGCCGCGACAGCCCGTGGCAGCGTATCCTCGACAATCGGCCGCTCATCCGCCCCGAAGGGGGAGAGGACATAATCGGCCACGTTGCCGCGTGCGGGTCGGCCGACGCCGAACCGTAGCCGGGCAATCTCCTGCGTCCCGAGGCAACGGAGCACGTCGTCCAGCCCCTTCTGCCCTCCCGCCGAGCCGCTTGCCCGCATGCGGAGGCGTCCGAGCGGAAGGTCCACGTCGTCGGAGACGACGAGGAGGTCGGCCGGCGTGACCTGAAAGAACTGTGCGGCCGCGACCACGCTCTTGCCGCTCAGGTTCATGTAGGTCATAGGCCGAAGCAGGCAGACCCGCTCGCCCATCGCCTGGCCGTCCGACACGAGGCCGGAGAACTTTTCCCGCCACGAACCGAGCTGCCACCTCTCGCCGAGCAGCTCCGCCACGCGGAAGCCGATGTTATGCCGCGTGTCGACATACTGCCGACCCGGGTTGCCAAGTCCGACGATGAGCTTCATTCCATCGTCCGCCTTCAAGCCGCCGACCGGACAGGGGGCGCCCTGCTACTTCTTCTCGGCCTCGCCCTCTCCCTCGGTCTCCACCTTGCCCTTGGCAATGACTTCCGGCTCTGCGGCTCCCTCGGCCGGCGCGGCCGCGGGGATTTCCTCGTGAACGGCCGGCACGCGGACCGTCGCGACCACGGTGTCGCCATCGGTGATCGCGGTGATGCCGCTGTCGAGGTGCAGCTCCTTTACATGGAGCACGGCGTTCAGCGGAAGTTCGGATACGTTTTCGCGGATGACGTCCGGAATGCTCGTGACAAGGCACTCGACTTCGAGTTCCATCAGTTCCTGGCGGAGGACGCCGCCCTCGCCCACGCCCTTGGGTGTCCCGCGCAGCTCGAGAGGGACGCGCACCTTCACGCGCTCGTTCAGGTCGACGCGGGTCAGGTCCATGTGCAGCAGGGTCGCGCCGAGGTGATCGTACTGCGCATCCTTGAAGAGACACGGCTGCGATCGCCCGCCGATATCCAAGGTCACCAGGTGCGCGCCGCCCTTGAGCTCAAGCTCCACCGCGTGGTAATCGAGCGTCACCGGCTCGGGTTCCTGCTTGTGGCCGTAGACAATTGCCGGGAGCTTACCCGCTTTGCGAAGCCGCGCCGCGGCCCGGCCGCCTGCGACCTTACGGGGTTCCGCCTTGAGTGTGGGTATGTTCTGCATGGTGAATCACCTCAGTTGTTATGACTGAACAAACTGCTGACTGATCGATGCTGATGTATTCGAGCAATCGCCTCGCCGAAGATGTCCGCCGTGGACAATACCGTCAGATTCGGCAGGTGTTTTCGTACCTCGTTCGAAAGCGGAATCGTGTCCGCCACCGCGATCTCCGCGAAGGGAGCGGTCGAAAGCCGTTCAAGGGCGGGACCCGCGAAAACGGGGTGCGTCGCGGCTCCGCGAACGCTGCGAGCGCCGCGTTCGATGCAGATGCGCGCCGCCTCGCAAACCGTGCCCGCTGTCGCGATCATGTCGTCAATCATGACGACGTCCTTGCCCTCGACTTCTCCGATGATGTTGTGCACCACGGCCGTGCTGCCGCTTGTGCGCCGCTTGTCGATTACCGCGAGGTCGCAGCCCATCTTCTCGGCGTACATCCGCGCCCGCTTGACGTTGCCGACGTCCGGGCTCACGAACGTCACGTTTTTGAAGTTCAAGTTCCTGAAGTGCCTCGTGAACGCAGGCTCGGCCTGAAGATGATCCACGGGGATGTCAAAAAACCCCTGGATCTGCGCCGCGTGGAGGTCCATCGTCAGCACGCGGTCGGCGCCTGCCTCGCGAATCAAGTTGCTCACCAGTTTCGCCGTGATCGGCACGCGCCCCTCGTCCTTTCGGTCCTGCCGGGCGTATCCGAAATAGGGTAGCACCGCCGTGATCCGCCGGGCACTCGCCCGGCGCAGGCAATCCATGAATACGAGCAGCTCGACCAGATTCTCATTCACGGGGCGGCAGGTCGGCTGAACGACGAAAACGTCGCGTCCGCGGACATCGTCGTGCAGCTTCACGAACAGTTCGCCGTCGGGGAACGTCTCCGCGTGCGCCCGGCCGGGACGAATCTCCAGGTAGTTGCAGATCCCCTCGGTCAGGGCGGGATTCCCGCGACCGGAAAAGACCTTCAATTCCATGTTCGTCTGCGTCATGACCCTCGTCTCCCTACGAGCAACCTGACTGAGCCGGCGGTCGTCGCACGACCTGAACCGTCTTCTTCCCGGCGGGATGGGCCGCCGGACGTGTCGAACCCGTGGCATCAAAGGCCGCGAACAGGCCCGGGCCGATCGTCGCGCCGTCGGCCACGACGGCGCCGGCGGCCACGTGGGCAAAAGGACCGATGCGGCAATTTGTTCCGATTTTCGCGTGGGCCTCGATGTAACAGAACGGGAGAATCACCGTTTCAGCGCCGATCGTCGCCCGGCCGTCGATCCAGGTGTTGTCGGGGTCGATGAGGGTCACGCCGCTGGCCATCCAGTGATTGCAGACGCGTGCCTGCATCATCTTGTTGACCATCGCCAGCTCGGCCCGGGAGTTGATGCCCGTCGCGTCCTCGGCCGGGACCTTTGCCGCGGCGAGGACCTTTCTGCCTGCGGCGCGGAGGATGGTCAGCGCGTCGGTGATGTAGTACTCGCCCTTGGCGTTGTTCGGCTTGATTTGATCCATCGCCTCGAACATGGCGACAGCGTCAAAGCAGTAGTAGCTGGGGTTGACCTCGGTGATCGAGAGCTGTTCCGGAGTGCAGTCGCGGTGCTCGACGATGCCGGTGAAATCGCCTTTCGCGTCGCGGATGATCCGGCCGTAGCCGGTCGGGTCGGCCAGGGCCGTCGTCGCCAGGGAGGCCGCGGCCGATGCGGCGCGGTGCGCCGTTATGAGGTTTCTGAGTGTCTCGGAGCGGATCAGCGGCATGTCGCCGGCGATCACCACGCAGTCTCCGGTAAAGCCCGCAAGCGCCTCCTTGCACATCTGCACGGCGTGGCCCGTGCCCTTCTGCTCGCGCTGCTCGACGAAGTGAACGCCCGGCTCCTGCGAAAACGCCGAGATGATCGCCTCCTTGGCGAATCCGACGACGAGATAAAACCGGTCGATGCCCGCCTCGCGGCACGCATCGATGACGTGGGCCAGCATGGGACGCCCGCCGACCTCGTGCATCACCTTGGGGAGTTCGGTCATCATGCGCGTGGATCGGCCCGCGGCCAGAATGATCGCCGCCAAGCTGCGTCCCGTGCCGGATGTCTGAATCATATCGTCCACGGATATCCGTCCCTCAGGGCTCCTTGATCGCTCCGCCCGTTGAATTACCCGGCGAGGATTCGAACCTCGACCAACAGGACCAAAACCTGTTGTGCTACCGTTACACTACCGGGTAGTGGGTAACACATTGTGTCGCGCGTCGGGCCGAATTCACGCGAAAAATCAATTCACACTCGCCCTGGCCGCCGCCGTAGCGCCACCCCTGGCGTATGGTGCTAGCGACCGCACCCATCGCGGGCATCATCCTGATTTCGCACACTGGGTCGGCCCCGCTGCCGGCACGTCACGATCTACGAGCGCAGACACAAGCCCGTGGGCGCCTCGGCAGGCGCGCGAAAAAAATCACAGCGCACCGCCATCAGGGCGATTCATACTCAATTGTCGATTTCCACAGCAGCCAGGAACCCGCCGGGCAAAGCCACCCGTCGATTCCCTTGAGAGCGGCCCCATTGGGCCTGATTGGACGCGGCTGCGAATGGGCCCATCCCCGAAGCGAAAGCACTCGGCCGCGTGCCGGATGCCCTCAGGTCGCCACCGCCTTTCGGCGCCATCGACCAGCCTCATGGGGGAGGGGCAATCGCCCGGGCTTAGCCCGAGGCGAAGGGACAATGATACCATCCGGGAAAGGCCTGTCAACGAGCCGAAGCCATTGGATTAGCCAACATCTGCTGGGGCGTTTCTTGCGTAAGCTCCTTGTTTCTAAGAATTAGCGACCGGATGCGTGCGAATCGACGGTCTCTCGGCCTGCCCGGTTAATTTGAGGGGGTAGTTCACCCAATGCGTTTTCCAGCCCTCAGGTCGCACGGCAGCCGGCGCTGCGCTATGATTTGTCCAGTCAGACCTTCGACCCTCGCTTTTGGGCCAAAGCGATCGCGCGATTGACGTTTGGTGCATTGGCCCCATCCCGAGCCGCAAGGCCCTTTCGGGTGATTCCAATATGGCCAATGCTGCAATCTCCATTCATTCCCACATAACAAAACGTCGTCCGTTGCGAAGTTCACTTTTGGTCACTCCCTTCGCCGCCTTCGGAGCTTTCTCAGCCGCGTTTTTTGCACTCAACGCGACCACCTACGGCCAGCTTGTTGAGTGGCGGCGTCAGCGTCTGCTCGTGCCCGGTCCTTACCGGGCGATGGCGTATGACTCCGCCCGACAGAAGCTCGTGCTGTTCGGGGGAGACTCGGAGGGCGGGTTATCGGAGACGTGGGAAATGGGCGAGGGGGCCTGGGAATTGCGCTCGGTTGCCGGGCCGGGCAGGCGCGAGGGTCATGCCATGGCGTATGACGCGGGGCGTGGGCGCGTCGTGCTGTTCGGGGGCGTCCGCGACGGAACTTTGCTGGCCGATACCTGGGAGTGGACCGGCGCGACGTGGATCCAGCGCAGCGTGAGCGGGCCCTCGCCGCGCATGGGACACGCGATGGCTTACGACTCGGCGCGACAGAGGATCGTTCTCTTCGGCGGCAGGGCCGACGTTTGGAGTAACGAAACCTGGGAATGGGACGGCAACGCGTGGATTCTTCGCGCGACGACTGGACCCTCGCCGAGGGATGCCCACGCCATGGCATTTGACCAGGCGCGCGGCCAGACCGTTCTTTTTGGCGGAAAGTACGGATTTTCTCCTACGAGCGCGGAAACGTGGGTGTGGGACGGCGGCACGTGGCAACTCGCCGCATCGACCGGCCCGGTTCCTCGATCCGGACACGCCATGGCCTATCACGTTGTCCGCGGGACGGTCGTCCTCTTCGGCGGCTACGACGGATTCTGGCGCGGCGATACATGGGAGTGGAACGGCTCAACATGGACACGGCTTCAGGATCTGGGCCCATCGGAGCGCCAACAGCACGCCCTGGCCTGCGCGGAGCACCGGGGAAGCGTCGTATTGTTCGGCGGCTCTGATACTTTCCATTCGCTGGGGGAAACGTGGGAGCTGACCGGGGCGGGAGAGTGGTCGTTTGTCTCATTCAGTTCACCAGGTCCTATGTCGGCTCACGAGATGGCGTATGACTACAACCGAAGCAAGCTGCTGGTAGTCGGTGGTTGGGGAACAGTAGTTAGTGCAACCCATTACGCAGGACTCTGGTTCTGGAACGGCTCGGTGTGGGAGGGCATCAACACCCCCGGCCCGGCCGTCCGATTCGGTCATGCAATGGCCTCGGACGAGCATCGCAGGGAGATCGTGCTGTATGGCGGCCAGAATCCTGAATTGCAGCTTTTCGCTGACACATGGGTCTGGAATGGCCTGAACTGGAGGCGGGTGGTCGACGGGAGCGGGCCGGGCCCACGCATGTACTCCGCCATGGCCTATGACAGCGTTCAACGACAGACCGTGATGTTCGGTGGCTGGAACGGCTTCAATCTCACAAATGACACGTTCATCTGGAATGGTACGGTGTGGATGGTTCATTCAGGGGAACGCCCCCCGGCAAGCGGCATCGTTTCGATGGCCTTCGACCGGGCGCGAGGCGAAATCGTCCTGATCGCGGGCAGGACAACATGGGTCTGGAAGGACGGCGACTGGCTTCTGACAGACGCGGTGACTCCGCGAGTTTACGATCGATCGGCAATGGCCTACGACGCCGCCCATCAACGCGTGGCTCTGTTCGGAGCGGTCGGCGACAATAATGGCGATTCGGAAACTTGGACCTGGAACGGCGCAGTCTGGACAAAGCTGGTCGAAACGGGACCCGGCCCGCTTCCCAATACGGCCATGGCCTACGATGAATCGCGGAGCCGTCTTGTCGCATTCGGCGGGAGCGGGAACATTTTTCTTCCAGAATCTACATCGGAGGCTCAGACCTACGAACTCTTTGTCGAAGATGATACTGACGGCGACGGCATCTTCGATCTCACGGACAACTGTCCGGCCGTCCCGAACCCGATCCAGGTTGACACCGACTTCGACGGGTTCGGCAACGCCTGCGACGCCTGCGAAGGCCACGATGATGCCCTCGATTGCGACGCGGACGGTACGCCGAACGCCTGCGACACTGATTGCAACTCGAACGGCACGCCCGACGGGTGCGAAGTCCCGTTCCTCGACTGCGACTCGAACGGCGAGTACGACGCCTGCGACACGGACACCGACGGTGACCGTCTTATTGACGGGTGCGACATCTGTCCGCTTATTCCCGACGCGGACCAACTCGATCGCGACGCGGACGGTGTCGGCGACGCCTGCGACAATTGCCCCGATCGCGCCAATCCCGCGCAGCAGGACTCCGACGGCGATGGCACCGGTGATTTCTGTGACAACTGTCCCGACGACCCGCTGAAGACCGAGCCCGGCATCTGCGGCTGCGGCGTGCCCGACGACGAGGACTCGGACGGCGACAGCCACAACGACTGCATTGACAACTGCCCCTTTACGGCCAATGACGGCCAGGAGGACTGCGACAACGATTTTGTGGGTGATGAATGCGAGACGGATTGCAACACCAATGGCACGCCCGACGACTGCGAGACCGGCCCCGTCGTCTGCGACTGCAACGGCAATGGCGTAAACGACGCCGACGAGTTGGCGGGTAACGACTGCAACGCCAACAACACGCCGGACGACTGCGACGTGTGCGGCGATGCGGATCTCGACCGCGACGTGGACGGGGCGGACTTCTCGGCGTTTCTGCTCGCCTTTGGGTCGGACTCCGCGGAGGCCGCGTTTGAGCCTTGCTTCGACTACGACGCCGACGCGCAGATCACGCTGATCGATTACCAGGACTGGCTGGCGTGTTATCGCGGCTTTGTCGCCACACCCGAGGCGCAGCCGCCGGTCCCTGCCGACGCGGGCGATATGAACGCCGACGGACTCTACAACGCGGCGGACATCCAGGCGTTCGTAGATGTCCTCGTTCAGCCGGAGGAGGCCGATTTGCGCAGCCGGTTTGTCGCCGACCTCGACGGCGACGGTCAGGCCACGGTCGCGGACATCGCCCCGTTCACGACCCGACAGCTTACATCCGCCGGGTAACGGCCGCGCCGTACGCCTTTTGCAGCGTGGACGCTCGGCAGAGACGCCCCGGAGGTCGTGACCCTCAGGGCCGTAGCGCCTCCTCCCGAACGAGCGACGGGCACGAAGGGCACTACGGCAACAATGTCGTCACAAATGCCGGTATGTCGTCGAGAGTGACCGAGCCGTTGTCGTTCATGTCACCATTGAGCGCGCTGCACTCGGGGTACGCGGCGTCGTACGCTGCGCCGTCCAGCAGCGCGAGGACGAACCCCTGCACGTCAAGGCCATCCACGCGCCCGTCGCAGTTCATGTCGCCCTCTGTGGTGAGGGTCAGCGTGTAGTTGTAGCTAGCCGAATGGGATTCACTTGCGAACGTATTCTGCCCGATGGACCCCAGAATCCTGTACTCGCCCGGGCTTAGCACGCCGGAAGCATCGAAGACTCCTTGGCTGCCAGGCAGGAACGCCGAGTAGAAGACGTACTGCCAGGCGAATCCATCAAAGCGTTGCAACGCCACAGCGGTCGCAAAGCTTGGTTCGGTCGAGGCGACCGCGCCGGAAAGGTCATACTCAACCGGGTGATCGACAGTGAAATAGAAAATAAGGTGGTTGCCCGGGCTCGACGAGTTCGTGGTCGCGGAGCCGAATCCGGAGACTGACGAAGTCAGATCCGTGGTTCCGCTGGCGATGATCGATCGGAATGACGAATACGGCCCGACGATCGTGTATTCGTGATCAAGATCGATGGAAACGCCGGCGGTGTAGGGGCGCTCCGGGTCGCCGGGCAGAACTCCGGCCGTGCTGCCGGAAAAATCCGTATGCTCAATGTCGCTCTCGACCAGTAAATTGTCCTCGATGAGATCGTTCCCGACGTGGGTGTCGCCGCCCGCACCGTAAACGTAGGTGTAGGTGAGCTGAGATAGCCTCGAATTCAAAGACTGTCCTGAGGCTGAGTTGCCGACGACCGCGAATATCCCGCAAACCAGAACGAATTGATCGAATCGAAATCGCATCCTAGTTCCTCCCGCACATTCGCGGCGTGGCCGCGTCACAAATCGCCCGAGTAACGTCCGACCGCCTGCTCGATGCCCCATAACACCAGCCTAAAGCGGTCCTCTTGAAGGAGTCTTTTCGCCTGCCGGGCCTATCTTTCACGGTTCGCCGAAAAATTCCTGGGTGGGGTATCATGGTTGCCACGGGGTTCCCCTGAATGGAATGGCTGACCACGACGACCATCCTCGATCGGCTAAAAAACGCTCAGGATCACTCGGCATGGAGTGACTTCCTGGAGCGGTTTCGTGCACCAATCGCCCGTTTCAGCCTCAAACTGGGCCTGCCGGCCTCCGACGCGGAGGATGTAGCGCAGGAAACCCTGATGGCGTTCCTCGAGTCGTACCGGAAAGACGCTTACGACCGCGGCCGGGGACGGCTCAGCCAATACCTGTTCGGCATCGCCCACAACAAGATTCTTCTGGCTCGGAGAAAGATCGCGGCCCGAGAGGCACAAGTCGGAATAGCGGGTGACGGTACCACCTTCTGGTCAGCGCTGCCGGATAAGACCGCCGTGCAGGACAAATGGGACCAGGAATGGCGCGAGGCCGTACTCCGCCAGGGCCTCGAGCAGGTCCGGCGCGAAGTGTCCGCCCAGACGTTTGAAGCGTTTCGGCTTGTCGTGCTTGAGCAAATGCAGCCCGTCGCCGTGGCCCAGCAACTCGGCATGACTCGGAACGCGGTGTTCATCGCCAAGCACCGGGTCGGCACGCGGCTGCGCGAGCTTCGCGCTGCCTTCGAAGAGGATTCTTAGCGTGCCTGCGGAATGTCCTGAACTGGAACAACTCGAGCAGCTGGCGGCCGACCCCGCAGGCTCTCCGCGGGTGATGCGCGAGCATATCGCCGGCTGCGCAGAATGCCGTGGCCGCCTCGGCGAGATTTCGGAGAATCTGTCGCTGTTCACCGAACTCAGGAGCGACGCGGGAACATGGCGATCGAGCGTCGCTCCGGCTCCCTCCATGCCATGCCGGATCGGTAACTTCGAAATCCTTCGCGAGATCGGCCGCGGCGGAATGGGCGTGGTGTATGAGGCCCGGCAACACCAGCCCGAACGCCGCGTGGCACTGAAGGTCCTCCGCGATCAGCATCTGCCCGGCGACGACCGTCATCGGCTCTTTCAAAGGGAGATCCGCGCGCTGGCCCGGCTTCGGCACCCCGGCATCACGGCGATACACGAGTCGGGCGCGGCAGAGCAGGGGCCCTACTATGCGATGGAATACGTCGCGGGCGAGTCGCTTGGCGTGTTCGTTCGGGAGAAGTCGCCCGACTTGCGCGCCACGCTGCGGTTGTTCCTGGAAGTTTGCGCGGCGGTCGCATATGCCCACCAGCACGGGGTGATACACCGCGATCTCAAACCGGGCAACATCCTGATTGACGTGGACGAAAGGCCGAAGATTCTCGATTTCGGCCTCGCTCGCATCACCGACGCTGACGCGACCGGCGTGTCCATCGCGTTGGAGACCGGTCGGCTCGTCGGGACGCTTGCTTACATGAGCCCCGAACAGGCGCGCGGCGCGGCGGACGAGGTCGATCTGCGAAGCGACGTCTACTCGCTGGGCGTCATTCTCTTTGAGTTGCTGACCCATACGCTGCCGTATGACGTGCCACGGACCTCCGCTGTGACGGCGGTACGCTCGATTTGCGAATCGCCTCCTCGCCGCCCCAGCGCCGCGGCGCCTCCGGGCGACAACCTGTCGCGCGCCCTTCGCGGCGATCTCGATACCATCGTCCTGAAAGCGCTCGAGAAGTCGCCGGAGCGCCGCTACCAGAGCGTCAGCGCGCTTGCCGATGACATTGAGCGGTATCTCACCGATCAGCCGATTACCGCCCGCCCGCCGGGCTCGCTGTATCAGATGCGAAAGTTCGCCCGTCGCAACCGTGCAATCGTCGGAGGTGCGGCGGGGATCTTCATCGCGCTGTGCCTTGGACTGGCGGCGACGGTCTGGCAGTCCATCCGGGCACGTGAGGCCGAAAAGGACGCCCGCGCCGAGGCTGCCGTCAGCGACGAGATCAGCCGGTTCATGACGTCGATCTTCGAATCCGTTGATCCGGCCGTCGCGGGGCCGGACGCACGGGTCGTTGACCTTCTTCGGCGTGCGTCGGATCGGATTGATACCGCATTCAAGAGCCAACCGCGCATAGCGGCTGCGCTGGAAGAGGCAATCGGCAACGGCTATCGTTCGCTGACGTTGTCTCGTGACGCCGAGACGCACTACCGGCGCGCCTTGGCGCAGGCAACCGAAGAATACGGCGCTGAATCGCGGCAGGCATTGCGAATCCGGTTCGCGCTGGCGGAAACAGCCGGCGAGGACGGACATCTCGAATCCGCGATGACGGAACTCCGGGGCATTCTCGAAATCCAGCGGCGGCAATTCGGCCCTGACGACGCCGACTCCCTGACGACGCTCAATTATGTCGCGGTGCTCACAACCCTGATGGGAGACCTCAAGTCCGCGGAAGCTCTGTTTCGAGAGACGATCGCCGGCAGGACGCGAACACTGGGGGCAGAGCACGATGAGACGCTGGGGACGATCGCAAGTCTTGGCATTCTGTCCATCCACAAGGGCAACATGATCGAAGCGCGAAAGCTGCTTGAGCACGTTTATGCCACGTCGCTCCGCACCCGCGGGCCCGATTTTGCCCAGACGATCATATTCGCCAGTCATGTGGCCACACTTGCGCGAACGCCGGAAGAGCTTGAAGCCGTCGAACCGCTGTACCGCGACATTGTTGAGCGGGGCACACGCGTTTTCGGGCCGGACCACGCCCGTACGCTCGAATTCGTCGGATCGCTCTGCCAGCTCCTCGAACTTCGGTGCAAGTTCGCCGAGTCCATTGCCGCCACACGCGATCACCTCGAGCGGCAGATCCGCGCGACCGGGGAGCGCAGTCCGGTCACGATCGGCGTGCTCGGGGCGCTGGCGCGGCGGCTGCGATGGAACCGCGAAATGGACGAGGCGGAAGCACTGGCCCGTCGGCACCTGTCGCTGTGCCGCGAGGAGTTCGGCGCGTCGGATCCCCGCACGCTCGAATCGATGTACGAGCTGATCCACACGCTGAATGAGAAGAATGAACTGGCAGCGGCTCTCGATGTCGCGAATCAGACATTGGCATTGCGTATTGAGCGATTTGGCGATTCCGCCGTGGAAACATCCATGGTCCGTACTCTGATGGCCGACGTGCTCAGGAGGATGGGGCGGCTGGACGAGGCGCTGCCGCTGTCGCGCCGCGCGGCGGCCGAACTGCGCGCATCGCAGACCGCCGACCCGATTCTCACCAACTGGGCTGAAGGCAATCTGGGCGCCTGCCTGGCGGATACCGGCCAATTTGACGAAGCCGAGTCGCTCCTTCTTGCCAGTCATGAGCACCTCGTTGCTGCGATTGGCGCATGCCATCCGGCCTGCAAGGACCTGCACGACCGCATCACGGAGCTCTACCAGCGATGGCACGAGGCGCAGCCGGACGCGGGGCATGATAAGGAGGCGTTCGAGTTTCTCAGCAAAAATCCCGTGACCCCGCGCGAGTAAGAGTCCTGAGAACTGCCAATGTGGGATTTCACGCCGGGCAGAGCCTGCCCGTCAGGATGTGACCGCAGGGCACAAACCCGGCACGCTGAAGAGTTCGGCGTGAGGCGATATTGTCAGTTCGGCAGCGCGCCGCAGGAACGTGGCCGCCCTCGCGGCATACGCGTTTGAGTTCCTGTACGAGCAGCGATCCGAGTCCGCGCCGGCGAAAGGACTCGGCAATCGCCATGAACACGTCGCCGTACGGTGGGTTATAGTGATAGAGGACGCCGCCGGCCCCGGCGAGACGTCCGTCGAAATCGAGAACCCAATCCGCCCGCGCATCGAACCCGAGCGATTCGAACATCCCGATATCTCCCGGCTCCGTCTTACGAACAGCGGCCCCTGGCCGCACGAGCGTGGTTGTCTGGTGGTCGCGAAACAGGATCTTTTCGCTGGTGATGTCACGGGCGAATGTGTGCAGCATGACGGTGATCAGCTGATCGTTGCTCTGCACCTCCATCCGCGTCGCGCGACACTCGTCCAGAAACGCGCGAAAAATCTCGAACGCTTCGAGCCGGAAATCGGGCCGCAGAAAGAACTCAAACACCGCGGGCATTTCCGACCACGGTCCGCCCTTCGCGACCGAGCCGTAGCCGATCGCGCGGCTGGCGGATTTGATCAGGAATGAAGCCGTCCAGCCCGGCCGGGCATGAAGCGAGTCGTGAATGATCTGGCAGTCCATTTCTCGCCGATACTGTTCGCGCAGCGGCTGAATCTCCTGCGTATCGGCCGGTTCTATCGTGAATCCCATGCCCATCCCGACGTCCTTCGGCCTCGTGCCTGCTTGCAACAGAGGATTGGCCGCCGATCTGCGGCTGCGCCGGCTTTCCCGGCGACGCTACTTTCCAAACTCGCTGGGATCCTTGGCGTAGTCCCGCGCGGTTTCGATCGAAATGCGGCCCTCCATCATCAGCCGGCGCAGGTCCGCGTCGAGGCTCCACATTCCATCCTTGCGTCCGCTCTGCATCGCCGAGTCCAGCGATTCGATCTTGCCCATACGTATCGCACTGCGCACCGGAAAATTCGCGGTCATGACCTCCGTCGCAAGAACGCGCCGTCCGCCCTCCGTCGCCGGCAGCAGGTGCTGGGCAATGACGCAGCGCAAGCTCAGCGATAACTGCGTGCGGATGTCGTCGTGCTGCTCGGGAGGAAAAAGATCGACCAGTCGCGTGACGGCCCCTTTCGCGTCGGCCGTGTGCAGCGTTGCAAAGATCAGGTGCCCGGTCTCGGCGGCACTGAGCGCGAGCTGCGCCGTCTCACGGTCGCGAATCTCCCCGACCAGGATTACGTCCGGGTCCTGGCGCAGTCCGAAGCGCAGGCCGTCGTAAAAACTCGCCACGTCGCGGCCCACTTCCCGCTGCGTCACGACGCTGGCCGCGCAGATCGGATAGACATATTCGATCGGCTCTTCGACCGTAATGATCCGGCAGCCGCCGCGGCTGTTGATGATCTGGATCAGCGCCGCCAGGCTCGTCGTCTTGCCGCTGCCGGTAATGCCGGTCAGCAGCACAAGCCCGCTCTTGTACGCGGTCACGCGCTCGGCGAGCTCGGCTGGGAAGCCCAGCTCTCCGAGCGATGGAATGTGCTCGGGAATTGCGCGGAAGCATGCGCCGTGGTCGCCCCGTGCGGAAAACACGTTGACGCGAAACCGCAGGGGATGTTCCCGACCGGGCGGGGCGAGCGCGAAGTCGACGTCCGTGCGGGCGCCGGGGCTCTGCCTGGTTTCTTCCGGCGCGACGGATTCCAGAAGCGAAAGAACGCTCCCGGACGGAATGGCGCACTCCGCCGCGGGCTTCAGTTCGCCGTGAACGCGGTACATCGGCGGATGACCCGGCACAAGATGCAGATCGGAGGCCTGCGCGGCGGCCATGCCTTGCAGAAGCGCCAGCAAGTCGAGATTCCGCGAAGTCGCCATTTTCATCCCTTTCACGCGGGTCGATCGGTCGCCGCCGAGGCTATCATACGCGGCACGGTGCGGCAGGTTGCAACGATGCGGCCCATGTAGGAGACTCCGAAGGTACCCAGTGACGCAGAAGATGCTCGGCGAGGGCCTCCGCCGCACGGCGGCGGCGCGGTTGGCTCCGCCATGGCCGGATCACTCGACCAGTCACGGGCCGACACCGCATTTAGATCGAGTACCGCACGATGCACAGCGCAACGGACAGCAGGCCGCAGATGACCCCGACCAGCGCCATCCGTCGGCCCGGCGCGCCCGGACCATAGGTCTCCGCCCGCCGGATCGCCAGGAACCCCAGCACAACCGCGACGACACCCAGGACCGGCACGCAAAACGTCGGAATCGACAGCACTCCGACGGTGAGCGCAGCCGATGCCAGTGTGTTGGCTTCCGGTCCGCCGCCCGTTTGGATGATCACCTCCGCGCCTTCCATCGTGAACGGCATGCCGCACGCGCCGCAGAGATTCGCATCGACCGCGCCCGCGCGCCCGCACCGGGGACATACGATCACCTGCTGGCCGTCCGGGCGCGTGATGATCTTCGGCGCCCGAGCACCCGCGGTGGCGTATGCGTGCATCGGGGTCGGAAGCTGGCCGTCGTCTTCCACGAGGGCCCGTCCGGCCGCAAGGCCGGTCTGCGGATCGATCGGCGGGACACGAAAGACACCACCGCAGGTCGGGCATCGGCCCGGCCTACCGCACAGGTCGTCGGTCGCCTCGAGGACGCTGCTGCACCGTGAACAGGAGAATGTGAAGCGGAGGCGCCGGGTGTCCGGCAGATACGCCGTCGAAGTCGCGGGGGGAGCGGTGATTGCACCGTCACGATGGATACTGAAACGCCGTCGGCACTGTGGACAGGTAATCTCATCGTTGACCGGCGGCGCATCCGGCGCAAAGGATTTTTTGCAGAATGGGCAGGGCAGGTTCAGGTGCATCGCCCGACATCATAACCATCAGTGCTGCTACAGGCGTGCAAGGGCATCAGCCGCCGCGTCGAGCGTTTCGTCAATTGCCGCATCGTCGTGTGCCATGCTGACGAACCATGCTTCGTACCCGCTGGGCGGCAGGTGCACACCCCGCTCCAGCATGCCGTGAAAGAACGCCGCGAATTTCGCATGATCCGCCGCCCGGGCATCGGTGAAGTTTCGAACCGGCCGGTCAATGAAAAAGAGGGAGAGCATGGAGCCGGCCCGCTGGACCACGCCCGGCCCGCCCTTGCGTTTCAGCAGCGTTTCAAGCCCGTGTTGCAGCCTCGCCGATCCCATCTTCAACCCCACGTACGCGGCGTCGTCGAGAAGGCGAAGCGTCGCCAGTCCCGCGCTCATGGCCAGCGGGTTTCCCGAAAGCGTTCCGGCCTGATAGACGCTTCCCGCGGGAGCAACCAGGTCCATGAGATCCGTCCGCCCGCCGTACGCTCCCACCGGCATCCCGCCGCCGATGATTTTCCCAAGCGTGGTCAGATCCGGCGAGACTCCGTAGAACGCCTGCGCCCCGCCCGGCGTAACCCGAAAACCGGTCATGACTTCGTCAAAGATAAGGAGTGCCCCGCGCTCGGCAGTGAGCGAGCGGAGCGCGTGAAGGAAATCCTCGTCCGCGGGGACAACACCCATGTTGCCTGCGATCGGTTCAATGATGACCGCGGCGATTTCACTGCCATGCCTCTCAAACAGTCGCTCGACCGCGGCGAGGTCGTTGTACGGCGCGACCAGGGTTGTCTGGGCACTGCCGCGCGTGACCCCCGGAGAATCGGGTAGAGCCAGCGTGGCCACACCTGATCCCGCCTTCACCAGCATCAAATCGGCATGGCCGTGGTAACAGCCCTCAAACTTGACGACATGCGTCCGCCCCGTCGCCGCCCGTGCAAGGCGGATCGCGCTCATCACCGCTTCGGTCCCGGAGTTGACGAAGCGGATTTTCTCAATGCCGGGCATCCGGGCGATGATCTCCTCCGCCAGCTCAATCTCCGGCGGTGAAGGCGTGCCGAAACTCGTGCCGTGCTGCACGCATCTGAGTATCGCACGGATCACGTCAGGATGGGCATGCCCCGCGATCATCGGTCCCCAGGAGCCGATGTAGTCGATATAGTTGCGCCCATCGACGTCGGTAAGCCGGCAGCCCCGCGCTCGATCGATGATTCGCGGGGTGCCGCCGACGCTCTTGAAGGCCCGCACGGGCGAATTGACGCCGCCGGGAAAGAGCCGGAGTGCCCGGTGAAACAATTCGTCGCCGCGGGTCATGATTCCTCGTTTCACTCAACCAGGTAGTCGGCGACATCCTTCGCGAAATAGCTGATGACGACGTCCGCGCCGGCGCGGCGTATCGCCGTAAGGGTCTCCAGCACGACGCGGCGCTCGTCGATCCATCCGTTCGCTGCTGCGGCCTTGATCATGCTGTATTCTCCGCTTACCTGGTAGGCCACGAGCGGCGCCTGCGGCACATGCTCCCGGACCCGGGCGATCACATCCAGATAGGCCCCCGCCGGCTTGACCATGAGCATGTCTGCGCCTTCGGCCGCGTCCGCCGCCGCCTCGGCCAGCGCCTCGCGAATGTTTGCAGGGTCCATCTGGTGGCTTCGCCGGTCTCCGAACTTCGGCGCGCAGGCCGCCGCATCGCGAAACGGACCATACAGGGCCGACGCATACTTGACCGCATATGCGAGTATCGCCGTGTCGTAGTGCCCGGCGTCGTCCAGTGCAGCGCGGAGAGTGGCAACTTGTCCGTCCATCATCGAGCTGGGTGCGACGACGTCGGCGCCTGCCCTTGCATAAGCGACGGCCGCCCTCGCCAGAAGCGGCAGCGTCGCGTCGTTGTCCACGCGGTCGTCGCGGATGATGCCGCAGTGCCCATGCGCCGTGTATTCACACAGACAAACGTCGGCGATCACCGCCATGTCCGGGCGCGCCGCCTTGATGCGCCGCACCGCGGCCGGCACGATGCCGTCCGGGTCCCAGGCGCCGCTGCCCTGATCGTCTTTCCGGGCGGGAATCCCGAACAGCAAGACCGCGGGTATCCGCCGCGCGGCGATCTGCTCGATTTCGCGCTCCAGCCCGTCCAGCGCGTGGCGCGCCACGCCGGGCATCGATTTTACAGGCCCGGCGTCGCGGGCATCCTGTGCGACAAACAGCGGATACACCAGGTCGGTCATCGAAAGCGTCGTTTCCTGAACCATCCGCCGGAGGGCGGGCCTTCCGCGCAGCCGGCGGAATCTCTTGAACGAGTATGGTGTCATGTGTGCACCTCGATGTTGGAAAAGTACTCAATCAGGGCGCGAACGATGCCTGCGGCCGAGTGTTCCGTCGCCGTGACGTCCGCCGCAAGGCTCAAGGCGGCCGCCGTCCGCGCGGTCGTCGGGCCGATGCAGGCCACGACCGCGGCGCCCACGTCAATACCCAACGCGCCGAAACGTGCGATGGCCGACGGGCTTGCAAATACGACAGCGTCAAATCCCTCGCGCAGCGTCCCGGCCACCGCGTCGTTCACTGCCGCAGCCTCGTTTCGATAGACGACGATGCGTGACACGTGTGCGCCGGCGGCCGCGAGTCCATCCCGCAGCTCCGGTCGAGACAGGTCGCCGCACGGCAGGAGAATGCGACTGCCCCTTACCCTCCTTGCCAACTCGGCCACCAGACCCGCGGCGCTTTGCGTGTTCGGGATCAGATTCGCGCGAAGTCCCAGTTGCGCGAGGGCCTCCGCAGTGCCAACGCCCACTGCGGCGATGCCCACCCCTGCCAGCTGGCGTAGGTCAATGGCAGCGCTGCGCATCGCGATGCCAAAGCCACGCACCGCGTGCGCCGATGCAATCACCAGCCAGTCAAGCCTTTCCATCTCCCGGGCAAGCACCGCCCGATCCGCCGCCGTCACGCCATATCGAATCGAAACCAGTCCGCACTCCAGAACGCTCGCTCCGGCAGCGCGAAGCTGACGCCCGAGCGTGCGATTCAGACGGGCCGAGCCCGTTACGACGACGCGGCGGCGGTGCAGCGGTCGCCGGCCCCCGGCCGAGCGGTTCGCCGGCTCATCACCGCCGTCCGGCAGCCCCGTCGCGAATGCGGCCACCTCTCCGACAATGAGCACCATGGGCGCTTCCAGTTCCGCCGCATCCGCGCGTTCGGCGATG
Source organism: Planctomycetota bacterium (assembly GCA_003576905.1). Taxonomy (GTDB): domain Bacteria; phylum Planctomycetota; class Phycisphaerae; order UBA1845; family UTPLA1; genus UTPLA1. The sequence continues at coordinate 12,301 of QEVG01000017.1, read as the reverse complement.
CCGCCCAGGTCCGCCGCAACGACGCGCTGCGCCGTTGTCGTGGCGTTCTGCACGCATGCCGCAGGCGTTCCGGCGTCTCGACCGGCGCGAATCAGTTCCGTCGTGACCTCCCGCAGAGCTGCCCGGCCCATCAGCACGACGAGCGTGTCCAACCGCGCCAAGGCCGCGTAGTCCAGCGCGGTCGGCTCGTCCGATGCGCCGGTTCGCGCCGTGACAACGGCAAAGTTCCGGGCCGCGCCGCGGTGCGTCACGGGGACGCCTGCGGCGGCCGGTCCGGCAATCGCGCTGCTGACGCCGGGCACGACCTCACAATGTATGCCGGCCGCCTGGCACGCGAGCCATTCTTCGTATCCCCTCCCAAAAACGAAAGGATCGCCCCCCTTGAGGCGAACAACATTGCGGCCCGTCGAGGCATGTGCCACGAGCAGGGCGTTTATTTCGACTTGTGTCCGCATGTGCATGCCCGGCGCCTTGCCCGCGTCGATCACGATCGCCTCGGCGCGCACTTCGTCCAGCAGTTCATGCGGAATCAGCCGATCGTGAATCACCACGTCGGCCGCGCGCAGAAGCTCAAGCGCGCGTACGGTAACCAGTCCCGGATCCCCCGGTCCCGCGCCGACAAGATACACTCTGCCGCCTGTTGTGTTCATCACCGCACCGTTTCCTACAGGCCTAGCCGGGCAGTCGCCTCGTCAATGGCCCGCCGCGCCACGGCCGTCGGATCGTTTCCCGACACCGATACGTCGCAAACCTGCTGCCCATCGAGCGAAAGCAGCCGGGCCCGAAGCAGAACGCTCGATGGCGACGCGTCCAATGCGCTCGCTATGGCGTATGCGGCGGCGACGTAGGTCCTGTCAAACTCGAACGGCCGCAGGAACTCGAGTTCAGCCGTGACCGCCCGCCGCGACTCCGCGTCCTCAAGCGATCGACACATTTCCAAGGTCGCGGCGTCATCCGAGCGGCACTGTACAGCCATCGCCCCTTGCCCCGGCGCGGGCAGGAACAGATCCAGCGGCATTTGCTCGCCGGCCTCGCAGAGGAGCCCCAGGCGCGACAAGCCGGCCGTCGCCAGGATCGCCGCGTCAAATCGCTCCGCGCGAACCTGGCGCACCCGGTCATCCACCGCTCCGCGGATCGTCACGGGCACAAGGTCCGGTCGAAGCGCGAGCAGTTGCGCCACGCGCCGCGGGCTGCTCGTGCCCACGGTCGCGCCGGGCGGAAGCTCAGCAAGGCGCAGGTCGGCGCGCGCCACGAGCGACTCGCTCACCTCGCCGCGCTTCAGGACGGCCGCAACCGCAAGCGCCGCCCGCACCGGTAAGTCCTTCAGGCTGTGAACGGCGAGATCGATTTCTCCGCGCGCGAGTGCCGCATCGATGTCATCCGTGAAGGGGGCGTCGCCCGGCAGATCGGCGATCGCAACATCGCCAAGCCGGTCTCCCGCGGTGGAAATCTCAACGATCTCCAGGCGGACTCCGAGCGCGCGCAACCGCGCGGCGACGTGATCCGCCTGCCACCGCGCCAGCCGGCTGCCGCGCGTGCCGAGCCGCAGCCTCAGCGGCGCCGCGGGACCGGGCCGAAATCGGGTTGATCCGTTCGACTGCGGCGACGCGGTATCGGATCGGGCGGTCTTCGCGAGGTCCGCGATGATTTCCAGCACGCGGGGGTCCGTGCCAAACGGCGCGTCACAGATCATGCGGCAGCCGTGCGCCTTCCCGTCGAGGGGAAGAGCGCCTGTCACGGGCGTGGCGAGCCCCAGGCGCGAGGGAACATCCCGCACCGCGTGCGGTCCGCCGCTGATGAGAAACGGCAGCACCAGAATGTTCGCCCGTGTCAGGTGAATCGGTACTTCCTCAACGGTCGGCGGCTCATCGAGATAGAACGCGGCGACTTCGGCAAATCGACCTCGCTTTCGGAGGGCCTCCGCCAGCCGGGCCGTCGCCACGCGGCTGCCGGCGCTGCGCCGCGTTCCATGTCCGATGAGTGCCACGCCGCAGACTCCTGGGTCCAGCTCGAACCGCGCCGCAAGCTCCAGCCCGCGCGTCTCCACCAGCTCCGGCACCTTCGCATGGACGCCTACGGGCGGCGTCACGCGCACGCGCACCGATCCGTACCGCCGGTTCTTCGCCAGTTCTGCCGGAAGGTACTCGTCGCAGTAATACCCCTCGCTCGTCATCACGGGCACGACCACGATGTCAACGGCGTCGGTCTGATCCAGCGCTTCGGCGAAGGTCGGCTCGCCCTGATGAAACGCCGCCCACACGTCATCGAATCCGCCCCGCGCGGCCAGCGTCGCCGCCCACGCGCGGAGCAGCTCATTCGCCGCGGGCTCGTGGCGGCTTCCGTGCGCGGCGAGGATGAGCGCCGCTCGACTCACGCCGCGGCCTCCTCCTTCAGACGCATGATCCGATTGTGCAGGGCGCGGCGGAGCTCCGGCGAAGCGCCTCCCGGCGCGGTTTCGGCGTGGTCCAGAATGTGAACAATCCGCGGCGCAAGTGCCCGGCCCGCCAGCCAGCGCTGATAACGGGTGAGTTCCTCGGCGACCAGCTGCTCTGCCTCCTCGATCGCCTCTCGCTCGACGGCCGATCCGTCCCGCAGCATGTCCAGATGGATGAGTGTCACGCCGGGCAGTTCACCCGCCGCCTGCTCGATGTTTCGCGGCATGCCCAGATCGATGAGCAACCGACCCCCTGATGTCGGAATCATGTTTCGCGTGACAAGAGGCGCCTCCGTCGTCGCACAGGCGACAAGCACGCCCGCGCGCCGCAGAAGCGCCGGCAACTCATTCAGTCTGTGCGGCTCGCCTCGAAATGACGCCGCCAGGGCCCGCACGCGGTCCATGTGTCGGCCGACGACAAGCAGTCCGGCGTTCGACCTCCGGCGAATTTCCTCGGACACGTCTCGGGCCAGGATGCCGGTGCCGAGGACAATTACGTCCGGAAAGGCGCTGCTCCCATCCAGGCGTTCGAGTCGATCCACGGCCGCGACGGCCGCGAGCGCTGCGTACGATCTGCTGTAGTGTCCGAGGCGCGTTTCGGACCGCACCCGCCGCCCCGTGTGTATCGCCGCCTGAAAAAGCGCCGACAGCAGGGGGCCGCAGGCCTTCTCGCGCCGGGCGAGCGAAAACGCCGACCGCACCTGCGCCAGGATCTGATCTTCTCCGAGAAGGCGCGAATCCAGTCCTGCTGCCACGCGAAGGGCATGCCGCACCGCCTCGCGTCCGCTCAGGGTTTGCAGGTGCAGCCGCGCGGTTGCCTCCGGCAGATTCAGAATCGCCGCCCGCGCGGCCGGATTGTTGACGAGCGCCGCATCGGGCGCTGCCAGGTAAACCTCGAAGCGCCCGCACGTATTCAGGACCAGAGCTTCGCCGGCCGCTCCGCGCAGCGCCGCAAGGATCCGGGGCAGCCGTTCCGGGCCGCGGGCGAGCTTCTCGCGCACGGCAATGGCCGCCGTGCGGTGCGTCGCGCCGAAGTAATGCAGCCGGTCGATCATGGCAGCACCGTTAGCGACAGCGTGCGCGCCGTCGCGGTTTCGCTTCCGGTGACATACTGCCGGCGCTGGGGATGCCCGATCAGACGCTGGTAATAGTCGCTCAGGCTCTCATCTCCGCGGCGCTCGCGCGCCCATTTCGTCAGCAGCGGCCGCAGCGTCGGCACGAGTTGATCGGTCGCGATGTCCTCCGCGAACAGATCCGCCACGCGGTCGCCGCCGAGCCCCCCGCCGACAAAGACGTGATACACGTCCGGCCGACGGCCGACGAATGAGATATCCGCCGTGTAAGGCCGGGCACATCCGTTGGGGCAGCCGGTCATCCGCAGGGTCAGCGGCACGTCGCGCATGCCCAGCGCGGCCAGCTCTGCTTCGAAGGCATCCACGACGCTCGGCATGAGTCGCTCGCTCTCGGACATGGCCAGCCCGCAGGTGGGCAGAGCCGGACATGCCATCGCGTAGCGCCGCGCGGCAGAGAGCTCCTCGACGCGCTTCACGCCGTAACGGCCCAGGGTCTCGACGACCGCCTCAATCTGCGGCTCGGTCAGGTCGGCGAGAAGGATGTTCTGGCTTGGTGTCAGGCGCACACGCGGCCGATGTGTCTCGATGATTTCCTTCAGCGCGGCCTTGGTTCGGGCGCCGTCGCGGTCGGCAATGCGCCCGTTCTCGATAAAGACGCCGTAGAACCATCTGCCGTCTCCCTGCGCATGGCGGCCGAGATGATCGTGATACGCGGCCGGCGGCAACGGCCGCCACGGTGAAAGCCGAAAAGTCACGCGGCGCTGAAACTCCTCGGTGAACCGATCCATGCCCCACTCATGGATCAGGTACTTGATCCGCGCGTGCCGCCTGTCGGCGCGGTTGCCGTGATCGCGAAAGATCGCCGCGACCGCCTTCACCGCCTCCACGGCATGACCCGGCTCGATGAAGCCCAGCGGCGACGCCAGCCGCGCGATCGTGTCCGCCTTGCCGTGCGTCATGCCCATGCCCCCGCCGACCACGACATTGAAGCCCGCGACGCGCCCGCCTTCGACGATCGCAATCAGCCCGCAATCGTACGAGTAAATGTCCACGCAGTTGTCGGTGTCCAGCGCGATGCCGGTCTTGAATTTCCGCGGCAGATACGTTTCGCCGTAGAAAGGCTCGGTCTCCTGCGTGTGGACCAGTTCCTCCTCGTCCAGCCAGATTTCATAATATGCACGGCTCGCGGGGCGAAGCTGGATCGCGATCTCGCGCGCCGTCTCCTGAAGTACCCGGTGAGCTTCGTCACCGAGCGGGGCCGGGCAAGCCATGACGTTGCGCTCAACGTCGCCGCACGCCGAGATCGTCGTGAGAAGGGCATGATTAATGGACGCGATGGTCTCTTTGAGTGCGCCCTTGAGAACGCCGTGAAACTGGAAACCCTGCCGCGTCGTGACCCTCAGCGTGCCGTTGCCGTGCGAGTCCGCCAGCCGGTCCAGCGCGAGATACTGATCCGCCGTGATCGACCCGCCGGGGATCGCCACGCGCACCATGAACTGGTAGGCCTTTTCCATTCCCGTGTCGCGAAGGCTGCGCCGTTCGTCGCGGTCGTCCTGCTGATACGAACCGTGAAACTTGAGAATGTTCGCGTCGGAGTCATCGAAGTGCGTCGCCGGGCCGGCCAGGACTTCCTTTATTGTCCCGCGCAAATGACGGCTGCCGCGCTTCTGGGCCTCGACCTTGGATTCTTTCTTCGACGCTTCGTCAGACATGGCGCGTTTCACTCCCGCTGGTTGGTCAAATCCCTTCGCCGTGCAGTCCGCATTCCGTCTTGCCCTTGCCCGCCCATCGCCCGTCGCGCGAATAGTCACCGAGCACGACGCTTTCCACCGGGATCGTACAATGTGTGCAGCCGACCGTGGGATAGCCCTTTTCATGAAGTTCGTTGTACGGCACGCCGCGCTCCTGAATGTAGCTCCACACGTCGCGGCGACTCCATGCCGCGATCGGGCTGAACTTGAGTACATGGTACTTCCAGTCCCATTCGAGCACGCGGATATTCGCCCGCGTCTCCGACTGGCTGCGTCGCAGCGCCGTGATCCACACGTCCACGCCGGCCAGTGCGTCTTTCATGGGGTCCACCTTGCGAATGCGGCAGCACAGGTCGGGGTTCGTCTTCCAGAGCTCGGGCCCGTGCAGCCTGGCCTGCTCTTCCGGCGTCAGGGTGGTCCCGCGATTGACAAATGTCAGGTGGGGGTATTTTTCAATCATGCGCTCGCGCAGCCGGTGGGTCTCGGGAAAGAAGAACATCGTATCGAGGTAGAACACCGTCAGCGGCACGCCGTGCCGCGCGTACATATCGATCAGGGCGCAGCCTTCCATGCCGAACGAAGTGCTCATCTCCAAGCGCCGGCCCGCGAAATGGCGCAGACTCCACTCGATCAACTCGTGCGGCGGGCTGGCCTCGCCGATGCGCGGCGGCCGCGCTTCCTGAATCACGGGCAGTCCCACGGTACGACCCCTTCACGCCAATAAAAAAGGCCCTCAGGAACCAACCTGAGGGCCGTTCATGCAATCTCAAATCCCGCCATTGCGGGATTCATGCTGCGCGGCTGCCGTCAGGTGGCTCCCCCTTGGCCGGTTCGACAACAACAGCGACAACAAGCGCAGCAAAAGATTTCCGCGAACACGGCGGATTGCCGCGCGGTGATGTACGATCCTGGGAACGAAGTACCGCCGTTCATGGAAAACATGATAGCTGAGCGTGCCGGGCGGGTCAAGGCGTGGCGTCGCTCGCGGTGCCGCCCGCCCCCGCCCGCAGCTTCTTGAATCGCTCCAGGTGCTCGGCCATGACGCGCTCATGGCCTCGGTCGGTAGGGACGTAGTAAGTCTTCTCCACGCCGAGATAGTCCAGGGCGACGATGCCGTCCGGGGCGTCATGGGCGTATTGATATCCCTCGCCGTGGCCCAGGCGGCCGGCCTGCCGGTAGTGCGTGTCCCGAAGATGCCTCGGGACGGGCAGCGTGCGGCCGTTCTTCACGTCGCTGCCCGCCGTCCAGATCGCCATCGCGCTTGCGTTGCTCTTTGGCGCGCAGGCGATGTAGATCGCCGCCTGGGCAAGCGGAAGCTGGCACTCGGGCAGGCCGACGAGCATCGTCACCTGCGCCGCGGCATTGGCCAGGACGAGAGCCATGGGATCGGCATTGCCCACGTCCTCCGCGGCGCAGATCGCGATCCGCCGCGCCAGGAAACGCGGGTCCTCGCCGGCCTCCAGCATGCGTGCCAGCCAGTAAACGACCGCGTCCGGGTCGCTACCGCGCATGGACTTTATCAGCGCGCTGGCCGCGTCGTAATGCTCGTCGCCCGAGCCGTCGTAGACGATCGCCTTGCGCTGGATCGAATCCTGGGCCACTTCGAGCGTGATTTGTATCGGGGCCTTGGCCGCCGACCCTGTGTTCCCCACCTGCTCGGTGCAATCCAGCTGTGAAAGCACCGCGACCTCCAGCGCGGTCAGCGCCCTTCGAGCATCGCCGTCGCTGGTCGTTGCCAGAAAGGAAAGCGCGTCTTCGGCGATTGTGGCATGAAACCGACCCAGCCCGCGCTCCGTGTCCGCTAGCGCCCGGCGCATAAGCTCCGCAATGTCCTCTTCCGAAAGGGGCTCGAACTGGAAGATCTGGCTTCGCGAGACCAGCGGCGAGTTTACACTGAAGAAGGGGTTTTCCGTCGTCGCCCCGATCAGAATGACAATTCCGTTTTCGACGTCCCCCAGGAGCACATCCTGCTGGGCGCGGTTGAACCGATGAATCTCATCGAGAAAGAGCACCGTGCGCCGCCCGTCCTCCTCCAGCCGGTCGCGCGCCCGCTGGAGGATCTCCCGCACCTCTTTCACGCCGACCCCCGCCGCGTTCACCGCCTCGAAAGCCGCCCGGGTATGGTTCGCGATGATTTGCGCAAGCGTCGTTTTCCCCGTGCCCGGCGGACCGTAGAAAATCGCGCTCGACAACCGGTCTGCGTCCAGAAGCCTGCGAAGCAGCTTGCCCGGACCGAGGAAGTGTCGCTGTCCGGCGAACTCGTCGAGGCTCCGCGGGCGCATGCGCACCGCCAGCGGCTGCACGCGGTTTAGCGCCGCCTGGCGCTTGGCGGAAAAGAGGTCCATGACCCTGCATCATACGTCCCGCCTCGTTAGAAATCATGCCGCATTCTGTAATGGCCCGCCCGCCCGGTATCTACTATTCTTACCTTGCTCGCGGCGCGTCGAACCTGAAAACCGGCGGCGTCGCTGCGAAGGAACCGACGATTCATGAACACCAAAACGGGATACACTGTGCCTGCTGCGACCGAATCTCCCCACGCGGGACCCATCGGCGTGCCGCCGGCGATGCGACGGCCCTTCAGCGAATTCTGCGCGCTCCTCGAAGGACTGGCAGGCGGTGACCTGCTCGGCGTTACTGCCTTCGGCCCCGTGCTGGAGCCCGGCTTTGCCGAGTCAGGCCTGTCGGCCACGACCGTGGTCGTGCTGCAAAAGGTGGACATGCTCTTTCTGCGCCGGCTGGCCGAGCACGGCCCGCATCTCGGACGCCTTGGCATCGCCGCGCCGCTCACCATGACGCCCGAGTACATCACATCATCACTCGACACGTTCCCCCTCGAGATGCTGGAGATTCAGCAACTCCGTACCACGCTGTGCGGCGCCGATCACTTCGCCGGGCTTGAAATTGAGCCGGAGCATCTGCGCCTGCAGTGCGAACGCGAGTTGAAGCGCATTCTCATTCGCCTGCGGCACGGGCTCCTCGCCGCATCCGGGCGTTCCGACTTTCTCGTCGAGCTCGAACACGATATCGGCCATCACCTTTTGCGCACGATTCGCGGTTTGCTCTGGCTTGCGGGACACAAGTCTTTCCAGCACGTCGCGGCGGCCCTCGAAAGGTGCGAGGAGCGAGCCGGGCGCAGTCTGCCCGGCATCCGAGAGGCCATCCGGCCCGATTCACAGGGGAGCTGGGAGGAGTTCACCGCGCTGTACCACGATGCAGAGGCGCTTGCTGCGGCCGCGAATAAGAGCTTGGAGGGAAGTACGCACTGAGATGACGGGTTTTCGATGTCTCCACCAACCAAGAGCAATCACGGCGGCCGCCGCCCGAGCGGATCGTTCGCGGCTGCCCATTCGGTTTCCGCGGCTGGCGGGCGTTTTCGCGTCCGTGGCTTTTTTCGTGATGACGATGGGACCGCCCGCGCTGGCCGATGAGACACCGCGCACCGGGGTAATCGACGAGGTAGGCGTCGTCTCGAAGTCCGACAAGGACCGGCTCAACAGCATCTTGCTGGAACTGGAGCAGAAGACCGGCGCACAGCTCAAGGTGCTGGTCATCCAAACCACCAACGGGCGAGATCACTATGAATACGCGATGGAGACCTCGCACCGTTGGCAGCTTGGAGACGCCCGGAAGGACAATGGCTGCCTGGTTCTCATCGCCGTGAACGATCGCCGATGGCGGATTGTCACGGGCGAGGGCCTTGAGGGGGCGCTTCCCGACCTCTACTGCGACACGATCGCCCAGAAGTACTTTGTGCCCTACTTCCGGAAAGGGGATTTCTCCGGGGGAATTCTGATCGGAACAACGGCGCTGGCGAGCACCGTGGCCAAAGACGCGGGAGTCGCACTTTCCAGCACATCCGGCGTAAACATGCAGGCCCCGCGGTCTCGTCGATCCGGCAAGGGCGCGGCGTCGGCGTGCGGCGTGCTGACATTCATCGCGCTGATCGTGTTCGCGATTGTCCTTGGAAACATCGGCCGTGGGCGGCGCAGGGGCCGTCGCGGGTGGAGCACGGGCGACGTGCTGACGACGATGCTGCTGAGCCAGATGCTCGGCGGCGGCCGGCGGTCGGGGCGCGGCGGCTGGTCCAGCGGGTCCAGCTTCGGCGGCGGATTCGGCGGGGGGTTTGGCGGCGGAGGCGGCGGCTCATTCGGCGGCGGCGGCGCCGGCGGAGGTTGGTGACATGGCAATCTGTGAGAAATGCGGACAAAGCAATTCGGGCAATGCGAAATATTGCGGCTCCTGCGGAGCAACACTCAGCGGGGGCGGAGGTAGCACCATGAAAGGTCTTGGCAAGGCATTACTTCTTCTTGTGGTTCTGGTCATCGGCGGCGGCGTTCTTGCCGGGGGCTGCGCCTACGGCGGCTACCGCAAGACGATCACGCTGGAGGAAGGCGTCAAGCGGGCGTGGGCCGACGTCGAGGTCGTGCTCAAGCGCCGCTTCGACCTGATTCCGAACATCGTCGAAACGGTGAAGGGCTATGCCACGCACGAGAAGGAACTTCTCCAGGGCATCGCGGACGCCCGAAAGGCCTACACCGGCGCGGCCACCAATGCGGACAAGATCAAGGCCAACAATGCGCTCGACAGCTTCGTCTCGCGGCTGCTTGTCATTCAGGAGCGCTACCCCGAGCTGAAGGCCAACGAGAACTTCCGCGCGCTTCAGGTCGAACTGGAGGGCACCGAGAACCGCATCGGCGAAATGCGAAAGCGGTACAACGAGGCGGCGCAGCAGCTCAACAGCTACATTCGCGGTTTCCCCGGCTCCCTGTACGCAAGCTGGTCCGGCGCAAAGGCCGCCGACTACTTCGAGGCCGGCACCGAGGCCAAGGAAGCCCCGAAAGTGAAGTTCTGACGGGCGACTGCACGCGCGATCGCGATCGGGACCGGAGCGCGGCCGGCGGCGCGGGCCGGCTGTGCCCGGCTGCTTATTCCGCCTTCGCCTCGGCGCGGACGGCGCGTTTTCGTTCGATGGGATCCAGGAGGCGCTTGCGCATCCGGCAGATCTTCGGCGTGACTTCCACCCACTCGTCGTCCTCGATGTACTCCAGCATCGCCTCCAGGCTCAAGTCCCGCGCCGGCTTGAGCACGACGGTCTTGTCGGCCGAGGCGGCCCGGATGTTGGTCAACTTCTTCTCGCGGCAGACGTTGACATCAATGTCGTCGTCCTTGCAGTGTTCCCCAACGACCTGTCCCTTGTAGACTTCGTCGCCCGGCCGGACAAACATCACGCCGCGGTCGGCCAGGTTTTCCAGGGCATAGGCCGTCACGCGGCCGGACTCGATGGCCACCATCACGCCGGCGTGCCGCGTGGGGATCGACCCGCGCAGGTGCTCGTACTCGTAGAACGAGTGGTGCATGATCGCCTCGCCGCGCGTCGCGTTGAGCATGCGCGTCCGCAGGCCGATCAGCCCGCGCGCCGGAATGGTGAACTCCAGGTGGCAGATGGTTTCCTTCGTGTCCATCTTGAGCATCTCGCCGCGGCGGCCGCCGGCCAGCTCAATCACCGCGCCCGACATGCTGGTCGGCACGTCGACCACGAGGTACTCGATGGGCTCGCACTTCTTCCCGCCGATCTCGCGGTAGATCACCTTCGGCTTGCCCACCATCAGCTCGTACCCTTCACGGCGCATCGTCTCGATGAGAACGCCCAGGTGCAGCAGGCCCCGCCCGGACACGCGAAAGCTGTCCTTCTGCGGCATGTCCTCCACGCGAAGGGCCACGTTTGACTGAAGCTCCTTCATCAGCCGGTCGCGGATGTGCCGGGTGGTGAGGAACTCCCCATCGCGGCCCGCGAATGGCGACGTATTCACCGAGAACACCATTGTCAGCGTCGGCTCGTCGACCGGGATGATCGGCAGGGGGTGCGGGTCCTCCGGACACGTAATGGTGTCGCCGATGCCGACGTCCGGCAGGCCGGTGACGGCGATGATGTCGCCCGCCTCGGCGGCGTCGGTCTTCTTGCGTCCCAGGCCTTCGTAGGTGTAGATCGTGTCGACCTTCTCCTGGCAGCGGTGGCCGTCGCGCGAGATGAGCATGATCTCCTGCCCGCTCCGCAGCACGCCGTTGAAGATGCGTCCGACGCCGATCTTGCCCACGTACTCGGAGTAGTCGAGCGAGGCCACGAGCATCTGCACCGGCTTCTCCACCTCGCCCGAGGGCGCCGGGACGCTGCGGATGATCTCCTCGAAGAGCGGCTCAATGTCGTTGTTGGTGTCAATTAGATGACGCCGGGCAAAGCCCATCTTGGCCGAGGAGTAGATCACCGGCCAGTCGAGGCACTCTTCGTTGGCCCCCAGGTCCAGGAACAGTTCGTGCGTCTCGTCGAGGACGTCCTTCGGCCGGGCGTCCGGGCGGTCGATCTTGTTGATGACCAGGATCGGCCTGAGGTGATACTCGAACGCCTTCTTGAGCACGAAGCGGGTCTGCGGCATCGGCCCCTCAAAGGCGTCGACGACGAGAAGCACGCCGTCGGCCATTTTCAGCACGCGCTCCACCTCGCCGCCGAAGTCGGCGTGGCCGGGCGTGTCGATCAGGTTGATCTTGTAATCCTTGTAGCGAATGGCGCAGTTCTTGGCGAAGATGGTGATGCCGCGTTCGCGCTCCTGGGGGTTGGAGTCCATGATCAGCTCGCCGGTCATCGTGCCTTCGCGAAACATGCCGCTCTGGCGAAGGAGGCAATCGACAAGCGAGGTCTTTCCGTGGTCCACGTGGGCGATGATGGCAAGGTTGCGAATCTGCATGGTTTTCGTTCTTTCTCAGGCGCGATTTCCGGCTGCGAGGGCCGCTGACCGGCCGGTGATATCCAGTGGCATTCCCTTCGATGGGGGCGAACATAATAATTGAAAAGTCCTGGTCCGGCGAGGGAGGGGGCGGAGCGAAGAAATCCGCCTCGGTAACATGGAACGAAGGGCGGGCGCTGCCGACCGTGCGCAGCCTGGCGCGGGTCCGGATAAGAAACCTGAACGGGGGCATGCACAAATTATTTTTATCCTGAAAAACGGCGTTTCTTGCGCAGGAAGGCTGAATGGAACCTGAACAAC
>QEVG01000016.1 GCA_003576905.1 Planctomycetota bacterium | reverse complement strand
GTAGGGCAGCAGACATCGTCCGGCGGTCTTCATGCTCAGCGCCGCGACGTTCAACAGGAGATTCGTATTCTTCGCCATGAACGGTGCTTACAAAATCAATGCCTCAAAGTCAAGATGTTTTCAACGAAGCAGGATAGCTTCTAGCTATTCAAGTGCGCTCGGATTTAGAGGTTATCCGCATTAAGGAGTACCCGTCATGTCGCTTAACGGCTCCAGGTCAATCGGGCTTTGTGTTCTGTGTGTATTGGCAATGCTTAGCGCACTTGTAATTGGCGCGGACAAATCCAAGCCCAAACGGCAATTGCGATTCGAGTATTGCAGCATTGCCGTCTTAACAATCGAGGACGAAAGTAGGGTCGTATTCATCGACTCGAGTGATCAAACCACCAAGGCGCGCGACATGGTGGAGCTGGCGACTAAGATGAAGATACCCGGTGAAGGCAGTCAAACAAGGATTCTAAATTACCTTGGCTCTCAGGGATGGAGGCTGTCTTTTGTAGATCACATTCGGGACGCCAATGGTAGTGTGCACACGTACATTTTTGAGAGACAATCGCCTTAAGTGGCAGTGTCCCAGCGAGAACGATTCATGCCGACCTCCGAGACGTCGCGATCCTATCTTCGAGCCCATCTTGGAGTTCCTTTGTTCACGGGTTTGCTGGTCTGGTCCATCTGGCAGGGCGGGCGCGTCATGCTCTCCCCGAATCCGGCGACGGACTGGATCGCGACCACGGCGACGATCAAGAAGGTCGAATTCTCAGAGCAGTCGAGCCGGCGCGGGATTCGAAAGACGCTGAAGTGCAAATACACGTATCAGGTTGGAGAGCGCAGCCATGACGGCACTCGGATTGCAATCGTACTCGGTGACGACCAATGGAAAGACCACTGGGGCTTTGTTCTGAAAACGGCCTTTGAGAGCGGGCAGAGCGTTCCGTGCTTCGTGAATCCCCATGACTTCAGTGAGGCAGTACTGGATCCTGCCGTTCCGCGCGGCACGACGAGGAATCTTATTGTTCTGCTCGTCCTGTCGGCGTGCTACCTGATCGGATATTCGATTCTGGTCGTGCCGAGGGTTCTCAGGAACTGGTCCGCCCTGGCGGGCTCGGTCGGGTCCGGGTCAGGGTCCTCATCGCGCCTTGGCGGTTCTTGAAGCGTCCGGCCTCGTCGCGTCGAGCCGGGTACTTGTGGCCGACGCGGTGTACGGGGTGACGTAGTGCTGCGCCACTCGCAGGGGGCAACAGCGACAGGAGTGCCGCTCAAGCGCGCGGCCGGGGGTGACGAGTGATCCGCAGATTGCGCAGGTTGTGAGGCGGGCAAGGGAAAATGGGTGGCCGTTGGGACCGCGGCGGGGATTGCGGGCGCGCGGGGTTCAGCCGTCCCTTCGGGACTGATTCTTGGTCGGGTACATCGTATCCGTTGCTCCCATGTCGGGCTGATGTCACGCTGTCCCTTTGGGACGGGGGCTTGGGTGAGCGTCTGCCGCACTGGGCAAGTGTCATTCAGTGTGGTACGGTCGCGCCGGGAATTCCCGCTCGCCGGCGCTCGGGGTTCTGTGGGGGCGGGGCGGGGGGTCAGCGCATGACAAGCTTTACCTTTTCGGAGGGGTCTGCGTTCGGTTTGGCGCGTGGCTTCGGAGGGGCGGGGCGGAAGGCCGGGCCGTAGGGGGGCGGCGTGGAAATCTGCCGGCGGGGCGAGGTGGCCGGCGCGGCGGCGGGGTAGGCGGGGGCGGGAACGGGGCGGCTTGCGCGCCGCGGCAGTTGGACGCCTTCCGCAGGGCTTGCCTGCCGGGCGAGCGTCAAGAGTTTCGGGATGAAGAAGCTGTTCGGGTCGAGCCTGCCGGCATACTCGAGGTGAGGCAGGGCGGGCGCGGGGCCGTCGGTGTAGAAGAGCACATAGCCCAGGAGGGTCCGCGCGGCGGGGTCGTGCGGATAGCGCGTGACATAGTCCTTGAGCCGGGCGAGGTGCCGGTCGAACTCGGCCAAGTCGCCGTATTCATCGCGGATATCGAAGCTCTTGTAGGCAAGGCTGGGGGAAAGCTCGAAGGCGCGGGCCAGGTGCGTGACACTCTCGGCGTATCGGCCGAGGGCGAACATGGCGTGCCCGGCATGGAGCCGCGTGGCAGCGCTGCCCTGGTTGACGTCGCCTGCGCCGAGCCACTTGATGGCGGCGCGGTCGTACTGTCCGTCGCGGAAGAGGAGGATGCCCTCGTCGAAGAAGTCCGCGCTCTGGTTGATGAGGCGTCCGGCGCGCTGCGCGGAGATGGCCCAGAGGTACTCCTGGTCGGCGTCGTAACGGCCCTGGTTGTAGGCCTCCGCGGCTTCGCTGTAGAGCGGGGCGTGGTCGCAGCCATAGCCGCCGCCGCAGGCGCCGTCGTTCCATTGCGACTGATAGGGGTAACCCACCTGCGCCCCTCCCCATGCGCCGCCGAGGCGGTTCCTGGGCAGGGGGTTTATCGTGCGCGGCGATCGGGCGTCACTGTAATCCGGGAATGCCCGGTAGTGAGGGCTCCAATAGTCGGAACGGTCGGAGGGGTTCTGAACGTAATGGCCGGGGTTCAGGAGGTAATACTTTGAGTCGGAGCTTTCGGGCCTGGCGATCATCTTGACGCGCGGGTTGTCGGTGTTTCCCCAGCTTTGTGAATAGGGACGCTGCGCCCTGAGCGAACCGGTTACAGAGAGAAGGACCACCGCGCAGACTGTGAACAGCCGCCGCATCATGATGTGCTCTCCCCGGACGCCCGGTCCCGGTAGATCTGGACTTACGGCCGGCACCCGGCGAGGCCCTGTGGGCGGTCGCCGGGGGTCGGCCTGTATCATCATAGACCGAAGGGGTGGCGGGGGGTTAGTGGGTTTTTCGGGTGAAGGCGAACGTCTGGGTCTTGCCGGGGGCGTTTTCGGGTGCGAGGAGACTGACCTCGTAGGCGTCGGGGCCGGGGCTGCTGATGACGTATCCGCTGCCGGCCTTCTCGCCGTCCACGCGTTCGAAGGCGACTTTGCGGTCGGCAATGGATTTGAGCTTGCAGGTCATGGGGCTGTTCTTTTCCTCCCACGGGGTCTGCTTGCGGTCGAAGTGGCGGAGGCGGAATACGAGTTCGCCGTCGTCAATGGTGATTGTCATCATCTCGACCATCCAGAGTTTGCCGTCCTTAATCCAGCGGAACATGCCGACCATGGAGTCGCCCTGGGGGGCGAACCAGCTTTCTTCGAGGAGGTCCTTGCCCTGTTCGCGCACCCAGACGCCCTCCATCCAGGAGAGTGAGGCGAGCTGGTGTGAGGCTTCGGCGGAGGCCTTCGGCGGCTTTTGCTTTCGGGGCTTGTCGCCGGCCAAGGCGGCGAGGCTCGCGGCGGCGAGGCAGATAGTGACGATGCGGCTGCGGCGGAACATGAGGGCGTCTCCTTTGCCAAGGCGGGTCATGGGCGATTCTCGGCTCGCACGAACGAGGTAAGCGTATCGCGCGGCGGCGGGGCTGTATTGGAAAAAAGCGACAGGGGGCGTCAATCGGCGGCGGGCGCGGCGGCGCCCTGGGTGAGGCATCGGGCCATGCCGGTCTCCTGGGAGAAGAACGCGACGGGCGGGCGGTCGGCGAATGCCCGGAAATCGCGGATAAGGTGGGCCTGGTCGTAATAGCCGCAGGCGAGGGCGGCGCGGCGCCAGTCAATCTGCCCGGCGTGGCCGACCTGTTCGAAGACCCTGCGGAAGCGGATGATGCGGGAGAGGAACTTGGGTGTCAGGCCGACGGCGCTGAGGAAGCGCCGCTCGAGCTGGCGGGGGCTGAGGTGGGCGTGGGCGGCGAGTTCGTCCACGGATGCCGTTCCGCCAGAATCGATCGCACGGCGGACGCACGCGGCGAGGACCGGGTCATTCGCCGGCCGGGCGTGATCGGCGCGGTGCATCAGGGCCTGCTGGACGACTCGGACGCGCTCGATGTCGGTCTTCGCGGCGGCGACGCGCTCCTCGATCTCCGCCGCGCAGGGGCCCCAGAAATCCTCCAGCGGGGCAACGCGGTCGGAGAGTTCATGCATCGGCAGGCGCAGGAAAGCGGCAGCGCCGTCGGGATTGAAGCGTATGCCGATCATGCCGATCCGCCCGGTAGGGTGAAGGCGGAGGCAGCGGGTGATCTGTCCTGCGACGAGGGCACGGCAGTTCTGGGCGGCTGCGGCAGGGTCGTCCGCGGAGCGGAAGGGGTCGGCGTAGTGAATGATGATCTCGACGCATCCGTCGGGGACGACGCGTTCGACGCGGCCCGGGCGGGTCGGGGCGGAGTCGTCCATGATCCAGAGGCAGCGGACGTGCGCGGCGAGGCGGGGATGCGGCGGGTACTCGGCGTAGCGCACGGGTCGGGCTCCAGTGTCGCGCCATGGGCACCTGGCGGCGTGGTCACCAGGATTTCATGGCGGTCCAGATCAGGGGCTGAACGAGCAATTCCGGCGGCATATTGTACCACGCGGTGGTGATGATCCCCAGCGCGCGGCGGTTTTCGATGCAGCGGGCCGCGTGGGTGGCGATGTTGGCTTCGAATCGGCGGAAGTTGGGCTCGCCGCCGGTCATGTCGCCGTTGCCCATGCCGGTGGGGCTGGTGATGACATCAAAGCCGTTGTCCTGGTAGTACTCGAGGTAGGGCAGGGCGCGGAGCCGACGGGGGAAGCCGGGGCCGAGGTAGCGGCCGAATTCGTTGAGGTACGCGCGGCCGAGGGCGGACTTCAGGCGGGCGGGCCTGGAGTAGCTGGCCATCACGTCGCGCTGGAGATCGGAGAGGGCGCGGCGCCGGCCGGGGATGGACCAGTGCCAGTCGTGTGCCACGCGCGGGCCGCCCGAGGCATGGGCCATGCGGGGGATCAGGACGGGGGTTGGGTTGGCGACGGCGATGTAGTCCCAGTACTGGATGACGGCTTCCCTGGGCAGGTGGGCGAGGGCGTCGGGATGAGCGCAGAGGGTGTCGTCCCAGACGATGGGGCGCCTTCCCTTCGCGAGGATCCAGCGGGCAAGTTCGCCGATGTAGCGGCCGTAGAGCTGGCCCACGCCTTCGCGTTGTACGAGAGGGGCGCAGCGGGGGCACTCGCCGATCTTGCGGGCCTCGTCACCGCCGATGTGGAAGTATTTTGAGCGCGGGTGCAGTGCCAGCACTTCGGACATGAGCGACTTGATGAGGGGCAGGCTCTCCGGGTGGGTGGGGCAGAGGAGGTTTACCTTTGGCGGCCGCTCGCGGAGGTGAGCGAAGCGATCGTGCCTGAGCAGGTATTCGAGATGGGCGAGGCTCTGCTGGAGCGGGATCAGTTCGATACCGTGGGCCTCGGCGGCGGCGGTGAGAGATGCGATCTGTCCGGGTGTCAGGCTTTCGGCATCAACGATGTCTTGGCAGGACGCGAAGGGGAACCGGGGGCCGTACTCGACGAGGATGGTGTTGAGCTTGAATTTCGCGGCCGTCTCGATGAGCTGCAGGGCGGCGGCGAGGTCCATGCGGCGATAGCTTTCGAAGTTCAGATGAAACCCGCGAATCGCGAGGGACGGATGATCGGCGATCGTGCCGAGGGGCATGTCGGGTTCCGTGGCGAGTTGGCGGAGGGCTTGAAACGCGTATCGGAAGCCGTCCGGAGCGTGCGCCGTGCATCGAATCTCGTGCTCAGTAAGGGTGATTTGGCAGGAACCGGACGCCGAGGGGATTGAGGCGGAATCGAGAACAAGGGGCATGGTGCCTTGTCGCGGCGAGAGCGGGCGTCGGAACAGGTCGGCGGCTGAATCCGCATGGGGCGTGCGGCACTGCACGTCGAAGGCGCCGGGCCAGGGCCGGTCGCCGGGGCGGAGGTCGAGGGATTTGGGTGCCGGGATGACCGGGCATGGTTTGTCACCCATGCGGTGGCTCCAAGAGGCGATGTCCGGCGGGCCGGGCGTCGTGCCCGACGGGTCAATGGAACGGGGCGGAGCCTTGCGGCGAACGGGCCGCGATCATTCGGCGAACTTTCGAGAGCCGGCAAGCCGATTGCGCGCCCGCATTCTCCATTACCCAATACCGTCGCGCCGAATTACGATGCCGGCGCGCGGTCGTCAAGAGGGAATCATGCGGCATGTGCGGCATCGTCGGCGGCATTTCGGTCGAACCGTTTCCTTTCGCCCGGGACGTCGCGCGCCTGGATCGGGCGATCGATACGCTCGCGCATCGGGGCCCTGATGACCGGGGGCGGCTCGTGGCGTCGAGCGGGCGGGCGTTCCTGGGGCATCGGCGGCTGTCGATCATTGACCTGTCGGGCGGGCATCAGCCGATTACCAACGAGACGGGGCGCGTCCACCTGATCTACAACGGCGAGATCTACAACTATCGCGCGCTGCGAGCGCGGCTGGCGGCGCGGGGGCATTCGTTTCGCACGCGGAGCGACGGCGAGACGGCACTGCACCTGTATGAGGAGGATGCGGAGCGGTTCGTCGAGCATCTTGCCGGGATGTTCGCCGTTGCGATTCTCGATGAGGAAGCGCACACGCTGACGCTGGCCCGTGATCGCAACGGGATCAAGCCGCTGTATTACTACTTTGACGCGTGTTCGCTGATCTTTTCGTCCGAGCTGAAGGCCATCCTCGCGCTGGTGCCGGCACGGCCGCCGGTTTGCCGCCGGGCGCTTCGCGCATACCTGCGGTGGAAGTACGTGCCGGCCCCGCTGACGATCTACGAGAACATCTTCAAGCTTCCGCCGGGACACCGGCTTTCGGCGCGGGCGGATCTCGCGAAGGAAAAGCTGGAGATTGACGTGCGGTCGTACTGGCGGCTGGACTATTCGGGGGCGAAGCTCACGGACGAGAGGGAGGCGGCGGAGGAACTGGACCAGACGTTGCGCGCGGCGGTCGAGAGCCACCTGGAATCGGACGTGGAGGTGGGTGCGCTTCTTTCCGGGGGCGTGGATTCGTCGCTGGTGACGGCGCTGGCGTGCGAGGTCGGTGGTCGGCCGATCAAGACCTTCTCGGTGGGCTTCGAGGAGGCGGGATTCGATCAGCTTCCGTTCGCGCGGGTGCTGGCGAAGAAGTACGGGACGGAGCATTACGAGGAGCATGTGCGGCTCGATCCGATGGAGGCGGTCGAGAAGCTGGTGCGGCAATTCGACGAGCCGTTCGCGGATTCGTCGGCGCTGGCGTGCTACCGGGTCTGCGAAGCGGCAAGCCGCCATGTCAAGGTGGTGCTGACGGGCGACGGGGGCGACGAGAGCTTCGCCGGCTACGGTCGATACGAGGAGGTCCTGGAGGCGGCGGCGGACACGGGGCGGCTGCGCCGGGCGCGCAATCGTGCCATCGTGATGTCATCCGGGGCGATCTTCTCGCCGGAGGCGAAGTTCCTGAAGCGCTTTCGCAACGCATCGCACGGGCCGCTGGTTCAGCACGAGGAGCACCAGGTCCTTTGCAGCGACTGGCTGCTGGGGCGGCTTCTGACGGAGCCGTACCGTGTGGGCGACCGCGGCGAGGACATCTTCGCCGGGCACCGGGCACATGCAGTATCGTGGGGCTGGCCGCCGGTGGAGATCGCGCAATACGTGGACCTGTCGATGTATCTGCCGGACGACATCCTGGTGAAGGTGGATCGTACGAGCATGGCGTGCAGCCTGGAGTGCCGGGTGCCGATCCTGGACCACAGCGTCACGGAGCTTTCTGCGCGGCTGGACACGTCGCTGAAAATCCGCGGCGGGGTTCGGAAGTACCTGCTGAAGAAGGTGGCGGAACGGTATGTGCCGCCCGAACTGCTCTATCGGCCGAAGATGGGGTTTCGTATTCCTGTGCGGCGGTGGTTCAAGCGCGACCTGCTCGGGCGGCTGGCCGACCTTCTGGAAGGCGGCGCGCTGGAATCGGGCGGGATCGTGGATCCGCGCGGCGCTCGATGGATGATACGACATCAGCGCCGGCCGTGGATAGATTTCGGCAGCCAGCTCTGGGCGCTTTTATTTCTGGAGCACTGGGCGCGGGCGTACCTGTAGAGGGGCGGCGCGGGCCGGTCAATCGCCGCCCTCCGCCGCGGCCCCGGCGATGAAGGCCTCGGCTACGGCACGCATCTTTTTCACATCGGGATTGTCGCGGAGCGCGGCGTACTGTTCGCGGACGAACTTTTCGGCGTCCCGGCTGCGGCCGAGGACCTGCGCGGGAAGGGACCTTGCCGCGCGGCGGATGGCCTCGACGCGCTGCCGGCCGGCATCGGTATCCGGCTTGAGGCCGCCGCGGTGTGCCAGCCCGACGGCATGGCCCATGATTTCCGCGACGCGGAGCAGGCCTTTTTTCTTCTTGAAGTCCTTTTCGTCAAGCTCCTCGCTCCAGGGGTCCTTGAGGCGGAGGAGAAACCCGTGGTCTCCGATGCGGGCATGGCCGACGAGCGGGGGCGTAATGCCCCACATCGCGCAATGCGCGGCGGCGACCTCGCGGGCGCGATGCTCGGGAGACGCTTCGGCCTTAAGCAGACCGGCGCGAACAGCGCCGGGGGGCGGCTCCTCCTTCAGCTCGATCAGGACGACGTCGGAATCGCCGAATCGCTTCGTGGCCGCGGGCGCGCCCTCTGCGCCGCCGAGGTGGAGCAGGATGAGGTACTTGTGCATGCCCTGGCTGCCGGCGCTGCCGAGGCGGGTCCAGCGGGCGGCGTCCAGGATTGCGGCGCGGAGCTGCACGGAGGTTTTCAGGGCGAGCGTATCGGACAGTGGGGTGTCGTCGCAGGCGAGCCGAGCGTTCCAGAGGGCGTGCTCGACCTCTGTTCGCTCCGCGGCGCTCAGGCTTTCCATGATGTCGGAGATGGCGCCTTTTTTCAGTCGCACACGGCGGAATCGCATGTCGCGGCCCTGGCCGTCGGCGTATTTGTCGAGGTGCTTTTTCCAGCTACCCTGGGCGGCGTCGGCGAGCAGATCGGCGACGTCGTCGATGGATGCGACGCGGCCGGCGGGGGCAACTCCGGAGAGCGCCTCTTCATAGGCACCGCACAGTCGATCGGCGATCTCGGCCCAGTCCGAGGGGTCAATCCTTTTTTTTCGTTCGGCCGCGGCGAAGCGCAGTGAAGTCAGGCCGCGCAGGAGATCGAGTTGAAAGGGCCCGGTCACGACCTCGTCGAAGTCGACGACTCCGAAGTCGATCATCGGCGCGCTTCCGGCCTCGCGCAGGTGTGTTCCGAGGTTGCCGATGTGCACATCGCCGTGGAGAGTGACGAAGACGCTCTTGTCGTCGATCCAGTCGCGGCACGAGGTCGCACACCACTCATAGAAGATGTCGGCCGCGCCGCGGAAGTAGTCGTGGGGGCTGTTCGCGAGGCTTCGCACCTTCATGGGAAGTTCGCGGACGTCATCTGTTTTGAGGTGCGGATTAAGCCGGCGGAGTTCGGCCAAGGCGTCCGCAGGAGGACCTGCGACAGCCGGAACGGCCATGAAGGCGACTATCCATCCCACATTTCGCAGGTTATCGACTTTGAACAAAGTATTGGGCGGTTTCATGCGGGTTCCTGTTTCCGGATGGGGGCGCTCGGCGTGTTCAGGCGTCGTCGAGGTGTGCCCGGCCCATCATGCCTATCGAGCGAATAGATTACCCGCCATTCTCCGCCATTCGAACCTCTCGACAAGACAATCGGCATTCAATTCGCCGGGCTGCAAGTGCAATGGCTTTGCCGTCCGACACTTAGACGCGGCATCTGAGAATCGGAGAGGAATTACACAGATTGGGCCTCGTGTCTGTTTGTACTGTTTCAGGGCATCCGAACCTCTGCCGGACGACACGCTTAACAGGAACTTAATCCTGTCTGAATTAGTCCTTCACACCTCGTCGGTAGGGTCTTCGTTGTTCGGATCGGCCGGGTCTCGGCCGCTTGAATGAAGCATGTTCGCGTGCAGGTCCAAGTGCGTCCTGATCCGCGCGAATCCGGAAAGTGAAGAATCGGAGGTTGGAAGCGTGACACGAGCAATCGCAATCGCGGCAGTCCTGGCCAGCGCGTCGTCGGCGCAGGCCGGAATCATGAGGATAACGGAGTGGATGTATTCCGGCAGCACGTCGGAATACATCGAGTTCTGCAATATCGGGGTGACTCCGACGGATATGACCGGCTGGAGCTATGACGACAGCACGCAAACGCCGGGTTCGGTGGACCTGAGCCTTTTCGGCATGGTCATGCCCGGCGAGTGCGTAATCCTCGCGGAGTCGACGGCAGGGGCGTTCAACAGCGGCTGGTCGCTCGGGGGGACGGTGAAGATCATCGGCGGCAACACCGAGAACCTCGGCCGAAACGACGAGATCAATCTCTACAACTACCGGGGCGACCTGATCGATCGGCTGACCTATGGCGACCAGACTTTCCCCGGCACGATCCGTACGCAGAACTTCAGCGGCTGGGTCAGCGCGGACGGCTTCGGCGAGAACGACCTGTCAGACTGGACACTGTCTTCGATCGGCGACCTTCAGGGGTCGGTGATGTCGGCGCAGGGCGACATTGGAAGCCCGGGGCGTCATGTCCCCAATATCCCCGAGCCGTCATCGCTGGCGCTGCTTGGGCTGGGCGCCGTGGCCCTGTTTCGCCGCCGCCGCTGAGGTGGACGGTCGCCGCGGACGCGGTGGGCGGGCGCCGGTCGGATTCCGGATTCGCCGCGAAGCGCGTATGGCGGGTCCCAGGCGGCGGCGTTTCGTTCCGGACGCGGAGATCGGTGGCAAACTCCTGGCACACGGAAGGTATGCAAACGTATGAACACTCGCTTGGCGGCGCGAAGGGCGGGCGGATTCACGCTTATTGAGTTGCTTGTTGTCATCAGCATTGTGGCGCTGCTTATCGCCATTCTTCTGCCGGCAGTGAGCGCCGCGCGGGAGAGCGGGCGCGAGGCGAAGTGCCGGGCCGAGCTTCGCTCGCTCGGGGCCGGGTTCCAGACGTACGCAAACATTAACGGCGACGCGCTGTGCAGCGGATCGTTCGATCCAGACGTTGCGAACGGCCGGGACGGCCCGGTCGACAAGGTCGGCTGGGTGGCCGATCTCGTGAACGGCCAGATCGCAGTGCCGGGGCAGATGCTCTGTCCCTCGAACCCGGCGCGGTACAACCAGAAGCTCGCCTTCTACCCCGCGGCCATTGCCGATCAACTCGCGCGGGACGGCTACAACAGCAACTTCACACAGGCCTGGTTCATGGCGCGCACGGAGTGGGACCCGCGGAGCGGGAACACGAACCTCAAGCGCGTTGCTTCAACGTACGGGCCGCTCAATCTCTCCGCGCTCAAGAACGTTTCGACGGACCGCGTCCCGCTGCTGGGCGACGGGCGGACTGATTTTGACGAGACGGTGCTGGGAGCCCGTGCCGTCAAGAGCATGACCGACGGGCCGTTGGGCGGTCCCTACGGCGTGCAGAGCTATGCCGACTTCGGCCCGGCGCACGGGCGCGCGAACTGGATCGGCGGCGACAAGCGGCACAACAAGATTCGCTCGAGCATCGTGTTCGCCGACGGGCACGTGGGGTTCTTTGAGGACCGGGACCGGGACGGCGAGTTCGGGATTAACCGGGCGACGCGTCCGGCCACTCAAAAGGACCTCGGCAGCGAGGTCTTCGACGGCGTGCTCAGCATCGGGCGGCGTTCCGAGGACGTCCGCGCGCTCAAGTAGTCGTCCACACTGTTCCTGCCATTCAGAAAGCCGATCGTCAGATGATGTGGCTGGCGGGGCGGCCGCAATCGAAGGGGTGTCACATGTTGAAGCGACTCCGGTTCATCTGCGCATTGAGTCTTCTTTTTGTGCCGGCGGCGGACGTTCGCGCCGTTGTTTACATCAGCGAAGTGTTCGTGAACCCGGCGGGGACCGGAACGGACGAGTTTTACGAGTTCATCGAACTCGCAGGCACGCCGGGCAAGAAGCTCGACGGCTATGCGATCGCGTTTGTAAGCGGCTGGACGACGAAGTATCACCCGTTGAACTCGATCAACAATCCTGATCCCGGCTATCAGGAGATTGATGAGTTCTTCGCACTGGACGGCCTTTCGCTGGGGAGCAACGGGCTGCTCGTGCTGACGATCGGGCTGGACATCGATCATCCGACGGTGCTGCCGGATACCAACTTCCGGCCCGACTGGACGGGAGATTACCTCGGCGGCAGCGGGCCGGGGCCGATGTGGAACGGCGGGCTTGACGTGCCGGGCAAGCTGGAGAACGACAGCGCGAATACGATTCTGCTGGTGCGCAACCGCCCGGGCGATACGCCGGCGAATTGTCCGGAGCAGAACTGCGGAAACCTGCGCTGGGGCAAGGATGTGTGCCACGATTGCGAGCTTTTTCGGCCGGTGCAGGCGACGATCTGCATTGGCGGGTTCAATCCCGGGGATCCGTGCAACGGCCCGGACGAGTGCATTCAGGGGAGTTGCGGCAACGGGAGCGTCGATCAATGGGGTGACGGAAACCTGGACAAGGGGCAGCTCAACGGGGTGGGCGGAGCCGGTGGAACAGCCACACTGGATCTCAAGGGGGCAAGCACGCCTGGGGATGTTCTGGATGACCTCGAGATCGTGGACGAAGTGAGCTATGAGAGCGCGCGGGGGTGGGAATACGACGTTGACGCGCGGCACG
Source organism: Planctomycetota bacterium (assembly GCA_003576905.1). Taxonomy (GTDB): domain Bacteria; phylum Planctomycetota; class Phycisphaerae; order UBA1845; family UTPLA1; genus UTPLA1. The sequence goes on along the minus strand of QEVG01000016.1, from coordinate 77,240 downwards.
TGGATATCGACGCCGATCAGCCGATTACGTTTCCCTATCGCCATGTGCACGCCCTGGATGATCCGCAGGGCTTCAACCCGGACGCGGTGACGCGCGTGGACTATCGAACGAAGGGACCGGGCTGGGACCCCGCGCCGGGGGCGAGCGGGGAGTACGCGGGCGGGACGAAGAACTGGCAGGACACGGCGACGGAGCAGTGGATTCGCGGGGAGAGTCAGCTTGCCGGGTTCGATTTCGTGTTCGACAACGCGCCGAACGTAAATCCGGACTCGATCCAGCCGTACAACACGAATGTCCCTCTGTGGCTGAATGACGGCGTCGGCGCCGATTATGACTTTCTCACGCTCGGCAGCTATGTGATCAAGGCCGGGCAGATCAATGATCTTGCGGTGCCGTTCATACCGGGCGACGCGGATCGCGACGGGGTGTGCGACGCGGCGGACATCGACAGGATCGCGGCGGTGTTCGGGGACGACGACTGGGTTTTTTCCAACAGCTTTGCCGAGTCGCCCGAGGGAGACGGCGGCGATCCGGCAACGCAGACGCGTCCGTGGGACGTCGATGCGACCGGCGACAATGGGATCGAGGCGAGCGATCTTCAATGGACGCTGAATTTCCAGGGCGACACGACCGGCCGGGTCGTCGGCGTGACCTATGACAGCTTTACGCCGACGCCGATCGGATCGGGTGTCGTGCTCAACAGCAACGCGGGCGTGTCCTGCGTCGTATCGCTTTCCGCGCTTGTTCCGAGCGGTAGCCCGCTCAATGCCCTCGAGGCGTGCGATACGGTGGAGATCACAGTGCGGGCGGAGATGACGGGAGGGGGAAACCTGACGCCGGGACAGGAGAACGGCATCATGCAGTATGTGCATGATGTGCTGATCAGCTCCGGCGGAGTTCTGAAGGTGACCCAGGTGCAGGCGCTGGGGGCGTTCAGTTCGACGCGGGTGGATATTCAGGCGCCGCAGGGAGCGGGGGGCGACCTCGGGATGCAGACGATCAACGGGTTCACCACCAGCTTCACGCAAGGCCTGAGCGGAGCGGTCGATTTGTACCGCGTGACGCTCCAGGCGACGTCGATCGGCAGCGCGAACATCACCGTCGCGCCGGCGGCGCAGGCGAAGTTCGCGGAGTCGACGCCGCAGGGACTGAAGATCGGGCACACGGCAGACGGGGGCAACCCGGCGTCGGTGAGCTATTCCGCGGCGACGCTGAGCGTCACGGTGGTTACCGAGTCAACGCCGGACGTGAACAACGATCTCTCGACGAACGCCGCGGACGTGGCGGAGATGGTGGAGGTTCTGCTCGGACAGGACCTGACATTCCAGAGCCGATGCGATTTCAACTGCGACGGAACCGTCAACGGCCTGGATGTTCAGAAGTTCGTGGACGCGCTTCTTCCCTGACATGTCGCATGGGCCGATCCTTCGATTCGGGGCGGATTTCGCGCGCGGGCGTGAAGCTGCGTGTCGCGAACGGAGCCGCGGGGCGCGCGGCATTGCCGTTGATCGAGGCGAATTGACACCCCTCGGGGCGGTCGTGATATGATCCCGGGCTTATGCCCGCGTGGGCGGGAATCTCCCGCGCGCGAGGCCGACCCTTGGATTGCGCGAAATGGCCCACCGACTCCGTGATCTCGCCAGCATGCTTGCCGGGTACAGGATGCCCAGCAGGGTAGATGGGAACCCCGATCGGGAGATTACGGGCGTCGCGACGCTCGAGGACGCGGGGCCGGACGAAATCAGCTTTCTATCCAATGTGAAATACGAAAAGGCCCTGTCGTCGACGCGGGCGGGCGCGGTGATCGTCTCGTACGAACAGGCGGTGCCACAGGGCATGGACGTGATCCGCACGGCCGAGCCCTATGCCGCCGTTATGGCGGTCATGGTGCATGTGCACGGCTATCGGCGGCATCCGAGGATCGGGATCGACCCGCGCGCGGTCATTCACCCGGATGCGCGGGTCGGCGAGGGCGCGAACATTCACCACGGGGTGACGATCTGCGCAAACGTGACGATTGGGCGGAACGCCAACATCTATCCCGGTGTGTTCATCGGTCCGGACTGCCGGATCGGGGATGATTGCCTGCTGTACCCGAACGTGGTGATCTATGACGGGTGTATCGTGGGCCATCGCGTGACGATCCACGCGGGCAGCGTGATCGGGGAGGACGGCCTGGGGTACGCGCCGGTGGGTGAGAAGTGGCACAAGATTCCGCAGATCGGGGTCGTGGAGATCGGGGATGACGTGGAGATCGGCGCGAATTGCTCGATCGACCGGGCGACGCTGGGGCGCACGGCTATCTCCAGGGGGACGAAGTTCAGCAACCTGATCGCCATCGGTCATGGGACCAAGGTCGGCGAGAACTGCATGTTCGTCGCGCAGGTGGGAATCGCCGGATCGGTGACGGTGGGCAATCACGTCACCATGGCGGGGAAGGCGGGGGTCGCGGGGCATCTGACGATCGGCGACAACGCCCAGCTTGCGGCGATGAGCGGGGTGATGAATGACATTCCGGCTGACACCAAGGTCGCGGGTTCGCCGGCCATTCCCATCAAAGACGCCCTGCGCTCGTTCTCGCTGACGGGCCGGCTGCCCGAGCTGGCGCGGCAGATCAAGCAGCTTGAGGCCAAGGTGGCGGCCCTTCAGAAGCAGCTCGATGCAAAGGTCTGAACCCGCCATCGCGCCCGACCTGTCGGCGTCGCGGCCCGGGTCGCGGGGGGCGTGGCGCTGGCTGCTGCCGGTGATCCTGGTGGCGCTTGCGACGCATGTCTTCACGTACTTCGTTTTCAGGTATGCGCCGTCGAATGACGCGCGCGAATACCTCCTTCTGGGGATGAGCCTTTCCGATCGGGGAGAGCTTCGCCTGCCGACGGGGGAGTATGCCAAGCGGATGCCGCTGTACCCGGCGCTGATCGCGCTGGTGGACCGGTGGCAGGGGCGCGAGGTGCTGGAATATTCGGCGCTCGAGGTGCAGGCGGCTCTGGCGCTGGGATGCGTCGTGTGGATCGCGCTGGCGGCGCGGCGAACGGCGGGTCCGCGCGCGGGGGTCGTGGCGGGATTGATCGCCGCGTTGTACGCGCCGTACCGGTATTTGCAGTCGATGTACCTGTGCGAGACGCTGGTGATATTTCTGGTGACGTCGGCGCTGTGGCTGTATCTGTACTGGCTGGAGCACCGGACGACGCCGGGGGGATGGATGGCGCTGGGGGGCGTTTCGATTGCCTGCGGGCTGGCACTGCTGACGCGGTCGGACGCGGCGGTGTTCGCGCTGCCGTTCGCGGTGGACGCGGCGTGCCGGGCGGGCGGCTGGGCGGCGCGGGCGGGGCGGGTCTCGCTTGTCCTGCTGGGGGTCTGCGCCTGCGCGGTCGGGTGGGGCGCGCGAAACAGCCGCGTGATTGGCGCGTTCACGCTTTCGACGATCGGGGGGCTTAACTTCCACCTGGGGCATAACCCGGACTACGCGGCGCACCCCGGCATGGACACGGCGGACTATCACCTCTACGAACGACTTCGGGCGGAGGGGTTGAGCGAAGTCGAGGCGGATCGTCGGTTGTACGAGATGGGGCGGCGGTTCGTCGGGGAACGGCCGGGCGAGGTGGTCGTGAACGCACTTCGCAAGATCCGCGTGTGGTTTGGATCGAGCGTGACGTGGTCGGCGCCGTCGACGCTGCTGATTATCGCGTGGGCGCTGGCGCTGGCCTGGCGGCGGAGTGACGCGCGGGGTGCGGCGGATGAGCCGGGCGGCGCGGGGGATGCCGCGCCGCGGGGAGCGCGGTGGGTGGTGATCGGGGGAGTGGTCGCCGTGACGGCGGCGTGGGCCGCGCTTGTGTATGTTTCGATGCGGCCGTGGACGAATCCGATGTTTGTCGTGCCGCTTGGGTTTGTCGCCCTGTTTCTTTATGACGACTGTCTTAAGGTGCGGGGCCTTTTTGTGGGCCTCATCCTGGCGCAGCTCCTGGTCGCCGTGGCGTTCATTCCGCTGGAGCGGCTTCGCTGGACGGTGGATTGCGTCCTGATGATCGCGATCGGGGCGGCGGTCAGCCGACTCTGCGAGCGGGTATCGTCTGCGCGCAACTCGAACAAGGAACCGCGCACATGCTGATGCGCCGGATCGGGCAGATGCGCGCCTGCGTGCGCCCGGGCGTGAGCCGCGAATTCGGGCGAAGGGTGGCCGATCGGGGCCTTGCGGATATCATCAGCGATGGGAGCGTCCGGGTTCCTGGTGGGCCCCTCGGTCTTCAAAGCCGTTGAGGCGGCGCTTCGCGTCGTCTGGTGGGTTCGATTCCCATCCGCTCCCGTATCGCGCGAAGGGCGTTGGGCGGGTTTATGAGGATTGTCGTGTCGGGACGTCGGCGAGGAACTCCTGCATGACGCGGTTTGCGACGAGCAGGCCGCGGCGGGTGAGGCGGAAGCCGCGGTTGTCGGCATTCAGGAGTCCAAGGCGCGCGAACTCGGCGGCGCGGTCCGCGAAGAGGGCTGCGGCGTCGTGTCCGGTGATCGTTCGGAACCGGTCATAGCTGACGCCGTCGGTGAGGCGGAGCATCTGGACGGCCGTTTCTCCGGCGCGTTCGATGGGGGAGAGCTGTTCCTGTTCGTGGATGATGGCGGCGCACGGGTCAGACTGCAGCGACGGCAGTAGGCTCCGGCTTGTGCCCTGCGGGGGTGTGGTGATCGAGCTTGTGCGCGTCGGGGTTTCGTCACTCGTCATCGCCTCCACGTATCTTCGGACATCGGGCACGTTCCTGCGGCGGACCCCGTCGAGGTAGGACACGGCCGAGGGGCCGATGCCGAGGTACTCGCGGTTTTCCCAGTAGATGATGTTGGCGCGGCAGCGGCGGCCCGGCCGGGCGAAGTTGCTGATTTCGTAGTGCTCGAAGCCGGCGGCGGTGAGGATGTCGATGGTGCAGTCGAACATCTCGGCTTCGGTGTTCTCCTCGCTGGGGATGACCCGGCCCTGGTGCCGCAGGCGTGTCAGCGACGTGCCCGGCTCGTACATGAGGGCATAGCAGGAGAGATGTTCGGCGCCGAGGTCGATCGCCCGGCGGAGCGTGTTCCTCCAGGATTCGACGGTCTGGCCGGGGATGGCGTAGATCAGGTCGAGGTTGATGTTGTTGAATCCGGCGGCGCGGGCGGCGGCGACGCTTTCAAAGATGTGGCGCGGATCGTGAATCCGTTCCAGGACGGCGAGTTCGGCGGGGTCGAAGGACTGGGCCCCAAAAGAAACGCGGTTTACGCCGCAGCCGCGTAGCAGGTCCAGCTTGAGCTCGTCGGTACTGGATGGATTGGCCTCGACGGTGAATTCGGCGACCTGGCCCGCCCGGCGGGCGATTCGCCGAAGGATCGTGCCGAGGGCTTCGGCGGGCAGGACGGTGGGAGTGCCTCCGCCCACGAAGATTGTCTCGACGGGACGTCCGGGATCCCGGAGTGATAGCTCCGCTAACAGGGCGTGGGTCAGGCCGTCGGTCAATGCCGGTATAGTTGGCAGCGAATAGAAGTCGCAGTACCCGCACTTGGTCGTGCAGAAGGGCAGGTGAAAGTACCAGCCGATGGCGGGCCTGCCGGGAGAGTGATCGCAACGGGCGACATTCATGGTCCACATGTTACAAGACCTTGCGGCGAAAGAGGTAGCATGGGGCGAATCGTCTTGAAGCAGGGCCGCGGAAGGGGTACATTGAAGTGTCCCGAAAGCTTCTGGATGCCCGGTCGCCCGCGAGCCACGATAGTCCGGATGTCCCCGACTTCGCGACAGTCTGAAAGCTTACATGATGGTGAACCTGATTACGTTCAGCCGGAAGGGCGCCCGCAAGGATTTCGCCCTGGGGTCGACGCCCCTGATCATCGGGCGCAAGCCGGAGGCGGATATTCGGATTCCACTCGGTGAGGTGTCCCGCGCGCATTGCGAAGTCCGCGTGCAGGGGGGGAAGATCCTCGTTCGCGATCTGGGCAGCAGCAACGGCACGTATGTCAACGATCAAAAGGTGACCGAGGCGTCACTCAAGGCCGGCGACCAGATGCGCGTGGGACCGGTGCAATTCACTGTTCAGGTGGACGGGAAGCCGGAAAAGATAAGTCCGCCGAATGCACCCGCCACGGCCGCCGCCGCCGCGCCGAGACCTTCGGCGGCGAAGGCCGCGCCCCCGGAGGCGGCGACGCGCGTTGTACCGCCTGCGCCGGCGAAGCCCGCGGCGGATGACGATTTCGATATCGACAATCTCGAAGAGCTTGATTCGGAGGACTTGAGCGATTTCGACATTGACGAGATCAGCGACTCCGGCGTGATCGAGGACATCGACGAGGTCGGCGACGTTGAGGAAATCGATAATCTGGAAGAGATCTCCGAGGATGATCTTATCCCCGATGACGACTCCGGAAAGGTCTGAAACCGGGTCACCCTGCCACGCCGATTGAATCCACCCTATCATTTCGACCTCAAGGAAAGCGCCTCGGTACCTGCCGGGCGTCGAGAGCATCTGCATGGGCTTGATTCGCAGCATTCAAACGTGGGGAGAGATGGTAAAGTTCTCCCACTCGGTGTTCGCGCTGCCGTTCGCGGTGTTCGCGGCGTTTCTGGCGGCCCGTCACATGGAGGGTGGTACGCCCGGCTGGGGGAGGTTGGGTCTGATCGTGCTGTGCATGGTGGCGGCAAGGAGCTTCGCGATGACGATGAACCGGATCCTGGACGCGGTCCTTGACGCTCGGAATCCGCGTACCATGGGTCGGCCGATTCCGGCGGGGCGCGTCACGGTATCATCGGCGTGGGCGTTCGCGGGGGCATCGGCCGGGGTGTTTCTGGTGGGGTGCGGGGGATTTGGAGCCTGCTTCGGAAACTGGTGGCCGCTGGCGCTTTCGGCGCCAACGCTGGGCGCGCTGGCGGGGTACTCGTATGCGAAGCGTTTCACGGCGCTGGCCCATTTTATTCTCGGGGCGGTCATCGCGTTTGCCCCGGTGGCGGCGTGGATCGCCGTCGATCCGGCGTCGCTGGGTTTTTCGGCGGTGCTGCTGTGCGCGGCGGTGGCGCTGTGGATCGCCGGATTCGACATCATTTATTCATGCCAGGACGTGGATGTGGACCGGCGCGAGGGGCTTTTTTCGGCGCCGGCGCGGCTCGGCGTGCCAGGGGCGCTTGGAGTGTCTCGCATGTGTCACTTCGGGACGATCCTGCTGCTGGGGGCCGTGGGCGTGCGGGCGGAGATGGGGCTTTTCTACTGGGCGGGGGTGGCGCTGACCGCCGTGCTGCTTGCGGCCGAGCAGGCCGTCGTCCGGGCCGACGACCTGTCGCGGGTCAACCTCGCGTTCTTCACCATCAACGGGTGCGTGAGCCTGATGTTGGGGACGCTGGGATCGGTGGACGTGCTGGTGTCATAGGGATGGCGTTGTGCCGGCCCTGATCCGGCGTCGGGCCGGGGCGATTCGGCGGACAAACGGAGTCTGGAAAGCCGAAGATCCGTGGGCGGGCCGATCCGCGGGGCGCCTTGAAACCGCGCAGACCTGTCGTTATCGACAGCCGGGAAGGCACTCCGGGCCATGATGATTCGAATAATCCATTGCGTGTTGTGAGAGCGCCCTGCGTATCCATCGTTTGACATGCGTGAGGCACTCATGGCACAATGACGGCCGGCAAGTCAAGGGTCGGTGGCCGGTGCACGTCTTGCCGGCAGAAGACCGATGAAAGGAGGAACGTCGATGCGTCGAATCGGATTCCTTTTTACCACGATGTTCCTGGGCGGCTATCTGGGTACGCAGGCAATCGCGACGATAATCCCCATTCGGAGTTCCGATTGCGACGGGTGTCCGGGAAACTCGACAACGCTCACCTGTGAGAGCGGCGGGGGGTGCCCCGGCTCCATCACGATGGGCGTGAACTGTTCGAAATGCTGCGACGGCACGACGTGTTACAAGAAGGAGGGCTATTCGAGCGCGCCTGATCCCGGCGGCGGCTGATTTGCACGGGGTTCGGCGGCCGGCGCAGACGGCAGGCACTGGGGGCCGTTCAGGCGATTGGGGCCAATGACATGGCACAGGCACTTTCGGCACGGCGGGCACGTTGGCGATACTGCCTTGTACCGGTGGCGCTGTTCGCAGCGGTTTTTGCGTACTACCACGGACGCGCCCGACCCGCGCAGCTCGAACAACTCCGGGGCCGGCGCGAGGCGGTGGTTCGCTGGGAAAAGGCGCGGCTTCCGGCGTGGAAGGCGCTGTCGTACGTGGAGTTGTCCGAGGCGGCCAGGGTCGAGGACCGGGTTCGGGCCGCGGTGAGCGGCTCTGGGCTTCTTGCGCGATTAAGCGGCGAGCAGCGCGGTGCGCTCACGACCGCATTGGCTCAGGTCCTTTACGCGCTCGGCGCGCCGGACGCGGACACATACCTGGAGCGGATTCAGCCCTTGAGGAAGCTGCGGCCGACGCCGGGGACGGATCAGCACCTACGCGCCAGCTTCAGGCTGATGTCGGGCAGCAGTTTCGACGATTCATCGACGGCAGCCCGGCTTCTGCGCGAATTCTGGGGGGGCGCCGATGCGATTACTCCTCGGTGCACCCGGGCGTCGATCGGGGGGGCCGGCGGCGTGGTATTCAGCCTGAGCGAATGGGCGGGTCATGGGGACGAGCGATGGGAGCATGACGCCACCTGGAGCGAACAATGGGCCAACGAGGCGTCAACCTCGTTCGTGCGGGTGACGCTGCCTCCCATATCAACGGAGGAACTCATTGCGCGGGACGGCCGAGTACTGCGCGTCAGCGTGAATCTGGTCGTGCGGAACGAAGTGGCCCACTATGTGCCCGTCTATCTTGGTTTCGCCTGGGACCCGAAGGCAGGCCATTGGACGTTTCAGGATGCGTTCATGCAGACGGACGAGCGGCTTTACTGGCCCATTTGAGCGCGACGGATCGGTCCGGAAGGCCTGCGGAAGCAGGGTGAATGGCGGATTCAGTCATGGGGCGTCTCAGGATGTCGTGCAGGACCCTCTCGGTAATTACCGGCTTGTTTGTATCGGCGGTTTTTATTCTCGCCGGAATCGCGAAGCTGGATGATCCGACCGACGCCATTGCCTTTGTGACAAAGGGCCTGAATCTTCCCGTGGCGGCCGCTCGGCTGATCGTGCCAATGTTCGCCGTCGCGGAATTGTTCGTCGCCGGGTGGCTGGCGTTCGATTGCGGCCGCTCTTCACTGCCCGGCTGGATCAGCCTGGGGCTTGTTGCCTTGCTGGCGGGGCTGCTCGTCTCGATCGCCGAGATGCATCCTCAGTCGGACTGGACATGCGGCTGTTTCGGCTCGTTGCAGGCGCCGTGGGGGGGGCGAAGCCTTCGGAGCCAGCTCGACGTCAATCTTGTGCTTGCGCTGACGCTCTTGATTCACCTGGCGTCGCTTCGATCGACACAGCGTCAAGGGGACAAGGCGGGGAAGGCGCGATCCTTAAGGGCGTCGCATGAAACACCAACGATACTCCCGACGTAACGTGGCGGACCTCGATTCCGGCCGTCACGGACATTCCACGCCGATTTCCGCTCCGCGCCGTGGCGGCACACTGCTGGAGCTTCTCGTCGCGATTGGGATGATTTCACTGCTGACGGGGATTCTCGTGCCCGTCCTGGGGCAGGCACGTGAACGTGGTCGGGCAGCGGCCTGCCTTGCGAACGGTCGGGGCCTCGGTGCTGCGATGAGCATGTACTACTCCGAGGAGCGCAATCTGCCCTGGTTCTATGTCCACGAGATCAGCGAGGGCGAGGGGTTTCGGCCGGTTCCGGGCGCGTCGGGATTCACGACGTTCAGCTGGGGCGGAATGCTGCCGGATATCCGGGAGCGCGTCGTCGATTCGCAATTGACGCCGACCGAGCTGCGTCCGCTCACGAGGTATACGGATCCGGGAGCGCGCGGGTATGCGGTAGTCCGGACCTTTGTCTGTCCCTCCGACTCAAGCGTGGCCAATCCATCCCTGCACGCCGGAACAGCAAGTCCGATTCCGGATCGCCAGGGCTCCAACTGGAAAGAATTCGGCAACAGCTACAGCATCAACTGGCACTGGCTGCGGGCCTATGCCGGCGTTGAGCCTGAACTGCGGCGAGACGACGCGAGGCTGATGTATTTCGGCCCGCACATGCTGACTTCGCAAATGGGCGGGCGCGCATCGGAGTTTCTATGGGCGGCCGAGAATCATCTCGATCAGCTTCTGAACGTCGCCGGCCTGTTGCCCGGGAGAGATGCCCCCGGCGTGCGCGGCATTGGCTGGCATGGAAGGCCATCGACGCATGTGGGCATGTTTCTCGACGGGCATAGCGAGTATCGCGACTTTGATACACGGTACCTTCGCGGCGATGGGTGGCGCGCGGCGCCCTGACGAATGAAAAAGGCCCTGCACGGCGGCCCCCGCTGTCGCGCGCACCCGTGCGCCGGAAACGATTTATCTTTCAGACTGTAAGGGGCGCGGGTACGAGGCATTCGATGAAGCGAGTTCGAAAGTCGAACGGCGCGTTGGCATGGGAGTGGCGGGTACAGGAAGAACGCTGTCAGACATTTTCTTCTGGAGGGAGGATATCGTTTGCCGTACCGGCCGGTAGTCGCGGCCAAGGCCGACCTAATATGAAAGCATGAAAGACAGAACGGTGGCACGCCGGCGGGAACGCAGAGTCGTCCCGAGGGCGGACCACGATCGTGACTCAAGGAGGATTCTCATGCAACGCGTACGCGGGCTTCGCAGTGTCGCATTGGGATTAACTCTAGGTGCGCTGGCGTGCGTCACATACTTCGCGGTGGTCGCGCAGCCGCCCGCCGCGGCGGCATCGGCCGCGGCCGCTCCGCCGGCCTCCGCGCTGGTTGGTGACCTGGACCTGCCCTACATGGGACTTGGTGTCGTCTGGATTCGCGCGGATGGCCTGGTGCTGGTCGAGATCGGCGATAGACAGACGATGGCCTTCCGGGCTGAAGCCAGTGGAATGGCACTCTACGAGCAGGATGGAAGCGTCTCGTTCCGGAAGCAGCCGCCGGCGACGGGGTCTATCGTGCATCAATTCATTCCGGCGCCGGTTGCGCAGCCGGCGTTGTGCTCCGCGGCCTTTCACATCGTCGGTTATCTTGACATTGATTACGACGCTGAGTCCGGCCAATTGGATTTGGGAGTGGACGGCGCAAAGCAGGCGTTTTCGGCTCGCTTTGATTTCTCGCATGCGGAGGTAGTTGCGGAGGGCGGCGGCGCGAATGAACCGCCCGTCAGGCAGGCCGGCCAGGGAGCCACGTGTCAGTGTGAGTGCGATGGACCCTCCGGGAGCAGTTGCAGCGCATCGAAGAACTGTGATCCGGGATATACATGTTCGTGCACGTGCAGGTGTTTTGAGACCTTCAGCAACTGCACGTGCAGTTCGTGTTCGCGGATTCGCGCCACCGGCGTCGTCATCGTCGAGGAAGTGTCAGAGCGGGTCGATCGCTGATGTCGTGCTTCGCGGAGTTTGACGAAGTCTGCACCGGGGGAGCGTGCATCCCGTGAAGGGTCGGCGGGCGGGACACCCGCGCTCTCATTTCATCTCAGAGTCGCTCCGCTCATGCAGGCGGGCGCTTCCGGCGGCTCCAATCGCGCCGCATGCCGGTATGGATCATGGTTTCCCGAGCGGCTCGCTCGTACAGGCTGCGGCGGTTTCGCATGGGTTATCGGGGCGTTTCGTCGTTCCAACCGTCTGGCGAGCCGAGGTTTCTGTACCCCTGAGCCGTGGTTGATTCGTCACCAGGTCACAGGTATAGTGACTCGGCTATGCAAATCCTGACACGGGCAGGTTATCGATCCGTCTTGCCGCTCGCGGCGGCTTTTTCGCTGGCGAGCGGGCCGGTCGTCCTTGCCGCGCACGCCGAGTGCCAGCAGCGGGCGGCCGAGGAGATGGCCCGTCAGAAGGCGGCCCATCACGCGGAATCGCCCGATTCTTCAACACCGGAACGGACGCCCGAAAAGGCGCCGCAGGGCACGCGCGACGGCTCGGCCTCATTTGTCGCGGCCGGCGCGAAGCCCGCCGATACGCAGGCGTCGGCGATGCCTCTGTGCCTCGCCGGTTGCACGATGACCGACGCGGGCCGGCAGAGCCTGCGCGGGCACGTGGTTGACTGGACGCCCGCCGGGGCGGTGTCCCTTCATCGGCCCTGTTTCCGGGCGCATGCACCTCCCATCGTCTGATTTCTAGCGCACGCCGTTGACGGCGGGCGTCGCCGCGCGCGACCGCAGCCGTCGCATTCTTCCGAGAATCGCCGAAGTAACCCGGTCGTTCGAGCCGCCCAGCGCTGCTCGATTCGCCCGCGGGCTCCGAATCTCGACGCATCGATTCGAATTTCGCATACACGGGAACCGCAACCAGTCTGATACGAACAGGTGAAACATGAACGAACGTGACTTGTGGTGGAAGATCGCGATCGTGGGCGGCGTCATGGCCCTTGCCTTCGCGATGGTCTGGCCGATCGACCAGAAGCTCAAGCAGGGAATCGACCTTGCCGGCGGCTACAGCCTTTTGTATGAAATCGACGACACCGGGATGGGGGCCGCGGAAAAAGCCGACCTTTCCGAGCGCGTGATGCGCGTTCTGCGGGAGCGCGTGGATCCGAAGGGCGTGTTCAATCTCGTCTGGCGGCCGGTCGGCACAAACCGGCTCGAAATCCAGATGCCCCGGCCGAGCGAGGAGATCGTCGAGGCGCGGCGCAAGTATGAAGAGCACCAGAACCAGATTCAGTCCACGATCGTCCGCCGCACGGACGTGCTGCGGGCGCTGGCGAAACAGGGACCGGACCGGGCGCGCGAGTTCGAGCAGATGGTGCACGGGATTCCGGCGCGGGCGGAACTCCTTGAGAAATGCGCGGCGGCCTATGACGCCGTTCAGACGGCGCAGGCGGAATACGACCGCCGGGTCGCGGCCATCAACGCGGACAACCTGGCGCGGGAGGACATCGACAAGGCGGTGAGCGCGTCGCTGGCCGAGCGGCCGGCAGCACTCGATGCGCTGGTTCGGAACAACCCGGCGCGGAGGGCGCTTCTCGAAACGGCGGCGAAGGCATGGGACGAGCTTCAGGCGGCCAAGTCGACAACGCAGCCCGCCGAGGGGGCGGGCGATCAGGCGGCCGCCGACGCGCTCTCGACGATGCACGCGAAGCAGGTCGCGTACGACGAGGCGGTTGGCGCGGTTCTGGCGCTGAATGCGGACCCCGCCAAGCTGTCCGACGGCGTGACGATCGACCAGGTGGTCGCGCTTGAGGAGCAGTTCGACGCCGCAATGGCGGACGCGCTTGCGACGAACATCGACATCGGCCGACTTCAGGTGCTGCTTGACGCGAAGCCCGGCGAGTCGATGCGCGAGGAGGGGCTCGCGGACCTTAAGGCGAAATTTCCGGGCCTCACCGGGATCATCGAGGGCATGGTGTCCGCCGCCGACCGGCTGAAGCTTCAGCGGCGGGGCGAAGGCCGACTCGAAGACCCAGCCGACCTCCAGCGGCTCCTTCGGGGCGCGGGCGTGCTGGAGTTTCGGATTCTGCCGTCGCGGGACGAGGCCAGCGCGGATGTGTTCGCGCAGTACATCGAGCAACTCAAGACGCGCGGGCCGCGGCGCATGCCGGGCGAGGAGAACTACCAGTGGTTTGAGATCGAGGACGCGGCGGACTTCCTCAAGATGCGCGACGTCGAGCGCGAGTTTGAAGCCCGCAAGGCGAGCCTGCCGGTCATCGTCGAGCGGTTCGGCAACAAGTATTACGTGCTGGCGCACATCGGCGACAACTACACGCTGACGCATCGCTACGGCGAGGCCGACTGGTCGCTGAAGAACGCCCGGTTCGATCGGGACGAGATCGGGCGGCCGGCGATCGGGTTCACGCTCGATGAGCGCGGCGGCGACAAGTTCGCCAACCTGACGCGGCTCAACCGCGGCAAGCAGCTGGCGATCTTCCTGGACGACCAGTGCATCAGCCACGCGACGATCGAGGCGGTGATCCGGACGCAGGGAATCATCCACGGCTCCTTCACGCCGCAGGAAGTCCAGGACATGGTGAAGAAGCTGGACGCCGGCAGCCTGCCGCGAAAGCTCAAGGACCCGCCGATCAGCGTTCGGGCGATCGGTCCGAGCCTGGGCGAGGCCAACCGCGAGGCGGGACTTCGGTCGGCGAAGTACGGCGCCATCCTGGTCTTGATCTTCATGGTCGGCATCTACTTTTATGCCGGCGGCGTGGCGGTGTTCGCGGTGGTGATGAACCTGCTGCTTACGCTGGCGGTGATGTCGGCCATGGGGGCGACGCTGACCCTGCCGGGCATCGCGGGTCTCGTACTGTCGCTCGGCATGGCCGTGGACGCCAACGTGCTGATCAACGAGCGCATCCGCGAGGAACTGACTCGGGGCAACACGATGCGCATGGCCATCAAACTGGGGTATGAGCGTGCCTTTACGGCGATCATCGACTCGAACCTGACGACCCTGCTGACCTGTCTGATTCTCTACTGGGTGGGCAGCGAAGAGATCAAGGGATTCGGCCTGACGCTGGGCATCGGCGTCGTGCTGAACCTGTTCACGGCCTACTTCGTGACGCGGGTGTTTTTCGAGGTGATGTCGCTGGCAACGGTACCGACCGAAGTCAGCCGCTACCCGATCTTCGCGGCGCTCGGGGTCGGCGGATTCGGCGCGGTTCTCTACGGGCTGGGCTATTTCTGGAACGACGAGTTTACGCGCGAGCACTCGGTGCTGATGCTCTTCGGCGAGGCGCTGATTGAAGTGGCCCCGGCGATCATCGGGCTGCTGATTCTAATGTTCATCTTCCGCGCGATCCACCGGTCGTTCCAGAAGGGGCCCAAGCCCAACATGCCGATGGTCCGGCTGATCGGCGCTCCGAAGATCGACTGGATCGGAACGCGTCCGCTCTTCTTCGGCTTTTCGTTCATTATTTCGGTTCTGGGGCTTTTCTGTTTCTTCAGCCTCGACAAGGACGAGATGTACGACATCGAGTTCCTCGGCGGGACCTCGGCCCAGATCGACCTGAAGGAGCCGGGTTCCCTGAACCAGGCGGAGATTTCGGAGCGGCTGGCGGCGTCCGGCGAAAAGCTCGATCAGTTCGCGGCAGCCCTTCGCTCCGCGACCGTCAGCGGAAGCGGCGGCACGTTCGTCATTGACTGTCCGGGCGTTCCGGCAGCGCGCCTTGAGCCCATCATCAAGCGCGTGATGGATACCGAGGGAAACCGGGTGTTGAGCGACGTGGACGGCATCCGCTACGCGGACCCCGGCGCGAACCAGGTAACCATTCGCACCCGGACCGAATTGCCCGATGGCACGAAGACCGAGGTCACGCTCGACAACATGAAGGGTTACGTGGAGCAGTTTGCCGTCGCCTTCGAGCGGGCCGGGGAGTCGATCGCCCGGGCGCAGGTCCAGGGCGTGCAGGGCGTCGGCTCTTCCGCCGTTCCGGGCAAGTCGTTCGAGATCGTGACGCTGGAGACCAACAAGGAGGTGGTGGTCGGGGCGATCATGGACACGATGCAGTCAGACCTCGACATTCAGCCGGCGCTGACCTTCGACATTCTTGAAGACACCTCCAGCGGAGGGGTGCCTTACTTTGCGATTCGGGACGAGGATCCCAGGCAGCTGAACCTGCCGATTTCGCCTGAGGAAAAGGCCCAGCTCGATCTTCGCGGCTGGAAGGGAGGGGTGGCGATCGTCCTCGACCGGATCAGTCCGCCGCAGAATCTGAAGGTCCTCAAGGACCGCCTCCGCGCGATGCGGCTTCAGCCCGGCTTCGAGGGGCACGGGTGGCGGGAATCGGACGTGTTCGGTCTGGCATCGGCTTCGCCGGGGAGCGACCAGTACAGCCGCGTCATGGTGGTTGTGGCGGATGAGAACTTCCCGCTGCTGGATGACCAGGGCAATATCGCCTCGACGTGGACGAGCGACCTTGCGGAACCGGAAGTGGCGCTGATCCAGGCGGCCCTGCAACGGCAGACATCGCTGAGCCAGATCACCCAGTTTGACAATCAGGTGTCCGGCGAGGCCCAGACGACGGCGATTATCGCGATTGTCCTGTCGTGGCTCATGATCATCCTGTACGTCTGGTTTCGATTCGGCAACATCCGATGGGGCCTGGCGGCGGTCGTCGCCCTTGTTCACGACGTCATCGTGGCGATCGGGGCGGTTGCCGTCTGTCATTACATCGCGGACACGCCGATCGGAAAGGCGCTCCTGCTTGACAAGTTCCGGGTGGACCTGGCCCTCGTGGCGGCGGTCATGACGGTCATCGGCTATTCCGTAAACGACACGATCGTCGTTTTCGACCGCATCCGCGAGAACCGCGGACGTCTCAAGGACCTGACTCCGGAACTGGTCAACGACTCGATCAGCCAGACGCTGGCGCGAACCCTGTTGACCGGCATGACAACGATCTTCACAATTCTGGTGATGTACATCTTCGGCGGACCCGGCATTCATGGCTTCAATTTTGTCATGTTTATCGGTATCCTCACCGGGACGTACAGTTCGTTCGCCGTTGCATCGCAGTTCCTCGTTAAACGGGCGGCGGCGACCGTTCGAGCCAGATAGGATCGCGGCTTCGGACTTCCGGCGCGGCGCGCAGCCCGCCGGGAGTCCGGAAGACCCGCGTCATGGAGGACAATTCGATGGGTACGGAAACCAGGGTCGGCATCGTTGCAGGTCTGGTCATCGTCGTCGTCGCCAGCGTGTACTTCTTCTATGGAAGCGACGGCGGCGAGGATGAACTCCTCGTCGCCACGTCGACGCGTGTCGGCGACTCTCCGAAGATTCCCGCGGCGGCGGATCAGAAGGGCGGCAAGCCCGCGCCGGCTCCCGGTGCGGGTGTCAACGGGCTGGCTCTGAAGCGGCCCGCCTCCAATGCGCAGCCGCCCGGTCGGCCGGCGGATCGCCGCGCCGCACAGCCTGCGGCGCCGGCTGCCGGGGGCACGGGTCCTCTCGTACTCGCCGATCCGTCGAAGACTTCCGCGGCCGCGGCGCGGCCGGCGGAGGGCGGGGCCATTCCGCTGCGGTCCGGTCCGTCTTCCGAGCTGGTGGAGGCGACCTGGGACAATCTCGTCAAGAAAGAGAACAAGCCCGCCGGGGCGCAGGGTTCGGATCTGGGTACGGTCGGCGACCGCATTCGCACCGCCGTCGCCGCGCCCTCGACCGCGCGTCCGGCAATTCCGGCCGGAACCGCAGGCCCCTCGACTGCGACGCCTACGCCGCTTGTTCTCGCCGGCGCGGATTTGCGGCGCCCCGTCGTAACCCCGGCAACGGGCGATCCGTCGCTCGAAGGGACCGGACCTCTGGCACGGCAGCGCGGTCCCGTGCGTCCGGTCGGTCTGACGGGTCCGGGAGATGCCGCGGCTAAGGCACCCGCGCCGGGCTGGCCGAAGAAGCATGTGATCGCGGAGGGCGACACGCTCGAGGTAATTGCCCGCGATTTTTACGATGACCGCACGCGCGTGAAGGAACTGCTTGCCGCCAATCCGCGCATCAAGAGCCCGAATCAGCTTCGCATCGGCGACGAACTGGTCATTCCGGAACCGACCTGGGCCGGCGGGCGGGGGGAACCAGTCGCCGCGGCCGGGAAGACCGTCGAGATCGCGGGTCCGGCAAGTTCCGCCGCGCCGACGCGATCCTCCGAGCGAACTTATGTCGTGCGGAGCGGCGACACGCTCTACGGAATCGCCCAGCGACAATGCGGCAGCGGAGCTCGCTGGAAGGAGATCCTTACGCTGAACAAGAAGCTGCTTCGAGGGGACGCCAAGCGGCTGGCCCCCGGCATGAAGCTGGTCCTGCCCGACTGACGGGCGGCTGAAGCCTATCCTGCGAATTGCCCGGCCGCCTTCCCCGCGCGGGAAGGCGGCCTTTCTCGTATTTGTTGAAGGAATCGGCCCGGCCTCCTACTCTATGGCGATGGCCCAGCGGGAGAAAATCACCCTCGCGACGCTTCGCGCCCGAAAGAAAAGCCGCATCCCCATCACGATGCTGACGGCGTATGACTTTCCGACGGCGCAAATCGAGGAGGCCGCGGGCATCGACTGCATCCTCGTCGGCGACTCCGCGGCGCAGGTGGTGCTGGGTCATTCGAGCACCCTTCAGGCGACAATGGACTTCATGATCCCCATTACCGCCGCCGTGCGGCGGGGGGCGCCGACGGCTTTCCTCCTCGGCGACATGCCGTATCTGTCGTTTCACGTAAACACGGAGGAGGCCATCCGCAACGCGGGACGCTTCATGGCCGAGGCCAACTGCGATTGCGTCAAGGTCGAGGGGGACGCGCGGATCGTCGATACCATTCGGGCCCTGACGGCCGCCACGATCCCCGTCATGGTTCATATGGGGCTGCGACCGCAGGCCGTGCACCAGGCAGGGGGCTATCGGGCACAGGGTCGCGACGCAAAGTCGGGACAGCGACTGATCGACGAAGCCCGGCGAATGGAAGATGCCGGGGCATGCGCACTTCTTCTGGAAGCGGTTCCCCCGGAGCCGGCAAGGATCATTGCAGAGTCAACCGACTTGCCGGTGATCGGCTGCGGGGCGGGGCCGTATTGCGACGGGCATGTGGTCGTTCTCCACGACATGCTGGGCCTGACGGCCGGCCCGCTCCCGAAGTTCGTCAAGAGGTATGGCGACATTCGGGATCAGATGGCCGCGGCCGTTCGGGCCTACCTGGCGGATATGGTAGATCGGAGGTACCCGGCCGCCGAGCATTGTTACCAGATGGAGCCGGGCGAGGCCGCCAAGCTCCACCCGGCGCCACGGTCGAATCCCTGACGGAATGGGGCGGGCGGCTCCGGGCGGCCACTGGTGTTGACTCCTGCGAATGTGTTACAATGCCGAACGCCTTTCGAGGCGAGCCTGCTGGTCGCGCGTTGCATGCGAGAATCGTTGTAGCGCATCGTAAAGGGACCAGTCCTGTCACGCGGCAACAAAATCAAGCTCGGCATAGTTGTTGCGGCGATTGCGATCGTCGCGGGGGTTACCGTTTTCACGCGGGAGCCTCCGAAACAGGCCAGCCTGGCGGCCGATGCGAAGGGAATCGCAGTCGTTTGCACGAAGTGCAGCAATCACTTTCAGATCAGCCCGGAGGCGTATCAGGCGGCGCTGAAGGCGCGGCCGGCGTCTGAGCCGGAGGCGCGCGCGGGGGTGGGTCGCCGCAGCGACAAGTCGGTCGGCCTGGAGTTTCCGTGTCCTACCTGCAATGAATCGACCGGCCGCCTCGCGGCTCATTGTTCAAAGCACGACACCTACTTCGTGAAGTACACCGAGACTGGCGGCAACGCCGTCTGTCCGGAGTGTCGATAACGACGGCCCATCGGCCGTCGGCCGAGTGGAACCGGGTGGATGTGAGGAGCACCTGTCATGAAGAAAAGCGCGTTTACCCTCATCGAGCTGCTCGTTGTGATCGCCATCATCGCCGTGCTGATTTCCGTTCTGCTGCCTGCGCTGAGCGCGGCGCGGGAGACGGCCAACCTGGCCTACTGCATGTCGAATCTGGGCACGTTGTCAAAGACGGCGGCGATGTACATGGACGACGAAGGCAAGCGGACCCAGCCCTGGTATGCCGTTCCGTTCGGACAGTACGGCATCAACGTCGTGTCCGAATACACGTTCGGCGGTTTTCAGCATGCCACGCCGAATCCCGAGTATCCGAACAGCGACACGCGCCTCGTGCCGACGAAGCGCCGACCCTATAACAAGTACATCGCTCCCGGCATCGACGGGCAACAGGTCGTCCGCACTTACGTTTGTCCGTCCGACAAAACGTGGTATACGCCGCTGGTCGGCGAACAGCCCGATCCGAGTGTGCCGGCGCCCGATGCGTATTCGTCGTGGCAGGTGAATGGCAACAGTTTTGCGATCAACTGGTACTGGCTTCAGGGGCCGCCGTGGAACGGCGAAGAATCGTGGTATGGCGATCTCGGTTCCATGAGTTCGTGCGGGGAGGATATGCTGGCCCGCAAGGTCGGCGGCGAGGCCGCGAAGTTTGTGCTGTTTGCCGAGGGGTCGATGAACTACTTCATGTACGACGCCCGGCCGCGCAGCGGCCTCTACGGTGAGAGCATCATTCAGTCGCTCGGGCCCGGCTGGCACCGGAAATGGTCGAGTTACGCGGTCGGCTTTCTCGACGGACATTCCGAGTTCCGCTACATCGATACGCGCTTTTCCGACGATACCGGCTTCGACATCTGGCCCACGATTTACTATTGACCGGCCGCATCCGTCCTTCGTCGCCGGCCACGTAAATGCGCGGTTGCCTGAAGAAACGCCCGGACAGGTGGCGCCGGGGGCGCGGGTTTCGACGTTTTTGTGTTTTCCCCCTACACTCCCCGCGTGGAAATAGAAACAATACGCAATTTCTCCATCATTGCCCATATCGACCACGGCAAGAGTACGCTGGCCGACCGATTGCTGCTGCGCTGCGGGGCGATTACAGACCGGGAGTTTCGCGAGCAATTCCTCGATGACATGGACCTCGAACGCGAGATGGGCATTACCATCAAGGCGAATCGAGCCAGTCTGACATACGAATACCCCGGCCCGAAACACGGAGTCGTCGGACCGCCGCCGGGGACATATCACCTGAATCTCATCGACACGCCGGGCCACGTCGATTTTCATTACGAGGTAAGCCGTGCCCTTGCAGCGTGCGAGGGGGTTCTGCTGCTCGTGGACGCGACCCAGGGCATCGAGGCGCAGACGCTGGCCAATGCATACAAGGCTATCGAGGCCGGGCTGCGGATCATCCCGGTGGTGAACAAGATCGACCTTCCGAGTGCGCGGGCGGAGGACATCGCGATTGAGATTGAGCAGGTTCTTTCGCTGCCGGCGGAGGAGGCTATTTTCGCGTCCGCCAAGGTGGGCACCGGCATTGAGGACATTCTTTATGCGATTGTGGAGCGCATTCCGTCGCCGAAGGGAGACAGTGAGAATCCGCTCAAAGCGCTGATCTATGACGCCAAGGTGGACTCTCATCGAGGGGTCGTCTGCCACATGCGCATCATGGACGGCCAGGTGAAAAAGGGGGACAAGATTCGCCTGATGGCGGCGGGGCGGACCTACCAGGTCAGCGATGTCGGTGTCTTCACGCCGAAGATCACCAGCAGGCCGGAACTTACGGCCGGGCAGGTGGGTTACCTGTTCGCGGGGATCAAGACAATCCACGACGTGAACATCGGCGACACAATCACGCAGGAGAATCGCCCATGTGACGCAGCGCTGCAGGGGTACCGGCCGCCGCAGCAGATGGTCTTCTGCGACTTCTATCCCGGCCCCGGCACGACCAGCGCGGAGCTGCGCGAGGCAATGGAGGCGTTGTGGCTAAATGACAGCAGCTTCAACTTTCAGCCCGCGGCCAGCGCGGCGCTCGGGGTGGGTTTTCGCTGCGGCTTTCTAGGTCTCCTGCACATGAAGATCATCCAGGAGCGGTTGGAGCGTGAAAGCGACGTGGACATCGTTCAGACCGCGCCGACCGTCGGATTCGAGATTGTTTACAAGGACGGCGTCACGCGGATCATCGAGTCACCGGCCGACCTGCCGCCGATGGAGCAGCTCGAGGAGGTTCGCGAGCCGTACGTCCGGTGCGAAATCATCACGCCCGCGCGGTACATCGGAGCGGTGATGTCGCTGAGCGAAGACCGGCGGGGCGCGCACAAGCGGACGGAGTATCTATCGCCCGAGCGCGTGGTGCTCACGTACGAGTTTCCGCTGGCCGAGGTGATCTACGACTTTTTCGACCGGCTCAAGAGCGTCACCAGCGGCTACGCCACGATGGACTACGAGTTGATCGGGTTCCGGCCGGACGATCTGGTGAAGCTGAACATCCTCGTGAACGGCACCCCGGTCGATGCGCTGTCGGTCATTGTCCACCGCAGCCGGGCAGACTATCGCGGTCGAAAGCTGATCGCCCGGCTCAAGAAGGAGATCGACCGGCACCTGTTCGAGATACCGATCCAGGCGGCGATCGGGAACAAGATCATCGCTCGCGAGACGATCAAGCCGGTGCGGAAGGACGTGACGGCGAAGTGTTACGGCGGCGACGTGACGCGCAAGCGCAAGCTGCTCGAGAAGCAGAAAGAGGGCAAGAAGCGAATGAAGAACGTCGGCAGCGTGAACATTCCGCAGTCGGCGTTCATGTCGGTGCTGGACACATCGGAAGATTGACCGACGCACGGGGGAGCGGTCGCGGCCGGGGCGATACCGACAGACGTCCGCCGCCCTTCGCCAAGGGGATCATTCACAGCAGCGGCGTCGGGTCGAGCAGACTGATATAGACCTCGCCGGACAGGCCTGCCTGCGCGTCTTCCGGAGTGACCGTTGCGCCGGCGTCCATGTTTCCGCCGTCTCCGCCGCGCCCGCGACTTGCGCCGCCACCTCCGCCGCCGAGTCGCGGGGAACTGTTCACGGAATTCAGGATTGCGGCTCCACCAGCGCCCCCGGCAACGGAAGCACTCGCGCCGGCTCCCTGATTCACGACCGGAGCGAGCATATTGATGATGCCACCGCCGCCTCCGCCGCCGGAGCTTGTCATGTTGTTGCTTGGGCCGCCGTCGCCGCCGTTGGCGCTCATGGTCCCGTTATTTGTTACGGACCCCAGCGAGGCGAGAATGATAATGCCGCCGCCTCCGCCACCGCTGCCTTCAGCGCCGCCGCTTGCGTCGGCGTTAATAATGCCGGTCGCACCATTGACCACTGCCGCCTGCGCCAGGACGGTCAGCGTCCCGCCCCCGTCGCCGCCGCCGTTGTCGAAGGCTCCCATTCCACCGCCGCCGCCCTTGACTCCCGGATGCAGCAAAAATCGTCCTTGAAGACTCAAGAGGCCGCTGCCGCCACCGCCGCCCTGCCTGAACCGGGTGTCGTCGCCGAACTCACCCATGTGTGCGGCCTCTGTGGAGATGCCCGGGTCCGGAAGGCCGATTGAAGCCTGAATCATCCCTGGAATAGTGCCATCGGGGGAGCCGCCGCTGGCTCCGGTCGTTGTAACGACGATGTTGCCATTGTTGGTGAATGTCCCGGTGCAGCGAATCACCGTGCCGCTGGGCAACCGCAGTTCAACGCCTGCGTTAACTGTGAAATCGGTGAACATGAGGTTGGTCGGTGGCGCGGTGAGCCAGTCCTCGTCGGCCGACACGACTTTGGCTCCGGCCGAACCGTTGCCATAGACGCGGGCCAGGCCGTCTGCTCCGGCGGGACCGGGAGGGCCCTGGACGCCGGCAGGCCCCGGAGAGCCCATCGGACCCTCCGGTCCGGGCAGCCCGGCCATCGGCGTTTGCGTGCCACAGGCGAGGTAAAGGCCGGCAAGCAAGATGATTGCCAAGGCCAGCCAGGGCAGCCGCGTGTCGTGAATCCGAGAATGCGTGGACATGAGAGCACCTTCCTTATGGTGGGGAGTGCGCAGGCAAGTCTTCGCGAGCGTCAAGAAAAACCGGCGGATCGCGAGATTTCCTTCAGTCTGTGAAATCTTGACGAGCGATTCCCTCTGGAACTGCCCTCGGGACAAGGGCGGCGGCAGGGTGTGACGGGTCGGGATCGGCGGGCGGTCGTCTCGGAAAGTGGAGTTTCGACGCGTTGCAGAGGGCGAGCTGACAATTCACATGCCGCGTGGTACGGCGCTGCCGCGGGACATTGGGGCGGAAACCATTGCGAGCGGCGGGGGGAATGGCAATAATGACCGCGGATCGTGCAGGATGCGGCTCTTCGCGGAGATGGCCGCGACGACGGATCGTTACACGGAGGATCATCATGCGTGGCGTAAGGACGATGTGCGTGCTGGCGGGGATCGCGGGGACAATCACATCCCTGGGGTGTGTCGCTCGCGATGAGTACCTTCGGACCGACTTCGCGCGGCGCAAGGCGGTGGAGCAGGGCGACACCTGCGAGCGCGACCTGGCCGACGAGCGTGCCAAGAATCAGGCACTGGAGGCCGAGCGCGAGGCGATTCGCCGTGAACTCGACACGAAGACGGCCTATGCCGAAACGCTGCGCGGCGAGAACGAACGGCTCGACGCGTTTGTAAAGAAACTCCAGGCCAATATCGACCAGCTCGCCCGGGGCGTAGGCAAAGTGGAGGTGGTCGAGGTCAAGCTGCCGCCGGAACTTGATCGCGCTCTCAAGGAGCTGGCGGCCAAGTATCCCGACGCGATTGAATATGACGAAAAGCAGGGCGCTGTGCGCTGGAAGAGCGACCTGACGTTTGCCAAGGGAAGCGCCGACGTGCAGGCGACGGTCGACGAGGCCCTCCGTGCGTTCTCGAGCATTGTGAACTCGCCGGCGGCCAGTCAGTTTGACGTCGTGGTGGTGGGGCACACCGACAACCTGCGCATCGGTCCGGTGACAGCCCGGCTGCACCCGACGAACTGGCACCTGTCGGCGCACCGTGCCATTGGCGTCATGTTCAAGCTGCGCGACAACGGCGTCGATCAGCACCGCATGGCCGTCATGGGTTACGGGGAGTTCCGCCCGCGCGTTCCGAATCCTCCAAGCGGCGGCGCGGAGCAGAATCGTCGCGTTGAGATATTCCTTGTCTCACGAAAGGATCGCATCCCCGGCATGGATTCGAGCATGAGCGCCGCGCCGGCCGATCGTTCGATGGGAACGATGGCCGCGGCCCCGATGGAGGATTGACCGGCATTTTGCCGGGCGGCACAAGCAACCGCGCTCAGCAGTCGTGTTTCGGCAGGTTCAGATCGTGAGAAACTTCCGGCCCGGTGGCGCTGGCGCGTCATCGGGCCTTCCTTATGCGCGCTTCCGCCGCGGCGTTGCCTTTGCGCGCGGAGCGTCGGCCTGACCCAGGACGTAGCCGAGACCGAAGGTGAAGAGCGGTCCGACGGGATAGGACCACGGGTAGGCGGGATACTTCGGCCGGCCGAGGTCGTCGACGCCGACCTGCCAGAGGTGCAGGCCGACGATGGCGATCACCGCGAACGTCAGGGCCGAGACTTTGCGCACGTCTCCATGGAGGCGCAGCAGGCCGAGCGAGAGAGCGATGAGGCAGCCCATCCAGACGACCCAGTCGGCGAAGTTGACTGTCAATCCGGCGGGCAGGGTCAGCGGGATGTCGCGCTGAAGCATGGCAAAGACGGCGAGAACCGCCAGGGGCACGGCCCAGGGAAGGCCCCGATCGCTCGGCGGGTTGGGGAGAAACGCCAGCAGGAAGATTCCGAGGAGCGGGCCGGCGGTGTAACTGGCGAGGGCAAGCACGAAGTCAATCGTATTGGCGTAGCGCTTGTCCATCTCGATGGAAAGCATCGCCATTCCGCACAGGACGACGCCCCACGCCAGAACGAGGATCTTCGAGATGGCCACCTCGCCGCGCCACCAGGCTCCGCGCCCCCTGGGTTTCGCAAATCGTTTGAGGAACGGCTCGCTCGTCGTCTGGGCGAGGGCGGCGAGGACGGACTCCAGGGTCGAGACGGCGGCGGCGAAGATGGCGGCGACGATGATGCCGCGGACGCCGATGGGCAGCGCGCGCACGATGAAGATGGGCAGGAGGTAGGTGGGTTTCTCGTTGTAGCGGGCGGCCTCCTCGGGAGTGAAGGGGGAGTACTGGAAGTACGCATGGAGCGCAATGCCGACGAGAAGCATGATCAGGGCAATGCTGATGCCCACGCTGCTGACGATCATGGACTTGGCCGCGTCGCCCTGGTTGCGGCAGCAGAACATCCGCTGGGCGTTGACCTGATCGGTGCCGAAGGCGGCGAGATTCGTGAACGGAATCGCAAGAAGCCCTGCCCAGAGCGTGTAGGGGACCGAAAGGTCGGTTGAGAGATTGAGGATCTGAAACTTTCCCGCCTCCGATGCCATGGAGACGACATCCGCGAGGGGCGCGGGAATGCTCAGCACGGCGTAACCAAGGGCCACGGCCGCGCCCGTCATGAGGATGACGAACTGGATCACGTCGGTCCAGATGACCATGGTGATGCCCCCGATCATCGCCCAAAGGACGCTGAAACCGCCCATGAGCCAGATGGCCGTCGACAGCGGGACGTCCGCCACGATCGCCAGGGCGAAGGCGCTGGTGTAAAGCCGCGCGCCTTGTCCGAGAATCGCCCCGATGAGAAACAGCCCCGTGGTCACGGTCTTGACGCGGCGTCCGAGCCGGTTGCCGACGTAGTCGTAGGGGCTGTAGATCTCGCGTTCGTAAAACCTCGGGACGAAATAGAGGCCCACGATGACTCGGGCGATGATGCTCCCAATTGCGAATTGAAGGTATGTCAGGTTGCCGCCGGCGGCGAAGCTCAGGGTGGGCACGACGAGAAACGTGGCGGTAGAGACCTCGGTGGCGATGGTCGAGCCGCAGACCGCCCACCAGGGGAGCTTGCGGCCTCCCAGGAAGAAGTCGCGAATGGTCGCCTGTTTCCCGGCCAGCCGGGCGCCGAGGACGGTGGTGAGAACGAGGTATCCGGCGACGACGCCCCAGTCGATCCAGTTGAAGCCGACGGGAGTCTGCGCAAGGAGATGGACGTCCATTGCGAGAATATGCACCGGGCGAGGGGCTTTGGCGAGGGGTCCGGCGTCCGAGAATCCCGCGTTCGCGTTGACTGCCTCCGGCGGCTCATATAAAGTATGTTGACAGGTGACCCCGCCCGCCCATGCCGGTTGGCTGCCGCGGCACCCGCGGCCATTGGACCATCCTGCTTCCGTCCGCCAGAGATTGCCAATCCGCCCTCCGCAAGACTTCGGTGGCGACGGTTGCCTGCAAGAGATAGCCAGTCGCGATCGATGCGTGCCCGCCTGAAATGCAGGTGTCGTCGCGGCTGACGCCGGGAGTAAGTCATGGCTTCCAAGCAAGCGGTCTGGGGCATCGACGTCGGCCAGTGCCTGCTAAAGGCGATCAAGCTCCAGCGGGCCGGCGACCAGGTCGAACTTCTCGCTTTTGACGTGGTGGAGCATTCCCAGATTCTCTCCCAGGTCGAGGGAGACTCGACCGCCGTGATCATCGAGTCTCTTAAGACCTTCATCTCGCGCAACAACCTGTCCGACGCCCGCGTGGTCCTCTCCGTTCCCGGCCAGCAGACGCTGACGCGTTTCACGAAGATGCCGCCGGTCGAGCCCAAGAAGATCCCGGACATGGTTCAGTACGAGGCGACGCAGCAGATTCCCTTCGACATCGACGAGGTGGTCTGGGACTACCAGGTGTTTACGGACAAGGACTCGCCCGACGTCGAAGTGGGCATCTTCGCGATTCGCAAGGAGCTGATCCGCAACTACCTCACGACGTTCACAGACCTGGGCATCGAGCCCATGATCGTCCAGACGTCGCCGATGGCGTCCTACAACGCCGCGCGGTTCGAGCAGCCGGCCGACATGCCCGAGTCAATCGTTCTCCTCGACATGGGGGCCCTGGCGACCGACCTGATCATCATGGAGCAGAACCGCATCTGGGCGCGGCCGATTCCGATCGGGGGCAACCGGTTCACCGAGGCCCTTGTGAGCGCATTCAAGATCTCTTTCGCGAAGGCGGAAAAGCTGAAGCGCACCGCGGCGACGTCGAAATACGCCCGGCAGGTGTTTCAGGCGATGCGCCCGGTGTTTGCCGACCTTGTTTCCGAAGTGCAGCGGTCCGTCGGGTATTACACGTCGACCCACCGCGATGCAAAGATCGGCCGCGTGATCGGAATGGGCAACGCCTTCAAGCTGCCCGGGCTTCAGAAGTTTCTCCAGCAAAACCTTCAGCTCGAGGTCGATCGCTTTTCGGGGTTCAAGAAGCTTACGACGGGGGGGCAGGAGAAATCGCCGGGTTTCGTGGACAACATCCTCAGCCTTCCGGTTGTGTACGGGCTTGCCCTTCAGGGTCTTGGGCTGGCGGCGGTCTCGTCGAGCCTGCTGCCGCTCGAGGTTCAGCGCACAATTCTCTGGCGAAAGAAGCGGCCGTGGTTCGCGGCGTCCGCCGCATGCATGGCGCTGGCCGGCGCGTCGATCTGGGTCGGCAATCTCATGGCGAGCAACCAGCTCCAGGCCGGTCTCGGCAGCATGCAGAACATCGACATCATCCGGGCGGCGACGACGCAGCAGGCGGAGGGCATCATCAGCAATCCCGGCACCGATTCACCGGTGGAAAAGGCGGCCAAGATCGCCGGCGCGGCCCAGTTTTTCACGACTAAGCTCAGCAGCCTCGACAGCATGAGGAAGGGCGACCAGGCCACGCTGACGGCAATGGCGAAGCTGCCCGAGAACAACATATTCGTCCCGCGTATTCTTAAGATCATTCACAGTTCGTTCGCGGCGGCACGCCCCGAGAGCTTCGCAAAGGCCACCAGTCCGCGCGAGTACCTTGACGCCGCGCGGCAGATCGAGCGTGGGGAGCGGGAGGACATCTGGATCGAACAGCTTGACATGATCTATCACCCGGTTGACCCCGCCGCGGTGTTCGAAATGCCGGCAAAGGGCGGCAAGGGCCGCGAAGGATGGGCGATCCGTATATACGGCGGGACGACCATGGCGCAGCCGGCAAAGTGGATCGAGGAGAACCTGATCAAATCGCTTGAGCGTATCGGCCGCGTGCCCGGTTTCGGGATTCACGTGGACAACGTGACGCTGGCGCAGGTGATGGAACGCAAGAAGCCGATACAGACGCCGGATTTGACGGCGCCCAAGGGCGGCGATGACCGCGAAAACCGAGGCGGCCGCGGCGGCGGGCGCCCCGCGGGCGGCGGCGGAGGCGGCGCGGGCGGAGGCGGAAGGGGCGGCGGCGGTCGCGGGGGGCGCGGAGGCGGCGTGCCGGGCATGCCGGGCTTCGGAGGGCCGAGCGACAGCGGAGACACCGGGGGATCGATCTCGGACGAGATTCAGCGGCTCCGGGAAAAGTACAAGACGGTTGATCCTCTGACGGAAGAGCCGATGGAGTCGGACCAGCGGTTTGAGCTGCACATCGTGATCCGCAGGAGTGACACGCCCCCGGCGCTGGTTCCGGAGGAGTACAAGGAAAAACCTGCCGAGGCGAAGCCGGGCCAGGCGCAAGGGACGGGCGGGGGCGCGCCGGCGCGACAGGGCTAGAGAAACGGCCGGCGCCGGCCCGGTTCGGGCGCGCCGCGCAGCGGCCAAGAGGATACGACGCCAACGCGGAGCAGTGGTAAATGGACCTGCTGAAGAAATACTGGCGAATCATCGCGTTCTGCCTCGTCTGCCTGGGTTCCCTGGGAATGGGAGGCTACTTTTACATGGCGGGCGCGGAGATCACGGAAAAGATGCAGGCGATCGATCGCCTGAAGAACAGCGTGGTGGGCGCCCAGCGCGGCGCGGCCAACATGAGCGTGATCGAGGCCCGTGCGAAGGAGATTGCCGACACAAACGCCGAATTCGAAGAATCGATGAACGCGGCGCTTGCGATGCAGCGGTACAACCCTTTCTACGAAAAGGTGGACGAGAGCGGAAAGCGCACGCCGGTCCTTCGTGCCCCCCTGATTCCCAATGTGCTTCCTCAGCCCGCCAGCAACGCGGACGCGATCAGCTTTCGGGCCAAGTACATCGAGGCCTTTGCCGAACTTCCGCGGCGTTTGCGTGCGCGCGACAAGGCAACGCCGGACGAGGTCAAGGACTTTTTCGAGCGATGGGACGCGCTCAAGCGCGGCGTGCAGGGGACAGACTGGCGGCCCTGGGGCCCGGGCGGAGGTTCCGTCGAGCCCGAGGCCAGCGACAAGAAGAAGGAGCGCAGCCGGGCGGAGATTCTTCGAGAATATCCGCGCTCGCGGCTGGCAGAGGAAATCGCGCGGAAGATCTACATGTATCTGGATCCCGGGGCGATCGGCCGGCACTACATCGCGGACAAGCAGGACGTACCGACGGAGATCGATATCTGGCAGGCGCAGATGTCGCTGTGGATTCAGCAGGACATGGTTACGGCGATCGCGCGGGTGAACGAGAAGCGCGCCGCGGAACTGGAGAAGGCGGGTCAGGCCGATCGGGCGTGGGTGGCCTATATGCCGGTCAAACGGCTGACGAAGCTTTGCATTGAAAACCGGCTCGGCCGGGGCGGCGGTTCGAACGCCGGCAACTTCGGCGTCTCGTTCACCCAGACGAACAATGACGAAAAGAAGTTCATGGTGCCGGTGGCGCTGGAGATGGTCGTCGAAGAGGCGGCGATACCGCAGATCATCGACGAGGTGTGCCGGGTGGGCTTTTACACGCCGACCAACGTGCACTACGAGCTGGCAAAGCCGAATCCGATCCAGGACGACTACGTATATGGGGAAAGCCCGATCCTGGAAGTGCGGATCGAGTTCGAAGGGTACTATTTCCGCAAGGTCTTCGACGAGTGGATTCCCAAGGTGCTGAAGGACGTCCTCAAGAACCCCGATGCCAAGGACCCGAAGGCCTGATTTGGGGGGACCGGGCGGCGGTCCTATTTCGCGGCGATAGCGAGCGAGCGGCAGGAGATAAGCGTGGCCAAGAAGACGGCTGGATTCTTCGATCTGCATGCCGAGAAGCTGACACTCGGGCTGTGTATCGCGCTGGTGGCGGGCGCCGCGGCGTATTCCCTCGGCGGGAGCCGCTTTGCGGTCAACGAAATGGGCCCGGCACAGCTCGTGCAATCGGTGGGAGAGGCGGCCGACTCGGCCCGGCAGGCGGTGCAAAGCGCCCGGCCGCAGGAGACGAAATCCGTCAAGAAGGACCCGTCCAAGGACCCGGTGGCGTTGATGCAGAAGTGGTACGGCGAATCGGCCGAGGGGCTGCTCAAGATCGCGCAGGTCGAGCCGATGCTGCCGCGCGCCGTGCCGTTTCCTCCGCCGTACGTCGCGGTATCCGGCGATTCCGCTGAGTCGCGGCGCAACCTCGCGCAGATTGTTTCCCCGAGTGTCCCGATGGTCATCGTCGGCGAACCGGTCGAAATGACTTTTCCCAATGAGATACCCACGTTTGAGGAGTACGACGGCCGTCCGCCGGGCGCTAATGCGAAGAAGGTGAAGAAGCCTTACGTGTCCGTGGCCGCGCAGGTGGACCTCGTCGAGCAGGATGCGAACTTTCGCACCGAAAACTACCCCGACGGCTCCTACCTCGAGGTGGTGCAGGTCCACCTTCAGCGCAAGGATGTGAACGATCCGCGCCGTGGCTGGGAGGACGTGAATACGTACCTGCCCTTCAAGCCGATGACGCGGCCGAAGTTCATCGACCGGGGCGGCGGCTCATTCAAATTCGAGGGGATCGACAGCTTCCGCCGAAACGTCAGCACCGGCGCGGAGCCGATTTGCCGTCCGAAGCTGCCGAGCACGGCGGCGAGCATTCCGCCGGTGCCCTATCTCGACGAGCCGCCGAAGCGCACCGACAACCTCTCGCCCTCCGACGCGGCGCGCGAGGCCGAGCGGCGCGCCAAGTCGTGGATTGACCGGGCCAAGGCGGCCATGGGCGGCAAGCGGCCGTTCAAGGATCGGGATTACGACGCCGCCTATCTTCTCGCCCGATCGGCGGCGGGAACGCTGGGGGCGCCGGACAAACTGGTGCAATCCGCGAAGGATTTAATGCAGGAGATCATCCGCAAGATGCCGAAGGAGCGGCGCGAGGCCGCACCGGCCGTTGCGCGTTCGCCCGAGCGGCTCATGCCCATCGTGGCGCACGATCTCGACGCCCTTCCGGGGCATACCTATGTCTATCGCATGCGGTACGAGGTGTTCAACGTCTATGCGGGCAATCCGGGCGAGTTGTCAAACCCGGACGACGCCCGAAAGCTGACGGTGTTTTCCGGCTGGTCGCCGGAGTCCCGCCCCGTGGAGATTACGGGTGACACGTACTTCTACCTGACCAGGGCCGACGAAAAGAAGGGCGAAGTGACGGTGACGGTCTTCAAGGTGGGCCGGCGCGGCACGGAGAAAAATGAGTATCGGATCCGGATCGGCGAGGAGATCGGCCGAAAGGAAAAGCGCGGGACCAAGGGCGACTTCAGCACGAACGCCTTGTGCGTGGACATCGACTTTGATCGTGTGGTGAACGGGAAGAAGGACGTCGCCATGATCTATATGGACATGACGGACGGCATCCTTCGCGAGCGAATCCTCTCGCTTGACCGGACCGACAAGGTGCTCGAGAAGCTCTCCGAGCAGAAGAGCGCTTCGCGCTGAGCGCGCCTGCCGGACGGGAGCCGCGCGTGCGGCGCATGCCCGGCTGCGCGGTGGCAGCCGCGTTGAACCGACCTATCCTCTCCGCTAATCTACGCGATGCGTAATGGCAGAC
This sequence comes from Planctomycetota bacterium, assembly GCA_003576905.1. Lineage (GTDB taxonomy): Bacteria > Planctomycetota > Phycisphaerae > UBA1845 > UTPLA1 > UTPLA1. The sequence continues at coordinate 45,110 of QEVG01000016.1, read as the reverse complement.
GCTGCGGCTTCGTTGTCGAACCGCGGCGACCTGTAATTCAAAGGAAGATATCATCGATGGACCCAAAGCTGGTCACCGCCGCCGCCAAATCCTACCAGGACCGCATGGTTCGATTTCTCCGCGACATCGTCGCTATTCCCAGCGAAAGCTCGAAGGAAGGCCCGGTGATCGCGCGGATCAAGAAGGAAATGCAGGCCACGCGTGCATTCGACAGGGTGTGGACCGATCCGATGGGCAACCTGTTCGGGCGGGTCGGCCGCGGGAAAAAGGTCATCGCGATCGACGCGCATTGCGACACGGTGGGCATCGGGAATCCGAAGGAGTGGAAGCACGATCCGTACAAGGGCAAGGTCGCCGGGGGAAAGGTATGGGGACGCGGGGCCGGGGACCAGGAAGGGGCGATCCCGGCGATGGTTTATGCCGCTCGGATCATCCGCGATCTGAAGCTTCCGCTCGATGAATTCACGCTCTACATCGTCGTGACGGTCATGGAAGAAGACTGCGACGGACTCTGCTGGCAGTACATCGTGAACGAGGACAAGCTGCGGCCTGATGTCGTCGTCGTGACGGATTCTACCAACTGCCGGATCCTGCGCGGGCAGCGCGGCCGCATGGAGATCGGCGTGACAGTGACGGGTCGGTCGTGTCACGGGTCGATGCCACACTTGGGCGACAACGCCATCTACAAGATGAGCCGGATCGTTCGGGAGATCGAAGCGCTCAACGGCAAGCTCGCGAAGGACAGGTTTCTCGGAGATGGCACGATCACCGTCTCGTACTGGGACTGCAAGACGCCGAGCCTGAACGCCGTTCCCGATCACGCGTACATTCACATCGATCGGCGCCTGACGACGGGCGAGACGAAGGACCTGGCGGTGCGGCAGGTCCGCGAGGCGGTGAAGCGCGCGGGCGTGACGGCGAAGGTCGAGGTGCCGATGTACAGCCAGCCGAGCTTCACGGGGCTGGTGTATCCGACGGAGAAGTACTTTCCGACCTGGGTCGTAACGGAGGACTCGAAGCCCGTTCAAGCCGCAGTGCGGACGTACAAGGCGCTGTACGGGCGTACGCCGAAGGTGGGGCGGTGGACCTTCAGCACGAATGCCGTTTCGATCAACGGGATGTTCGGCATCCCGTGCGTGGGCTTTGGCCCGGCGCCGGAATCGGTGGCCCACACGGTGAATGACTCGGTTCCGATCAAGCACATCGTGGACTGCGCGGCGTTTTACGCGGCATTTCCATACGCGTACTGCGAAGTCGCTTCGGCCGGAAAGAAGTAGACCAATCGCGGGTCGCGCAGAGTAATTTCGCTGCGCAAAGACTGGGCGGGATGACGAGGGCGCCGAACCCTCGGGGGCCGCCGGTCACATGGGCCGCAGGTGCCAGAGGCATTCCCGGTTGCCCCCGTGTCCGCGGATGGGGCTTTCGGTCTCACCAAGGAGTTCAAGCCCTATCGATGCGAGCATTGTTCGAAGGGGGGCGATTACCTCTTCGCCGCGGCCGTCGGGCAGCACGCCGTCGATCAGGTGTTCCGGCGGCGCTTCGTAATGCGGCTTAATCAGCGAGACGATGCTTCCGCCGGGGACGAGGAGCCGGCGGGCGGCGGGGAGAATCACGGCCTGCCGCGTCCAGCCGGTGTCGATGGTGACGACGCGGACCGGTTCGGGGAGGGTTACGTGCAGCGCGTCTGTCCGCTCCAAGACAATGACGCGCGGGTTCTTTCTCAGGCGATAGTCGAGCACTCCGTAGCCGCGCTCCACCGCATACACGCGTTCGGCCCCATGTTGAATCAGGCAGTCGGTGAAGCCGCCGGTATTGGCCCCGAGATCTGCGCAGACATGCCCGGCAGGGTTGATGCGAAACGCGGCGAGCGCGTGGGCGAGCTTGGCCCCGGCTCGGGAAACGTAATCATCGTGCCGGGGCGTTGACATCTTGTTCGAGCGTTGTCGGAGGATTCGGCGGACTCCGCCGGTTCGGCGCCGCAGGGCCGTCAGGCCTTGGCGGCCTTCAGGGCGTTGAGGCGCTTGGCCATTCGGCTCTTGCGTCGCGCGGCGGTGTTGGGATGCAGCGCGTGGCGGTGGGAATGGCGGTCGAGCAGCTTCGCGGCGTTGCGAAACGTCTTTTCGGCGCTGGCGGCGTCCTTTGACCCGAGTGCCGACTTGAACTCGCCGATGGCCGTCTTGATTTCGGTCTTTCGAACCTTATTGCGCGCCGCGCGGACCTTGTTCTGGCGCATGCGCTTAAGCGAAGAGAGTGAACGTGGCAAAGTCTGCTCCTTTCTGCTGTACCGATACCAACCGCCTGAACCGACGGCGAGCTGCGCAGTCTAACCGCAGGAGGGCGATTCGTGAAAGGGCGCAGCGCCGCGGGGCGGGCCGTCGCCGAGGCCGCCGATCTCGTGCGATCCTAAGTCTTTGTATAGAATTGAGTTACGCCTTTTATCCCGAGGCGATTCGTTCCAGGCGCTGGCGGGCATCTCGATAGTTGTAGTCGATCTGGATCAAGTGGCCGTACACGTCGCGGGCCTCTTCGGGCTTTTTCAGTTCTTCCAGGCTTCGACCGAGCCAGTAGTGAAGCTCCAGGGGGAGTTTTCCGGCCTCGGTATCGAGGTCGCGGAGGGCCGACTTCATGGTCGAGGCGGCTTGTTCGTGGAAGCCCTTTTCGAAGAAACATCGGCCCAGGTAAAGCCGGCTTTCATGGCGGCACCGCCCGTCGGCCTGCGATCTCTGGAAGTAGGGAATGGCGTCGTCGAATCGCCCGGCCTTGAAGAGGCGCACAGCGAGGTTGAAGTGCATCTTCATGTCGGTGGGATATTTCTGGCGGCGTTCTTCGAAGATGCGAATTTCGGCGTCGTTTACCCTCTGCGCGTACTGCTGCGCGGCGCGATGCGCTTCCGAGTCGGGGGGGGGCGTCGCGGCCTTCTCAAGAAGATGGCGCAAGTGGCGGTTGATCTGCTTGATGCGAATGTCGTCCGCCTTCATCTTGAAGGCGTAATTGGCGCTCGTCGCGTACTCCTCATCGAGCAGGGTGATGGCCTCGTTTTCGACCTTGACGTCGTTCGTTCGAAGCATCAGGTCGACCAGCGTAATCAGCTTCCCGGTAACCTCGCGATTGGCCTCCCATTCCGCCCGGGCGTGGGCGATCAGTTCGGCGAGGCGCTCCTCGGTGTGGACCATGCGATCGCGGTCGCGGATGTCGGCCTGGAGGTCCTTGTCCTTGAGCGACTCGACAAAGCCGGATTCCTTGGAGAACTTGCCCTTGGTGATGGTCAGCTTGCCGCTGGCGTGGCTGCGGGCACGCTGGGCTTCCATTGAATCAGGAAAGTACTGCGACCAGATCTGCGCCACGGCGATGGCCGCGTGCATCAGGTCCATCTGGATGCGGTCGTCGCCGCCTTGAAGCGCGAGTTCTCCAGCCTTGTCCATTGCGGCGCAGGCCGCGGCGTAGTTCGCCTGCGCGAGCTTCTTGCCCGACGTGTCGTAGGCCTCGACGAGAACCGGCGCGATCCACCAGACGATGCGGTAGAGGGATGCCCGGGCCGCAAGCTGGAGGATGTTTTCCATGTGCGGAATCGATCCGGGGTCGAGTCCGTACAGGTGGAGAACATTGACGAGGCTTTTGAGCGTGTCCTTTCCGGCGACGGGAAGTTTGCGGCTCAGAAGAAAGCCGGCGGGTTTGCCGCCTTCCAGCTTGCGCGCGGTGGCGACGACGCGCAGCGGCTTGAGGCCCTCTTCCACCGCGTCGGGCCAGAAGGCCAGACCGTCGGTGTAGAGCTTGACGGCGTAGTCGTAGTTGCGCTGCTCGGCTGCCTTGCGGGCGTGCTCGAAAAACTTCAGCGCCTTCGCTTTGTTCTCGCTCGTGACCGGTGCCGGGAGTGACTGCCCTGGATCCGGAACTGCGGGATTGGTTGGCGGGTTTACCTGAGCCATTCGCGCGAGTCTGTTTCTGGCGATTCGTGATCGTGATGGGCGACCCTGGTTCGACCGACCGCCGTGATCGTGGTCCGCGCAATGCGACGGGCAAGCTTTCCGCGCCGCCGCGCAACGCTACAATGGATTATACGGCAAATAAGGTCTTATGGGAGAAACGCTTGCATGCGGAAGGATCTGTCGGCCCTGCGAATCATCAACTATCCGGACCCTCGACTGCGGAAGGTGTGTAAGCCGGTGGAGGTGTTCGATGAGGAGCTGGCCGGCCTGGCGGGTCGCATGCTGGAACTCATGCGGGAAAGCCAGGGCATCGGCCTGGCGGCGCCGCAGGTGGGAAAGCTGATCCGGCTGTTCGTGTGCAATGTCACCGGGGAGCCCAAGGACGACCTGGTTTTCGTGAATCCCGTATTGTCGGACCTTGCGGGCCATATCGAAGGCGAGGAGGGCTGCCTTTCGATACCGGACGTGACGGTGACCATGCAGCGGGCGGCGTCCTGCCGCATGACGGCCCGGGATCTATCGGGCAAGCCGATCGAGAAGAAGGCCGAATTGCTCATGGCCCGGTGCTGGCAGCACGAATGCGATCATCTCAACGGCCGATTGATCGTGGACCAGATGTCGGAGACCGACCGCATCGCGAACCGGCGGAAGCTCCGCGAACTCGAGCGAAGTTTCAAGGGCTGACGGCGCGCGGACGCCGGCGACGGGCCGGTGGAAAGCGGGACGACCCGCGCGGGCTCCGCCGCGGACGTACCGTGTCATGGGTTGACCCTTTTCGACGCCCGGAGTAAGCAGGTGGCATGCGTATCTTGTTTCTTGGCTCCGGCGAGTTTGCCATTCCCACGCTGCGATCCATTACCCACGATGGCCATGAAGTCGTCGCGGTGATCAGCCAGCCGGACAAGCCGCGCGGCCGTGGAAAGGGCGTTACGCCGACGCCGGTCAAGAACGAAGCGATGGAACTGGGCCTGCCGGTCCTTACGCCTGAAAACGTGAACGCGCCGGAGGTGGTTGGGCGGATCCGTTCGCTCGGGGCGGAACTGGCATACGTCGCTGCTTTCGGGCAGAAGATCGGCGCGGAGCTGCTTGGGGCGTTTCCCGCGGGAATCGTCAATCTGCACGGCTCGCTGCTGCCGGCCTATCGCGGGGCGGCGCCGATTCAGCGGGCCGTGATGAATGGCGAAGAGGAGACGGGCGTCACCGTGTTTCGGCTCGTGGAAAAAATGGACGCCGGGCCGGTGCTGGTCCGTCGGCGGACGGGAATCGGCCCCGACGAGACGGCCGATGAGCTGCACGACCGCCTCTCCCGGATTGGCTGTGATGCCGTACGGGCGACACTGGAGATTCTGCAAAAGGACCCGGACATTCCCGGCGAAGAACAGGACCACGCCCGGGCGACAATGGCGCCCAAGCTCACCAAGGCCGAGGGGCGTATTCATTTCAACATGCCCGCCCGAAAGCTCGCGGCGATCATCCGCGGGTTGTGGTCGTGGCCGGGGGCGAACTGCCGCTTTCAGAGCGCAGACGGCCGGCGCGATGAAATCGTGACGCTTGCACGGGCGGTTGCCTATACGATTCGGACGCGCCCGGCCGAGTCGCCCGACGAGGTGGGGCGGATCAACGACATGATGCGCGTGCAGGCGGCGGACGCGGATCTGGAGATTCTCCAGATCAAGCCGGCGGGCGGCCGACTCATGGACTGGCAGGACTACGTCAACGGCCGCCACGTCGCCGAGGGGGATCGGTTCGTGCCGATCGAGCCGGCATGAGCGGCGGCGAGCGAAGACGAGCGACGGCGCGCGAGCGGGCCGTCCGCGTGCTTGCGGACTGTTATGACGGCCGGCAGCGCGGGCGGGATCTGCTCGATGAGTGGCAGCAGCATGACCCTCTTTCGCCGGCCGACGCAGGGCTGGCGGCGGAACTGGTGGCCGGCGTGCTGCGGCATCGCATCACCCTCGAGCATATTGCGTCACGATTTTACCGGGGGCGTTGGGAGGGGCTCCGACCGTCGATCCGCATGCTGCTGGCGACGGGGATCTATCAACTTTGCTGGCTGGATCGCATTCCCGCCCATGCGGCCGTGGACGAGGCGGTGAAACACGCGCGGCGCTTCGGGCACGGCATTCCGCCGGTGGCAAACGCCATTCTGAGAAAAGTGAGCGAGTGCCGGGGCGAGGTCGTCGCCCGGCCGGAGTCGCCGGACCCGCGGCGGTGGCTGGCGATCGACGCGCAGCGCGGGCGGGTGTTCTCCGAAGATATCCTCCCCGATCCGGCACGGAAGCCGCTCGATTACCTGGTGGCGGCGATGGGGCATCCGATGTATCTCGTCGAGCGATGGCACCGGCGGTTCAAGCCGGCCCTTGCGCGGCAGATCTGCGAGTCGGCTTTGATTCGTCCGCCGCTGGTCCTGCGGCCCAATCTACGGCGCATCACTTCGGAGGAGCTCGTCGCTCGGTTGGTTGCGGCGGGGCACGCGGCCGAGCCGGTGGAGGGTTCGGCGGCGATTATCGTTCGCGGCGAGATCAGCGCAGTGGAGATTCCCGATTTTCGCGAGGGGCTATGCCAGCCGCAGGACAGCACGTCGCAGCGGGTGTTAATGCTCGCGCCTCCTTCGCCGGGGGCGTTCGTGATTGACCTTTGTGCGGGCGTCGGGACCAAGTCGACCCAGGCGGCGGAGCTGATGAACGACGAGGGGATCGTCCTGGCCTGTGATGTTGACGCAGCAAAGCTGTCGCGCGTCGCCGAAAGCGCGGCCCGGCTGGGGCTCTCGATCATTCGCACGTGCGGAGTCGGTATGGCGGCGGACGAAGCGGCCCGCGTGGGGCGACCACCGGACCTGATCCTGGTCGACGCGCCATGCACGAACACGGGGGTCCTCGCCCGGCGGCTGGAGGCGCGGTACCGGGCGAGCCACAAGGCGTTGATGGAGCTGGTCGGCATGCAGCGCGAGGTCCTGGGCATGGCGGCTTCGCTCGCGGGGCCGCGGACGCGGATCATCTACGCCACGTGTTCTATCGAGCAGGAGGAGAACCGGGATCAGGCGGCGTGGTTCTGCGAGCAGCACACGGGGTGGCGCGTGATCAAGGAGGATTTCGCGCTGCCGGACCGAGAGCATGGCGGAGGGTATGCGGTCGTGTTGGTGCAGTCCTGACGGCACTTTGATGCGTAGCGGTTGAGGCGGGCATTCACCTGGCATGGCTGCCCAAGGCCGCAGCCATGCCACCGGAGGGACGGGCTGTACATTCAATGATGTAGCGAATCACATTCAGGGATTGTTCAATCGCATACATCAAATCTTGGCTCTCGGCCAACGGCTACCTGACCTGAGAAAGTAACGCAGGCCCCGCCGTGATTGCGGGGCCTGCGATCCATTACGCGGCTCGACGCGAGTCATCCGAGTAGTCGCGCTTGGCCAGTCGGCGCAATGCAGTCGTCAACTTTCTCGGCGCGTCTTTTCGACGCTTATCCACCGTAATCGGGCATTCGATAGAAGGGTGCCGATACCGCTCTTCGCCTGTTCTGCGAATGTCTTCGACGGTCCCACCAAATCGTTTCCAGAGTTGGCGGGCTTCACGAAGATTGAGCGCAACAGGAATGTCTCGACCGCTCATATGCGGCCTCCTTTCATTAAACACCGGTTGGCAGGTAACGCCTGCTCACCGGGCACGCCTACGCGTGCAGGTGTCAACTGGCTTGCGCGAGCAACGCGCTCGCGATCCAGCGTCAGAACCTACTTAGTCCAACTTGGGATTCAGACGTTGGAGCTTCTCGACCTGCAAGATCAACGCCCATCAGGTCTTCTGCGTGTTGGTCGAGGTCAAAGAACTCAACGTCCAGTTTCCCATCAAACAACCCAGCCACTTTCCAGCGGTAATCGAGCAGCGAAGCGAAATAGGCGATGCCCACTTTGCCGCTCTGCACTCTTCGTTTGAGGTCTGTAAGCGGACCGAATAGTTCGAAGGAGTGCGAAACCACCAAGAACTGAGGGGACGGATGCCGGGCCATAAGCCCGGCGATATACGCGATGCGGGATGCAAGTGAAACCACCGACTTCCCGCTCGTTTCGTTTGGATTTCGGCCCGGAGGAACTGAAACAAAAGTGTCGCGATAGTGGATTACGTCCGGCTCGAATCCGGAGTGGCGGAGCATTGCCTGGAAGCGCTGTTGACCTTCCGATGCCGGGTCAATCGACAGCAGAATCATGTTCGGCGACGCTGGCAGCCATCCTTTTTTCTTGCGGAGCGAATCAAGGCAGTCGCGCAGCCGGGTGTAGTCAATTGTGATCTTGCTTCTACCAACGCGCTCAGCTATGACTTCGGATGCGTCGAAGAGCGAGGCAGCGTCTACGATTGTTGGATTGAGCGGAGAGGACTTGGCCATATCTGCACCTCATAGGCGCATGAGCGCCGGGCAGTTCGTTTATACCCTGCGGGTATCGCCCGCAATCGAGGTCGACCAACATACCGTGTTGATCGCCGGATAAAAGGTAGCACAAGGACGCGGAATTGTCAAATGATCTTCACAGCGCAAGCAGTGCTGGATGGTTATCTCTTACAGCTTAAGAGATTACGGGTTACGCCGACTGAAGCTGCTGCATGACCTCGTCGGACATCTCGAAGTTCGCGTAGACGTTCTGCACGTCGTCATGGTCCTCGAACGCCTCGATGAGCTTGAGAACACGGCCGCCGGTTTCGGCATCCACGCTGACCGTGGACTGGGGGCGCATGGTGATTTCCGATCGTTCCGTAGGGATCTTCCGGGCGTCCAGGGCCTTGCGGACGGCTTCGTAGGCCGGGACTTCGCAGGTAACCTCAAACCCGTCATCGTCCGATGTCACATCGTCGGCACCCGCATCCAGCACGGCTTCCATCAGGGCGTCTTCCTCGATTATGCCCGGCTTGATTCGAAAGACGCCGATGGTCTTGAAATTCCAGCTTACGCAGTTGCTGGTGCCCATGTTGCCGCCGCCGCGCTCGAAGATCTTCTTGATTTCCGGAGCGGTGCGGTGCGGGTTGTCGGTCAGGGCGTCCACGATGAACGCGACCCCGCCGGGGCCGTAGCCTTCGTACTGAATGGGGGAATACTGCTCGCCGCCGAGTTCGCCGGTGCCTTTCTTGATGGCTTTTTCGATGGTGTCGGCGGGCATGTTGGCGGCTTTGGCCTTGTCGATGCTGTAGCGCAAAGCGAGGTTCATCGCCGGGTCGCCGCCGCCGGTCCGCGCAGCCACAATGAGGTTGCGGGCCAGCTTGCTCCAGAGTTTGCCGCGCCGGGCGTCGGTGATCGCCTTCTTATGCTTGATGTTCGCCCATTTACTGTGGCCAGCCATGACAACACCTCAATAGTCACCGCGCAAGAACCGAACGGCGTGGTTCCATGCCGATTTCGAGCGTAGGGCATTATAACTGACGACCGACGATTAAAAACCGTCGGGAGGACGCGGAGGCGGCGGCACGTCAGGGTGCTTCGGCCGGTCGGCTCTCGGATTCGTCGGCGTGCGCGTCGCCGGGTACCTGCGCCGACTGGGTGGTGGCCTCCGGCTTTGCGAGGGGCGCGGTTTCGACCGCCTGGCCGGCCTCCAGTGCCTTGAGCTTGCGCCGGATGTTCTTATGCACCCTCCGGTCCTCGGAGATGGGCGGAGGGAAGACGTCGTCGGAGCTCAGCTCGAGCGCCTTCTCCCAGTTTCTTCTGGCGTCGTCGGAATGGCCCGCGCGGTAGTGGGCGTCGCCGAGATGATCGAACATGACGGCGTCGTCGCTGTTTTCGAGGAGAATGGCGAGCGAAAGAAGCTTGATCGCCTCGTCGTAGCGGCCGCGCTTGTAGGCGGCCCAGCCGAGGCTATCGATGTACGCGCCGTTGAGCGGTTCTTCGGCGAGCGCCAGGCGGATCATCTTCTCCGCCTTTTCGAGTTTGACGCCCTCGTCGACGTAAGTGTACCCGAGGTCGTTGTTGATGCCGATGAAGCGCTCGCGGATGTCCGTCGAGCCGGGATTCGCCTTCGCGAGTAGATCGAGAATCTTGAACATCTCCTCGAGCTGTTGAAACGCCTGGCTCATTCGGTCGGTCAGGTCGAAGACCCGGGCCATGGATCGCCGGAGATTCAGCATCGTGGGCAATTCCATCTGCTCGTGGCCCGGCTGGGAGAGAACATCGAGTGCGGCGGAGATTTCCTTTTCGGCCTCTTCGTACCGCCCGGCTTCGATCAGCGTGTCGATAAGGCCGGGCTCGGGCGTGCGCGCGCCGGCCGCGCCGCCGCGGCGGCGATAAATCTCGACGGCTTCATCCCACCGCCGGGCAAAGCGATAACTGAGGGCGAGGAGCAGTTCGTATTGCGACTTCAGGCGGGGTTCCTCCATGCCGGTCAGGGCCGCTTCGATGGCGCTGTCCCAGTCGCGGAGTTCCCAGAAGACGCGAATCAGCAGCCGATTCAGTTCCAGGTCATCCGGGTTTGCGGCAAGCCAGCCGATGAGCCGCTGCTGGGCTTCAAGGAAGTGTCTTGCCGAGAGGAGCTGCGCGAGAAACTGGCGGCGCAGCTCGACGGACGTTGGGTCGCCAGCGAGCCATTTCCGCGCGGCCTCGACTGCCTCCGCCTTCCGGTCGGCCCCGTTGAGGGCCAGGAGGTAGAGCTGCCGCCGTTCGCCGTCTTCGGGCGAGGCCTCGAGCCAGTCCTTTGCCGTCCTGACGGAATCATCGAGGCGACCGCAGTGGCGAAGGACCTCGACGAGCTGGCCCACGAAAATTCCGCGCGTCGGGTCGGCGGTCTGCCGGTTGATGATCTCCCTGAGAATCCCGGCCGCCTCCGGGAAATTGCCGTCGCACAGGGTCCATCGAACCATGCGCTGACCATAGGTGAGGTTTCGGGGCCGGAACTCCAGGAGCCGGCGGGTCACTTCGGTGGCACGCCCGAACTCCAGCTTTCGCGCGTGGTAGTCGGCGAGACGCTCCATGACGCCGATTTCGTCCGGTGCGATCGCATGCGCCGCCGCGGCCTGCTCGGCCGCCTTGTCCATGTCGCCGGCGGCTTCCCATGCCATGGCAAGCGCCAGATGCGACGCGGCCTCACCGGGGTAGTCTGCGATGATCTTCTCAAGGTCCTCGCGATACTTCTTCAGGCGCGCCTCGCCGTTCGTCAGCTTGCTTGTGGCGAAGTTCAGCAAAGCACGGCACCGTTCCACCGCGGGGCCATTCTGTCCGAGGCGATCGAAGTCAGAGAAGTATTCCCGGGCACGGTCGGTCTTCCGGCTGTTGAGCAGCAGGCGCACGAGGTTTTCGCGGGCGGGCACATAGGTCGGGTCAACGTCGTCGAGGATGCGGCGATAGAGCTGTTCACAGCGCTGCGCCTCTCCGCGCCGTTCGATCGACTCGGCAAGGCGGAAGAGCGGCTCCGGGTCCTTGCGGTCAAGACGGAATGCTTCGAGGAAGGCGGCTTCGGCCTTGTCGTGCTCCTCCAGCGCCTCGTACGCAAGACCCTTGATGGCATGCAGCTCGGCGACGCTGAGCCCGGCGTCTATGGCCTCGTCGGCCGCCTTGATGGCGTCTTCCCAGCGGCGCTGCCTGAGCGTGGCGCGGGCGGCAAACGCGGCGGCGGGCACGAATCCTTCGTCCAGATCCAGAGCGGCCCCAGCCGCGGAGATCGCCGCGACTTGGTCCTTTGCGGCCATTCGATCGCAGGCGAGGAGGAACGTGTACTTCGGGTCCTTCGGAGCGGCCTTGGCCGCGGCGGCCGCTTCGGACGCAATGGAGTTCCCCATGCCCGCGGCGTACGCGTCGGCGATGAGTTTCTCGACCGCGGGATAGCTCGCGATGTCAATGTTGAGCAGCTTGTGCAGCAATTGGACGAGACCTTTCGGCTGTTTCAGCTCGACGCGCAGCTTCGCAGTGAGCTGAACGGCCTCGAGGTTGTCCGGTTGCCTGGCGACGAGTTCCGAAAGGACCTCCGCCGCCTCGGCCAGCCGCCCCCGATCCGCGAGCAGACGGCACAGCTTCAGGCAGACGCCGTGGTCCTCGGCCCTCCGCGCGGCGGCCACGAGTTCGGAGGTGGCGCGGTCGGGCTGACCGGCGAGCTTGCATGCCTCGTCAAGAAGCGACAGGGCGTCGGCGAGGTCGGGCGCGTCCGTCAGGTCCTCCGCGGCGAGGGAGACAGCCTCGTCGTGACGCCCTACCCGCGTCAAGGCGAGGATGAGGTTCTTCAGGGCCTCGCGATCGGCGGGGTCTTCCTTCAATGCAGCGCGGTATGCTTCGACGGCCTTGTCGTGGCGGCCGAGTTTGGACTGAAGCTCCGCGAGCATCATGGCGGCCTTGTCGCGATAGAGAATGATCATCTCCTGAAGCTCTCGGTGCTTCTGCATCGCGGGCGTGGGCCTGGCGATGGCATCGAGGAACTTCTCAAACTGATCGGCGGCGGCGGAAAGGTAGCCCTCCTCCTTTAGCGCCATGCCAAGCGACAGATGTGCAAGGACGCGTTCGGGCTGAATCTCCTCGCCCTCCGAGGCCATCAGAGCGAGACGGAATTCGGCAATCGCCGCCGGGAGCTTTCGCTGTTGGAACGCAATCTCGCCGAGGAGCTGATGAATGGCGACGTCGCGCGGACGCGCCTTCAGGGCCTCGTTCAGATGGCTCTGGGCCAGCGCGAGGTTGCCGTTCTGCATGGCCGTACGGGCGAGGAGAATCCGCGCGTCGACCAGATTGGGGTCTATTTTCAGTGCTCGCTCGAGGGCCGTCGTGGCATCGGCCCAGAGCCCCTCGTCAAATCGCTCCTGGCCGCTCTTTAGATATCGCAGCGCCTGGGGAACGGGATCCGATGCGGCGTTCGTGGGGGCAGGAGGAAACTGGGGAACGGGCTCGATCTGATCGAGCGGCTTCGCGGCCTTGCCGGTTGGGTTCGTTTGTGCGCGGGCGGGAAGCCCGTATGCCAGCAAGGTCAAGACGAGGGCCGAGACGACGCGAACCCGATCCAATCGTGCGAGCATGATTCAAATCCCTCTGTTCCCTGGTTCGCCCAGCATCATCATAGGAGTGACCGGCTGCAAGGGGCCGCACAACCGTCGCGAGGGCGGACAACACACCCGACGCCCTGCGCCGAACACCGGCGGTGGTCGCTCGCGACTCCGCATGGTGCGCGGGCGGGCGCGCCGCGCTCAGCGATGCCGGCGCGGCTTCGCCCCGGCGCGCTTGGCGGTCCGTGCGGCCTTGGCGGACTGCGTCGACTTGGCGGCTTTCCGGGCGGGCTTTCCAGGCGAGGGCTTCTTTTCTGGAGAGGCCTTGGCCTTGCTGCCGCGGTTGTTTTTCGGATCCTTGGGGGGCGCGGGGGCGGGCACGGGCTTGGCATCCGCCGGGGAAGGCGGCAGCGATTGTTCGACGGACGGGATGGCCTTGCTCCGGGTTACGACCGGCTTCTTGGGTGCGTGTGCGGCGGCGTAGCGCTTGAACTGTGCATAGAACGAGGCGGCCTGGGATTCTTTGATCTGGGAGGCGAGGAACTTGTGGATTTCGCCGACGGACGCGCCCGGCTCGACGCAGTTTTCCCGCCTGAGGATTTCGCACATCAGCACGTCGGCCGGGACGGCATGGCCCTTGAGGCATCGGAGGATGACGCTGGCGCGCGCGTGTTCATTTACACCGTCAAGACTGTTCAGGAAGGACTCGGCGGTACGCCGGGAACCCTTGACCAGGAACGACAGGTCGAGGTGGTGGAGCTTGTTGAAGATGGCGTTAAGGGCCTTGACGATGTCCTCGGCGGCGCGACGGCAGAGCGGCATGTCGGCGCCGATGATCTCGACGAGCTCGGCGACGGGGGTGACGCGCATCTCGTTGATGTCGACAACGGCTTCTCGAAGTCGGGCCAGGGCGGCGGAAGCGCGCGCCTCGGACGCGTAGTCGGTGAGTATTCCGCGCAGGAGCTGTTCCATCGGATCCTGAATGGGGGGGAACGGCGTGGCGCTTTCTCTCCGGATCTTCTTGAGCAGCTTCTTGAACTCGCGCGCATGCAAGGCCGCGTTTTTCATTCGTTCGCTCCGGTAGTCGAGTCGTTGACGTCGTCGTGCCCGTCGGAGCCGCCGGCGGGCGGCGCGGCGGGATGGCCGATGGCTTCGTCAATTCGCTTGATGGTTTCGATGGCGATCTTAAGACCGCGATCGAGATGAAATCGGATGGCAGGGCAGGTGCGCATGTCGAGGCGCTTCGCGAGCATGCCCTGAACGAGGCCACGGGCGCTTTCCAGCCCGAGCATGGTGGTGCGCGCCTCGGTATCGGTGCCCATGACGCTGACATAAACATTGGCGTAGCGCAGGTCACCGGACATCTCGACGCGCGTGACGCTGGTGAAGCGCTGAATGCGGGGATCGGAGAGGCGCGCGGCGATGGCCTCGCTGACGACATCTCGAACCAGGTGGGCGACGCGTTCGGAACGGTACGACATGCCGGCGAAGACCCTCTCAGCAAGACCCCGGCGCGGAGGCCGGGTGACCGGTCGGCGGATCAGAAGAGTTCGATGCCATAGTCGATAAGGCTGATTGCATGGACCATCCGTACTTCATCGACGATCCGGGATAGGCACGAATCGGTGAAGCGCCGGTCATTCGACACCATGGCCACTGCGATGACACTGCTGCGATGCTCATCCAGGTCGTCCACCTCGGCGATCGACACATTGTGACGCCCGCCCAGCCGGTCCTTCAGGCTCTTGATCACGCGGCGCTTGTCCTTCAGGCACATGGCGCCGGGTATTGCCAACTCCATCTGTAGAACGCCGACCACCATACGGCTTTTCGGCGATCACCTGCCGGGCGGCTTTTCGGGAGGGGACCTCCCGCTCGCCGCGCGGCGACCCATCGCCCAGGGATCACTCTCAGCGCGGAGACCCTTCCAGCTTCCGCGCGATCTTGACGACTTCAAAGGCCTCGATCACGTCGCCCGGCTTGAGATCGTCGAACGACTCGATGCGGATGCCGCATTCGAAACCGCTCTTGACCTCCTTTACGTCGTCCTTGAAGCGGCGGAGCGACTCGATGGCGCCCAGGTCCTTTACGACGACGCCGTCGCGAACCACGCGCACGCGGTTTGACCGCTGGATGACGCCGTCGCGGACGAAGCACCCGGCGATCTTTCCGACCTTTGAGATATTGAACACGTCGCGCACCTCGGCGCGGCCGCGCGACTCGACCTTCTCCTCCGGCTCCAGCATGCCCTCGAGTGCCTTCTTGATGTCGTCGAGCACGTCGTAGATGACGCGATAGGTGCGGATGTCCACGCCGATGCCGTCGGCCTTTCGCGCGATTTCCGGTTCCGGGACGACGTAGAACGAGAGGATAATCGCCCTGCTGGCCTGGGCCAGGACGAGATCGGACTCGGTCGGGGCACCGATGCCGCCGTGGATGACGTCGAGTCGGACCTGATCGACGGGGAACTCCGAGAGGGCCTTCCGGAGAACGTCCACCGAGCCCTGAACGTCGGCCTTGATGATGACCGGCAGGGTGGGGACCTTTCCTTCCTCGGCGCTGGCAAGCAGCGACTCGAGGTTGGTGGGCTTGGCCGTCTTGATGAGCTGGGTTTCGCGTCGCCGCGCCGACTCGTCCTCGGAGATGGCCTTGGCGCGCTGGAGGCTGTCGACCACGAAAAAGCGATCGCCCGCCAAGGGAACATCGGAGAGGCCGGTGAGCTCGACCGGCGTCGCCGGGCCTGCTTCCTTCAATGTTCGGCCATGATCGTCCTTCATGCTTCGGACGCGGCCATAGGCCGGTCCGCAGACCACGAAGTCCCCCGTCCTTATCGTGCCCTCCTGAACGAGAATGTGTGCGACGTTGCCGAGCCGGTCGCTGCGCTCTGCTTCGATCACCGTGCCGGTGGCGGGAATGGTCGGGTCGGCTTTGAGGTCGAGCACTTCGCTCAGGGTAGCGAGGTGGGCAAGTAGGTCGTCAACGCCCGCCCCCGTGAGTGCCGAGACCTTGATGACGTCGGTCTGGCCGCCCCAGTCTCCGCTGGGAGTCAGGCCCTGCTCGGCGAGCTGGCCGTAGATCTTGTTGATGTCGTGGGGCAGATCGATCTTATTCAGGGCGACGACGATGGTCGTCCCGGCGGCCTTGGCGTGGTTTATCGCCTCAACGGTTGTCGGCATGATGCCGTCATCGGCGGCCACCACCAGCACAACCACATCGGTGAGGTTCGCGCCGCGTGCCCGCATTGCGGTGAACGCGGCGTGGCCGGGCGTGTCGAGAAAAGTGACCCATCGATCGCCCACGCGGGCGCGGTACGCGCCGATGTGCTGGGTGATTCCGCCGGCCTCGCCCGCCGCGACATCGGTCTTGCGAATCCGGTCGAGGAGGCTGGTCTTGCCGTGGTCGACGTGCCCCAGGACGGTGACGACCGGGGGTCGTGTCCGGATGTCGTTTCGGGGAATGGCGTCGAACTCCTCCTTAAGCTTCTCGAGGGCGGACTTGGCCTTAACGACGCTGAGTTCCACGCCGTAGTCGAGCGCGAGGAGCTGCGCCACCTCGGTCGACAGGGCGGTGTTGATCGTCGCAAGCATTCCGTGATCCTGCATGAGCTTCTTGACGATCTCCGAGACGGGCATACCCACTTCGCGGGAAAAGTCCTTCACGATGATGGGTTCGGTCAGTTCGACCTTGTCCTTTTTGACGGCGGGGGCAGGGGAGGTCTTTCGGTCGCCGCGGCGCGCGGTCTGCTTGCCTTCGATGGCGCGAAGGCCGCCGATGCCCCGCCCGGAGGCGTGTGCCAGCCTGTCGGCACGTTCAATGAGGTCGCGATCGCGCCACTCGCGGAGCTTTTCGATGACTTCGACGCGCTCATCGCGGAGACCGCCGCGCCGGGGATTGGCGCGTCCTTCGGTGTCGCCGCCGCGTCCCGCCTCCTTGCCCTTGCCGTGCTTGCTGCGGGCCTTTCGATCTTCCTCGTCGTCGACTTCGGTACCGGGTCGTCCTACGCCGGGCAGGGCGGCCGCGGGCCGGGGCGGCGGCCGGAAACTGGGCCGCGGCCGGTCGACGGTTTCGGGCTTGTCCATGCGGACGAACCTGGGCCCCTGGAGCTTTGCGGGCTGTGGAATGTTCTGGGGGCCGGCGACCGCGGGAGGCGCGGCCTTCTGGGGTTTTTCCGTTTTTTCCGGCTTGGCGGGGGCGGCCGGCGGCGCAGCGGACGCGGCGACGCGCGGCTGCTCCGGGGCGGCCTTCGGTGTTCCGGGTGCTTCGGGAGGCGCTGCAGTCGTCTCCGGCGGCAGCGCTTCGGATGGCGCGGCCGGCGCCGCAGGCGCCTCCGGTTCGTGAACGATCTCCGCGGGTTCGGCCTTCGGAGTCTTCGCCGCCGGCTTGGCCACCGCAGGCGGCTTGGCTTCCACCGCGGGAGGCGCTTCCAAGGTCGCAACACCGCCGCCTTCGGGCGCCTCCTCGGCGCCTGCCTTTTTGCGGCGGGTCTTGGCGCGAACCTTCTCCAGGTCCACGGGCTTCGCTTCCTCGACCGTGGTGGCGTGCGAGCCTTCGGAGAACCATTCGCGTACCGTTGCCTCCAGTCCCGCGGAGACCACGTGCATGTGGTTCTTGACGTCGATGCCTTCGGCGCGGCATTTCTCAATAATGGCCTGGCTGGTGACGCCCAGGTCCTTCGCCAGGTTGAAGATTCGCAGCTTCTTTTCAGCCAAGTCTTTTCTCCACGCCGCCAGGCACGGTCGAGTCACTCTGATCCACTGCCGAACTACAGCGGTCGGCGGTCCGGTTCCGTATCAGCTCACTGCTTCGCATCGCCGGGCTTCCAGTCGCCTCGGTGTGCCAACCGCATCCATACCTAAGAGGCCGCGGCTTCCCGCGCCTCGGGTTCGCTCGATGCCTCCCGCTGCGCCTCCGAATCGCCGGTCGCGGGCGACGCCGCCTCGGTGTCGCCGGACGAAGGCGTCTCTGGCTCTGCCGCCGTTGCGCCCTCCGCGGATTCCGCCGCCGTTTCCGCTTCGGCGGGCTTCTCGGCCCCCGCCAGAAGGGCCGCCGCCGCGGCACGGCTCTTTTCCTCGGCCTGCTCGGCCTGTACGAGCTTCGCCTCTTCGCGGCACCGTGTGATGATTTTCTCGGCCAATTCCTGGCTCATGCCAAGCTCATCGACCAGCGGCTCGTAGCCGACGTCTTCGAGGTCGAGCACGCTGATGATGCCCATCAGGACAATGCGCTCGACGACCATCTCGTCCATCCCCTCGACCTGCCGAAGCGTCGCGGCCAGTCGATCGAGCCCGCGGTTGTATTCCTTGGGCGTGAGGATGTCGATGTCCCAGCCGGTCAGCCGGGCCGCGAGCCGAACGTTCTGTCCGCGCTTGCCGATGGCCAGCGAGAGCTGCTCTTCAGGCACGACGACGGTCGCGCGGCCGAGTTCGAAGCAGAGGGCCGTGTCCTGGATCTCGGCGGGCTTCAGCGCGTTGGAGATCAGGATCTGCGAGGACTCGTTCCAGCGCACGATGTCAATCTTTTCGCCACCGAGTTCCTCGACGATGTTCTTGATGCGGCTGCCGCGCACGCCGACGCATGCGCCGACCGCGTCTACCTTCGTGTCGATGGACGATACGGCCACCTTGGTGCGATAGCCGGCTTCGCGGGCGAGGGCCTTTATCTCGATGATCTTCTCGGCGACCTCGGGGACTTCGATCTCGAAGAGGCGTCGGATGAAGTCCGGATGGCTGCGCGAGAGGATGATCTTCACCTGGTGCGGGGCTTCGCGCACATCGAGTATGAGGGCGCGGATGCGTTCGCCCGGCTGATGGGTCTCGCCCGGTATCTGTTCGCTGCGGGGCAGAAACCCCTCGGTGCGTCCCAAGTTGACCACGAGGGCGCCTCCTTCGAACCGCGAGACGGTGCCGGTAATGATGGTTCCCTTGCGCTCGGCGTACTCCTCAAAGATGCTGCCGCGTTCGGCCTCGCGGATCTTCTGGATCATCACCTGCTTGGCGGTCTGCGCCGCGATGCGGCCGAGGTCGTTCATCGAAATCGGCTCGCCGTTCAAGGTGGCGGCGATTTCGCCGGTCAGGCGGTCGATAGCGACGGCGACTTCCTCTTCGGGGCCGTACTTCTTGCGAATGGCCGATTCCATGGCGAGCTCGAGGTCGCCAAGGACGAGGTCTTTATCGATGTTCTTGTCGCGGGCGAGCCCGTCGACGATTCGGATCAGTTCAATGCTCACGGATCACGTTCCTTATTCACTTGTCGCGTGGAAGACCGGCGTCCACGCTCGCCTTGATTGATCTCGCCGGCGCGGTTTGCGCCGGCCCCAACAACAAAAAAAGTGGGCAAACTCGCAGGAGCCCACTTTTGAATCCGCCCGCCGATCGAACCGCAGGGGTCCGGCCGCGCGCCGTCGTGTGTCAGGAGGACACTTCAGCACATGGTCCTTCTCCTGAACGCGAGAGACGCCGATCCCGTCAGCGGACAATCCACGAAGGCGGCCGGATCAGTTTTCACCGGCGACAGTCCCTTCGCGGCCAGCAGACAGGTTGCGTCCCATCTCGCCCGGCTCGAAGAGGGCGGCGCGGTCCATGTTGATAAACATGTCCGTCTCCTGACCCTCGGCAACGCCGGCACGCAGGTCCACGCGTCCCACCAGCTTCGTTCCGATTGGCGAGATCATGTGGACGTCCTTTCGATCACCCAGCGGCTCAACCAGTGTGACCCGCACGCGCATTTTCACGCTCCCGCCGCCTGTTCCCTCGCTCGTGCTGAAGGCATCGGGACGGATACCGAGCACAAGCGCCGCGCCGACGCGCTGCCGGGCGGCGTCCGCCAGTTTCGGCGTCAGTCGCAGCAGGGCCGGACCGTGCTCGAAGGCCAGTCCGCCCGCGCTTTCGCCTACGCGTCCGTCGATGAAGCCCATCGGCGGCGTGCCGAGGAACGAGGCGACGAAGCGATTCACGGGCCGCTCGTACACTTCAAGCGGCGAGGCGACCTGGTGCACGATTCCGTCCTTCATGACCACGACCCGGTCGCCAAGGGTCATGGCCTCTTCCTGGTCGTGCGTGACGTAGATCGTCGTCGTCGCCAGGCGCCGCTGGAGGCGCTTGATCTCGGATCTCATCTCGACACGCAGCTTCGCGTCGAGATTGGACAGCGGTTCATCAAACAGAAACGCCTTGGGGTTTCTGACGATGGCCCGCCCGACTGCCACACGCTGCCGCTGCCCGCCGGAGAGTGCCCTGGGCTTTCGCTCCAGCAGGTCCTCGATTCCGAGGATGGCAGCGGCTTCACGCACTTTGCGATCGATGTCCGCCTTTGACAGCCTGAGTTCGCGCCGGCGAAGATTCAGGCTGAAGGCCATGTTCTTGTACACCGACATGTGCGGGTACAAGGCGTAGTTCTGAAAGACCATCGCGATGTCGCGGTCCTTGGGAGGGGTCTGATTCACGACGCGGCCGTCGATCTCGATCGTCCCGTCGCTAATGTCCTCTAGGCCTGCGACCATGCGAAGCGTCGTACTCTTGCCGCACCCCGAAGGGCCGACCAGGACGACAAATTCCCTGTCGGCGATCGCCAGGCTGACCCTGTCCACCGCCTTGACGCCGCCCGGGTACACCTTGGTGACGTCGGTTAAAGTCACACGAGCCATAGGGTTATACAGCGAGCAGCGCGTAGTATCTGCGGGGTCTGATTATAAGGACTCACGGGCGGCGGTCAATCGACAATCCTAAATACGCGTTCCGGCGCGGGTTGCGCGGTGGGAGGAGGGATATCTCGTGGAATCCGAAGTGCCGCACATTATATGGTCCTATAATAACATACCAAGAATATCACAGGGGCGCTTTTCCTAGATTATTGCGTTGGAGAGGGCCATGGCTGCGAATATGATGAGCCCTCTGAGGGGATTCCAAGTCCGGCCAGTTGCAGGGAGGCACAATCGGCGATGTCACATCCGGCAGCGATTCCCTTCGTTCATCTCCATGTGCACACGCACTACAGCCTGCTCGACGGGGCCAACCGCATCGACGAACTCGTGAAGACCGCCAAGCAGATGGGAATGCCGTCGGTGGCGATTACAGACCACGGCAACATGTTCGGTGTCATCGAGTTTTACCGCGAAGCCATCGCCAACGGCATCAAGCCGGTGCTCGGGATGGAGGCGTACATTGCCCCCGGCGACCGGCGCGCGCGGGAAAAGGACGCGCGCGGGGAGTCAAACTATCACCTGCTCCTCCTGGCGATGAACAACGCCGGATACAGGAATCTGCTCAAGCTGTCGTCAATTGCGTACCGCGAGGGATTTTATTCGAAGCCGCGGATCGATCGTGAGGTGCTTGCGGCGCATCACGAGGGGCTCCTCTGCACGAGCACCTGCCTGGGGGCCGAGATTCCGCAGGCCCTGCTGCATCGCGATCGGCCATCGGCCGAGGCGGTTGCCGACTGGTATCTCTCGCTGTTCGGCCCGGAGCGGTTCTTCATCGAGCTTCAGGATCACGGGATCGAGGAGCAGCGGACGATCAACCCGGAGTTGATCGAGATCGCCCGGCGCAAGGGTGTCGGTCTCGTTATCACCAACGACGTTCACTACCTTCGCCACGAGGATGCCGACGCGCACGACGTGCTTTGCTGCATCCAGACAAAGGCGACGCAGGACCAGACGGACCGGTTCAAGTTTCCGACGGATCAGTTCTACCTGAAGTCGCCCGAGGAAATGGCCGCGCTGTTCCCAACGCTCGACGAGGCGATGGCCAACACGGTGCGCATTGCCGACATGTGCAACGTCGACCTGGATTTCAAGAGGCGCCATACCCCGGTCTATCGCCCGCCCGAGCGGCAGACGGCGGAGGAGTACCTTCGAAAGCTCGTTTTCGACGGGGCGAAACAGCGGTACGGGGAGGTCTCGCCCGAGCTTCGCGAGCGGATCGACTACGAGTTGGAAGTCATCCAGAGCAAGGGCTTCTCCAGCTATTTCCTCATCTGCTGGGATTTTGTTCACTATGCCCGGGCACAGGGGATTCCGTGCGGCGCGCGCGGCAGCGGCTGTTCATCGGTGGTGGCGTATTGCCTGTACCTTTCGCAGCCGGACCCGCTGCGCTACGGGCTGTATTTCGAGCGGTTCATGGACCCCGACCGCGACGAGATGCCGGATATCGACATCGACATCTGCCAGGACGGCCGGGAGCAGGTGCTTCAGTACGTCCGCGACAAGTACGGCCACGTCGCCCAGATCATCACCTTCGGGACGCTCAAAGCGCGGGCGGCGATTCGCGACGTCTGCCGCGTAACCGGCGTGCCGCTGGCCGACGCGGACCGGATCGCGAAGCTCGTGCCGGAAGAGCTCAAGATGACGCTGGACAAGGCCCTGTCACAGGAGCCGGAGCTGAAGCGCCTGTACGACGAGGACATGCGCGTGAGGCGCGTGATCGACATCGGCCGGCGCATCGAGGGCCGGGCACGGCACGCGGGCGTTCATGCAGCGGGCGTGGTGATCGCCGACGAGCCGCTGGATTCGCTGCTTCCGCTATACAAGGCGACGGGTTCGGACGCGATCATTACGCAGTTTGAAGGCCCGACGGTCGAGCTGGTTGGCCTGCTTAAGATGGATTTCCTCGGCCTGCGGACGCTGAGTGTCCTGACGCTGGCATGCCGCCTGGTGGAACAGAATCACGGCGTCAAGATTGATCTCGAACATCTCGACCTGTCGGACCAGCGTGTCTACTCGATTTTCGCGACGGGCCAGACGAAGGGAGTCTTCCAGTTCGAGTCTGGCGGGATGCGCGACGTTCTGATGAAGATGCGCCCGAACCGGATCGAGGATCTCATCGCCGCCAACGCGCTGTACCGGCCGGGACCGATGGTCAACATCGACGCGTACGTCGCGCGGAAGCACGGGGAAAGGTGGGCGACGCCGCACAAAATCATGGACGAGGTGCTGGAGGAGACATACGGCATCATTGTCTACCAGGAGCAGGTCGCGCGGCTGGTGAACCAGCTCGGGGGCATCGAGCGCAAGCGGGCGTTTCGGCTTGCCAAGGCGATCAGCAAGAAGAAGACGGCGATGATCGAGGCCGAGCGCGAGCCGTTCATCGAAGGCTGCGTACGAAAGGGGCTCAAGCGGCAGGTCGCCGAGGAGATCTTCAACCAGATTCTCCCCTTTGGCGAATATGCGTTCAACAAGGCGCATTCGACCGGGTACGCCCTGGTGGCCTTTCAGACGGCGTATGTCAAGACGTATTACCCCGTCGAGTTCATGGCGGCGCTGCTTACGTATGAAATGGGCGACACCGACAAGGTGGTGGAGTACATCGAAGAGTGCCGCCGGCTTGACATCGACGTGCGGCCGCCGGACATCAACAGCAGCCGGTCGGACTTCACCGTGGTCATGCCCCGCGGCGGCGGCGAACGCCCGTTTCTGCGGTTCGGCCTTGCGGCCATCAAGGGTGTCGGCGAGCGGGCAGTGCGAAGCATCATCGAGGCCCGCGAAAACGGCGGGCCCTTCCGCGACATCTTCGACTTCTGCGAGCGGGTGGATACGCAGGTGGTCAACCGCGGGGTGATCGAAGCGCTCATCAAGGCGGGGGCGTTCGACACGACCGGGGCGATGCGCAAGGCGCTGATTCTCGTTGTGGATCGCGCGCTTCAGATGGGCATCGCGGCGCAGCGCGACCGCACAAGCGGCCAGATGAGCATGTTCGGCGGAGGCGAATCGGCCCCCGCCCCGGCGCTCTCGGCGCAGGAGTGGAGCGAGGCGGAGATGCTGGCCCATGAGAAGTCAGTCCTGGGCTTCTACGTGACGAGCCACCCGCTTTCGAAGCAGTCGGACACGCTGCGGCGATTTGCGACGGTGGACTGCGCCGACATCGCGCATCTGGGCGACCAGACGGAGGTGATCGTCGGCGGGATGATCAGCCGGATTCGCATGGTGACGACGAAGAACGGGCGAAACGCCGGCTCGAAGCTGGCCGTGCTGATGTTCGAGGATCTCAGCGGGTCGATCGAGGCGGTCGTCTTCAGCGAGGAGCTGGAGAAGTATCGCGACCTGATCGGGCCGGATCGGCTCGTGTTTCTGAAGGCGACGGTGGATCGGCGGCGCGAGGACCCGTCGCTGCGCGTGTCGGAGGTGATCTCATTGGAAGATGGCCCCGCGCGGCTGGCCGAGGCGGTCATCCTGAATGTGCGCTCGTCGGGGCTGGGCGAGGAGATGCTGCGGCGCGTGCGCGAGGTCTGCGCGGCCCATCGGGGAGACCGCAACCTGTTCATCCGCGTGCACACGCCGGGGCAGATGCTGACGGTGGTGCGCTGCGGCGCGGAGCTGTGCGTCCGGCCGGATGCGGCATTCGTCGGGGAGATTCAGTCGATCCTGGGAGACGGATCGGTGGATGTCATGGGGCAGCGCCGCACGACGCCCGCGGCGACGATGCCGCGGCGGATGGAGGAGGCGGAAGAAGAGATGGCGGAGGCGGTGGGGTAGATTTTGGATATTGGATTTCGGAATGCGGGGAGTCCGAAGCTCTGCTTCGTGAGCCTGCCGGGTGGGGGTTTGTGGCGGCATTTGGAAAGAAGCGCATGCACTTGGGTGGATCGCTTGAATCATGCGACACATGAACAAAGGATGCCGTGAAGTGGGGTTGGTCATTCCGGCGAATTGGGATAGGATGTTGATTCGTACAATTGTCAGGTCGCCACTAACACTTTGTAACAATGAAGCGGTCACGATATCGCGAAGCACGTACGCTCGTTCGCCGTCCTTGTCGACTGCCTGGGGAGGACCGCGCTGACTTCAAGGGCAAGGTTGCCCTGCTACGAACGCATTTTGAACAATTCAATGTCGATGTCTCAGAGCTGTGCCAATGACTGATGGGCCTTCGGAAGCGGTACGTCGAGTTGTGCGACAACAGCGGCTTGCGGGCCGATCTCTCGAGTTTTGGCACGCTCGGCAATTTTCTGCTTGAACCATCGCTCGACGGCTCCGAAGCCGACGAGCGAGAGCGGGATCGTTGGCGGCTGGCCGTATTCGATATCGTCGCAGGCTTCCGGGCCGATATCCAACTCGATGGACGGACGCTGCCGAACGAATTGCGCCAGGCGATTACCGATGCCGCGGATCAGATGCGCAATACGATCGCCGACGGCAAGAAGAAGACCGGCCTGCGTCGCCTGTTCCAGCGATTGGGCGATCTGGAGGAAGCACATAGGCTTGTGCTGCTCAAGTCCGCTGCCGAGTGGATTGTCGCTCGATACCTGCGCAGCGTCGAGAATTGGGTGCGGCAGCACACCGAATGGGAGAAGGAGAAGCAGCAGTGGGAATCGCACAAGGATAACAAGACGGACCACACGCTTCTGACGCCGGATATCCGCGAGAAATACACCGCCGTGTTCAAGTTGCTGGTCTGGGACAAGGACAAGCCGCCCGGCGTCCGCAACAAACGCCCGCGCATCTGCCCGTATGATCGGCTCAAACAGAACATCGACAACTGCTGTTACGCCGGCCAGAAGGGTCACGGTCCGCTGTGCTGGAAGTACAACGAGTTCGTTAAGGCACGAAAGGCGAGGAATCCGAGTTTTAACGACAAGAAATTCGCCGAGGACGTCGCGAAGTATCTCCCTCCACGCGCCAAGGGAGAACAACGCCATCTTATACTCAAAGCTATCTTCCCGAATAAGCAACAGGATCAGCAGCGATTCTCGGACAACTGGACTGCATACCTGAGTGCGATGAAACTGAATGAGCAGACCCTGGTGCAACACCAGCAGCTTCCGCATTGCCTCAAGATCGGCGAGACGTTCGAGAAATCGGCGTGTGTGTGGAACCCTCATACCGACTTGTGCGGGCAATACCACCGCGCCTTGGTAAATCCCAACAACGGCTTTGACGACGCAATGCTCTCGCTGGAGCCGCTCTACCGCGCCTGGCGGCGCAATTATCTGGCCGGACCGCGAAAGCCGTCCTTTCGCTACCCTGCCAGCCGCGACCTGCCCATGCCCAAGATCTTCGGCGATGGTTTCCACGAGGTTGATTTTGAGAATAGCATCGTCCGCCTGCGGCTCGACGACATGCCGCGAGGTCAGTGGCTCGATCTCGGCTTCACACCATGGCCACGGGGCTACAAGCCGTCGCGAGCCGAGATTAGCGAGCCCGGCCGTGTCACCAGCGTACACGTCCACTTTGTCGGCGTGCGGGCCCGCATCGGGTTCCGCTTCGAGGTGGCGCACGCGCCGTCGCGCTTTGGCTGCACGCAGGATGAGATTGACGAACTCCGCAGCCGTCATTACCCGCGACAGGCCCAGGATCAGGAATTCCTCGAAGCGGCACGAAAATGTCTGTTGGATTCGATGACCGAAGGTAGTGAAAACGACCTGCGTATCATGGCCGTGGACCTCGGTGAGAAGGGGGCGTGTGCCGCTGTCTATCGAGGCCGTACGCGCGAGATGGACATTCCGCTGGCGATCGTGAAGATCAATAAGCTCTATGAGAAACCGCCCAAGACACTCGAGCCCGACAGGCACAGTAGACCGGAAGAGTCGAAAAGGAAGTTCGAGGAGGCCGATCCGCGCGGCGTGCGCAAAGAGCACGTCGGCAGGCACCTTGAGCGTGTGGCCGCGATGTCGCAGGAGATTGCAAAACATCGTCAGCCCGCGGTCGCGACGACGGTCACGGTCAGCGTGAACGACCTTCGCGGGCTGAAGCGGCACGTCGCCTGGATGATCCGCGACTGGGCAAGGCACAATGCGTCGCAGATCGTCAAGGCCGCGGAGGAGCATCAATGCGATGTGATCGTCTTTGAGTCGCTGCGCGGATTCCGTCCGCCGGGTTACGACAAGCTCGATGAAATGAGCGCAAAGAAGAAGCGCTGGCTGGCCATGTTCGCCTACGGGCGCGTACGGCGCAAGGTGATCGAGAAGGCCGTCGAGCGCGGCATGCGCGTGGTGACCGTGCCGTACTTCAAAAGCTCGCAGGTATGTTCAGACTGCGGAAGAGAGCAAGTGAACGTGGGCTTGCTCAGGAAGAACAAGCTCAGCAAGGGCCAATTCGTTTGCGAGAATTGTAAAGTCACCTTGACCAGCGACGCCAACGCCGCCCGGGTCCTGGCGCGGGTTTTCCGGGGGGAGATCATGCTTCCGAAAGCGCGGCCGGGGGCTTGACAATCCGGGCGGGTCCGCTATGCTGACAGTGCCTTTGAGTCGTATGTCTGGCATACGCCCGGCGGAGCATTGCACCAACGGGATGGACCCCTGGCACGAAGGCAAAACCGCTTTATCGTAGGCCGTTTGATGGTGCCATTGGCCGCTTTCCATCGCGTGGTTTGGCCAAAAGTGTCTGTGTCGCAAGGTGTTAACCATATGCAGGTGCGACCGGCCGTCGATTGACCGGTTTCGACACCTGCGCACCGACTTCAAAGCACCATCGGTTGGGTGCGACCGGCCGTCGATTGACCGGTTTCGACACCCCGCTTTGCACAGCGGCAGCAGACAAGGATGGTGCGACCGGCCGTCGATTGACCGGTTTCGACACCACTCCGCCTCGACGGTCTTAACCAGTTCTGGGTGCGACCGGCCGTCGATTGACCGGTTTCGACACCCTGGACGTGTCGGGCAATACTTCTGTCGGAGGTGCGACCGGCCGTCGATTGACCGGTTTCGACACCTACGCCACGGCAAAGCACCTGATCAGCTCGGGTGCGACCGGCCGTCGATTGACCGGGCGATGCTCTCGGATGCAGGCTGCTATGACGTGAAGTTCATCAGCCCGCGGCGAGGCCGCACAGCTTCGCGTTCGGATCACTCCGGCACCCTACGATGGCAAACGGGCCTCGGCGCGACGCTCGTCCAACACCCCTTAGCGGCCGTGCTAGTTCATGTCTTAAAGCCCTATCCTTCGGAAGTTGAGCGCTCGTGTGGTCAGGACCTGGCATTCACCAGAACCAGAATTCGTGCGTACAGACTTGGCCTAATCTCGCGAGGCGAACTCGCTCTTGCGTCGCGCATGCCGGGGGATCGGGCGGGCAATGCACTCTCGGGGTTTGTGGGCACAGAGGCTTGATCTACTGGGCGTGACGAGCGGGCTGGGACGCCCGCTCCACTGGGCGATGTATGCCTGCTCCACCGGGGGGTGCAAGCCTGCTCCACTGGGCGATGTATGCCTGCACCACTGGGGGTGCTGCACGCGGCGGCGCAGCGCCTACAATGGCGCCGCGGAAGGGGAGCGCGGCGCGGTCATGGAACCCACGACGATTGAGATCAGGAACGCGCGGGAGCATAACCTGCGGTCGGTGTCGCTTTCGTTGCCGCGGGGGAAGCTGATTGTCTTCACCGGGGTTTCGGGCAGCGGGAAGAGTTCGCTGGCGTTTGACACGCTCTATGCCGAGGGGCAGCGGCGGTATATCGAGTCGTTGTCGTCGTATGCCCGACAGTTCATGGGGCAGATGGCCAAGCCGGACTGCGATCAGATCACGGGGCTTTCGCCATCGATCGCGATTCAGCAGAAGACGACGGGATGGAATCCGCGGTCGACGGTGGGGACGACGACGGCGATCTATGACTTTCTGCGCGTGCTGTACGCGCGGATCGGGACGCAGCATTGCACGCAGTGTGGGCGGGCGATCACGGCGCAGTCTCGCGAGCAGATCGCGGCGGGGATCTTGAGCGCGTTTAATCCGCGCCGCGATCCCACCTATCAGAGTAAGGGAGCGGTCGGCGCTCCATCGCCCGTGGCCGCTCCGCGCATCCTGGTATTGGCTCCCGTTGCCCGTGGGCAGAAGGGGGAGTTTCGCGATTTGTTCGATGATCTCCTTCGGGCGGGTTATGTGCGGGCTCGAGTGGATGGCGAGATCGTGGCGCTGCGTGAGAACCTGGCGCTGCAGAAGAACCGCCGGCATGATATCGAGGTGGTGATAGACCGGCTCACGCTGGATGACAACGTGCGCACGCGGCTGGCGGAGGCGATCGAGGGGGCGCTGCGCGTCGGCGGGGGCACGCTGATTGTCGTGGATGAGTCGTCGGGCGGCGCGAAGGGCGCGAAGGGCACAGGGGGTGTTGGCGAGAAAGTTTTTTCGTCGAAATACGCCTGCACGCACTGCGGCATCTCGTTCGAGCCGCCGACGCCGCAGCTCTTTTCGTTCAATTCGCCGTCGGGCATGTGCCTGCGCTGCGACGGGCTGGGTGAGCTGATGGATTTTGATCCGGCGCTGCTGGTGCCGGACCCGAAGCTGCCGTTCTATGCGCCATGCGTCGCGCCGATGCGGACGAAGATCGGCAAGTGGCGGCGGCATGTGTACGAGGGCGTGGCGAAGGCGGTCGGGTTCGACATTCGCAAGCCGTGGAAGGATCTGCCGGCCAAGGCGCGTGATGCGCTGCTCTTCGGCACCGGCGACCGGCACATCACCTATGAGTGGAAGTGGTCCGGCGGGCTTTGGAAGCACGGCGGCACATTCGAGGGTGTCATCGCGGAGCTGCGCGACAAATACCGCAAGGCGAAGGCGAATTTCGTGCGCGAGTACTACGAGAAGTACATGCGGCGCGGGCCGTGCCCCGAGTGCGGCGGGGCGCGGTTGAACACGCAGGCGCTGGGAGTGCGGCTGCCCGTGAAAGGGAGCGGTGCAGGGAAGTTGGTCCGCAGGAAGCGGGCGGGCGAGGCTTCGCCGAATATCCAGCAATTGTGCGCGATGCCGATCTCGGAGGCGTTTGAGATGCTCTCGCGGCTTGAGTTGTCGCCGGTGCAGGCGATTGTCGCGGAAGAGGTGCTCAAGGAACTGCGGACTCGGCTTGGGTTCCTGATCCGCGTGGGGCTGAGCTATCTCACGCTGGATCGCACCGCGCCGACGCTCTCGGGCGGGGAATTGCAGCGCATCCGTCTTGCCGGGCAGATCGGGGCGGGGCTGGTCGGCGTGCTTTACGTGCTGGACGAGCCGTCGATCGGGCTGCACCCGCGGGATAATGAGATGCTGCTGGACAGCCTGCTGACGCTGCGCGACATGGGCAATACGCTGATCGTGGTGGAGCATGACGAGGCGACGATGCGCGCGGCGGATGAAATCGTGGACTTCGGACCGGGTCCGGGCGTGCGCGGCGGGGAAGTGGTGGCCCAGGGGACGAGGGAGGAAATCGCCCGCAGCGAGCGATCGCTGACGGGGCAATATCTGGGCGGGAAGCGGGAGATTGAAGTGCCGAAGGCAAGGCGGCCGGTCTCTATACCGAGGCCGTCCGGACGGGGAGTGGCCAGACGCAAATGATGCGCGCTGCTACGAGACGTATGAGAGCTTCACGATCTGGCGTGACATTGCCGGACGCGAGCGGGCAGAAGCTCCAGTGGCTGACGGTTCGCGGTGCGCGCCATAACAACCTCAAGAACATAGACGTTGAGATTCCGCTGGGGCGTTTTGTGTGCGTGACGGGGGTGTCCGGCAGCGGGAAGAGTTCTCTCGTTAATGACATCATCCGCGAGAAGCTGGCTTCCGTGCTCAATGGTGCGGAGAGCGCTTCGCCGGGGGCGCATGACGAGATGGTCGGCGTCGAGCATCTCGACAAGATCATCGACATCGATCAGTCGCCCATCGGCCGCACGCCCCGGAGCAACCCGGCGACGTACATCAAGGTCTTCGACGAGATTCGCGATCTGTTTGCGAAGCTGCCGGACAGCAAGGTGCGCGGATATGCGCCGGGGCGGTTCTCTTTCAATGTCTCCAGCGGCAGCGAGGGCGGCGGTCGGTGCGAGGCCTGCGAGGGGAACGGCGCGAATCGCGTGGAGATGGACTTCCTTGCCGATGTGTGGGTGACATGCCCGGTATGCCAGGGGAAGCGATTCAACCGCGAGACGCTGCAGGTCACCTACCGGCACAAGACGATCGCGGACGTTCTGGAGATGGACGTTCAGGAGGCGCTGGCACACTTCGAGGCGATTCCAAAGATTCGTGCCATGCTGGCGACCCTGCACGACGTGGGGCTGGACTATCTGAAGCTCGGCCAGTCGAGCACGACGCTTTCCGGCGGCGAGGCACAGCGAATCAAGCTTGCCCGTGAGTTGGTGAGGAGGTCCACCGGGCGGACGCTGTACATGCTGGACGAGCCGACGACGGGCCTGCACTTCGAGGACATCCGGCGGCTGCTCGCCGTGCTGCACGGCTTCGTCGATGCGGGCAACTCGGTGCTCGTGGTGGAGCACAATCTGGACGTGGTGAAGACGGCGGATTGGATCATCGACCTGGGCCCGGACGGGGGCGACGGCGGCGGGAGAATCGTGGCGGTGGGCACCCCGGAGGAGGTGGCGACGTGCGCGGCGTCGTACACGGGGCAGGCGCTGCGCGACGTGCTGGGGAAACGTCGAAACGTCGAAAAGTCGAAAAGTCGAAATGAGAAGCGGATATCTGGCAGTGCGATCGAGCAGAGTCGGCGTGCATTTGCCGCCACTGCGGGCCGGCGCGAGGCGATCGCCGGCCACGCGGATGGCATCGTCGTCGTCGGCGCGAAGGAGCACAATCTCAAGGACATCACGGTATCGGTGCCGCGAGGGGCGATGACGGTTTGCAGCGGTGTATCCGGCAGCGGGAAGACAAGCTTCGCGATTGACACAGTCTACACCGAGGGGCAGCGGCGGTATGTCGAATCGCTCTCGGCCTATGCGCGGCAGTTTCTCGGGCAGCTTCAGAAGCCGAAGGTGGATCATGTGTACGGCCTTCAGCCGGCCATTGCGATCGAGCAGCAGGCGGCGAGCAAGAGCCCGCGGTCGACCGTGGGGACGGTGACGGAAATCTACGACTACATGCGCGTGCTCTGGGCCAGGGTAGGGGAGCCGCACTGCCCGAAGTGCGACGTGGCGATCGGAACGCAGACGAGCGACGAGATTGTGGACAGGTTGATGGCATCGCCCGTCGACACGCGACTTCTGCTCTGCGCGCCGATTGAACTGGCGCCGGGGGAGACGTGGCAGCAGGTGCTCGAACGGAGCAAGGGGCAGGGTTATGTCCGTGCCCGGATCGATGGTGAGGTGGTAGAGCTGGAGCCGCTTCCGAAGATTGATGCGAAGCGGAAGCACGTCGTCGAGCTGGTGGTGGATCGGATCGCGATCGCTCCGGCGGCGCGGGGGAGAATCGCCGAGTCGGTGGAGCACTGTCTGGCGTTGGGTCAGGGAGTGATGATTGTCGCGCGGGCGGAGCGCGGCAGCGATGAGAAGCCGCGCCGGTTCTCGCAGCACCTGGCCTGCGACAAGTGCGGCACGAGCTACGAGGCGCTGACGCCGCACCATTTCAGTTTCAACGCGAGGATTGGCTGGTGCCCGACCTGCGAAGGCCTCGGCGTGCAGCGGGGCACGAGCGCCGAGAGCATCCTCGTCAGGCCCTCCGAGTCGATTCTCGGTGGGGCGATTCGCGGCTGGGAGGATGCGGCGGAGCTGCCGCTGCTTGCCGCCATGCTCACCGCGCTGGCGAAGGCGATCGGGTTTGCCCCTGATACGCCGGTGTCTCGGCTCACCGCGGAACAAAGGCACGCGCTGCTCTGGGGCCTCGGGGATCGGTGGATCGGTGTGGAATGCGCCGAAACGGGGAGGCCGGAGGGAGACGCGCGGGCACGCGCAGGCCGGCCGATTACGCTTCGATTCCAGTGGCGGGGTTTTTTTCCGGCCATCGATGATGCCACGCGTGTGTCATGGCAGTATCGCATGAGGATGCAGGAAATGGTGACGGACGTTCCCTGCCAGGCGTGCCGGGGCGGGCGCATCCGGCCCGAATCGGCGGCGGCCCGGCTGGGCGGAAAGACGATCATCGAGGCGGGTGAGATGCCACTCTCCGCGGCGGCGGATTTCTTTGAAAACCTCCGGCTTGACCCGCGGCAGGCCCGGATCGCCGGGGAGCTGCTGCACGAAATCCGCGCGAGGCTTCGCTTCCTCCTCGACGTGGGTTTGCACTATCTCACGCTTTCGCGCAGCGCGCCGACGCTCTCGGGTGGGGAGTCGCAGCGCATCCGGCTGGCATCGCAGATCGGCAGCGGCCTGACGGGCGTGCTTTACGTGCTTGACGAGCCGACCATTGGCCTGCATCCGAGGGACAATGCCCGACTGGTCGCGGCGCTGCACAAGCTGCGCGATCTGGGCAACACGCTTCTGATGGTGGAGCACGATCGGGAGGTCATTGAATCGGCGGATCATCTCATCGACTTCGGCCCTGACGCCGGGCAGCACGGCGGACACGTGGTCGCGTCCGGGTCACCGGCGGCGATGAAGACGCAGGCGGTTTCGCTCACCGGGAGGTACCTCGCGGGGCAGGCGGCGATACCCGTTCCGACCAACCGGCGCGAAGTGTCGCTGTCGCCGAGTCCCGAGGTCGAAATTGTGGCGGAGGATGAATACGCCCTCGCCGTGGCGGGAGAAGGGGAATGGAATGACGATCCGCGTGCGGGACGCAGCCGCTCCCTCGCGAAGAGATCAGCCGGGGCCCGCAGGCTTCCGCGGGCGGGGGGCAGCGGTCCAAGAAGTCGAACGCCGCTCCTGACCGTCGTCGGCGCGCGGCAGAACAATCTAAAAGGAATCGACGCTTCGTTCCCGCTCGGCCGGCTCATCTGCGTGACCGGCGTGTCGGGCTCCGGCAAATCGTCGCTGATCTCTGAAATTCTCTACCCGGCCCTGGCGTCGCGCCTGCACCGGGCGCGGCTGAGCGTGGGAGCGCACGACAGAATTGTCGGGCTGGAGCACGTCGACAAGGTCATCAACGTGGACCAGCAGCCGATCGGGAATTCGCCCCTTTCGAGCCCGGCGACGTACTGCGGCGTCTTTGACCTCATCCGCGAAGTCTTTGCGCGTCTGCCGGAGAGCCGCATGCGCGGATACACGGTGAACCGGTTCTCGTTCAACCGGCCCGGCGGCCGGTGCGATGCGTGCGAAGGGCTGGGGCAGATCTGTCATGAAATGCACTTCCTGCCGGATGTGTGGGTTCCGTGCGAAACGTGCGGCGGGACGCGCTATCAGCGTGAGACGCTGGAGGTGCGTTACAAGGGTAAGCACATTGCCGAGGTGCTGGAGCTGCCGATCAGCGCAGCGAAGGAGCACTTCGCGAACGTGCCGAAGATTCGGCGGCTCTTGCAGACGCTGGAGGATGTCGGGCTTGGTTATCTGCCGCTGGGACAAAGTGCGCCCACGCTCTCCGGCGGCGAGGCGCAGCGGCTTAAGCTGGGCGCGGAGCTGGCCCGGCCATCGACCGGCAAGACGGTGTACATCCTCGATGAACCGACGACGGGCCTGCACTTCGACGATTTGCGCAAGCTTCTGGATGTCCTGCACCGGTTCGCCGACATGGGCAACACGGTCATCCTCGTCGAGCATAACCAGGACGTGATCAAGACAGCGGACTGGGTGATCGCCCTGGGGCCTGAGGAAGGCGACGAGGGCGGGCGGATCGTGGCCGAAGGAACGCCCGAGCAGATTGCGCAGGTCGCCGCGTCGCACACGGGGAGGCTTCTCAAGGCCGTACTGGCGGCGGGGCCGCATATGCCGCGCGAGGTGTACGACGCCGGGGATGCGGCCCGCAGGTCGCTGGCTGCGGAAAGGGCGGTGGGGGAGGAAAAGGGCGCGGTGAAAATGCCGTGGCAGGTGGATGGGAAGCGCTGGCATGTCGAGCAGCGTCTGAGCCGCGACGGCAAGCAAGTGGAATGGGAGGGCGCGGCCCTCGAGTACATCATCCGCGAGATAGAACGGATCGGCGGCAAGGCCCTTGCGCCGACCCGTTGGAACGATCGCGCACGGGTGGAGATCGTCGCCAGGGCGGACGAAGGATGGGCGCAGGCGGAAGTGCCGTGGTTTTGTCATGCACTGACGGGCGGACGTTGGCTTCTAGACATCCTGATCCGCGTGCCATCGAAAACCTTCAAGTCAGGCGTCCTCAACGCGAAGCTGGGCCTCAAAACGCTGGATGAGCGCGACGATATCAAGGCCTACGGCAATACTCCCCGCGTGCAGGTTCGCCCCGCGGGCGAGGGAATGGATCAGATCCGCCTGATGATCTATGATCGAAATGAAATCTCGACGAATGCATTCAGGTCGTTCCTGGAGCGCGCGGTGGCTTCCTATCTCGCGCACGTTTCCAGGCTGTCGAAGGACAACGCGAAGGCCGCGCCGTGGAAAGTTGACGGGAAGGGCTGGCACCTTTCCCAGCGGTCAATCCCGCTCACCCAGAACAAGCTCTGGAAACCGATGGACCTGGCGGCGTTCGTGGGGCTCGCGACCAAGGCGGTGCCCGGGATTCGCGTGGATTGGGGCGGCAAAGTGTTCGTCGAACTGGCGACGCAAAACGGCCGGCGCGTCGCCAAGATCATTACGCACCAGGGAGAGGCGCTGCGGGTGGATGTCAATGTACCGCGCGGGCGGTTCACGCCGACCCAGGTCGAGCATCTGGGTATTCAGCAGCAGTTTGCGCGGCCTGGAAGTTCGGGGACTGAGCTTTCGTTCTGGTTCCAGAGGTTTGACGAGATTCACGGGGAGCAACTGGCCTCCGTCCTCCGGGCCGCGGCCGAGCACGCCGATTCCGCGCCAGATGAATGACACCCCGCGGTCGCGAGGTGAATTGACGACGATTCACGCGGGCCCTCCCGACAGATAAATCCGTTAATATGCAGGGGGAGCCGCATCCATCGCGGGTGCGGCACTTTGGGCCAGACGGGTGCGCGATGCTGATCGAGTTTCATTGCGGTTGCGGGCATCGCCGGCCCCTGGGGGTCGAAAAACTCAAGGCAAGCCATCGATGCGAGGCATGCAAGACGACGTTTCGGTTCGCGGGCGAATCGAAGAGCGTCGAATCAGTGGTCTGGCTGGCCGTCGGGGGGCAGAAGGGGCCGCCAAGGCTTGCGGTACCGATGCCTCGGGAGATTGCCGTTCCTCTGGGATCCTCGGCCAGGGGGTTCTTGTCGCTGCCGGGCGAGGAGATAAGCGATGTTCACGCGGAGGTAAAGATCGAGGTGGATGGCCGGCTTCATGTCAAGCATGTCGCCGGCGACAGCGGCACATGGATCAACCGCGCGAAGATCATTACGGGCGTCGTGGGTCCGAATGACCGGCTTCGGATCGGCCCTTACGTCATGCGAATCCTGACGACGCGCGAAGTGACCGAGATGTCGTCGGAGGAGGAATCGCCCGAGGTCGTTGTGGAGGAAGAGACCGAAACGCCGCCGCCGCGCCCCGGTCGGCGCGGACGTGCGGCCCGTTCCGAGCCCGAGGAGATCGCAGAGACCGCGGGTGCCGCGGAGGCCGAGGAAGATTCGCCGACCGGCGATGAGCCGGATTATCGGGAAGAGGGATGGACGCGCGGGCAAAGAGTGCGCGCCGGCGTGTCCGTCCTGCTGATTGTCCTGGCCGCAGGATACGTCGCGAAGACGTATTTCTGGCCGGCGGTATCCGCCGAAATGCCGGAGCAGACTGTATTCTACTGCCCCGCCGACGGCACTCCGGTTCGGGGACAGTGGACAAGCGCGAGCGGCGCTCCGATGTGCCCACAATGCGGGCAGCGCTGCGTCGGCGAGCTCAAGTATAAGGCGGAGCCGACGAATCCCCCGGCATCGGCCGAATCGACGCCAGGCGCCGAAGCGGCTTCGCAACCGGTGTCTTCCTCATCGGATTCGAAGGCGGCGGTCGAAAAGCCCCCGCGGAGGAAGCAGCGCTCGACGAAGAAACCGGTCGGCGGACCCGACGCGGCGCACGGGAAGGGTGACGAATGAGGACTCGCGGCCGAACCAACTTCAGCAAGCCCCGACGGCAGGAGCGAGGCCGCGAGGGCTTTACGCTGATTGAGCTGCTCGTCGTGCTGGCCATCATCTCGATACTGATCGCGATTTTGCTCCCCTCGCTCTCCGGCGCGCGAAACCGAAGCCGGATCACGAAGTGCCAGTCCAACCTGCGCGAATTGGCCGGTGCCACGCTGCGCTACATCGGCCAGCAGGACGATCGATTCCCGGTGAACGCCGACTGCACGAATGGAAACTGCGTCTATTGGAACGGTCACCAGTATTTCGGCTGGAATGGGCGGCTCCCCAATCCGAACGGCAATCAGTGGATTCGCTATCTGAATCGCGAACTGGGGTTGGAGCTTCAGGAACAGACGTCCGACAATGCCCGGCTTGCGGAATGTCCGAGCGACGACGGCGCGCCGGGCCAGACAGGGTTGACCGATCGCCTGTTTGACGCGCTCGGCACCAGCTATCCGCTTAATCCAATCCTCTGCCAGGGCCGATACTCCGATTGGAAGTATCGAGGAACAGACCTGAACCTCAGCCAGATCATTCAGCCCTCACAAAAGGTCCTGGTAGCCGATCATGTCGCGTTCGGGCTCACATACGACGGTTTCTGGACCGGCATCCGGCCGGGTTGGCATGACAGGATTCGTCCGGCCGCCGTCGTCGGATTCATAGACGGTCATGCCGACTATGTGGTCGGGCGTTGTGGTCTGCGCGAGTGGCAGTGGTATGGCGAGGCCAGCGGCGCGGGCTTCATTCGCGATCTCCCGAGAAAGGTGCATTGGGAAGTCCTTGAAGGCTGTGAATGAGTGTGGGCTTCCTGGGATTGCGATGTCAGCTTCCGGCAATGGCGATCGTCGCAAGCATGGCCATAAGCCAAATACTGATCAGCACGCCCATATCCGGTATGCATCTCCTGGTCGTTCGCATGGCATCATCCTTCCGATCGCGCCCGCCGATAGCCGGACAGGTTACGATTGTCCGGGCCCTGGTTTCGTTGGCAGGCGGAGTTCAGCCCTGGTGCATGAGCATTGCGAGGCGATTGACCGCCAAGCATTCTGCGTGCCACCCCGAACGCGCCACGGCCGGGCCGCAAGATCGCGGGATTGTCCGCCCGGCTGGGGACATTTGCGCGGTTTCGCATACCCAGTGCGCAGAGGGTTTTCACGGGCTGCGCCGAGACCCAGCCTGAGCACGTGATTTGGGAAAGCGGCCTCAAGAAAAAGGGGGAAGGCCACCGCAGATAGGCGATGGCCCTCCCGTTTCGATCACTGAACGTTACGAGGCGACATCAGCGCCGCCCGGACTTCATTCGTCGCCGCATGCCGAGAAGGCACAGGGGCATAAGGAAGCCGACCATCGGCCCCACGCCCGGCGCGCAGCAGCCCGGTGTCGGCAGTGGCAAAGGGAATCCTTCGGCACAGTCCGGGATGCTGTTGCCGTTGTTGTCGACCGAGTCGTCTCCGCCGGGGCAGATGTCGATGACATCGCAGACCCCGTCGGCGTCGGCATCTCCCTCAGGAACGCCGCAGCCGCACAGGCCGGGGCTTGTTTTGGCGGCGTCGGCCGGGCATCCATCGAGGCCGTCGCCGGTCCCGTCGCCGTCGGAGTCGATGAGCGCGAACTCGATGAACTGGGCGCTCATGCTGGAAACCTCGGTGTGCAGTAACTCGCCGGATCGGGCTACTTCGAACACGCCGCCCGGCCGTAAACCGGTGACGATGTTGGTTCCCGTCTCCGTCGCCATGATGCTCTGCGACGACACGAGGAGATTTCCATTCCGAAGTTCGAAGACACCGGCAAAGAACATCAGTCGCTCGACCGGCAGGTGGCTGAGGAACGCTCCGGACGGCAGGAATTCCATGATGCCGCGATTGGAGAGCAGCTGCTCCATGACGACGACGCGATCATCGCTCGTTTCAATGATCTGCATTGGAACGCCCGTGAATACATCGAACGCCGCAATGAACGCACCGCTCGAGTCGTATTCGTGAACCGCGCTGCTCCCGCCGCCGGAGACCAGGATGTTGCCACTCGCGCGGATATGGATATCCGCGGGATCCACAAGTCCGCCGGCGCCCGCGGCGATGAAATTGCCCACATGCACGCCGGACGGATCAAACTCGGCGACAGCGTCGGCGTTCGCGCCGTTCCCGATGCCGACCAGCAGGTTGCCGTTGGCGCGGAGAACCATGCCCATCGGCTGCTGCATGATGGCCGGGTTGGGACCGCCGGCCGGCGCGAACACGCCCAGGTAGTTGCCGTTGAGGTCGAATCGCTGCACGACGTTCGCGGCCTGGTCCGACACCAGGATGCTGTTTTGGTCGGGGCCGAGAAGGGCGGCATGTGGCTGCGGCAGGTTTGCCGGGTCCGAAGGAATGAAATCCGCGTCGAGCAGCTTTCCATCCTCCGGATCAAGGGCCATGACGCGATGATTCGTCATGTCGGGAACCAGGAGGATACCCGTCGTCAGGAGCATCTGGTCGGCGCCCTGGCCGCAGTCAGGCGTGGCGTCCGCGTCAACGTCCGCATCGGGCATGGCGCATCCGCAAATGCCGGGCGCGGTCTTGATGGCGTCCGCCGGGCATCCGTCGCAGGAGTCGCCGGCGCCGTCCCCGTCGGAGTCGAGCTGGGCCAGGTTCGAGATGAGAGGGCAGTTGTCGTCGGCGTCGGGAATGCCGTCGCCGTCGGTGTCGAAATAGAGGACCCCGTTGACCAGCAGGACGAAGCGATAGTCGGAGTCCGTCGCCGCGCCGCCGCCGTGAACGAAGCGAATGAAGTAGGTCCCGTCGGCGGGCAGCGCGACCACACCGGCGGCGTCACCGGCTGTCGGGCTGCTGTTCCCGTTGTCGCCGGTCGCAAGAATTGTGACGCCATCGGTACTTCGGATCTGGACTTCCGCGTCGGCGGAGGTTCCATCATCGTCGGGGTTCAGATCGACGATAACTGAGACGATCGCCCCGGCCGTTCCGCGGAACTGGTAGAAGTCGATGTCTCCGCTCCCGTTCACCACCGAGCCGTTCATGATCGGGGCGGAGATGATGTTGGCGGTGGCCGCGATGTTGTTCGCCTCAACCTCCGACGTGGACTGCGCCGCGTCCACGACTGCAAAGTAGATCTCGTAGTCGTTCAGATCGGAGTTATCCCCGTCCTCACTCACTTCAAAAAAGACAGGGCCGCTCTGGAGGTTGATAGCGCCTGCAACGACCGCCGAGGCAAAGGGGCCGTCGTTGCTGTCTGACTCGATCAACGTGGTTCCGTCGGCCGCCCAGACTTCCAGGTTGATCGTGTCGCTCGGCGCGCATCCCACCGAGTCCGCCCAGGCGAAGACCAGGTCATTGATCGCCGCCGGACGTGTTCGGTAAAAGTCGTGATCGGGGGATGGGGAGATATCGCCGGCGGCCGATTCGCCGTCGCGAAGCAGGCTCGCCGTCAGTACATCGTCATTGGGTTCGGATTCGATGCACTGAGGTCCCATGGTGGGCAAGAGCAATAGGATGCTCAGGGTCGAGCACACGGCGATCATGCCGCGGCCGCGGATGGCCCGGGATGTCCGACTCGATCTCGTCATCAGTGTCATTTGAACGTCTCCTTTATTTCCCGGCCGCCGTTCGAGCTTCTTTGCAACTGCTCGACGCATTAGCGACCGAAGCGAAGCGAGGGAGGTCCGCGCGCGGAGGTCGCCTGGGCGATTCCGCCGTCTCGGGGAGTTCGTGGGGTTGGGGCTAGGTGCGAGGTTCGCTGCGTTCCGCCCGGGCCTGGGCAAACGCCGCTTGGGTGTGACGTTCCGCGTGGGAACGCCGTCTGTTTCAGGCGTGTCGCATCATCGGACGGTTCATCGTTGTCCTTCTGATGATAAGCGAGGATGTTCGTGTGCCGGGCCGATACCAGACAATTCGCGTGCCAGCCGCCCGGTGCGGCGAATTGGCCGCGTCATTGCGAAGAAACGTTCGAAAATGGGTGTGATTGCGCACGCGTGATTCCCCAATAATGGGAGTCGAAAAAGAGACGTAAGCCGGTTTCAGAGGCGGATTGGACACACGGAAAATGGTTTTACATCCGGGTAACAGGGGTGGGCGGCGCGGGGCGTGACGAAATCAACTCGCGTCGGGCCGCGCGCCGATCCAGGACGGACACACTTGGGCCGATTACTCGACCGTGACGCTCTTGGCCAGGTTTCTCGGCTTGTCGACGTCGCAGCCCCGGAGCACCGCGGCGTGATACGCCAGCAGTTGCAGCGGGACCACGGTGAGCATGGGCTGGAGCGGCTCGGGCACGTCGGGCACATAGAAGACATGCTCGGCCAGCTTTGCAATCTCCGTGTCGCCCTCGGTGGCGACGGCGATTACGCGACCCCTGCGTGCCCGAACCTCTTCGATATTGCTGATCACCTTGTCGTAATGGCTGTTGCGCGGGGCGATGAACACGACCGGCATGTCCTTGGTGATGAGGGCGATGGGGCCGTGCTTCATCTCGGCGGCGGGCATTCCCTCGGCGTGAATGTAGGAGATTTCCTTGAGCTTCAGCGCGCCTTCGAGCGCCGTCGGATAGTTGTACCCCCGGCCCAGGTAGAGCCAGTTTTCAGAGTCTTTAAACTTGTCGGCGACCTTTCGGATGTCGTCGCTCTGTTGCGTAATCTTGCGGATCTGCCCGGGCAGTGCCTCGAGGGCCGAAAGGTATCTCAGCAGATCGGGCTGGGAAAGGTGCTTGCGCCGCCCCATGTACAGGGCGATCATGGTCAGGACCAGCACCTGTCCGAGATACGCTTTCGTGCTTGCGACGCCGATTTCGGGGCCTACGTGCAGATAAACGCCGGCGTCCGTCTCGCGCGCGATTGTCGATCCGACCACGTTGACGACACCGAGCACCAGCGAGCCCTTGTCGCGCGCCTCGCGAAGCGCCGCCAGCGTATCGGCCGTCTCGCCCGACTGGCTGATCGCAATGACCACCGTGCCCGGTTCCAGGACGGGGTTTCGGTATCGAAACTCCGATGCATACTCGACTTCGGTGGGGATTCGGGCAAGGTCCTCGAAGAGATACTCTCCAACGAGGCCGGCATGCCATGCGGTCCCGCAACCGGTAAGGATGACGCGCTTCGTCTGAACCAGCTCACGGGCGAGTGAGGCCAGCCCCCCGAGGTGAATCCGCCCATCGGCGACGTTGACGCGCCCGCGCATGCCGTCGGCGAGCGATTCCGGCTGCTCCAGGATCTCCTTGAGCATGAAATGCTCATGCCCGCCGAGTTCGATGTCTTCGAGCGAAAGCTCAAGCTCGGTGACTTCCTTGTTGACCGGCAGGGCATCCAGCGTCGTCGTCCGGAAGCCGTCGTCCCAGACCGTGGCCATTTCGCCGTCGGAGAGGTAGATGACCTGGGTCATGTGCTGAATGATGGCCGCTGCGTCGGAGGCCACGACGAATTCCCCGTCACCGATGCCGATGATGAGTGGGCTTCCCTTCCGCGCGGCAACGATCTTTCCGGGTTCGTCGGAACAGATGACGGCGATGCCGTACGTGCCTCGGACGTCGCGCAGGGCCGCGCGGACGGCCGCTTCCAGGTCGTCGCGGTAAAAGTGTCCTACAAGCTGGACGAGGACTTCGGTGTCGGTGTCGCTCTTGAATTCGACGCCCCGATGTTCGAGGTAGGTGCGCAGGGCCTGGTAGTTCTCGATGATTCCGTTGTGGACAAGGGCGATGCGGCCCGTGGCGTCCAGATGTGGATGGGCGTTTACGTCGTTCGGGGCGCCGTGCGTCGCCCATCGGGTATGACTGATGCCGCAGGTTCCCAGGAGCGTGTCCGGCCGCAGGTTCGACTCGAGGACCGAAATCCGCCCGGCCCGCTTCACGACTTCAAGATGGCCATTGACCTGAATCGCCACGCCGGCGGAGTCGTAGCCGCGGTATTCGAGACGCTTGAGTCCCTCTATCAGAATCGGATGGGCCTGCCTGAATCCGGTGTAACCTACGATGCCGCACATGTTTCACGCTCCTGCGCCTGCCTGCCGGGCGGCCTGCCTATCGGACGATGCCGGAGTCCCCGACGGTGTTAGTCTATCGGTCAGCGGTACTTGGGGGCAAAGCGCAAACAAGGGGCAATGGTCGAAGGGTCCGTGCGGGTTCTGCCCAGCTCCACCCACACCGAGTACGACGGGACACGAAGAGAGTTCGGGTTTCGCGTGGTTCGCGGGCGTTGCGGGGCATTCAGCTGATGGGGCCAAGTC
The DNA here is from genome assembly GCA_003576905.1 of Planctomycetota bacterium. Taxonomy (GTDB): domain Bacteria; phylum Planctomycetota; class Phycisphaerae; order UBA1845; family UTPLA1; genus UTPLA1. Next base: position 2,336 of record QEVG01000016.1, on the reverse strand, counting down.
TCCCTTGAGGCAGTCTGTTTTTGGGGTTATGGTGCGAAAAGGGCGTGCGCCTGTAGCTCAATTGGATAGAGCATCTGACTTCGGATCAGAAGGTTGGGGGTTCGAGTCCCTCCGGGCGCGGTTATATCTTCGTGCGAGGCAACCGTATCGGCCGTGACGAGCTTTCGATGCGGAGAACCCGCGAAAACCACACGGCCCGCTTCCAATTCCCATCCAATGCATCCACGCTTGATCCGAGCCGCTTGGACCGTCGCCGTCGTCCTGGGGGTCAGTCTTAGCACTAGCGCCCGGGGGCACGACGTCGATCTGACGCGTGTGCGGATCACGGTCCGTGCTGATCGGACGTACGACATCGACGTCCACTACGACGTCCGGGCACACCTCGCGGGCATCCGCCCCGAGCATCTCACTCCGAGTGACCTTGAGGCGCTTGCGGCGTTGTCGCCAGAGGAATTGGACCAGCGGATCGCAGACTTGAAGGAGTACGCACAGCGCCGTGTGCGCGTCTACGTTGATGGCGGGAAGAATCCATTTGAAGTGGAAATCGTCGATGTCGAAGCGGTCGCTTCGACGATCTCCTCTCCGACGTCGCAACCGACGTCGTCGCACGCATCGCCGATTTCCCGGATTCTCCGGGTGACGGGCCGCGGCCCCCCGGAGGCCCGGGACGTCGTATTCTGGGCGTCAAAGTCGTTCGGCAACATCGTGCTGGAGGTCTTTGATGAGGCGGGCCGCCAGATCGGCCAGCAGCTTCTCGAGAAGGGATCGCGGAGCGAGCCGATCCCGTTCGAGTCGGCGCAAGCGGAGCTGAGCGGCCTTCAGGTCGCCTGGGACTATATCGTGCTGGGCTTCGAGCATATTCTGCCCGAGGGACTCGACCATATCCTATTCGTGCTGGGGCTGTTTCTGTTGAGCGCGCGGATGTCGCCGCTGCTGTGGCAGGTGACGGCGTTCACCGTCGCGCACTCGGTGACACTGGCCCTGTCAACCTATGGTGTCATACGGCTGTCATCATTCGTGGTGGAGCCGCTGATCGCCCTGTCCATCGCCTATGTGGCGATTGAAAACATGTGCACGCGGACGCTCCATGCCTGGCGGCCGGTTGTTGTGTTTCTTTTTGGCCTGCTGCACGGCCTCGGCTTTGCCGGTGTTCTTGAGGAACTGGGGCTGCCCCGCGGCCGGTTCGTCACCGCCCTGGTGTCCTTCAATGTCGGCGTAGAACTCGGGCAGCTCGCCGTGATCGCGATGGCGCTCGGCACCGTCGGGTGGATGCGAAACTACCGGTGGTATCGCTCAAGGGTCGTCGTTCCGGCGTCAGGCGGGATTTCGATCGTCGGGCTGTATTGGAGTGTAGAGCGGCTCGGCCTGCTGGGGTGACGGGCAAATTGCTCCGTACATAACTTCTTTCTGGTGCTAAGGTTGAGACTGCCTTCGGGCCGCACAGGAGTCGCGCTTGACAGGCTCATAACATAGGCTATATTTCTCCTACCCTTGATGGTTGTCCGGTGTTAGGTTTTCGCCGGGTCACCTGTCGCTCGTGCCGCTGAAAGGCGGTTCAAACGGCGACCCGAAAGGTGATGTCGGCGGGTATTCCTGGCTCCGGTTTTTTTGTCGCCACAATCGAAGTTTGGCGTGTGCCTACTCAAAGAGGCTCGATGCCGCTGCCTCGAAAAATGGGGACAAAAAGGGGTTGACAGACCGAATCGGCCTGTTAGACTGCGTGGCTCGCCTCAAACGGGGCGACATTCACAAATCGGTGTTGAGTGCCGGATTGTGAAATGCTCTTTGACAAGTAAACAGAGATCGCCGCGAGAATGTGGAGTGCTCGCGTGGCTGCTACCACGCGGGATGACTCAGATCCACACACGCCGGGATCCGGATGGATTAAACCCCACCGGACCGGGATGTATGGTGTGCTTGCCGGGCCGAAAGGTCCGGCCGCTCAAACATTCTCGTTTGCAGACGTAAGTTTGAGCTTGTGTTTCCCGACTTTGTCGGGAAGCCCAATTTGTTCGAAGAACCTGCCCGGCCCGCTTCGGCGGGTCGGAGCGTTCAGCGAATAATTTCGAAGAGTTTGATCCTGGCTCAGAACGAACGCTGGCGGCGTGGCTAAGACATGCAAGTCGTACGGTAGGTTGTAGCAATATGGCCTACAGTGGCGGACGGGTGAGTAATGAATAGGTAACGTACCCCGGGCACAGGGATAACGTCGGGAGCTTGCTCCCTTTGCGAAAGTGACGGTAATACCTGGTGAAGTCATCGGATGGCATCGTTTGATGACCATAAGGTGGGGACCTTCGGGCCTACCGGCCTGGGAGCGGCCTATTTCCTATCAG
>QEVG01000050.1 GCA_003576905.1 Planctomycetota bacterium | reverse complement strand
CTGATCAGCCGCGGAAACGATGATGGGGTGCCGGACCAAGTGGCATCGGACCGCTTCAATGGGGCCGCGGCTGATCAGCCGCGGAAACTCTACACAAGCCTGGTCGATGGCGATGGCTTCAAGCTTCAATGGGGCCGCGGCTGATCAGCCGCGGAAACGACCATCAGCGAGGTGATGCGCGGCCTCTACGAGCTTCAATGGGGCCGCGGCTGATCAGCCGCGGAAACCTTCATCCCCGCAGCCGCCGCACCGAGGGCACACGCTTCAATGGGGCCGCGGCTGATCAGCCGCGGAAACCGCCTCGTCCTTGTTCCAGTTATGTGAAAGGTCCGGCGCTTCAATGGGGCCGCGGCTGATCAGCCGCGGAAACCGCCCGCCTTGCAAGGCATGGTCCGCAGCGGACTTACCATGCGCAATGCGAGCGTGAGCCGATACTCGGTCGTCTCGACGTTGGTCATGCGTGGGCGTACCTCCTTTCGCTCAGTCTGACAAGGACTTGCGCGCTGCGAGCGTGCCCAGCACCCCCCTTCAGCATCGCCGCACTCGCGTATGTAGTTGTCAAAGAACGGTCCGGTACCGATGACCGCTCACCGCGGCGCCGGCAGCCGCCAATCATGCGATTCGGCTTCATCGAATCGTACCAGGGAACACAGCTTCGCATGAAGCTGATTATACACGTTCTCGCCGACAGGCTCAAACCCGTGAGCCAGGATGGATTGGTTGCGGGCGAAAAGCGGTGACTGATCGTCGCCGAGCTTCATTTCCTCGAAGCGCCGGCCGAGGTCGTCTCGGAGCGCCGACAGCAGCGCGTAGGCGTCCCTGAGGCCAAGCATCACGCAGCCTTTCCGGGCACGCCCGGCCCATCCAGCGCGTAACTCCTCTGGCAGACATTCGACGGACACCGACTTGGTGTCGCCGATGCCGTGATGCTCGCGCAACCGAACCTGAGCGAGCGCTTCGCAGGCGCGGTAGAGGCGGGCGACGGCGTCATCGACGCGGAACTCGGCCGCGCGGCGGCGGGCGTTGTGCAGTAGGTCCTCGACCCACGCCTTAGTCGGTTCCTTCTGGCCAGCCAGTGCTGCCACGCGCGCGCGGTGACGCCCGAGGCGCTCAATCAGCGCGTTGGCCTCCTGGGAGAAGATAGCAACGAGATCGTTCTGATTCTTAAGCGTGTCATCAAATCGCTGCATGGCCGCCGTGTGATCGAAGCGGTCCCAGGCGGCGTAGGCATCGACGACGGCTTTGAGCGTGGACAACTCGCGCTTGACCTCGAGTTTGCCTGCTTTCTTCACTGCACCTTCGAGCAGCGTGCCCGCCGCCGCGAGGCCGCCGTGGTTGAAGACGGCAACGGCGTCATCGATGGCCTGGTAACCGAGGGCATCCCACGGGTTGAACCGGCTGAACTGAATCTCGCGGCCCGAGACGACCTCGCCGACGCCGTTCTTGTCGCGCTCCTGGCCGCCGACGTAGGCGAACGTGCACTTCCAGCGGCGGGCGACGAGTGCCAGAGAGGCGGACATGACCTTGGTGCCGCCGGTCAAGTCGACGACGACGGCGTACTCGTCGCCGCGTTGCTGCCAGGATTGTACGTGCGCATCGAGCGGGCGGAGATCGCGGAGCGACTGCTGGAGATCCTGGGGATCGCGGAGGATGGTCTCGTCGACGCATCCCGGCGAAATGGCGGGCCCGCCCGCGGCGGCCGCGGTGTCGAGCGCAGCGCCGATCGACGCCCGCGTCTGGTCGGAACAGAGGAACCGGATACGCGCGGGTCGCCAGTGGCGGAGGGCGGCCGCAACGGGTTCAGGCGAGCCGCCGACGGAGCAGATGAGAAAGATCTGCCTGGCCGCTTCCGGGGCGTTCGTCATGATGGGGTCTCCTCCGGTAGCCCGAGCCCTGCGGGTACCGCCAGCCCGAAGGCGGGGTGAATGACTTCGATGCCGCGATCACGAAGCGTGGAAGCGGATTCCGTGGGTACGGCGAGGTTCATCGGCAAGGCCCTACCGAGAAAAGGCTGTGTCGGGTTGGCACGGAAGCAGGCGCCCGGGCGGAACATGATCACGGTGTGCTTGCGCACGTCGGCGAGGCCGAGGTCGGGGCCGAGCTTGCCGAACTTGGGAAAGGCCTCCCACAAGCCGTCAACGGGGTCACCGGGAGCGGGCTGGAACGTGGAGAGAACGACGACGGCGTCAGCGTGGTTAGGCGGCGCGTCGAGTTCGGCATCGGGTTCGGGGCCGCCTGCGATGTCGAACTGCCCGCGGCCGGTGGCGACGTCGGCGCCGAAGCCGGTGAGCGACAGCTCGTGCAGGAGTTCAAGCATCAGATCGGCGGCTGCGTCACCCGGGACTCGAAAATAGAGCGTCAAGAGTGCGTGGCCGTTCTGGCCGTACCTCAGGTGCGTGTCCGATCTGGAGAACAGGCCGCCGTCTTCGAGGGAGGCGTCGGAGTCGCGCGCCAGGGTGTTGTGTCGCGTCGTCTCGTCGACGAAGACGGTGGAGTCGGGCAGGAGCCGATCCCACCGGACCGCGCCGTTGCCGCCGGAAGCGCGAAGCGAGAGGAAATCATTGCGCGCAAGCCAGCGGCCGCGCATGAGCGCCTTGCGGTCGACATCGGCGGGTGGTGTGCCGAGTCGCGCAGCGACAGGCAGCGGGAGCAGATCGCCGGGGAAGGCGTCGGAGAGGACAAAGGGCGGGGAGCCGGCGAGCATGGGTTCGATGAGCCGCTTGCGGAGGAAGTCGGCGCCGTGGACGCGCGCGGCGGTGGCGCACAGCGCACCGGTAAGCGTGTCGGCCTGCCACGGGGTGCGCCAGGGGGAGCGAGGGCGGAGATGGAGGCGATAAAGCTTCATGACGCGGACGCTGGGCCGATGCAGGGGCCCTCACCGATAGTCCTGACGCGGCTGGCGCGCTTGCATTTCTCGACTCTGCCGTCCCAGTGCACCTTGATCTTGCCGTAGCCCTTTCCGGTGCCTGCGCCGATGCCGGTTTGTTCCATTTCCCAGAGGGCGTGATCTATGACTTCAAGTAGAGATTCTTTACCTGTGAGTTCCTTGCCATCAGGGTCCTGGTATCTGAACCGCGCGTCGACATCGAATTCCTGCACGCCAATTTCGAAACGGAATCGTGCGCCTGGCGCAACCCGCTCGACCGTGCGCGGGTGTTCGGCAGCGCCGGTGTCGCGGCGATTCACGGATTCGGTCTTGTTCTCGATGGCGAACTCGACGCTGATCAGCGGTGCGTCGCGGACAATGATGCGCGTGGGGCCGAGCTGGTGGTTGGTGTTCCTGTGCGGTCCGAAGACGCGACAGACGGGACAGTCTTCTCTCGCGCAGCCGCAGGGCTCGCGGCCGTTGACCTTGCCGAGGTGTTTCTCAAGGCTGGAGCGCATCTTGCCCTTTAGGGACGAGCCAGGGATGTATGGGCGGCCGGTGACGGGGTCTTTGATGCAGGTGAGATCAGTGCCGCCGATCTGGAGGATGTCGTCGGAGCCGCCAATGCGCATGCCGGAAAGCAGTTCGATCTCGCCTTTGATCACGTAGTGGGCGACCTTCTTCATTTCGTCAGCTCCTTTCTCTCTTGAAATAGGCCTGGCCGAAGCCAACAAGGGCTTCGAAATGTGGCAGGAAGCCGCGAAGGAAATCCTTCTCCGTCTTGATGGCATCCACGTTTCGCCGGATGAAGTCGTGGAAGATGTCGGGAATCTTTCTCGGCTGCTTGGCAGCGCCGTCGGCGGCCGCGACGTCCAGTTTCCTAACCTCGGGCCAGACGGCGGCCCAGGAAACGCCGCCGGACTTCAGCCGAGTCTCGATTGCGCGACAGTGGCCGAAGTAACGGCGGATCTGGTGAACAGTCAACGTGGCCATCTTCTGCGCGAGCAGCTCGACTCTCTCGCGGCTGACGTATTCGATCTTCAAATTGCCATCGGCTCCGAAGTAGCCGTCCTTCAGGTAGTCGGGCCAGTGTTGCGCGACAGACTCGAGCGCGTTGCGTCCGCCGCCTGGCCCGCCGCCGCGCTCGTCTCTGCGGTTGCCGCGATAGCCTCCCCGACCGCCCCCGCTGCTGAATTGATTCATGATCGATCCTCCGATCCACCGGACCGCGTAGCGAGCATAGCGTAACGCACGATGGCCGGCAGGTGTATGGTTTCCACGTGGGTGGTGGTATCAAACTGGTCGAACTCGCGGAGTATCGCGTCGATCCACGTTCGCGCCTCGTTCTGCGAGCGTTGATTATTGTCGCGGGGCTGGTCCCGCTTCCGCGGCCAGTTGCGGGCGACGTGATAGGCCAGGCGCGAGGTCGCGACGGCAGGATGTACGCCGGTGTACTCCGGCCCGGCCTGGCCGCGACGCAGCAGCGCGAGTTCGAGCAGCGTGTGCAACCAGCCGCGCTCGACGACGCCGTGGGGGTTCCCGTCGCGCTTCACCCAGCCGGCCAGTTGCTTGCCTGCGCCGATGATCGTGTCGTGATCATGCCACTTCCAGAGGCTGCCAAGGGCGGCGCACTGGTTCCGGGGCTCGGTGGCGCCGGGAGAGGAATCGCCTTTGGCTTGTTCAAGCAGTTCCTCGGCTTGCCTGGCGGCGAGGTGGACGGGGTACTTCGGCTTGATGATGGCAACGCCGGCGCTGATCGTGAGCGGGGTCGCGCAGGCTCGCGACGGGGCCGCTCGACCAAAAAACCGGTCAAACAGCCTTTGCATGTGGGCCGCGAAATCAAGCAGGACGTTCCACGGCCCGACGGCCAGCAGGTCGTCGCCACCGGAAAAGACGGTGTAGATGCTGTCCCAGGGGGAATCGCGACGCGTTTTCTCTGCTTCGAGCGTGTCTGCAAAGAAACGGTCAAGGGCACTGCTCAGCGTTCGCAGCGCCGTCATGCCGTCGCCGCTGTTGCGGCCCAGCGTGGCGGACACCGCCGCGCCGAGCAAATCCGCATCGGCCTTGAGGACGCCGAGCATGCGTGCGCCGCGCGAGCGAACCGCGAGATCGACGAATTCGATGGGCTGGGCGTGCACATCGCGCGGCACGTGCCGCGCCAGCCGGCGGGGATGGAATAAGCGGCGATCGATGGACTGTGGGGCCGTCTCGGGCTCGGCCAGGTTGCTGCACGAGACAAGGCCGTCGGCCGCGGCGGGTTCGTTGGTGTCGAGACTCACGCGGAATCCCAGCGTTTCCGTGCTCATGCCATTTTGTGTGCCGTTCGAGCTTCGAATCGTCAACCATCGGGCGTTCACGAGGCGGCGCCCCAACTCGGCGTCGCGATCGGCTTCCGCGTTTGCGTCCCAGCGCTCGCCCACAATCAGTATGCCGTCCCGCCACGTTTCGGCGCCGCGGGCCATCGTCGCGAAGGAGCGCATCTTGTTGACAACCAGGGCGCGGCTGGCTCGCTCGAACTGCTCAACAAAGCTCCCGGTTAGTTCTTCCAATGCAACCGATAGGCGCAGTCGACCGTGGGTTTCTCTGAGCAGCCGCCGCTCCATGTCCACGACAGCCGCACGCACCGCGCGGATGGCATCGGCCGAGAGCTCCTTGGAGTCGATGCAGACCTTGCCCGCGGCGCTGAACAGAAGGCGCTCATACGGGAGCCTGGTCGCCTCAAGCAGGCGCAGGGCGACGCATTCGGCGATGAGCTGGATGCGGAAAGAGCGATTGCGGAGCGACCGGGCCTGCCCGCCGCCGGACTCGCGGATGTCGAAGAGGAAGTCCTGAATGCCCGATAACGACGCGAGAATCAGCATGGATCGCCCTCCGGCTTGTGGGGGTCCTTGATTGGCATGAACAGACCCATGCCGAAGTGTGCCGAATGGCCCAGTGCGATCGGGCCCGCGACCGGCTCCGGGAACTCGATGCAGAAAGCCCCCGCGAGCCGCCGGCCGCCATCGTCGCCGGACTTGGAGCGGAAGCGCTTGAATTCAACTGGGCGCCAGCGCTCAGCAATACTGAACGCTCTGCCGTCGAATAATGGCTCGATTCTTACGTTTTCACCGGCGAGATTAGGGCGCACCGCACGGATTTTTTCGCGAAGGTCGGCCGCCAGAAAGTCGGCCCGCGCTTGCGGGCACGATATGTCGATTCGTTCTTTTCCCCTGGTCTTCGCGTGCCTCGTGGCGATGTATGGCGTGGCGGAGACCCAGACCTTCGATTTTCCCAGCGGGCCGGGGTGGTACTCCTCGAGCGTCCCCATGCCCAGCAGCAGCAACCGGAGTGGATGCGAAGCGTTGTCACGTCCCCGGGGCTTGATTTCGCGCAGCTGGTCGAGGGCGCGACGCTCATCCTGTGCGAAGCCGGCGCAAGCGAACACTGTCAGATGGTCGAGCCGGCCGTCGCCGTCTTCATCGGTGGGCAGGTAGTATGCGTGGCCGTGGCCGGTGAGCGGGTTACCCTGCTCGTCTTTGCCGGATAGCACGGTGGAGCGACCGCGAACGCCGCTCCGCTCGGTGATCCTTCCGTGAATGCCCATCAGCGCGCGGCGTGCGGCCTCGGCGACGGGGAGCGTCTCGGTCACCAGCGGCAGGACGGTCGAATCGAGGGCGTAGCGAACGACCTGAATACGGGGGTGCGCGGGCGAGGGCACGCGGGACCGCGCGACCGGCTCAACCTTGAAGCAGTCGCGTGGGCGGGCGTATTGGACCCAGCGCGAGCCGGGCGGGTCGGACCAGCGCTCTTTGTGCAGTTGGAGCGTCTCCATGCAGAGGTTCCAGGCGGGATCGTAGATTGTGGTTCGCTGCTCGATCGACTGCTTGTACTTGCCGCGGCCAGTGGTCGTAGTCGTAATGGCAACGACATGGTCGTCGGCGAATGCACTGTTCGAGTTTGGGCACAGCAGCCGGACGATCTCGTGGTCGTCTGGGACCTCGCCGCCGCTGAGCGGCTCGACTTGCCGCCGCCGAGCATTCTGGCAAGACGAGGCCGCTTCGTCGTCAGGGAGCAGCGTCGCTTCGCACCAGGACTCGGAGCGACCGAGCGTGTTGACGTTGGCTAGAATGCGGCTCAGCGTGTCGCGCTGCGCATCGACGAGCGAAGCGTTCGGCCAGCGGACCAGCAGCGCCGCCTCGCGCGAAACGGCTACAAAGGTGTCAAAGACCTTCGTCCTCGTAGCCTTGTTGCCTTCAATAATGGGCATGTAGTGCCGCGTGTGGCCCGTGGACGCGGCAGGCACCACAAACTCGGGCGGCGCGGCCAGGACGTGCAGGATTGGTTCCACCTGGCTTTGTGGAAGGTCAGGTAGCGTACGCTTCCACGTGGCGACCAGCGCGCGGAGTATCCGCCACGGCGAAGGCGGCCACTCGACCGCGCCCTCGTTGACGTGCCGACCCCACGGCGTGGCGTGATAGCGGCCGGCGAGAAACCTGAAGGAAATCGCGATCATTCGTCGTCGCCCTGTTCGTCGTTGGCATCCGTGTCACCAGCGTTCTGACCCTCGTCCGCGGCGCCAGGCTCGCCTTTCGTGCCTCTGCCGCCCCTCTTCTTGCCCGGCTTCCACACGACCTCGGTGATGGGCGGGTTCGCAAACAGCCGTTTCTCCGCGCACGTCTTGATCAAGCGAGTGCACTCAGTGAGAAGGTTTGCCTCTGAGGGGATCTTGAAATCATCCGGCCGCGTCGCCACAAGGCCATCGCCCGCGATTTCAAGGTCACACGCAGTTCGCAGACGCAGGCCGGTGGAGAGGAACCGGCGAATCTTGAACAGCGACAGCGCGATCAGGAGCTGGGTCGCTTCTGCCGGCAGCCCGTAGCCGCGGAGGAGCGCCAGGTCGAGGTTGAAATAGGCCCTCAATTCGCGCGCAACGAACTCGGTGCGGTGGAACGGGACATTGCCCTCGCCGCCTTTCAGTTCGGGCTGAACAATGTTGTTCTTGACGCCGCCACTTTCCGCGACGGCAACTCCTGTCGCTTCGATAAAGCCAGACAGAGTTCGCGTCGCACGCAGGCGCCCTCCGATCTCCTCGAGGAAGCAGCCGTGGACGAGACTGTTCGGGTCATACTTGAGCAACCCCGCGTGGAACTTCTTCCAATCGACGCGTCCATCCTTCTGATAATCGATCTCGGCGGCGAACTCCTCGTTGAACGGTTTCGCGGCGACGTTCCGCGTCCCATTGGTCATTAAGACGCGCTGCGCTTCCTTCATCACGTACTCGGAGTTGATCCGATGCGCCTCCAGCAGTGAATTGCTCAGGTGTCCGTCATCCGGGCCGACGATCTTGATGTACGGCAAGCCGCGGAGTTCGGCGATCAAATCCTGGGCAACGGCATCCCAGCACGCCAATTCCATGCGGTTGGCGACGGATTGGGCGGATTCGACCAGCAGCATTTCGACGTTCTCCCAATCGTCGTCGGCGCCGCCCTTCCTGCGCTGCGGGACCGTGTAGCGGGCCGGGCCGAGATCGGCGAAGCCGGTGGACTGGAAGCGGTGCCCCTGGAGCGGCTTGAGCTTTGCCTCCATCAGCAGCCGCGGGGCGTTCTTGAGTACGTCGTAATCGATGAGGTTGTTTCCATTGCTCATTCGGTTTCTCCTTCCGCCGCAAGGGCCAGTGCTTCAGCCGCAGCCGATTCGCCGCGGCAGACGAGGTCGACGAGACAGTTGACGGACTTCGATGAGATTGGGATCAGCAACGCGGCCGCGAGACGCTGAGCGCGACGCGAGTCCATTGCGCACTCGGACCAATTGTCGTCGCGCATCACGCCGGTGGGCAATGGGCCCGGCATCGGCCCCAATCCGGACACCCGGAGTCGCTGGGCGGCAATGCGGCACGCCTCGCCGACGCGCCCGGCGCGCAGCAAAGGCAGGATGCGCGGCTCGGGGCGGATGATCAGGCCGTCTTCGATGCGGCCGCCGGCAAGGCGGCATGCGAGCCGCCACTTGACCGATTGGTCGGATCGCTCGGGCACGAGCGGTCGTGGAAGAAATAGGAGTTTCAGGAGGGCGTATTCGCGCGGAAGCGCGCAAGAACCCGGTCCCTGACGGTCGCGGCTCTGATTCATGCCGGCACGGGCGGGATGCCGGCGCCGCGTGTCGATCAGCATCAGCCCCCAGATCAGTTCCTCGATGCGATGGTCGTCGAGTTCGCCGGCGATGAACGCGGCAATTGCCTCGAGCGACGCGGCGTGGGAAGAGGCCAGCGGCAGGCGCTCGCAGCCGGCCCGGGCGCCGTCCATCATGCGTCTTGTCAGAATGCTGGACAAGTTCGTCGCCAGGTCGGCGGCATTCCAGACCACGGCACGGTCTTTCTCGGCCCATGCGCGGCATCGCTTCGTCCAATCCACGGTTTCGAGATTGGCCCGGAGCGGACCGATCCGGCCCTCGGCATCCTGGACGCCGGCAATCCCACGTGCGATGGCGAACTCAGCCGTGCCGTCGCTGGCGGCGTCGAACCAGGCCGACGACAAACCGGCAAGCGGATTGAGTCTCTTCTCTTCGCGGAACCGCTCGGCGTTGGCCAGCTCGCGCTCGGCTGCTCCCAATGCAACCAGAATCTGTTGGAAGAACGCCGCGCCGCCATATTTGCAGAAGTTGAAGATCGCCGAGTCGATGCGCCGAAGGGCTGAACCGAATCGCGGCGGGGCGCTCTTGTCGCCGGCGGCACGACGAAAGCGTTCCAGCCAGGTATCGACTTCGCGCAGCAGATCGACGCCGCCGCGCTCGACGACCTCGAATCGCCCGAGCGGCGCGGCCAGGAATGCCTTACCGCTGCGCTTAAGGAATCCGAGCCGGTTGAATCCTGTGATGCCGCGGTCAACGCCGAGGCCCGCCACGGCGCGGGCGAAGTCCGCGCCGTCCCGTGCCGCGCGGCCGGAGACGTCGGCCCGTCCCTCACCGAATAATTGGCGGAGTTCACCAACGCTCGTCGGTCGAGTCCACAGCGGCAACCACAGCTCGCCGCGGGACTCGGCCTCGTCCTTTGATGCGGGCGAGTCGAAGCCGGCAGCAACGGCACGGACCGTGAACGGGAACGCCGGCCGTGCCGAATCGGCGATGCCGAACCGTCGCATGGCCGCCCCAGCCAGCAGCAGTGTCCCCTCCATCATCAGGAGGAAGTCCCAAGGATTGATTTGTGAATCACCCTCGAAGCCTTGCGTACTGTTCGGTGCGCCGATTTGCCCGGGTGAGAACTGGCCAATCGATGACGCTTCCAGTGCTACCGGTGTAGCGAACAGCGCGTTCTCGAGGCGAGCCTTGGTGCGATCATCCGGTTTCTCGAGCAGCGCGCGGCAGTTGATGAGGAAGTTATTGCCGAAATCAAGGTGCCCATCGACGCCGCCGGACCCCAGCAGCGGAGATGGCGCGAACCCCTCGAGCCCGATGGTTAGACAACAGTCCAGCCACGAGAGGGCTGAGTCAGGGAATCCGGCGCGAACGGTCGTCACAACGTTCTGCTTGATCTGCTTGACCCGCCCGCTAACGGCCTTGAGTTCCTCCTTTTCCGCCTCGGTGATGGTCCTCGCTTTCTTTTTCTTCTCAAGCTCCTTGGCCCGCTCTCGGTTCTGGCGGAACTCGGACATGAGCGGAATCTGGCCAACCGCCGCAATGGCGTCACGGATGCCTTGGAATCGGGCGTTCGCATCTTCCCTGAACCAGTTGATCGTCGCGACACTCGTGCCGGAATCCGACAGGAATCCGCCATCGCCATTCCACGGGGAGAAGAGGGGCGTTGGCTTGTACTCCTCAAGGAAGAACCTCACCAGCGCGTCGCGGTCGAGCGTCGACCGCAGGCAGAAGACATCGTTCCTCCACCAGCCGCGGGCGTCGGGGTCCTTCTGCTCCGCGACCAGGCGTAGTATGCCCAGTGCCTTGAGGTAGGCCATAAGCGGCTCAGGCGTACAGCCCGGTAGTTCCAGGTCGTGGCGCGTTGGCTCAGCCATGCTTGGCCTCCGTCCCGTGAGCACTGGTCCCGGCGCACTGATTGCCCGCTGCGCGTTGCTCGGCTGCTTTGCTCGCCCGCATATCCGCAGCCCGAAGGATCGCTTCAAGATATGCAAGGCGGAACGGGCCGAGCGTGTCTCGCAAGCGGATCATCCGCTCGGCCCACGATGGCTGACCCGCGAACGGCGGCTGCTCGCACAGGCCCATTTCCATCGGTTCCAGCGAAAACGTCACGGTCGGCGCTGTGACGCCGCCGCCCAGATCGGTCGCGGGAAGCATGTCGCCGTCCCACACGCCGCGGGCAAACCGGCAACTAGGGAGAGGCTTTCCGTCCTTGTCACGTGGGCGCAGTTCGTTAGGCAGCGACCGGATCGACAGCCGCACCTTGCCGTGATGTGCGGCGACGAGGTACGCGGCAAGGTTGAGGTCTTCGTCGCTCAGCGCTTTGAGGGTCTCGTGCGGCCGCTGGAGCACGGCCATCGTCGACGCCAGTTCATGCCGGAAACACCGGCGCCCGTACTGCTTCCATTGACCCGACGCCTTGGCCCAAACCTGCTTCGTGTCGGGCAAGCCATCGGGCAGTGCACCGACGAAGACAGGATGCGCCTTTCCCCAGTCATGCCATCGCGCCGCCGTCCGAAGCGCATCGGTCGAATCTTTATCAAGCCCGATCGCTCCCATGATCGCGTCGAGTTCCTCGCAAACCTTGTTCGTGTGCTCAGCGATGCTTTGCCATACGCCGACGCGAGACAGCCGGTCGGTATCGGTCGCATCGAGAGTTTCACTGCTTGCACGTGTCGTAGGGGCGATGGGTGCGACAGGCGCTTCGCTACGTGGGGACCAGCCCGTCTCCGCCGAGTATCCGCCGGCATCGGCATGAATCAGGAACACCTGCCCGGGCGCGATTCTGTCACCGTTCGCCTTCTCCCACGCTGCATCGAGGAAGTTCCACCGCCAGACTTGTCCGCCGCGCTTTTTGGCGAAGTCTCGAAACTCGCCGATCGGCGCCGGGCACAGTTCCTCGCGCCGTAGAACAGGTTCGTCCGCCGGCGGCGGTTCACTCCCCTTGGGGCGACCCCACGCTCGCCAGAACACGCGCGCATCTGAATCCTCGACTTCGCGGACGAAGCGGTCGATGTCGATGTCGTTGCCGGCCAGGTCCGGCGTCGTGTCGAACAGGTCGATCACGTCGCGCCGCCGAATCACGTGCGTGTGCTCGTGCGGAAACAGCACCGCCTGCGCCTCCTCGCTCAACTTCTCCCTGTGCGCAGCTAGCGAACCGAGGCCGACATCATTCAGCTTCGCCAACTGTGCCGCGGCGGCGCGTAGATCGTCGAGTTCGTAGGGCAACCGCACCTTCTCGGCGTCCGCATCCTTGGCCGGGAGATCGATCCACCGCACGCAGGCAAGTTCGTTCTGCTCTCCGCGGCGGTTGCACCGGCCGAAGCGCTGCACCAGTGACGCCCAGGGCGCCAGCTCGGTGAACAGCGTCGTGGCACTCACGTCCACGCCGGCCTCGATGACCTGCGTACTGACGATGATCATCCCATCCGCAGTGAGTTGCTCCGGCGGTGACTCCGCTTTCATCTTCTCGATCTGCGCCTTGCGATCGGGCGGGCGGAAACGTGAGTGAATCAGGATGAGATTCTCGTCGGTCGCGGTGGGCCATTGCTTCCTGATCTCGGCCAGTAGATCGCACGCACGCCTGACCGTATTCACCACGACGAGCGTGCGGCCCTTTGCCTTGTCGTGCTTTTTGACGATCTCCTCCGCCAGTAATCTCGGACTCTTCGGGTCGATCGCATTCACGGCCTTTGACAGCGGTTTCTTCGCGTTCCATCGATCTTCAATCGCCTGCTTGGCCTTCTGGTCGATTCCCAGCGACTTGACTTCCTTCTCATAGTCGAATCCGAGGCGTGCATCCTCGGGCAGGCCCGAAAGAATCTCTTTGAAGTCCACTGTTTCCAGCCACTTCTCATCGAGGGTCGCCGACATCCACACGCTCCGGCAGCCGTGGGCGTTCTCCGCCGACTCAGTATTCCGGTTGGGTAGGGTTCGCCGAAACGCCTCCAACTGCGCCGTCGTCGCCAGCCCGCTGCCCATGCACTGGATTTCATCGAAGACCCACAGGCAATCGTTATGCAGCAGGCCGAACTGCATCGGCCAGCGCGAACGGCTGGCCGCGTACCCGCGGTTCAGCGCCCGCGACAGGAGCATGTCCTGCGTCCCGATGATGATTGCTTCGCGCTCGGGGTGGATGTCCCAATCGTCCCCGTCTTCACCGCCCATGAGGACGTGAACCGTCACGTCGCATGCGACGAGCCCGGCCTCGCGAAGATTCTTCAACCAGCGACCAGCGTTGTCCCGCGTCTGCTCGACGAGCACCCGCATGGGCAGGCAGTAGACCAGCCGCCGCGGCGTTTGAGAACGAACCTCGGCGTTCGCCCCGAACCGCCGCCATAACCAGCCGACAACGGCCATCGCCGTTTTTCCCAGCCCGGTCGGAACGTTAACAAGCGATGGCAACTCGCGCGCAAAGCGGGCCTGGAATCCGAAGCAGGTCCGGCCAACGGACTTCTTAAAGTACTCCTCGAAGGAGCCGGCACGGTCGTTCGTCGTCATGGCCTATCAGGTTATCACAGCTTGGCCCGGTTATCAGCCGCCTGTTATCGGATTGTGGAATTGGAAAGCAGCTTCTGCCGCCTTGTGGCGGATGTTCCCAATAACGCGATTCCGAACGGGGACCGATGAACCGTACGTGGATCAGGAACTTTGGCCAGCCCGTGGGGTCGCCGAGCACGCCTACTGCCCTCGGCTCTTCTATTACATGACGGTGGAAGGGGTCTTCGCGCCCAGCGCCGACACCGAGCAAGGCAAGGGAACTCATCGGCGCGTCGACCGGCCAAGCGCGGCCCCCGCCGACGCGGCCGATCAGGAATGCCGGAACGGGCGCGAGGCGACCGAGAAACTCGAACAGAGCGAAAGCGACCCCGATCGTCCGCGCTCGGTTCGCAGCTTGGCGCTGACCAGCCAGCGCCTCGGATTAACGGCGACACTCGACCTCGCCGAGATCGACGGCAATGTCGCGGTTCCGGTCGAGTACCGCAAGGGCCGGCCATGCCGCAACGGCGGCAGCCAAGTCGCCGAAGCGGTCGACGAGTTGATGGAAGAGCCGCGGTTGCTGCCTGGCCCCGAGCCGTGGCCGACGGATCGGGTGCAACTCGGCCTCCAGGTGCTGCTCCTGGAGGAGGCCGGGTACAGCGTGCCTGAGGCGTACCTGTACTATGCGGCGGAGCGACTTCGGCTGCGCGTGCCGGTCGATGACGCCCTGCGACAGGATGCGCTCGCCGAACTCGATGCTGCCAAGCGCGATGCAGCCGGTCCGCGGCCGCCGCCGCTGGTGAACGATCCGCGCTGCCCGCGCTGCTCGCTTCAGCCGATCTGCCTGCCCGACGAGGTCAACCACCAGCGCTTCGCAGCGATGACCGTGGCCGGCCAGCCGGTCGATGAACAGCTCACGCCGCGCAAACTCTGGCCTCCGCGTGATGAGGGCATCCACGTCGTGCTCCAACGCGAGGGCGTCCGCGTCGGTGTGCGTGGCCAGTCCGTGCGGGTCACCGACAAGGACGGCGACGTGGTGAAGGAGCTGCCGCTCGCGAACATCGAATCGCTCGCGGTCGTGGGCGGCGTACAGCTCTCCACGCAGGCGCTGGCCGTCTTCGCGGAGCAGGAGGTGCCCGTCGCCTTCCTCACCGGCGCCGGAAGACTGACCGCCATGATGGACCCGTTGGGGCCGACCAGCGCTGCCGTTCGTGCCGCGCAGGTCCGCGTGCTGGACCGACCGGACAAAGCACTGGAACTCGCCCGCGCCGTCACCGTAGCGAAGATCGCCAATCAGCGTACCCTGTTGATGCGTAACCATGCCGATCTGCCGACGCGAGCTGCCGCAGACCTCCAGGAGTGCATTAGCGCCGCTGAAAACGCCGCGACCATCGACGAGCTGCGCGGCCATGAGGGAAACGCGGCCGCCATCTACTTCCGACATTTCGCGGGGATGTTCAAGGAGGGCGTGAAGGAAATAGCCGCCCGGTTCGACGCCAACGGCCGCCAGCGCCGGCCGCCGCCCGATCCGATCAACGCCGTCCTGTCCTTCGCGTACTCAATGCTCACGCACGAGTGCACCGCGGCCTGCCGACTGGCCAGCCTGGAGCCGACGCTGGCGGCGCTTCACGCCACGCGCCCAGGCCGCCCGGCGATGGCATTGGACTTGATGGAACCGTTCCGCCCACTGATCGCGGATTCGGTCGCCGTATCGGGGTTCAATCGCGCGGAACTCGTCGAGGGGCACTTCCTCAACACCGCCGCGGGCTGCGCATTGACCGATGCGGGCCGCAAGGCGTTCTTCTCCGCCTACGGCCGGCGGATGGACACGGAGGTGACGCATCCGGTCTTCGAGTACCGCCTGAGCTACCGCCGGATGATCATGCTGCACGCGCGGCTGATCGCCGCCTGGCTGCTCGGCGAGGTGCCGACACTCGCCTTCCTAACAACGCGATAGCGAGCCGGGCCGTCCTCGGCCCCGGCGGAGATTGACATGCGCCGCTGCTACCTGGTCTGCTACGACATCCGCGATCCGAAGCGCCTCCGCAGCACGCATAAGACTATGAAGGCCTACGGCGAAGCCTGGCAATACTCGGTCTTCTATTGCACGCTCAAACCAATCGACCGCGTCCGAATGGAGAATGCTCTGCGCGAAGTCGTCAACCTCAAGGTGGACCAGGTGCTGATCGTCGACCTGGGCAGCAACGAGGAAGCCGCCCGCGAGGCCGCGACCACGCTCGGACCGGCCCTGCCCGAGCAGGAAAGTGGCGTCGTGGTGATCTGACGAAACTGGCCGACGCAGCGCCACATCGAGTTGCCGAAACGAGAATCAAGCGACATCTTTCAAGCCCCCGGAACCCAGGAGACGGGGAAAACAAGTTCGACCGAACTGATTAAGGAATGCCGCTGATGGCCGTTGGTCGCCCGTGGCGGATTCCGTCAAGCAGGTGTCATCGGCTGCGGCGTGACGTGCGCGTTTGAAGAATCGTCCGGCCCTCCAGACTGTCGAGGATCTCCATGAAGCGCGGGCGGTTGCGATAGTTTTGCCGGATGTCGGCAAGCAGGCGGGTCCATTCGTCCTCGCGGCCCACGGACTTCATGATCGGCCGCATCTTACGCAGATAGGCAGCACAGTTCTCGTATGCTGAGATATGCGCTTCTTTCAGGTTCGCCTCCAGCTCTCGGCGGTAAATATCCAGGGCGCGCGCCGGATGGCTGCATGCAATGGCTGCCGCCACCTGGTCGGCATAGTAGGAGTGCCCATAGCCTCCCCAGACTCCGGCGGCGGAGCGCCTTCCAAGATGCGCCAACTTATCATACCAATGAAGTGCATCGTCAGGTCGTTTGTCGGCAATCGCCATCTCCAGCAACACGTCATAGTGCGGATGTGGGATACTGTGCGGAGCTCCGCGCGCGCCGCGAGCAGTGGCGCTGGATTCGGTGGCCGGCCCCAGGTAGTCAGGCACTGGAAGTGGCCATGTGGGGGCGATGGCGATTTTACATTGCCCGCCGCGTTCAGGCGACGGCTGAATGGGCGATTGCCCTGATTCAAGGATTTTCAGCGCTGCCAGACGCACTTGCTTTTCGCATTTCGCCTTCTCAGCGGCTGCAATCAGTTCCTTGAATCCCGGCGCGCTCGGGTGTTCGACGAAGTCGTGGGCGGCGTGAGCGGCTACCACGCCCCAATCCTTGCGACGGCGGGCCAGTTCGCACAGTTTCTCGCGTAGCGCCTCCGCGATGCCCGGCCACTTCGCCTGCGTCTTCTCGATGCCCTCGCGGGCCCAGCGCTGGGCGTCCTCGAGCCGCCCCTCATGCAGCAGGTGTTCGACGAGTCGCTGGTAACTTCCTGTCGTTCGCGCTTCCGTCTCGTACACGGCCAGAAGCTCGTCCTCACGCCCGGCGCGCACGAGTGCGTGGAGCAGCCAGTTGCTGAGCCGGTCGCGCTTGTAGTTCCGCGTGAACTCGTCCCTATCCCCGCCGGACGGCATCTTTCGTAGCCGCGCCGCGAGCCGGTCGGCGACGATGGACCAGTCCGCCCGCGTCCACTTGCCATTCAGAACTGCATCCGCGGCATCACGGAGCACGTCGTACTCGTCCTGAAGGTCCGCGTCGATCGCGTACAGAATCTTGTCCGGAGCGAGCCGGCTCGACCGCGCCAGGGCACTGACGACAACCGGCAGGCAACTGGAAAGCTCAGTCGCCGTTTCACCTTCGTCGTCGGACTGTTCGATCTGAGCGATCCCCCAGCGGATCAGTTCCTCCCCCAGCTTCACCACCTCGTCGTGGTGCCCCGCGTCGACCAGCCGCTCGAACTTGCGTTTCAGTTGCGTGTAATCAGGCGTATGTCCTTCGCCTTTCCAGTAATTGTGCCAACCCACCTCCGCTGTGATAGTGTGCAGCTGCCGCCGAGCCTGGTTCACCAACCGGCTCACGTCCCCCTCCGCCAGGGCAATGCGCTCCTGGAACTCGGCTCGCAGATCGGGAAACCGGTTCACGAGCGTGCAGGCCATCTCGGCCAGCTCCTCGCGGCCCTTCTCTCGAATGTGTGCGCGGATCTTCTCATTCCAGTCGACGCGGGACCGACGCTTGTCGGGTTTCTTTCCTGCTCCTTGGCGACCGAGACCTTTGCTCGCATGTGAAATCGAACGACCTCGTCGTAGACGTTTGTCCCGCTCAACGTATTCATCCCCCTCATCCGCGAAGCCATCGTCCAACTCGTCCTCCGTTTTCCCATCAAGATTGTCATCCCATTCATCTCCAGGCGCTTCGCCGAACTCGTCATCATCGGCGGCCGCCTCGGCCGACAGCTTGGCCCACCGACGATCATCGGGTCGTGCCGCCGGCACTTCCTTGCCCTCGGCCAAGATGTCGAGGTACGCAAGGACCACGGCCACGGCGTGCTTGCACCCGTCAAAGCCGACGGGACACGTGCATTTTGATTCTATCTTGGGCGACCGGGCACTCTTGCCCTCGAACCAGACGGTGGTTGCGTATCGCTCCGTGCCCATAACGGAGGCCAGCAGTTTCCCGTCTTCCGTCACCGCCAGGTCAGCGATGCGCCCCTGCCGTTGATAATTCCGCCCGCGCGACGCGCTGCGGTTCCCGGCCCAGCGGTCGACGTCCTCCCAGGTAAGCGACGCCCACCTGTTCGTGGTCGTCTCATCCCCCTGCGCCTGCGAAGCAACCGAAGCCTTCCGTGAACGCGACATCACGACTCCTTCTACAACGCCCTACCCTTTCCCTCTGCGAGAATCCACCTCACACCATGCCTGCTACAGCATGTCAGGGTGGCCTGTCACTCGCAAGCGCACGCCGCCGTGCTGGGGTCCTCCCCGCCGAGCGGGCTGCTTCACGAGACCGCTCGGTGCCGGGCGCCGCTCCAACGGTCGGGCCGTCCCAGCCGCCGCCCGGGAGTTGCCCGGCATGCGCCATCCCAAGGACCACTCAGGGCGCGGCGTTCGGGGGCGCACCCCACGCCACCCTACCCTGGCCTCGGCTTGCCCGTCCGTGTTCGGATGGGCCGGCCCGGATCGGACCGCATTCTACCTGTACGCTCTCACGGTTCACCAAGTCCGGCGCGCTTACCTGGTTGCCCTACGCTTGCCAATCGCAGAAATACGTCGGCGCGTCCGCGACCACGAAGGCCCTGTTGCTTACGCGCTGCCAGAGCGTCCCCAATTCAGGCAACCGGTCAAGGCAGCGCCGCATCGCGTTGTCAGGACCCAAGTCGCAAGGGGTGTGGAACTCATCATTACGTGCAGTGGCCTGTCCTCCGCAGGAGGCGGTACCGCACGGCCCAGCACTCCGAACTCGGCGGCAGGGCGCTTCATCGTTCTCCCCCCTCGCTATCGCCCCCACGGGCCGGCTGCGGCCATGTCGTCGCTGTCCGTTATGCCGTGCGGCCCCCAAACGAACGGGAAGGCCAACGGGACGCAGTCGACCGCGTCCGCGTTTTCAGCCAGGATTTCCACGCTCCCCGGTCGCGGGTTACTATCAACGCCTGTCGCCCCGATTCCACAACCCTCCGCGAAGCAGAAGTTTGCGGCGGGTCATTCCCCTGTCATCTTTCCTATCAAACGTGGCACTACACTTTTCACTACACTTTTGGAGGCAGTGCCATGCCACGAAGTCGACCCGCGTCGAACCCCCTCTCGTTTCACAAACCCACAGGGCAATTCTACGTCACCAGAGCAGGCAAGCGGATCCATCTGGGTGCGAATCGTCCAGCCGCCTTGGAGCGATATCATCGTCTGGCGCTCGGACATCGCCCGGCACTGCTGATCGATGCAATCAGGACCACCTTGATCACCGACGTGGTCGAGAGTACTGAGAACCGAACGGTTCAGATCTGCGCGCTTCCGGGCAGATCCGCAGCAGGAATCCGACCGGTGTAAAGTGGCCTCGAGCTTCCACAATCCCGGTCAGCTGGCCACTTGGGGGTCTCATTTCACCGTACCGCTTCTGGGTATCCCCCTTACGGGGGCAGGCCCAACCGCCCGCCCTCCCTCAGCCGCTGAATCCGACCGGCGGACGATCATCCGACGTCCTCCCCCGCTCGCGGATTGACGGACCGTGCCATTGCATGGCGTCGATGTCAGCGGCGGCGGATGTGCCAGCGTTCCGAGAGGAATCGCGCCGTGACCAGTCCCGGTGCCAGCATAAAGGGGGCCGCGCCGACGGGTCCACAGAGCACTCCCGGCGAGAAGGATGAGCTACACCATTCGTTGATCGCGTTGGGGTCGGGGCTGAAGAGTATCTCATCCGGTGGGCGAGGGCAGCCCTGCGCCTTCGACGGGGTCACGATGAAAACGCTTCCCATCGCAACCAGTGCGGCCAAGACCGCCCGCCCGGTCGCTGAAATGCGCTTCGCTGTTGTTCGGCTTTCATCCATTGTCGTTCCTTTCGAACAAGTGGTTATCTCCACGTTGCGGTTCAATACTCCGCCCCTTTGCGTGGCGGCCGCTGGCACGCGGAATTCGCGTCTCGGTGATCATTGGCCGCCGCCTTCGGCCCCGCCGGCACCGGCGGTAGGCTCAGTTCCGCGTCCTGTCCTTGCCATGCTTTGTGTACCGTCGGCGGATCCTTCCCTGGTCATAGGTGCACCGCTTGCGAGGTTCATCCTCTCGCTTGTGGGTGCATCCTTTTCTAGAAGAATCGACCACCACAGCCATACTCCAGGTAACCTGTAAAGCCGTTGAACTGCATGCCGCAGGAACTGGTCGGTCGCACCGTGGCCCCCTCGTCCTCGCAGCCGGCATTCATGAGGGCCGACCCGACGACTGCCACCAGGGCCGCGACACACCGCAGGAATCCGCTCGGTCGATTGTTTTTTCTCGGAGTCATCTGGCTGCCTCCCTCGATCGGTGGACTTCGATTTCGAAGCCGGCCCGCGCCGGCCTCGATGGGGAGTACCCGTGAGCCTGCCGTTTCTTCCGAATTCCTGACTCTGCGTTTCCCCACGTCGAATGGACACTGGGTTTTGGCGTTTCGACGTCTAGCCCTCCCGCGCGCACGCAACCCTTCGTACCTCCGTGCCTTTCTTGACCCCCAGTTCGACGTTTCGACGTTTCGACGCTTCGACGTTTCAAGAAGGCGCGCACGGCGAGCAAGGAGGAAGGTCATAACCCGCGAGAACGGGCCGGCGATCGGGGAGAACTCGTGCGCCCATCGCCCGCGCCCGCTCCGCGCCCGGAGGACACCCGTATGTCTCTCTCGCGAAATCCGGGAATCACCGTTCGCGCCCCGCCCCGCTGATCTTCCCCACGTTTAATGGACACAGGGTTTTGGGGGTTTGCCTTGGGCTTCAAAATCAGCGGGGCTCTGGTAGCCGAGCGCCGAGTGGAGCCGTTGGCGGTTGTAAAACACTTCGATGTATTCAAACACGGCGGTTCGGGCCTGGTTTCGCGTGGCATAGTTCGCCTCATGTATCAGTTCTCGCTTCAGCGTCGAAAAGAAGCTTTCCATCGGTGCGTTGTCGTAGGCATTCCCTCTGCGGCTCATGCTGCAGATCAGCCCGTGCTTCGACAGCATGGCCCGGAACGATCCGCTGGCATACTGACAGCCGCGATCGGAATGATGCAGCAGACCCGATGGCGGCCGTCGCCCGGCGATCGCCATCTGCAGCGCGGCCGAGACCAGGTCGGCCGTTATCCGATCCGACAGGGCCCAGCCCACAATCCGGCGCGAGTAGAGATCCATCTCGGTGGCCAGGTACAGCCAGCCTTCCTGGGTGGCGATGAAGGTAATGTCACTGACCCAGGCCGCGTTGGGCCGGCTTTGCTCGAAGCATCGATCCAGCCGATTCGGCGCCGTCGGCAGGTTGTGCGACGAATCCGTCGTGGCCTTGAACCGGCGCTTCACCCTCGCCGCGAGGCCGTTTTCACGCATGATTTTCGCCACCGTATTCACGCAGCAACTCACGCCGCCCTTCTTCAAGGCCGCAGTCACCCGCGGGCTGCCGTAGGTCTTGCGGCTGTCATCGTGGGCCTGACGAATCGCCGTTCGCAGCGCTGTGCGGCGATGGAATCGAGCGCTGGGCTGACGTGCCTGCCAGGCGTAGTAACCACTGCGCGAGACCATCAGAGCCCGGCACATCACCGGCAAGGGCCAGACTTTTCGATGCGCCTTCATGAAGGCAAACCTCAGAGTTGCTGCTTCGCGAACCAGGCCGCCGCTTTTTTTAAGATGTCACGCTCCATCTTGAGCTCGGCGACTTCCTTCCGAAGCAGACGCAGCTCCATCTCGGCTGCCGTCCGATGGCCGTTGCCGCGAAAAGCATCGTCCCCCTGGCGCGCATGCTGCCGACGCCAGTGCTCCAGGGACTTGACCGGAATTCCCAAGTCCTCGGCCACCTGTTTGATGGTCTTGCCGGAACCCAGGCAGAGCTTCACCGCCTCCACCTTGAAATCCTTCGTGAACTTGCGGTACTTCTTGGGACGACTCATGAACGCCTCCTGCGGGGTTTCTACCCGCAATTCTGCGTGTCCACGAATCGTGGGGAAGATCACGGCCCCAAACCTGAATGCATTCAGGTTGTTCAGGTTCCATTCAGCCTTCCTGCGCAAGGAACGCGGTTTTTCAGGATAAAAATAATTTGTGCATGCCCCCATTCAGGTTTGCTTATCCGGACGCGGCAGCCGTCAGGTGAACATGCCGCCACAGGCGGCGCGGT
>QEVG01000063.1 GCA_003576905.1 Planctomycetota bacterium | reverse complement strand
GGGGTGGGGCGGGGCGCGAACGGTGAGTTGCGGGTTTCGAGAGAGAAGCATCGCGGCGTCCTCTGGGCGCGGAGCGGGCGGGGCGAGGGGCGCGGGAGCGTCCGGGCGATCGCCGGCTCGTTCTCGCGGGTTATGACCTTCCTCCTTGCTCCGTGTGCGCGCGAGGGGGAAGGAGGAGTGGATGGAGGGAGTCAGGGAGTGAGGGATTGAGATGATGGGGCGAACGGGTGCGACGTATTTCGAGGGACAGTTACCGATAAATTGGCATGGATTCCAAAGTCGCGTCGCCGAGCGCCGTGTCCCTCGCCGTTCCTCGGCGCACGCGGCACGTGTACTTCGGCCTGGAAGTCATCCAGGAATACGTGTGCGGCGGCGGGGGGTACGTCTCCTGCGTGGTCGGCCCGGCCCCGTGGCACCGGCGTCCCTGCCGGTGGACTTCCACTCATCCGCGAGATCATCCTCGGTGGTCGAGGCGACCAGGCGGGTGCCTCGACGGGCATCTTCCACTCAACTTCATCCAACTATGGCATGCATGTCCAAGAGCGGCATCCTGAAGCCGTGGCGATTCTGATCTGCACGCAGGAGCTGCACGCGAGCCGCGCGGTCCGCGGCATCATTCGAACGGGTGACGCGGCGCGGCCGTGTGCCCGGACACTGGCCGGTAGGGATTGACCCGGCTGGGCGAGGCCCGACCGGAAGTCCCCGCGGGGCGGTCGGTTTCAATAGTGGTCACGGGCGCGTCGTTGCAGTCGGGGTGTGTGTTGGCGTGGCGTAATGGCGGAACCTTGATGCGCCCAATCGACACCGGGAACGAGGCCCGCTTGCTCAAAAAAGTCGCGGCGGGCTAAGATGAAACGGGGGTGGCGTCCATGTAGCAGGCCACTCTCGCCATCTTCGAAGCGCTCGCACATGCCGGATTCGAATTATTCCGAGCTGATTCCCGAACGCGCCCTGGCGGTTCACACGGCGGTCGTGCGCCTGGCCCTGACAGTCGTCAGCCTCTTCGTGATTCTGCTGGATACGTACATTCTGGCGACACCGTACGCACTGCCTCACATGTGCGCCTGTGCGGCGGCCGTCACGTTCATTGCCTATGCCGGCGTCGTGCTCTGGGCGATTCATCACGGGCTGATCCGTGTGGCGGCGTATTTTCCGACGACCGCCATTCTGGACGTCGTCCTGGCCGCAGCGCTGGTTATCACCACCAACGGCTACCTCAGCCCGTTTACTCTCTGGCTGATCATCGCCGTGGTCATCTCCGCCGCGGGCAGCCAGCGGGCCCTCCCGTGGATCACCGCGGGACTGGGGCTTGTCGCGCACTGCCTGATTGCACTGGTACCGCAGGAGCGACCGCTGAACTGGGGAATCTTCCTGGTGCGGACGGGATTCCTGTTCGGCGTGGCGGGATTGCTTTCGGTGATCAGTCGATACCAGGCGCGGCAATCGCGGATCCTCGCCAGTATCGAGGAGGCGGGACGGCGATTCGGTGAGTCGGGGACCCGGGAGCAGGTATGCAGGACACTCCTTGAAGTCGTCATGGGCTGGCTCCGGCCCGCGCACGCGCGCGTGCGCATGTCTGATGGTGAAACGTTCAGTGCCGGGGACGACACGGCGTCGGGTCCGCCCATCGTCATGGTGCTCAGCGCCGGCGGGCGGAGCCTGGGCACGATTCACGTCTGGCGCAGGTCCGCCCTCTCGCGCGGCGAGGACTCGTTTCTGCGCGTCTGCTGCGATCGGGCGGCGTCCGCGCTTCTGCGGATTGACCTGTCCGAGTCGCTGGTTCGCTCGGCGGCCGCCGCCGAGCGGCTGCGCGTGTCGGACAATCTTCACGATACGTATGTGCAGACCCTTGCGGCACTGGACCTGCGGACCGAGGCAGTGCTTCAGCGGATGGGCAAGTCCCCCGACGGCCTCGGGCAGGAGCTGCGTGAAATCAAGGAATTGATACGGGTGGCCGGCCGGCAGGCGCGGGAAGTGACGGAAGTGCTGTGCAATCCGCTGCCCCCGGGTCCCGATGCCGTTCGCGCGGTGCTTTCGGAGCGCTGGCTGGGGGATTCCGATGTCGAGATTGCGCCTGGGCTACAATTGTCTGACGAGCAGTGGCGTGCGGTGGAGATGTTTGTCCGCGAGGGCATGAACAACGTGGCCAAGCATGCGAAGAACGCGAGGAAGATCAGCCTTCACATTTTCCATTCAAACGGGCGGACGGAGTGTACGCTGCACGACGATGGAACCGCCCCGGAATTGCCCACGAAACTGGGGCACGGCCTCTCGCGCCTGCGCGCCGTGATCGAGGAACAGGGCGGTCGCCTCGCCCTGGGGCGTGCCGGCGCGCGCGGGGCGGAACTCAGGGCCGTGTTTGAGACGTCAAAATGAATCGTGTACGCGTCATGATCGTGGATGATCACGCCATCGTTGTTGAGGCGCTGGAGCGCATTCTGTGCGCGAATTCGGCGATCGAGGTGATCGGGCGGGCGCGCTCCCTGTCGGAATTCCGACCGATGATCCAGCAGGCGACGCCCGATATCGTCATTCTGGATCTTCGTCTGCCGGATTCGCAGGGCGTTGACACGATCAACGCCGTCCGCGGCATGTGCCCGACCGCGCGGATCGTGGTGTTCACCGGCTCGGCGGACGTCAACGAGGCGCGTGCACGGCGCAGCGGGGCGGATGCGTTCCTCGACAAGCAAACGGCATCGTCCTTCATCCTGAGCACGGTGCTTTCGCTGGCGGCGGTGGATTCGGGCGTCCGACCGCCGGAGCAGCCGTTGAGCGCCCGCGAGCTTGAGGTAGCGCGGCTGGTCGCGGAGGGTTTGACGAACTCTCAGATCGCCGACGCACTTTTCGTTTCCGAGAATACGATCAAGACACATCTGTCCCATATTCTCGCGAAGCTCAGAATGCCCCGCCGGGTGGATATTGCCCGCCTCTGGAATGCCAGAGGGGCACCCCCAATCCAGCCGGCAAATCCCGATCACCCCAAAGAGTGATTCTGTCGGATTCTCGCGAGATTCACTACCTCGGGTGACGATTCCGCGCCCTCGTGAATGCTAAAAGAAAGAGGGCCGGTAGTGACCCGGCAGGAGGAATCGACCATGCGAAGTGTTCGCGCGTTTATGTGTGCGCTGGCTGTCGTCGCCGTGACATCGGCCGCGCATGCCGGAACGATAACCGTCAATTA
>QEVG01000015.1 GCA_003576905.1 Planctomycetota bacterium | reverse complement strand
CGCACGGCGAGCAAGGAGGAAGGTCATAACCCGCGAGAACGAGCCGGCGATCGCGCGGACGCCCCCGCGCCGCTCGCCCCGCCCGCTCCGCGCCCGGAGAACGCCCGTATGCTTCGCTTTCAAAATCCGCAACTCACCGTTCGCGCCCCGCCCCGCCCCAAACCTGAATGCATTCAGGTTGTTCAGGTTCCATTCAGCCTTCCTGCGCAAGGAACGCGGTTTTTCAGGATTAAAATAATTTGTGCATGCCCCCATTCAGGTTTGCTTATCCGGACCAGCCCCGCCGCGCAGCGCGCTCCGCTCGCACCGCCCCCGACGCCGCCCCGCGCCCCCGCGCGCGCCGCGCCGCATCCCCGGAGATCGGACACGATCGCCGCGCCCCACGGCCCGCCCCGCGCCGTTTCGCCGTCTTGCCGTTTTGACTTTTCGACGTGTCGACGTTTCCCCTCTGTCGGCCCGCCCGGACCACGAGTACCATGACCACGATCGTCCGGGCCGGCTTGACAGCACGGGTGAAGATATGAGCGACCCCATCGACATTTCGCTTTCTCGACGCGGCTTCCTTGCTGCCGCGGCGGGCGGCCTGATCGCCTCGGCGGCCGATCCCGCCGCCGCCGACCCCGCGCCCCCCGCAGCCGCAACGCGGCCCGTGGCCGTCGCCAGTGCCAACGGGCTGGCCTCGGTCGCCCGGGCATTCGAGTTGATGCGCGACGGGACCGACCCCCTCGATGCCGCCGTCGCCGGCGTCGCCATCGTGGAGGACGATCCGAACGATCATTCCGTCGGCTTCGGCGGCCTGCCCAACGAGGACGGCGTCGTCGAGTTGGACGCGTCTGTCATGCACGGCCCCACCCACAAGGCCGGCGCCGTCGCCGCGCTTCGCAACATCCGCAACCCGTCAAAGGTCGCCCGGCTCGTCATGCAGCGCACCGACCATGTGCTGCTCGTCGGCGAGGGCGCGCTGCGCTTTGCGAAGGCCCACGGCTTCAAAGAGGAAGAACTGCTCACCGACGAAGCCCGCCGCATGTGGCTCCGGTGGAAGGAACGCCTCAGTGAAGACGACGACTGGCTTCCCCCCGAGGACTCGGGCGGCGGCCCGCGCACCCGCGCCAAGGGCCGGCAGGACCACGTCTACGGCACGATCAACTGCTGCGCCGTGGATGCCGCCGGCAACATCGGCGGCGTCACGACGACCAGCGGCCTGGCCTACAAGATCCCCGGCCGCGTCGGCGATTCCCCGATCATCGGCGCGGGCCTTTACGTCGATAACGCCGTCGGCGCGGCAGGCTCCACCGGTCGCGGCGAGGCCAATCTCCAGAACTGCTCCTCATTCCTCGTCGTCGAGCTGATGCGCGCCGGCAAGAGCCCCCAGGACGCCTGCCTCGAAGTCCTCCGGCGCGTCGCCGACCACGCCGAGCCGCGCCTGCGCGACAGCAAGGGCCGGCCGACGTTCGGCCTCAGCCTCTACGCCGTCGCGAAGGACGGCCGCTACGGCTCGGCCAACATCTGGTCCGGCACGAAGTTCGCCGTCGTCGACGCCGCCGGCGCTCGCCTCGAAGAAGCGGCCTTCCTCTACAAGAAGGACTGAAGCCGCGGCTTCCATGTAACCGCCCCCCGCCGCCGCGCATCTCAACGATGTCCGGCTCCTTGGTCCGACGGCTTTCCCTGTCACCGCGAGGTACTTCATGCCCGCCCTTATGGACGCTCCGCGCCCCGCACGTACAAACCGCGAACCACTCCGGCTTGTCTGCTCCGAAATCTGGGGCGGAAACAGGCCGATCCACTCCCCCGTCGAACTGCCGGGCATCTGCGGCGTCCTCTACTCGAACCCGTGCCACGGCCGCCACGGCGGCGACGTGCACTACCTCTCCGTCTGCGGGACCGGCATTCTCTCGCGCGTCTGCCTCGCCGATGTCGTCGGCCACGGCGAGACCGTTGCGGCCGTCAGTGACGAGATGCACGCCCATCTGCGCCGCTGCATGAACCAGCCCGACCAGCGCAAGGTCCTCTCCCGCCTGAACGACCGGCTCCATGTCCTGGGCTTCCGGGCGATGACCACGGCCGCCGCCCTGACCTACTACACGCCCACGCGACGCCTGTCGGTGTCGTATGCCGGACACCCGCCGGGTTGGTACTTCTCCCGAGCGGCGCGGAGCTGGTCTCGCCTGGAAGTCGAGAGCACCCGCGACCACGCGCATCCGCTCACCGACGCGGCCCTCGCCATCGATTCGGGCGTACCCTACTCCGCGCGGTCGCTGCGCGTCGCGCTCGGCGACCGGATCGTGTTCGTCACCGATGGCGTGCTCGAAACTCCCGGAATCGACGGGGATCAATACGGCGAAGACCGGATCGCCGAACTGCTCAACGCCCATCGCGACGCGAGCTGCGAAGCCATCGGCCAGGCTCTGCTCCACGACCTCGAGCGGTACTCCGGCATGACGCCTCTCCACCACGACGACGTCACCTTCCTCATCGCCGAGTTTGTCCCCGGCCCCGCGGAGCCGCGCCTCTGGCTGGCTGTCAAGAACCGGATCACCCGCCCGCGCGGCAACGCCACGGCCTTTCAACCGGCGCATAGGGCGTCTGGCCGCCCTGACGACCGCGGGGGTTTTGAGTAATCTGCCCATCCACATGACGGAACGGGAGAAGATGCTGGCGGGACAAGCCTACCGGGCGGACGACCCGGAGCTGGCGGCGATGCGGGCCAACGGCCGTCGCCTCACGCGCCTCTTTAACGCGTCGCTCGAAACGGAGCCGGACCAACGCCGGCGGATTCTCGACGAACTCTTCGGCGCGCTCGGCCCCCGCGCCGAGATTGAACCGCCCTTCCGCTGCGACTACGGGTGCAACATCTACGCCGGCGCACGGCTGTTCATCAACTTCGGCTGCGTCATTCTGGACTGCGGCAAAGTCACCATCGGCGATGGCGTCCTCATCGGCCCGGCTGTGCAGATCTACGCGGCTCATCACCCGATTGATCCCGCCGAGCGCGCGAGCGGCATCGAGTTCGGCGGCTTTGTGACGATCGGAAACAACGTGTGGATCGGCGGCGGAGCGATCATCGGCCCCAACGTGACGATCGGCGACAACTCCGTCATCGGCGCCGGCAGCGTGGTGACCCGATCGATACCGGCCAACGTCGTCGCGGTCGGCAGCCCGTGCCGTGTCATCCGCGCGATTTGAGCATCTTCTTGATGAACTGAATCTGCCCGGTGTGATAGATGTCGTGCAGAGCGATGCCCCGGATCATGAAGGCGTTGTCGAGCTTGCTGCCGCCCGGTTTGGCGCGAAGGCCCTTCTCGCTCAAGGATGCGACGGCGTCGCGCAGGAGGCGATGCTCCTTCTCAAGGAGTTTGATCGCTGCCTGCCAGTCCTTCTGCGTCGCGCCCGGCGGGACGGGGAACCAGTTGCTGCCCGCCAGCGGGAACGAGCCGCGCTTCTCACCCAGCAGCCGCCGCCGGACGACGTATTTCCAGTACGCCGCGTGCAGCACATGCTCCCAGATACTCTTTCGCCCCCTGCCCAGTGACCACGCCGCATCCTTCGCAGAGATGGAGCGCAGCGACCCGCGCAGATTGGTCCCGTGCCAAGATTTTTTTTGGAAGGCCTCATCGAGGAGTGAAACGAGGACTATCGACATGCTTGGGCTCCCGGAGTCATCCGACTTGCGGACCGCGTTGACCACATCGCCCCTGATTAGTATAACATCCGCATCATGAATGAGAGGTCGGAGATACCGCTCGATGCCTTGGATCGTGTTCGCGTTAGCTCGCCGTGCCCGGCGGATTGGGAGGCCATGGAAGGTACGGACAGTGTTCGGCGTTGCGCGAAATGTGACCTGCATGTTTTCAATCTTTCGGCCATGACGCGGGCGGAAGCAAATGAACTTGTCCGCGCCACTGAGGGCCGCTTGTGCGTTCGCTATTTCATGCGGCATGACGGCAAAATCATGACCGCAGACTGTCGTCGTGGCCTGGGAGCAATCCCCAACCAACTATGGCGCTGGGCGGCATCTGTCGCCGCATTGGCAGGCCTGTCGCTTGGTGGGGCGGCATGTATGGGCGCTCATGCATACACCGGAGTGCCTATCGTGCGCGAAGAAAACGCGACAACTCAGCCCGATTCGTAGGTGAGATTCGACTCGTAGGAGGATACCGAAATCAAGAGATTACGGTTCGGGCAAGTGTTCCAAGTCATTCAGATCTTTTGATCGTCCCGCAGCCAGCTTGTTACGCTTAAGGTCGTCGATCGCGATTAGGCTGACATCAACGCCATCAAGGTTAACAATTTTCCGACGCGCGTAGCATTCTGAGAACTCCACGCCCGAGACCCCGGCGAGAACCTCGATTCGAAGTGGGGGAACACCCATTCGCAAGACCTGTCGCGCTCTCGTCAGCGCATTGCGATCCGTCGGAGAAACACGAAACCCGAATTCCCGCAATGCATTTGCCACCCGATCGATATTCGCAGGATCTTGGGCAATCCATACATCAAGGTCCACCGTGGCTCTTGGGAAGCCATGATACCCCACTGCATAGCCTCCCACGAGCAGATAATGAACTTCATTCGAGTTCAACAATCTCAAGAACTCTTTGAAGTCGTTCGGTAGCCGGATCGTAGCCATAGAGTATCTGCCTCATAAGTTCGAGAGCTTCCAGTCGCTCTTCCGGCGTTCGAGAGTGCCAGTATGCGCGCTCATCCCCCTCGTCGTCGAGCGTACCGTGGACCATGATGCTGCGATCCACCCTCGCCACATCGATCAGGTTTTGAGATGGCGTCTGGCTCGGTCCGAATCCGAGCCCTTCTGAATCCTGCTCTGCGGAATTCATCATCGCGCCCCCGGCGCGTCTGCCTCGCCGCTTTCCTTGCTGACCCAGGTCAGGTGGTAGTCCTTGTCCTCGATCTCGTGGGCCACGGTTGTCAGTTTGAGCTGCTTATATGTGTCGCACATGACAGCCAGCTCGCTTGTCATGCCCGCTCCGATGCTCTTCTCATATGTCCCCGGATGCGGCCCGTGCGGAATCCCGGCCGGGTGGAGGCTCACCGACCCCGAATCAATCCCGCGCCGGCTCGTGAAGTTCCCGTCCACGTAGAACAGAATCTCGTCCATATGCACACTCGCGTGCCCGTACGGGCAGGGAATCGCCCGGACGCCGTCGCGGTTGTAGTAGTCCACCTTGCGTGGCACAAAGCTGCACACGACGAACTCATTGCCCGCGAAGGTCAGGTGGATCGTCGGCGGCAGGTGAATCGTGCTGGTCTTCGGCTGGTAGTCGTGAATGTTGAAGGCCACGGGGTATACGGTGCCGTCCCAGCCGGCGATGTCATACGGGAACTGCTGGAAGATGTGGGCGGTCAGCACGTTCTCCCGCTTCACGAGCAGCTTGAACGGGCCCGTTCCATGATTCGCCTTGTTGTACTTGAGCAGCTCCGTCGGCCCGCGAAAGTCGCGATGCGAATACGGGGCGTACATCGTGATCTGGCCGTGGCGGTTGCGCCATTCCTTCGGCACGTCGATGAAACCGCGCCCCTCGAACACCATGAACTGCGGATTCTCCCCGTCCCAGTGAATGCGGTACGGCGTCGATCGCGGGATGATGACGTAATCCCGCTCCTTGAAAGGCAGCACGCCGAAGAGCGACTCCACCCGGCCGGCGCCCTTGTACACGAAGTACAGCTCGTCCCCGTCGCCGTTGGAGAAGAACCGAGCCGACTTCTCCGTCGGCTTCACCATGTCGATGTGAACGTCGCTGTTGAACATCAGCACCCGACGGGCATCCAGAAAATCGCCCTTCAGATGGAGATCCTGCGTCTTGATGTGCCGCCGATACAGCGGCTGATCACCCAGCGGCTCAAACGGGCAGAAGCCGGGGATGCCGACGCGCTCGACGGCGTTCTCATCGGTCGGCGGCGTGCGGTAATAGAGAATCGAGAACGCCCCTTCGAACCCCTCGCGCGTGTGGCAGTGCTCCATGAGCAGCTTGCCATCCTCGTAGAAGGCGGTATGCGGCTTGGGCGGGAGCCTTCCGAGAGCAAGGTACTGGATCATGATGCAGGGCCTCCGAGGAATTCGACAGATTACAGGGATTATATGAGATGCCCCGCCCCGGCGACACCGGACGGAAAAGGCCTTCGGCGCCATGATCACCCAGCGCGACCGTTATCTGCTGACACAGCGAATTCCCGCAATTTCGGGCCCGTAATGTTGAGCCCGTCACTTCTCCGCATGGGCTTGGTAGGTTCGGACGGACTGCCCACCACTCTCTCGAACGGAGAACGCGTGCTGGCCGGGGGCCGGCACGGCCATCACCGCCCGGAATCGCGGCTACGAGTACGATCCGATCGGAAATCGCAGGTCGAGCACCACCGGCGCCGATCCGGCGGTATACTATTGTGCGAACAACCTGAACGTGTACCCGACGCTTCGCGATGCCGACGAGTGTTCGGGTTCGGTCTTGCAGTCGTTCACCTACGACGGCGACGCCAACATGACCGGCGACGGGCAGTGGACCTACGTGTGGGACTGGGAGAACCGCCTCCGCGAGGCCCGGGCCGCCAGCCCGGTCGAGGGTTCACGAAAGCTCGTGTTCCGGTACGACCACATGAACCGCCGCATCCGCAAGCAGGTCTCGACTTACGACGCCGCGGCTGGGGCCTGGCGGACGACGCCGGAAAGTGACACCCGGTTCATCTACGACGGGTGGAACGTGGTGCTGAAGCTGGATGCCCTGGACGACAATGCCGTCATCCGCAAGTACACCTGGGGCCTGGACCTGTCCGGCACGCGGCAGGGCGCCGGCGGCATCGGCGGCTTGCTTGGAATCCACGATGAATCTTCGTCCGACGACTTCCTGGTTTTCTCCGATGCGAATGGTAATGTGGGGCAGTTCGTCGATTGGCCGGCCTCTATCGGTCAATCATCGCCGGTGATCGCCGGGAAGTACGAGTACGACGCGTATGGGAACGCGCTCATTTCCTCGGGAACCTACGCAGCAACGAACCCGTTTCGATTCAGCACGAAGTATTGCGATGCCGAACTCGATGCAGCGAGTACGACGGATGATGTGTATTACTACGGCTATCGATACTACCGACCGGAGATAGGGCGCTGGGTAAGCCGTGACCCGATGGAACAAGCAACGCAACATAATCTGCTGGAATTTCTACGCGATTCCCCAATCAATTCTGTCGATCCATTCGGACTGTATGCCTTCAAGTGTCGCTCTTCGTGCTACCAGTACTGCGGTGCTTTCTGGGCATACTGCTTAAGCTGCGATGGCCAGCATGATGGCAACCCGGGAAAGCAGGGCGGCGATGCGTGTACGCGAACTCTGCGGACCTGTCTTAGTAAGTGTGCGGCAGGGTCTGATGGAGCTTACGTTCCTCAGAATCCCGTAAGCATCGATGGGCCCTGCAAGCTAAACCCACCCGATCCAGGCGGAAACCTATCTCTCCGACGCAGCGGCTGCAGCGAAGGTCCAGTCGCGCCAGATTGGGTTGACACGTTCCTCCGAAGTATCGGAGTGCATGTGCCCTTTTCTGAGGCTCTCGGAGCCCTGGAAACCGTGGACCCGGCAGTTAGAAACAAGCTCTGTGCCGATGTGGGTAACTACATTAAGGAGAGTGGCGCGCCCGAGGACTGGTCTGATTCAGAATTAATTTATCGGTGGATGCTATGTAAACGGATCGGCGGCGAACCGGGTCAGAATCCCCCTCCAGACTACTGGAAGTGCCAGCGGATACGGTAATAAAGCCCGATCGACTCCGTCGCATTCATGAAACGAGTTCTTTTTGGGGAGTGTAGAGATGTATGGCAAATCGAAAATGGCCTTTTTGGCTGCTCCTTACACATTCTATCGCCTGCGGCGCTGGCGTCATCGGAATGACTCTACGAGACTGGGTGCGTCTTGAAAGCGCCGTTCCCCAGCTCCTGAAATCTAGTCAATCCGCGTTCACATGTGAAGTCTTGTGTACGGGCGACCACCTAGTCGTCGCAAAAGTTCAAACTGCCGAGGCATCGCCTCCATCTATTTATGTGGCAGACAAACTCAAAAACATTGTATTGTTTGAGATTGTTGGGGACCAGGCAGAAGGTGACGTGCGATATCGATTGCTTGATCCGGAGAGTCCATTTGAGTTAGTGGCACAACTCCGCTATGAGGGCAACCGACTCGTGGAGACTTTGTGCTCAGCGCCCGCTAGGGACGCTGCTAAAAGGCTAGGCGAAACGATTTATGACACGAACGCTGACGGCAGATTTGACAAGCATCTTGGTGTTTCCCCTGCGTACGATCCTTCTTTGGTTCGCACTACGCTCGGATGGCGACCTGCTAGATTCGAGCGGGGCGAAGTGATACTGGAGCAGAATGGAAAGTGGAGGCCCGCAGAGTTAGCCTCCGACGGATACTGGAAATGGCGAGAAGGCGCGAACTGATTCTCGCTGTTCAAAGGCTGCGCGATCGGCGCGACTCACGATTCTGCGACCGCTGGAAAATCCTTATGCTCACGATCACCGCCTTATTCGGCGCGTTGTGTCTGGTCGGTACGATTGGAGTCGCCGAGTACTTGCATTCAGGATCCTTACTCCTCGCTGTAGGTAATGCGCCTGCTACGTTCGCAGTTTGGGCTGCATCCCTCCTGATTCCGCCACTTTTT
Organism: Planctomycetota bacterium; assembly: GCA_003576905.1. GTDB lineage: Bacteria > Planctomycetota > Phycisphaerae > UBA1845 > UTPLA1 > UTPLA1. Next base: position 83,886 of record QEVG01000015.1, on the reverse strand, counting down.
TTTGGGATTTGGGGCGCTCCAGATCTGGGGTTCGCCCGATGTGTCTGGGCGAATTCGGCCTCAGGCTTATGCCACGTCTTGTTTCTTACTGCGTATATTTCACCCGTAGGGTATCTGTTACATGGCGCTTGCTTTACGGCGGCAAATTGCATTTGTTTGTTCTTATTTTCGGGCCGATTCTTCGGTTCAATCGTTCGCGGAGAAGCAATTGGTTGGTGCAGCCTATTGATTCTCAGTCCGGTGTTTCTAGATTGTCAACCAGCGGCTCATTCCGGCGCGAAGCTAGCGAGTCACGTGGTTTATTGCGCGGTTACCTTAACTCTGGCCGCGTCAGTGGCAATCGCAGCCATCGTTCAACGCATGTTGTCCAACCTCGACAGCAGGCTGCCAGCGTTTGAACCTTCGTGTGCCGTGTGCGGGTACTGCTTGCGCGGAATTGGCTCTGGCATCTGCCCAGAATGCGGGACTCGAATTGCGGAGCCCAAGACGAGTACCGAAATGGGCTAGACGTCATAATTCTGCCCATCGCCCGTACGCCAGTGGACAAAATCCGTTAGAATGCGGGAATCTGGGACAACGTCCAGCCGAAGTCTCACACGATGGAGAGGATTCCGTGAAGCTGCCGTTTGACAGGAATGCGATCGTCCGTGGGGCCGCTAATCTGGGGGTGGTGCTCCTGGTCGCTTCGAGCGCCCATGCTGCCCCGAAGCCCAGCTTCATGGGCCTCGGTCACCTCTACCCGCAAAGAGAACCCAGCGTCGCCTTCGGAGTATCCGCCGACGGCTCCGTCGTCGTGGGCCGAAGTACGAATTCGACCGGAAACGGAGCCGACGAGGCCTTCCGCTGGACCGAGGAGGCCGGCATGGTCGGCCTTGGCGACCTGTCGGGCGGAGAGTTCGACAGCACCGCGAGCGCAGTTTCTGGAGATGGTTCAATCGTTGTCGGATACGGCACTTCTGCAACGTCGCAGCCACTTAATGCTGTTCGATGGACTCAAGCGACCGGCATGATGAGTCTTGGAGATCTTCCCGGTGGTCTTAATCATGGGGCCGTTGGGGACATCTCGGCGGACGGAACGACCATTGTCGGACTTAGCTCATCTTCGTTTTCGGGCGCCGAGGCCTTTCGTTGGACTCAAGCTACTGGAATGGTCGGGCTGGGAGTACCTAGTTCAGCCGCGCTGGGAGTCTCAGCCGATGGATCTGTGATTGTTGGGTACATGAACAGCAGTCCTCGTCCTTTTCGCTGGACCGCTGAAACCGGCGCCGTGAATCTAGGTCTTCCTCCGAACGGTTCGAATCGAGGTTTTGCGCAGGACGTCTCGGCCGACGGATCCGTAGTGGTCGGCTATACCGAACGCCCCACCGGCGAGAACCAAGGTTTTGTGTGGCGAGAAGGGGAAGGGTATCAGACTCTTGGTTTTCTGGTTGGTCACACACAGAGCGAGGTTCACGGACTCTCTGCGGACGGCACTCGTTTCGTTGGATATAGTCGGGGCGGCGGGAATTTCAAAGCCGTGATTTGGAACGGTGCACACCGCATCCGCGATCTAAAAGAGATGCTCGAACTCGACTTTGGACTCGACTTGACCGGCTGGGAGTTGTGGGAAGCCTACGCGATTTCGGCGGACGGTACAACCATCGTGGGCGGGGGCGAGAATCCCCAAGGCGCTCGGGAAGCCTGGCGCGCCGTCATCCCCGAGCCAGCTTCCGCTTTCATTGTCGTCGCAGCGCTGTTACTCCATCCCCGCCGCCGCTTTCGATCCTGCGAGAAAGGGCCAGCGCGCGCAACGTGAGCACGACTGACCAGTCGGTGTCGCGGTCGTGCGCACCGATACACCCAGCGCCCACGCCTCTCATCGATCCCCGGTGGCCTTGAACGAAATGATCCCCGCCACTTCGCGGAGCGCCTCGCCGCGCGACCTGGTCGGCTCGCCGGCCGGGCCGGGTCGGGCGTAGACGGGAACGAGAAACCGCGAATCGAGATTGACGCCCGGCGTCTCGGCGGAAATCTGGAGTTGCCAGTACACCGGCGGCCGGTCGAGCAGCCTCGTGCTCTCGGCCTCCGGCGGAAGGTCGAACGAAAGCGGCACCCGGCCATCGTGGGAGGCGCCGACCTGTTCTCCCGCGATCTGGCGCGTCTGGTGGTGCAGGACCGTTGAGACGATCCGCGTCTGTGTCTTGCCGTTGACCTGGGTCGTCACGAACGTCTCGCGGATGCACCGCAGCGTGCACACCAGCTTCCGCACGCCTTCCAGCCGCCGCGCGGGGATGTAATCGAACTCCGCCGTCTCGCCGAGGTGATACGGAAACCGACGAAACGCGATCCGCCCGCTTCCGTACTTCACCAGGCGGATGAGCCGATAGACAAAGGCGACCCCGTACAGGGCCACGAAGACATTCACGCAACCGAATGCGTAGCCGAGGGCCGAGCCCTCGCGCGCGCTGAAGAACGCGACCATGTTGAACGGCGCGGCGAAGGCGATCATGAACATCATGCCGAAGAGCATCTGCCCGACGCCGCGGCGCTGCATGTCCCTCGCGCCCCGCTCGTCCCAGGGATGGTCCGCCCGCCACGGCGCATCGGGAAAGCGCTCGCGCATGCGCCGCGCCCTGCGGCCTGCCGCCAGGCCCAGAACTCCGTGCACGATCATCCACGCGCCGACCAGGGCAAACACCCCGCCGGCGAGGGCTCCGACGAGGCCCTCGCCATTGCGCGGGGCGTTTTTCGACGGAATCAGACCGGAGGCCATCAGCGCGACGAACACGCCCATCACCAGGAACGGAAGCCCGATCAGGCACGCCGTCTTCCCGTGTACCGTCGTGCCGCTGATCGGCGTGTGGCCCTTCAACTCCGCCCCCCCGGCCGGACTCTCCTCCCGCGCCTTTCCGCGGCGGTCGGCTTCGCCACGGCCGCCGGCCACGCGGGTCGCGCTCGCACGCCCGCGCCGCGCGGCGACGCCGTCGCGTGTCTCTTTCACCGGGGGGTCGATCTTCGTGAACATGCCCGATTATCGACCCGCCGCCGGGGGCACTTTCGCCCCATCCCATCGAACGCACCGGCATCGCGCTCAAGCCCGGGAATCTCGGGCAGGCCAGGGGCCATTCAACGCCGTCGGGGTGCCCGGTCTGTTTGCGGATCGTGCCGCCGACCATACTTCGCGATGTCCGCGGATTTGCTAAGATACGCGCGGAGGTGGCCATGAGCGCTCGAATCTATCGTGTCATCCTTCCCGTAAAGGACATCAACCGGGCGGCGGCGTTTTATTCGGGCATCCTCGGCGGGCAGGGCATGCGCGTGTCGGAAGGGCGGCATTACTTCGACTGCGGCGGCGTCATTCTGGCGTGCTTCGACCCGAAGGCCGACGGCGACGGCTACGAGCCCGCGCCGAATCCCGAGTGGATCTATTTTGCCGTGCCAGACGTGGAGAAGACCTACGAAGCCTGCGAGGCTCAGGGGGCCATATTCGCGCCGGATGACGTGCACGGCGACCCGGCCGGGAAGGTCGCGCTGCGGCCCTGGGGCGAGCGGTCGTTCTACGTCTTCGACCCGTTCGGCAACAAGCTCTGTTTCGTGGATGAGCGGACGATGTACACCGGCGGCTGACGCACGATCACGGCCGGCAATCCGCGGGCGCGGCAACGACGGCCGGCCGGGCGGCGGCGCGGAACTGCCGGGGAGACAAGCCGAACTTCCGCCGAAAGAGCCAACTGAACGAGCCGAGACTCTCGAAGCCGACGTTGAGGCAGATCGACGTGACGTCCTGCTCGGTGCGCAGTAGCAGCTTCCGGGCGACATCCAGCCGCCGCGCCTGAAGGCAGTTCATCGGCGTCTGGGAAAAGGCCAGCTTGAACATCCGCTGAAAATGAAACGGTGACAGACAGGCGACATTCGCGATCTCCTGCACCGTGAGCGGCTCGGCGTAACAGGTGTGGATGTAGTCTCGCGCGTAATGCAGCCGCCGGTACAGTTCCTCCCGAGTGGACGCCCGGCAGGCCGGGAATCTCTCTACTTCGCGCCGCGTAATCTCGTGCAGCCCGAGAAGGGCGTCGGCAAGCCGGTAGAACTGCTCCTCGACCCAGGATGCCGTTCGTCCCGGCGAAGAAATGCCGATGCGAATCTCATCGAGGAGGGCCGCGAACGGCCCCGTCTTGGGATACAGCCGCTCGAAGAAAAGCGGCGGCTGCGCACGGCGAACGGGATCATCGAGCAACGCCGCGTCGGTCTCCTCCCGGCTGCGCGCGGCATCGGCGATGAATCCGGGCTGAAAGAAGAACGTCAGCGCTTCGGTCCGGTCGCGGGCCTCAAAGTCCGAGTCGTATTCCTGGCCATGGTTGAAGATGACCATGGAGCCGTCGTCCACCTGGTAACGCGTGTGTCGCGTGCGGTAGTTCGCCTGTCCCTCGACGACTGACTTGAGTGTCAGGAACGTGCGGAAGCCGCGGATGTGATAGTCGCCCGGCCGCATATGCAGAACCGTGTTTGCGTGGAGTACGTTGTCCAACAAGGGATTGACGGCGAAGCGGTACCGCGCGGAGGCTGCGACCATGGGGAAACCCTGCACAATCAGAAGGCGAATGCCTGAGGCTGGGGGATTGGCTCTTTTGAAGAAACGACGCCGCCCGCGGAGCTTCACGCCGGGGGGGCCTGGGGATACGCCCATCGCAGGCGGAACCGCGCCGAGAACCGCCCCCACGACCTACTGGACTGGCTCGATGAAGAACTGAAGCTGGGCGTGACCGTCGATTTCGAAGTATTCGATTCGCAGGTCGTTTTCCCGCTTGAGGACGACCTCGGCGGCGTCCTCTGTGGGGACGTGCCAGGTCCAGTTGTCGATGACCTTTTCGCCGTTGAGGTACACTCGGACGCCATCATCGGAGATTGTCTTGAACCGCAACCTCAAGTCTCCATTTGCTGCCATGCCGCTCGGAATAGTGAGACGCCCTTCGGCCATTACGGCGAAGTGATCCGGCGATTGGTCTGGTACCGGTCCCCTACCACCCCACACGTAATCAACACATGCCGACTTCTCCCGCTTCATCGGGGCCGAGGCGACGATTTTGCTCCAATTGCCATCAGACGTACGCGGATCCAGAGCGGGTTTCCATGCGTAGTAGCGAATGTCCCAATCGGCAGACCAGATAACTCCGACCATGATGGGCGAGGACTTCCCATCACAGGTCACACCTACGAAGAATGGCTCGAAGGATAGAGTCCCTTCACGAGGCCGAATGTTCACGATTCCGGGCGCAATCCCTGTACGCGGATCAGCGACAAAATTCGGGGAAATCGTATACACCGTAAATGGAATTCGACGCCCGAGTACCCGCACACTGGCCGAGTCACAGGAGATCGCGTCCATCCATTCGATGCGAGGTTCTTCATAGCCATACGGGCCCCACTCATCGATAAGGATGTGCTCCTTGCCCTCCGGCACGCCGGGCAGCGGAGCGAGGGGCTTTGTTCCCAGTCGATCGGGCGGGCCGTCAGCTGTGACGGGGAGCCGCATATCGCTCGCGCGGGACCAAGGCCAGGGGTGCGGATCGTCGAGTTGGTGATACTCCGGGCCGTTGTGGACCGCGGACCATGCGGTTTCCCGATCGGGCGCGGCACGGGTCCAGTTGATCGGGCCGGTGGCGCGTACACCGGCATCGACGAAATTGCGATCGCCAGTGATGCTCGATGACGATCCATTACGCAGCTCGCCGGCCAGGAAGAGATTGCCGGTCAGGCTGTGTATTGTCGAAGCCCCAAGGACATCAAGGGGCACATTGCAACCTTCAAATGTATTGCCGTTGACCGTCAGGATGGCAGTCGTGTCGGCACGGATGGCAGTCGCGCAGTTCTTGAAGATGTTGCGCTCGACGCATTCGTTCTTCGAGTCCGCGCCTTGTTTACGGCCAAATGCCGAGGCGATGAGGTCTTTGTCGTCATCCCACCAGAGCCAGACGCCCTTTTCGCAATTCGTGAACCGATTCCAGAAGATTCGATTCTCCCGACCGTGTTCGATCGACACTCCGTTCTGGCAATGGGACATCTCGTTGTCCTCGATCAGGCTCCGCCGCGAGTAGCCGGCCCAGATGCCGTGCGTGCAGTGATTGAGCTTGTTGCCCATGAAGATGTTCCGGTCGGAGAAGGTCGCCTCGATGCCGTTGGCGATGGCATGCGAGAAGTCGTTGCGATAGACGATGTTTCGATTGCAGCCGCCCTCACCCGTCCGCTGGGTGGTCTCGTGCCCGGCGTAGAGGAAGAAGCCGTCGCCGCCGTGGGTCGCGCTGTTGTAGGCGAAGATATTGTCGCTGCACTGCTCGTACACGAGGATGCCGGTTGAATCCTGCCCGCGAGCGTAGACGCCGTGCGAGTAACCGCGGACGCAATAGTCGAATCGGTTGCCAATGACCTTGCAGCGGCTCGAGCGCCACAGGGCCAGACCCCACCCGGACATGAAGGACATGTCGTTATCGACAACGGTCGCATCGTTGCAGTTGACAAGGCAGATGCCGTTCTGTCCGTTGCGCGCGCGGCAGTTCTTGATGACCGCGCCGTCGCAGTTTTTGAGGTAGATGCCCGCGCCGTATCGGAGCCATTCGTCCTTGTCGTTCTCGTGGCCGTAAATCCAGTCGTCGAGTTGCTCCCGCTGCGTCGTGCTTTTCAGGTGCTGGCGGTAGTTGCCGGAGACGTCGATGTTTTCGATGGTGAGGCCGGGGGCGTTTTCCGCGTGTATGGCGACTTTGAAGCCGAGGACGACGGCGTTGTAGAGGGTCACGTTCTTCGCGCCCCTCACCACGATGCCGCGCCCCGTGTACTGATCCGGCGTCGCAGCGAATTCCGCCGGACGAAGATGTGCTCCTTTCAAGTCGAGTGTGACATTGTCGCGATCGACGATCAGCGCGCCGTCATCCGTGGGAAGCGTCACATCGATGGCGGCAATATCGTTGAAAGTGCGATTCGCGGAGATACGCTCCGGCTCACCAAGGATCACTACGCCCTCGGGACGGGAGCAGCCGGAAGCGAGGGATAGAACCGCGATACACAGAAAATGGTGGGCAATGCCCACCCTACAAACAGGTGTAATCGGCAGACTATCTCGCCCCGCGAATGGGCTCTCGCTAATCGCTATTCGCCATTCGCTATTTGCCCGCACGGCCCGACTCCGCGTTGAGTTCATCCAAGAGTGCCATAGCGCGGCGGAGGTGAGGGATGACAATGCTCCCACCCACGATCAGGCCGACGTTGAAAATCTCGATGATCTGCTCATCCGTCGCGCCGCACTCCTTGCAGCGAATGACGTGGTAGGCAATGCAGTCATCGCAGCGCAGCACCATCGACGCCGACAGCCCGGCAAACTCCTTTGTCAGCTCGTCGCATGCTCCCGGCTTGTAGGCCGCACCGTCCAGGTTGAAGAACCGGTTGATGTTGAGGTTCTGCGCATCGAGGATGCGCTTGTTCATTCTCTCACGAAACGCGCGGAATTCCCTGAGTCGTTCGGACATGGAATGGTTCCTCGACCCGCGTCGCGGCGGCGGCACCGCCCGGCCGGCCGTCGGACGGACCGCGCACCGACTCGCAATACGCGGGTACAAGTAAAGGGCCGCCGCCCCGCAGGATCAAGGCGAAAAGAGGGCGCGGCGATGCGGCCGGCGATTCTACACCTGCACTCCCGCCTCCGAGGCCTGGTAGGCCGGGATGATCTCCGACGGCGGACCCTCGCCCACGATCTGCCCGGCACGCATCCAGATCGTCCAGTCGCAGTATCTCTCAATCAGCTCCATCTGGTGGGAGACCAGCACGAGGATGCTCGACCGGTCGATCAGCGACTGCATCCGGTGCTTGGCTTTCTGAACCCAGTGAATGTCCCCCACGCTGAAGATCTCGTCGAGCAGGAGTATCTCCGGATCAATCTCCGTCGCGATCGAAAACGCCAGCCGCTGGGCCATACCCGACGAGTAGTACTTGATCGGCGTGTCGGCGAACTGCCGCAACTCTGAAAACTCCAGGATCGGATCGACCCGCCGCGTCATCTCGCGCCGGGAGAAGCCCATGATCGCCCCGGTGAGAAAGATGTTTTCCAGCCCGCTCAGCTCGGGGTTGAAGCCGATCCCCACTTCGAGCAGCGGAACAAGGAACCCGCGCCGCTCGATCGTGCCGCTCGTCGGCGGATAGATCCGGCTCATCACTTTGAGCAACGACGACTTGCCCGCCCCGTTGTCGCCGACGATCCCGAGCCGCCGCCCGTGCGGAATGTGCAGGCTGACGTTGTTCACAGCGGTGACTTCGCGCGTGGGCCGGCCGTAGTTGCGTCGCAACAAAACGTTGACGAACGTCTCCTTGATCGAGCGGTGCTGTGTCGAATACAGCTTGAACCGCAGGGAAACGTTCTTCAGGGTGATGAAATTCTCCGCCATCGGCGCCCGTCAGAGACTGAAGACCAGCGAATCCTCGCACCGCTTGAAGATGAGCATGCCGACAAGCAGTGCCGCAAGACTGACCACCACCGCCCCCGCCAGCTCCGGCGTCGTCGGAAGACGTCCGTCATAGATCGGGCGGTGAAACATCTGGATGATCGAGAACATGGGATTGAGCTTGAAGTAGTAGCGATAGGCGTGTGGAATCGGCCCTTCCCCGGTCGCGCTTTCCAGCGGATAGATGATCGGCGTCAGGTAGAACCAGGTGCTCATGCCCACCGAGATCAGGTGCTGCATATCGCGGAAATACACCGTGACCACGGCGGCGATCAGCCCCACCCCGAGCGAGAATGCGATGATGCACAAGAACGACAGCGGCAGGATGCACAGCGACGCGTTGGGCCGGAATCCCGTGATCGGCGCGAGGATAAGCAGCAGAACAGTGAGCGAAAGGACGAACGTCACGAAGTTTTGCGTGACCACCGAAAAAGGAAAGACCAGCTTCGGAAAGTACTGCCGCTTGATCATGTTTTCCGCGCCGACGATGCTCATGCAGCAGCCGTCCACCGAGGCGGTCCAGAACGTCCAGGGGACCAGCCCGGAGAGCACGTACAGCGAATACTGGCTCATCGGAAAACGGAACAGCAGAGAGAAAACGACCGTGATCACCGACATGTGCAGCAGTGGATTCAGAAGCGACCAGAAAAACCCGAGCGCCGAGCGCCGATACTTGACCTTCAGGTCCTGAGACACGAAGTTCTTGATGACTTCGCGAAACTGCCACAATTCCTGGATGCTTGAGACGAGCTTCACGCGGGATTCTGCCGATGGGTCGGAATCGGGGGCCTCCGGGCGGCCCGCGGTCGACGGGCCCCGCAGGCGAGGCGGCAGTATCGAGCCGCGCCCGGTGCGAGTCAAGTTCGGCGTCCGCCCGGCCGAATCAGGATGACCGGCGCAGCGAGCGCCCGCGCGGCCGTCGCCCGGCGTTGCAAGGCGCCGGGCCATCGCCGACGATATCAGACGTTTGCCGGATTCGGAGTACCTGCCTTGTCAACTCATCGGTACGCACTTGGCGTCGTCGGAACGGGACATATCGCCGCCATCATCGTCAATCGCCTGCTTGCCAGCGGCTATCTCGCAAAAGACCGCATCATCGTCTCGTGGAGCCGGAAGCTCGAGCACCACCCGCTCCCCGTCGCCGCCGTCCGCGACAACGAAGACGTCGTGCGCGACGCGCGCATCGTCATGATCGCCGTCACGCCGCAGCGCTTTGCCGAAGCCGCCGCCTCGATCCGCGACGTCATCACCCCTGATCACCTTGTGATCAGCGTCATGGCCGGCGTTTCCACGGACCGCATCGCCGACGTGCTCGGTCGCGGACCCGTTCGCGTCATTCGCGCAATGCCCAATCTTCCCTTCGGACTCGGCTGCGGCGTCACCGGGCTCTTCAGAGGCCGCCACGCCACCGCGGATGACATCGAGGAGGTCAAGCATCTGTTCAACGCCGGCGGTGTCACTGTCGAGGTTGACCGCGAAGCGCTGATGGACGCGGTCACGGCCGTGGCCGGTTCGGGGCCGGCCTACTTCTACTACTTCGTCGAGATGATGATGCAGGGCGGCGTCGCGGCAGGGCTTCGCCGCGAAGATGCCCAGGTCCTCGCGGCCCACGCCTGTGTCGGCGCCGGCGCCATGCTGCTCGAAAAAGGCGCGTCGCCCAGCGAGCTGCGCGAGGCTGTTACCAGTCCCGGCGGCACCACCCAGGCCGCCATGCGCACCCTCGAAAAGAGCGGAGTCGCGCTTCACGTCGAGGAAGCGGTCCTTGCCGCGTTCCGCCGAAGCCAGGAACTTGGACGCCTCAATTCCGGCGGCTGAGAATCCCGGCTCGATGACGGTTGTGCAATCGAATCAGCCGTGATGAAACGGGCATTTCCCAGCCGGCTTCGCAGCGGCCGGCGCTGAGGCAGTTGCGCTCGCGGGATGGGCGCTGCCCTTCGATTCGGCCCCTTCGTACAGCTCGCGATGCAGGTGCATTACCGCCTCAAAGGTCGCCCCGGCGGCCGCTACGATTGCATCCGTCTCCGGCGGAAGAAACCCGACCGCGTTCATGTCGTCCTTGAATGCCTGCCAGTATTGCTTCTGTTGATCGCCATACGGGTCGAGATAGTGCGTGCCCTTTCCGTCGGAAAGATCGTACGCCTTCTTCACCGCGCGCGAGATGAACTTCGAGCCGTTGTTGCTGCCCTCAAAGACGTAATGCACTCCCAGAAGGGCCATCGGCGTCGTGTCCGCGAGTCGATCGATATACGCTACGAACTTTCGCGTCGCGTCAAGCGGCTGAATCTCCTCGGGATTGCGGCCAAAAAACTCCAGGTCGTTTCGCAGATACGTCTCCTGAAACTGGTAGTCGCGGAGAACACGGGCGAGGGCGGGCATCTCCGCCCGAAACGCGCGCAGGCGCCGCTCCAGTGCCCGATGGATCAGAAAGAGTTGACCCAGCGACTCCACGTACAGGTTCAGCGGCAGCCGTCCTTTCACCAGTTCCTCGTTAAAGGCGCCGTTTTCAGTGGCGTCGTGCTGGGCCTGTGTGGAAGCCTTCAGCTGCTGCATGATGGTGAGCGACTCTTCCTGTACGATCATTTGGAAACTCCTTGTCTGCGCCGCGGCGCGTCGTGTCAGTCTATGGCCCGTTTGGCAAGCAGCGCCGGCACCGCAAGCCATGCCAGCCCCTTGATCAGGAAAAACAGAAACCCGACCACGCCGAGCCGGCGTATCCACGCCAGCCTTCGTGTCAGCGGCGACGGATTATCGTCGGGGACATCCCTTGCTTGCGGCTTGGCCGCTGGTTGCGTAGTGTGGGCCAACTTGCAATCTCCCGGTCAGCGAGTGATCCGTCGGCCCCGCCGGACCGCCCGCAAATTCCACTTGAGAATGAGTCTCATGTTCGACCAAGGAGTGTAGCTGATAAACCCCACCCGTCAACGCAAGTACACCATCATGAACGACACATGCCCGGCCCGCCTGCCAAGCGCGCACAAGCGGCCGATTCCGTCACCCATACGGTTTCGCGAAAAGACTTAACTATCGATTTGACATCGCCTTAGGCAGCCAGTCGTGAAGTGACTCTAACCAAACGTGGTCAGGCTGCTTTCTTCCCCGGCGGCGATCCCTCCGGTACCGGCTCGCCGGGCTTGGCTTCCGCGGGCTTCGGTTCCGCCTCCGACGGGGTGTCCGTCTTTTTGCCTTCAGCTTCCTTGGGCTTTGCGGCGCCATCGCCCGTGGAGGCGGGCTTTTGATCGACGGTTGGCGCCGACTTCCCGTCCTCCTTGTCGGTGACTCCAAGTTCACCGGCCAGCAGCTTGAACATCGCGTTTAGCTGCTCGACCTGCTTGGCGTCGGCCGATGCAATCTGCTTGGCATCAGGAAGCGTTCGCAACCGCCGGTCGAGCGTAACGAACATCTCACCGAGGGGCCGCTCCAGTTCCTTGCGCCGCCGGTCAATCTCCTTCAGGTCGACCTTCGGCTTCTGCGCATAGGTCTCTGCGCTGATGGACGCAAACTCCGCCTTGTGCTTCTCGCGATACTGGTTTGCCTGGTCGCGGATGTCTTTATAAATCTTGTCGCGTGCCGAGATGGCCTGTTTTTCATCGAGCCCATAGGTGCGGATGAACCGGTTCACATACGCCTGCCACGTATCCTCGACCTGCTGCTGAACGACCGGCGGCTGCGGGTTCGATACACGGGCCTGCGTCACCGGTCCGCCGCCGAGACCCTGCTGACCCTGTCCCGGCTTGGCCTGCTGCTGGGCGAAGTTAAACCCCACCGGCCCCTGCCCGGACTTCCAGTTCTCCAACATGCGGCCTACCTGGTCAAAGCTCGTCCGCATCGCAGATAGGTCGGCATCGTGCGTCTTTTTCTGGGTCTCGTCGAGAATCGCGCCCCACTCCTCGTTTCCGTCCAGAATCGCCTGCTGCGCCGCCGTGTAGATCGGCGCGGCCCGCTCCGCCCAGCGCTTGTACGCATCAGGCGTGCCCGGCTTGATGCCGAGTCGCATATCGATTGACTCACGAAGCAACTCGCGGACGTCCTTTTCGTGTTGATCGAGGAATGCCCGGACGCGGCTCGTCAGGAGCAGACGCGTGTACTCTTCCTGTGCGGGATTGAGGTTGTAACGCCGCGAGATTTGCAGCACGGCATCTTCCATCATCTGCTCGACGTTCCACAGTTCCGGATTGTTCGGATGGCTCTGGGCCGTGGCCGGCTTGGGCGTCTGCTCCTGCTGCTGCTGCTCCTCGCGCGCCCGCTGGATTGCCGCCTTGATCTCCTCGGGCGAGGAGCCGCCCGCGCGGCCTTCCTGGGCATGCGCCGTCGCCGCGGCGACCAGCAAAACGCCTGCACTGACAAAGGCGGCAACAAACAGGACCCGCATCTGGTTCCAATCGCTGTTTCGAGGGTGCATCATGTCCGAGTCTATCCGAACCGGTTAACGGCTGCCACGCGAGGACTTATCCAATGCCCCGAATTGTATGTCGGTCGTTTCCGTGGGTTGCAACGATTCTCCTTGCGCAGGAATCGCCCGCCCCTATCATGTCCGGGAATGGCCGCCGGGGCCGCCTCCCGGCCCGTTCCGGCCGCCTTCCGCTCCTCCCATTCAAGCCCCCATAAGTCGAGGCCATGGCAAGCCGCCTGCCCCAACATACCGGCTCAACCCTTCGCGGCACGGCATGACACCGCGTTTTCAGGCGACAGGCCGAACCGGAACCCGGCGATCCGTCGAATCCCCGCCCGCGCCGACTCTGCCAATCGAGTCGGAGACTCAAACCCGGACATCGCCGTCTGGCGTTCCATCGGCGAAGGGCACCGCGATTCTCCCCCTTTCGACGCGTGAGTCGGAGATGCAGTTCGAACGCGGTGGCGACCATGTCGCCACTCCCCGGCGCAGCACACCAATCAACCTGGGGGCCAATCCACACGATCCCGGAGGATTCCACCCTTGGGCCTCTGCACGGCGGTAATTGAATCTCGACCCAACCATTGAACTTCGCGCCGGTCGATACATTTGTCGCCGGAACCGAAACGCGACGAGAACCATGCAAAATCCGCGAGAAACGACATGATTTCCGTCGATTCGCGTGTCGATTTCTTTGACGTAACTGCCACGGTATGCTAAAAAACAAGTAAGTAACTCGTTACAGCAATCGCATTCGCCGTTCTTTACTCTGCCGGGCGGACCGCCTGCGTCCGCGGGTGGGGCCCGAAAAGGTCATTAACAAAAAGTGACAGTGCGTCCGAAATGGTTCTGGTGCATCCTTGTCGCCGCGACAATCGCCTCCGGCAACCGCGCCGGCGCGCAGAACACGGCGATCCCGAATGCCGGCCGGGCCGGTGCCCCGCCCGAAACCACCTATCCAGCCACCACTGCCCCGGCGACGCTCGCCAGGGAACTCGATGAGAATCTCAGCCTGATAAAGGGCAACAACACTCCGGAAGCTCGTAAGCTCGGCGCGTCACGGTTACTCGAAGCCGGGACGGACGATTCCGTAGGTCGCCTCATCGCCCTGCTCGTTGACGAAAAAGCGGACCTTCCCGCCCAGATCGCGGTCTGCCAGGCAATCGCCGAATCCGAAAGTCCGCCAGTCACTCTGGTGGATCCGCTCCTGTCCCTTCTCGGCGATGCCCGTCCCGGCCTGGTGGAGGCCGTCGGCCAGGCAATTCGAAAATACGACTCCGCGCTCGTCGTCGGGAAACTTCGCCCTATCGCCCTGACCGCATCGGGTCCTCGCGCACGTCGACTCGCCGCGATCCGCGCACTCGGCCAGTTGGGCGACGAGATTCAGGCCATTGCCGTGCTTGCCGGGCTCTTTAAGGACGAGGACCGCGTCGTCCGCATGGCCGCCTTTAACGCATTCAGCGAAGCCACCGGCGTCGCCGATCCGCAGGCGGCGAGCGACTGGTACGAGAGCCGCAAGAGCAAGTCCGGCCTCGAATGGCTGCGCGCAATCATCGAGGCCCGTTCGCAGCAGGTGGCCCGGCTCAAGGCGGAAAAGAGCGAGCTGACGCGTCGCCTCGTCGCAGCCTATCGCGAATCCTATCTCACGACGCCTGAACCCGGCCGTCCCAAGTACCTTCAGTCGCTTCTGAGCGACACCCTGCCCTCCGTGCGACTCCTCGGCCTCGACCTCGTCAACGACCTGATCACTGACCGCAAGGAGATAAACCCCGAGACAAAAGGAATCATCGCCGAACTCACACTCGATCCCGATGCCCGGGTGCGCCTCCGCGCCGCCCGGACGGTGGGCGATCTTCGACTGGGCAGCGCCGTGACGAAGCTCAATGAGGCTCAGTCGCGCGAGATCGACGACGACGTGCGGGCCGCCCAGGTCAACGCCCTCGGGCGACTCGACGACATCACCGTTATGCCGTCGCTGGTCGATCGGCTGAGCGACGATTCTCTAATCGTCGTCGGGGAGGCCGCGACCGCCCTCGGCACGACTCTTCGCCGCGGCCAGCAGAACGGCGCCGCGCTGGATGCCGCGGTTCCCGTCATCATCGAGCGCTACAAGGCCCTTCCGCCCGACGCCACCGAAACGCGCGAGAAGTTTCTCGTCGCCATGACCAGCATCGGGGCCCAGCGCTTCCGGCCCATCTTCGAACAGCACATCGAAAAGAGCGAGCCGGTTCGCATTCAGCGCGCGGCCATCTCCGGCCTCGCCGCCTACGAGGATGCCAAGGCCGCCGAACGGATTCGACCGCTCACGACCTCGACCGACCCCGAGATTCGAATGGTCGCGGTCACCGCGCTGGGCAAGTGCGGCGGCTCCGAGGAAGACCTGTCCACGCTTGCCAATCTCCTTCTGGCCGAGCGTGAGCCCGAGCCGGCCATCCGTCAGCACGCCTGGGATGCCTACATCTCCGTGGCACAGCGCCTGCGGCCCGACGTCCAGGTGCGAATCTCCGACCAGTTCGACCGGGCGGACGACAAGACCGCCCAGCGCCGCCGCCTGGAGCTTCTGCGTTCCCTCCGCGCCGATACCGTGAAATTCGACAGCCTGACCCGCGACGGAAAGATCGACATCCTGGAGCGCATGGCGGATGCACAGCTCGAACTCGGCGAGTTCACGGCCGCATCGGCAAGCCTCGAACAGGCCATGGGGCTCTTTCCCGATCAGTCAAGTGACAGGTATGCGTCACTCGCGCAGCGGTCCGTCGCCGCCCTGCTGGCCGGGAAGGAAGACGCCGCCGCCATCAAGCGGATCGGCGAGCTGTTCGACGGACAGCAGATCAACGGCGAACTCAGGGATGCCGGTCCCCTCGCCGACATCATTCGCGGCACGATCCGCGCCCGGACGGCCGCCGCCCTCGACGCTACCGGGTACGCCGAATCCCGGGGACTGATCGACGCGGCCGGTTCGCTTGCACGCATCGTCGGCCCCGATTTCGAGCGCGAACTCGCCGTCCTGCGCGACGAGCTTATCGCCAAGCGCAGCGGCGACGTCGATCGCCTCCTCACCGCCATCGCCACCGATCCGGAGGCCGAGGCCAAGCTCTTTCAGCATGGGCGTCAGGCGGTCTTACCGAAGGTGTACGAGCGATTGCTGGAACCTCCCACCACGTCGGCGCCCGCCGCCGAGGTCGAAAAACGCCTGGTTCGTCTCGCGAAGCGTCTGGCCCCCTCGTGGCAGGGCATCGAAACCGACGCAACCGAAACGCAGCGCCGCGAATCACTCAAAGCGCTCAAGGAAACGATCGACGCGGCGCGCCCTGAAAATGGAACGGCCGCAAATCAAATCTGATCGCGCATCGATTCGTGACACTGTTTCACGCGTGCCAGGCGATGGCAAATCGCCACGCGCCGGTGATTCGCAGGATTTCACTTGCCTCGCGCGATTTCGTATGCTATTGATTAGATAGAGGCGCAGCGAGCGAAGCCGCGCTGAAGCGGGACGCGCAACGGTTCGTCCCCGCAACCCGACTGACGAGCACCCATGCGTGCGTACTGTCGCGAAATGCGCAGTCATAAAGTCCGGTAGGGTTGTGGCCATTTCGCTCGGTGCGCCGCCTTTTTTTTTGGGGCACTTCTCCTCGCTCGCCGCCTGATCCAACCGCACTTCGGGATCAAGTATGGATCGCCCGTTGCAGCGAGATCGAGGAGACCATACGGTCCCCACAACAATCGCGTACCTGCATGAGAGATCAAGCCCCGCATCGGTATCATGAGCCTCTTCGATTCCGACCCATACATTCGCTACCGCCGTTCCGCGCCATCTCAATATCACGTCGCCCGTGGTGTCGCCACCGCACTCCGTCATTGTCTTGAAAGCATGTGGTGACTCGGCCGCTTCGGAAGACCCGCTGTGCCCGCTTAATGTCAAAATCGCGCCCACTCCTCAAAAAAGCCCGGAAAGGTCTTGTTCACGCACGCGGGATTAATAATCTCCACGCCGTCGAGCCGGAGACCCGCAAGCGCAAAGCTCATCGCCATCCGATGATCGCCGTAGGTCTCGATCGCGGCCGCTCGGGGGGGCCCACCGGGCCGGATTGAGATGCCGTCCCCCGTCACCTCGGTCGATACGCCCATCCGCCCAAGCTCGGTCGCCAGCGCGCAGAGACGGTCCGTTTCCTTCACGCGCAGGTTCGCCACATTGCGGATCGTTGTCGGCCCGTCGGAAAACGCGGCCAGCACGGCCAGCGTCTGTGCCACGTCCGGCATCGCGTTGAGATCCACATCGACGCCCCGCAGCCGCCCTTCCGGCGGACCGGTCACCGTCGTCCGATCGGGCTCCGACGCGACGCGGCAGCCCATGCGCTCCAGAACACCGACAAAGCCCATGTCCCCCTGAACACTCCGCGAACCCAGCCCCTCCACCGTGACGCGCCCGCCCGTGATCGCCGCGGCGGCAAAAAAGTACGACGCCGCAGAGGCGTCCGGCTCGACCGCATAGCGCGCCGCCCGATACGCCTGCGGCGCGGGCACGATGTACCGCCCCGCCGTATCGGCGATCGATGCCACACCGAAGGCATCCATGACGGCGAGCGTCATGGCGACATACGGCGCGCTGGGGAGCCCCCGCGACACGTCGATCATTACATCGTCCGCCGCCAGCGGTGCAGCCATCAGCATCGCCGACACAAACTGGCTCGATACCGGCCGATCGAGGATCACCCTGCCGCCGCGCAGCCCCCGGCCCTGCACGCGCAGCGGACAGTATCCCTCGGCCATTCCGTAGCCGATCTGCGCGCCGAGGTCGCGAAGCCCGTCCACGAGGTCCCCGATCGGGCGCTCGCGCATCCGCGCGTCGCCGTCAAGCAGGAAATCCCCGATGCTTGCCGCGCACGCCGCCGTGAGAAAACGAATCACCGTCCCCGCGTTCCCGCAGTACAGTTCCGCCTCGCCGTTCGGAAAGTAGCCGGAGCCACCTTCGATTCGCACCTTTCGACGCGACTCGTCCGGCAGGCACCGCACGCCGAGCGCCTCGATGCAGTTCAGCATGTGCCGCGTGTCATCCGCCAGCAGAATCCCGGACACCTCGGACCTTCCGTGCCCCAGCGCGGCCGCCAGAAGGGCCCGGTTCGTGAGACTCTTGCTGCCCGGCGGATGAACGACCCGGTCAATCGGCCGGTGCGGGCTTCGCAGGATCACGCGATTGCAATCGTGCATCGCCCCATGCTACCGGACCCGAGCACGCTCCGCACCGCTGGCACACCCCGTCCTCGCCCCATAACCCCGCCCTCGTCTTGATTCAGATCGTTCCGCGTGTAGCATTAAGAAGGACCGAAGCACCCGCCTGAGTTGATTTTTCCCTCATCGGGAAACCTGCCCTCCAGGTTCGCATGAGCCAGACGCCCGAACCATCCCGGCCCGATCAGAAGCGGGAGTTGCCCGCCGACCGCTTTCTGCGCGGCCTCGGCATTCTGTCCATCGCGCTGTGCGTTGTCGGCGGCGTGGCGCGCGTGATGCCCGCGCTGCGAAACCCCGATGAATCAAACATCGCCGCGGTCGGCGTCTTCGGCGTCTATCTCGCCCTGGGCGTCGGCCTGGCTGGGCTGCTATTCGGCCTGGCGGCGATGCTGCGCTATCTCGACAGCCTCCAGGCGGCCCTCATTCGTGTCGAGAAGTACCAATACGAAATCGGCACGGCGCAGGCCGCCCGCCCGCAGGCCGATCCCCCGCCCGATACGTCGCTTGGCGACGCCACGCTGCCGCTCTTCGATCAGGACCCGGCCATTCAGGATGGCAGTCCCCCGCCATCTGCGCAGGAGCCGGGCCCCTCGACTCCGCACTGGACGGAGCTGATTCAGGTCCTTCAGGACATCCGCGACAATTCGCTTCTCTCCGACGAGGAGCGGCGCTCCAAGCGCCAACACGCGGAGGAACGTGACGTGTCACACGCCTCCGACGCGATCCGCGAGCTGGCTCGCGAGGGCGACTTCGCCCGGATTCGCCAGATTCTCGACACCCTGCGATCGCGGTACCCGCAGTCCCCCCGCGTCGACCAGCTTGTCGACGAAATCGAATCCCAGCGCGAGCGCTTCGAATCGCAGGACATCACCGAGGTTACCCGACAGATCGAGGACTTGATGACCATCGCGGCCTGGCAGCGGGCCCGACAGCTTGTCCAGCAGCTCAAGGACCGCCATCCGGATTCCGCCGAGGCCCGTCAGCTCCTCCTGCGTGTCGAACGCGAGCACAAGCTCTTTCAGGACGAACAGCGCCGCCGCATGCACGCCGAAGTCCAGCGCTTCGTCTCTCGCAAGCGATGGGAAGAGGCCCTCGCCGCGGCGAGAACCTTCATCGAGCGTTTTCCCGGCTGCGCCGAGTCCGAAGCGCTGCTCATGCAGGTCCCCACGCTTGAGACCAATGCCCAGATCGAGATCCGTCAGCAGCTCGAAGCCCAGATCATGGACTTTGTCAAGCACGGTCGATATATAGAAGCCGTCGGGCTCGCCCGAAAGGTCATCGCGAACTTTCCGGACTCGCCCCAGGCAGACGCCCTGCGGTCGCAGCTCGCACGGCTCGAGGAACTGGCCAACGATCCCGACGCGCCGCCGGCGCGGGTCCGGATTGAATGACGCGCACTGCCGCCGGCGAATGGCCGGTCATGCCTTACGCCCCTTTTTCTCTTGATGCTTCTCCCGCCTGCCGGGTGCACGAGCCTTCGCCCGATCTGCCTGCCTGGCTGCGCCGCGTCGCCTGTATTTCCACCAGCCGCGCCGACTCCGGCATTTATGGCCCGCTCCTGGCCGCCCTCGCGGACGCCGGACTTGATGTTCTTTGCCTTGCCGGCGGCACGCACCTCTCCGCCGCCTACGGCGCGACGATCCACGGCATTTCCGCCGACCCGCGCGTGCGCGTCGTGCCGGTCGATCATCTTGTCTCCGGCGACGAGCCGCGTCAGATCGCTGACACTGCCGGACGCGCTGTCATCGCATTCTCCTCCGCCCTTGCCGCCACCCAGCCCGGCCTCGTGTTCGTTCTCGGCGACCGCACCGAAATGCTGGCCGCCGCCCTGGCCGCGCTGATCCACAAGACCCCCATCGCACACCTGCACGGCGGCGACGCCACCGAGGGCGCTTACGACGAGCAATGCCGCCATGCCATCACCAAGCTGGCCCACGTGCATTTCCCCGCCCTTCCCGGCCACGCCGAGCGCATCGCGTGCATGGGCGAGGAACCCTGGCGCACTCACGCCGTCGGCGCGCTGGCCCTCGACGCCCTCTCCGCATTCATCGCAGAGCCTCCCGGCGAGCTTCTCCCGCGCTTCGGGCTGGATCCCGCGCGCCCGACAGCCGTCGTCGTCTATCACCCTGAAACGCTCACTGACACGCACCCCGCCGCACAGGTCGGCGAGATCGCCGCCGCCCTCGCCCCGCTCGACCTGAACCTGCTCGTCGTCGATCCAAATGCCGACGCCGGGCGCGAGGCCATCGCCGCCGCGTGGCGCGCCCTCGCCGCCTCCCGGCCGCGCCTCGCCGTCGTCTCCAGCCTTTCCCAGCGCGACTTCTGGAGCCTGCTCGCTTCCGCCGCGGTCCTCGTCGGAAACTCCAGCGCGGGCATCATCGAGTCCGCATCGTTCCGGATTCCGGTCATCAACATCGGCGACCGCCAGGCCGGCCGCGTACGGGCGGCCAATGTGCTCGATGTCCCGGCCGATCGTTCGCGGATCGCCTCCGCCCTGAAGACGGCCCTCGAGCCGGCCTTCCGCGACGGCCTCTCAAGCCTGGTGAACCCCTGGGGCGACGGCGGCGCGGCTCGGCGCATCGTGGACGCGCTGCGCGGGCTGCCCGGTCCGGCCGTGCTTCTGCGCAAGAAATGGCCGTTGTCGCACGTATGACATTTCTTCGATGGGAATCGTCGGGCGCGGTCTCACGACAGCAGGACGACGAAGACGTGCAGGGAACGCTTCAGACCGCGGCCGGCGCGCCAAGCAGGTCGGCCATTTCGGTCGGCTCGAAGTATTCCAGCCCGGCGAGAGAGCCGTGAAAAACCTCGATCGGCCGGCCGCAGGCCGCCCCGGCGTCCTCGACCGCCGCCGCGAGTGCCGCACGAGAGGCATCGTCGTCGCGCATCAGCACGACGATCTCCCCGCCCTCGCCGCCGCCGGTCACCTTCGCGCCGAACAGCCCGTCCTTGGCCCCGCGCTGGCGGATGAAATGCACCAGCTTGTCCGATTCCACGCCGCCGATGCCGCAGCGCTGGCTGTGGCTCCAGTGCGACGCGTACATCAGCTCGCCCGCCTGAATCAGCGATTCGGGGGAGGGCGTCCGCCGGGCCCGCACGATGTTCGTGACGAAATCGTGTACGCGCCGGTTCTCGTAGATATGATGCTCGGCCCGCGAACGGACCTTGTACACTTCCCTGGGATTCGTTGCGGGGTCCAGCCCGCGCACCTCGCCGAACCTCGCGACGAACGCCTGCGCCGTGATCTTGCTCGGCAACTGGTCCCTGTACCGCTCGACGTATTCCGCCGGAGTGATCGCCGCGAGATGCGCGGTTCGCGCGTCGGCGGCGGCCGCTTCCTTCCGGCGAAGCTCGTGAATCATCCGCGTGCCCATCTCGGCGCAGAGCCGCGTCTCCTGGATACGCTCGATCGTCGTCGGCCGCGCCAGGGTCGTGCGGACGGCGGAAATGGTCACTCCCGCCGGCAGCGCCAGCGGCTCACACGAAAACTGCGGCAGGAACCGGAGCTGAAGCAGTGAGCCGTCCGGAGCGCCGCACAGCGAGGTCATCGCGATGCGCAACCGCGGCATGCCGGTGATCACCGACACGCTGTGCGCCGCGATCGCCGCACGCCGAAACCGGTCGATCTCGACCCCGAAGAGCCTGGCCAGGGCGTCAATCACCGCCGCGGCCGTCGCGCAGGGCGAACCCAGGTCCGAGCCCGCCGGGAAGTCCGAGTGGACGAGCACCATCAGCCCGCCCGCCGGCCGCGGAATCGCTTCCTCGTGAATCGCCCGATGCACGGCCAGGCAGATCGGCGCTGCCCACGCGGCGTTCGCGCGCGTGCAGGCCGCCAGAACCGCCCCGCCGATCGGCTCGCCCGCTCCCAGCGACGCCATCGGCATCGCGAAAGTGCGCGGCGTTCCGTCATCGGAGGGCCCGTGGAAACGGATCGTCAGTTCTCGTCCCTGGGTCTGCCAGCAGCCGATGCGCACGGCGATGCCCAGCGTGGCCGTGAGCACCAGCGAGCCGCCCTCTTCGCAGATGCCGCCCATCACGTCGACAACGGCGGGCGCCCGGCTCACGGCGGCGCGATCTCCCACGCGCGGATGTTCGGTCGCGGCGGTCTGGAAATGCGTCCGAAACCGAGGCGACGACGCACAGCAGTCTGTGGATTGAATCATGGACACTTGCTTGTCAGAAGATTTCAGCCCGCGGAGTGACACCCATCGCTAGGATTGGCACACTTCACGCAGAACGTGTTCGCTTACGAATATCGGCGTCTCGTTCGCCACGCCCAGGGCGATGGCATCCGAGGGGCGAGAGTCTATCTCGATCACCTCGCCGCGGCAACGAACGACAAGTTTGGCGTAGAACGTATGGTTCTTCAAGTCATTGATGACAATTTTTTCGAGCTCCCCGTGCAGGCCCTCGATGATGTCCGACATCAGGTCGTGCGTCATCGGCCGCGCCCGCTTATATCCCTTCAGGCGGCGGTCGATTGCGCACGCTTCCGCGTCGCCGATCACGATGGGGAACTCGCGGTGCCCGCCGCGCTCACGCAGGAAGATGATCTGCTGCTCGCTCGAATCGTGAATCACGATTCGGGACAGATCCATGCGCAATTCCATGGCGGCGGCACCTCCAACCTGACCGGTCCCCGAGCCTATCCAATTCTCCGGGTTTTCGCAACCACACCCGCGCGCCCGCTCCGCCCCGATTCGTGTCACGGCGCCATGCCACGCCGCCGCGCAGCTCCCCACGCCCCCCGAAATACGGATTTTGCCCTTGACAACGCGCACGCATCCTCCGCACATCGCCTCACTTGGCCTTTAACGGCGCGCTTTCGCGCAAAATTACGCACCCATAATCGTCGTTTTCCCAAATCGCGCGCGGCCGCCGCGCGATTTGTATCAGCCCGCCTCGGACAAATGCGATTCCAGCAGCCGTATCTGCTCAGAAAGCTCGGCCGCCCGGGCACGCGCCGCTTCCACGATGCCCGGATCCGCGCGGCGCACGAAATCCTCATTCGACAATCGCGCACTTTCGCGCGAAAGCACCCCGCGCAGCTCCTCCAGCCGGGCTTCGTCCGTCCGACGAACCTCCGCCAGGTCCACCAGGTCCCCTACCGGCGCGTAGACCTGCACGCCGCCGCATAACCTGCTCATCGCCGCGGCCGGCTTCGCCGCGTCGGGCGCGACGACCAGCGCATCGCACCCCGCGAGCGGCCGGAGGAAATCCGAAAAACGCGTGAGCACCTCGCAGATTTGCGGCGTCGCGCGGACCGTCACGCTTGGCAGCGCGCGTACCGAGGGCTGTTTGGCGCGGCCGCGATAATCGTTCACGACCGTGCGGATGTCCCGCACGCTGCGGATGACGTCCTGCACGTCCGCCATCTGCGCTTCCAGCGCTTCGTCGCGCAAGGCGGCGTCCGCCTTCGGCCATGCGGCCGCCACAAGATGCGCCTCCGCCTCGCGCAGTTCGCGCAGGCCGCGCCGCGGCGCGGCCTTGTTCAACTCGGCCCAGATCGCCTCGGTCACGAACGGAATGACCGGGTGCAGCATCCGCAGGAGCTGGTCGAGGACGTAGACCAACGTCTGCTGCGCCGAGGCCCGCCGCGACAGTGAGCCGGTCGGTGAAGATTGTGCCAGGCTCGCCGCGCCGTCATTCTGAACAAATACCGGGGCCTGATCGCTGAGCCTCGGCTTGGTCATCTCGATGTACCAGGAGCAGTACTCGTCCCACATGAAGCGATACATCGCACCCACCGCCTCGCTGAAGCGGAACTTCTCCAGCGCGCGGTCCACCTCCTGCTGGCAGGCCGTCAGCCGCGAGAGTATCCAGCGATCTACCAGCCCGATCTCCTTCGGGTCGAGCGGCTGTGGCGAATACCCCTCCAGATTCGCGAGGACGAAGCCGGTCGACGCCTGCCAGAGCTTGTTGCAGAAGTTGCGGCCCTTTTCGAACTTCTCGCTGACATTGATGGTCCGCCCGTCGGGCAGTTTCTTGGGCTTCACCGGAAGGCGGATGTCCTGCGTCTCAGTGGCGAGTTCCGCGAGCGTATAGCGCAGGGCGTCGGCGCCGTACTCCTCGATGATGTCCACGGGATCGACGCCGTTGCCCAGCGTCTTGGACATCTTGCGGCCCTGGCCATCTTGAATGACCGGGTGGATCACGACATCCTTGAAGGGCACTTCGCCTACGTTGTAAAGCCCGGTGATGACCATTCGGGCGACCCAGAGAGTGATGATCTCGCGCGCGGTGGAGAGAACGGATGTGGGGTAGTAGTAGCTCAGCAGGTCGCCCGGGGAGCGCAAAGCTCCAGCTTTGCTTTCCCCGGAGTGCAAAGCTGGAGCTTTGCACTCCCCATTCGGCCAACCCAACGTCGAATGCGGCCAGAGGGCGGAACTGAACCATGTGTCGAGGACGTCGGAGTCTTGATCAAGCTTGCGAATGCACGCTCGCAAAGACTGGAACGCTGCATGATATTGACTGACCGGATCAAGTCCTGAGCCAATTTCATCGAGCCACCTACGAAGAATTTGATCCGCCAAGGGCGACCGCGTGGCGATGAAACATGAATTCGGAGGAGACTCTGGATCAGCCCATAGACAGTACGAGCCTTGGCATGAGGCTACTTGCTCAAGCTCATCAAGTGCGGTACGCAGTTCACCGACGAGCCCATTCTGCTCATGAACCGCCTCACTGCTGCTATGCACAGCCTGCATTTTCAGGTTCACGTGCCACACCGGGATTCGATGTCCCCACCAGAGTTGGCGACTAATGCACCAGTCTCGTTTTTCGCTCAGCCAGTCGATGTACGTCTTTGCGTAGCGATCGGGGTGGAATTTCACCAGTCCGCTCTTCACCGCGTCGATAGCCATCTGCGCCAAGCCCGGCGCGCCATGCAGCCCCTCGATCTTCGCCGCGTGCTGCGGCTCCAGGTCGCCCATCTTCACGAACCACTGGTCCGACAGGTATGGCTCGATCGGCGTGTTGCTGCGATCCGAGTGGGCGAGGTCGATCTGGCGATCCTCGATCTTCTCCACGAGGCCGAGGGACTCCAGATCCTCCACCACCTTCTTCCTCGCGTCGGCGAGCTTCATGTCCTTGTACGGCCCGCCGTTTTCATTCACGCGGCCGTCGGGCGTCATCATGTTGATGACCGGCAGGTCGTGCCGCTTGCCGACCTCGTAGTCGTTGAAGTCGTGCCCCGGTGTGATCTTCACGCAGCCCGTCCCCAGTGCCGGGTCGGCCCACTCGTCGCAGATCAGCGGAATCTCCCGGTTCACTAGCGGCAGCAGAATCATCCGCCCGGCCTTCGCCATGTCGCGCAGTTTGAGCAGGGTCGGCAGGAGCGATGTCTTCCGCTCGGCGATGTCCTCAAGCTGCGACTGGATCGCGGGCTTTTCCTTTTCGCTCGCCTCGCGGAGTTTCACTTGAAGCTGTGTCTCCGCCACCTCCAGCGCCGCGTCCGGTTCCGGGTGCACCGCCACCGCCGTATCCGCCAGCATCGTCTCCGGCCGCGTCGTGGCGATGTGCACGTGCGTCGGCTCACCGGGCTTGGCATCTTTGATCGGATACTTGAAGTGGTAGAAGTGCCCCTTCACCGTCTCGTGATACACCTCGTCGTCCGCCACGGCGGTCTGAAGCTGCGTGTCCCAGTTCACCAGCCGCTTGCCGCGGTAGATCAGCCCGTCGCGGAACATCTTGAAGAACGTCTCGCGGACGGCTTTGGCGCAGCCTTCGTCCAGCGTGAACCGCTCGCGCTCGTAGTCGCAGGAGCAGCCCATCAGCTTGAGTTGCTCGACGATCCGCCCGCCGAACTTTTCCTTCCACTGCCAGATGCGCTTGACCAGTTCCTCGCGGCCCAGGTCGTGGCGGCTCTTGCCCTCCTCCTTGCGGATGGTCTTCTCCACCGTCGCCTGCGTGGCGATGCCGGCGTGATCCGTCCCCACCAGCCAGAAGGTGTTGCACCCCTGCATCCGCTTGTGGCGGATGAGGATGTCCTGAAGCGTGTTGTTCAGGGCGTGGCCCAGGTGCAGCGCGCCGGTCACGTTTGGCGGAGGGATGACCATGCTGAAGCGCTGGCCCGCCGGGCGGTCATCGGGCGAGGGGTGAAAAAAGCCGCCCTTCACCCACATTTCGAAAATGCGCGGCTCATGCTCCGAGGGCGTGTACGATTTCGATTCGGTCTTGGCCATGGATGGTTCGCTTCTTTCAAAGCCGGGCATTATCCGGCCAACGCACGGGGCCAGCAAGCAACCGCGCAAGCTCGCTCATCGCACGATGATTCGGCACTCCTGGAATGCCAGTTGGCTGACGACCTGGAGCGAATCGAACGCGTGCTTCAGACGAAACCCGCTCGCAATCGGGACGAGCGGCTGACGCTCACGGCATGCCACGCACCATGTCGACGGCCCACAGACCCCGTTTCTGCCGCCGCGCCGTCTGCTCCCTCTGCGCGAAGGCCAGCGCGAAGACATGTTCCTCGCCGGTCTCCGCCCGCGCGAGGCCCAGGGCGATGAGCCTCGCGTTGACCGTGTCGTCTCCTTCATCAGCGACGATGTAGGCGAGCAGTTCGCCCGAGGGCGCGCGGGGCCCGCGGTTTGGGTCCAGAAGTATGCGCACGTTCCGGTCGGCCAGATGTATCCGCAGGTACTCCGCCGCGGCATCGTGCTCCGCGTCCGGCGCGGCCAGACCGCGAAGCCGCAGCCGCGTGATGGGGCTTCGCCCGTCCGGCAGGTCGACCTCGATCGTCCGCCCGTCAATCACCGAACGGACGGTCGCCCTCGCCCCGTCATATCGGCGGCGATCGCCCGGCCGATAGCCAAAGACGCCGGCATGGTCGAGGATCGACAGCGCGGCAAAGCCGGCCATCAGCACCCACATCATGCGGCGGCGGCGATGAACCCGGGCCATTCAGGGCTCCGCTTGACAAAGAAAGCCTAACGACCTGTGTTGACGAGATGTATCAAAAGCGAGCGCCGGTGCGGCGGTAACTCATTGCCGCACCGCGTGCGTTACTTCGAATCGCCGTTTCTCGGGCCCTGGTCGAGCTCGAAGGCGGCATGCACCGCCCGCAGGGCCTTATCGCCGTCGTCCTGGTTGATGACGCAGCTGATGACGATCTCGCTGGTGCTGATGTTCTCGATGTTGACGTTTGCCTGCCGCAGAGCCTCGAACATCCGGCTGGCCACGCCGGTGTGCGTGCGCATCCCGACGCCCACCACCGACACCTTGGCCATCTTGTCGCGCACCTGCACCTTCATGCCCGGCATCTCGGCGGACAACTCGTGCCCGATGTTTCGTGCCGCCTCGATGTCACCGCCCTCGATCGTGAAGCTGATGTCGGCGGTGGTCCCGCCCTCGTGGATGACCTGGATGATGTCGTCCACGATGATCTCCCGCTCGGCCACCCGGCGGAAGATTTCGCTCGCGATGCCCGGCCGGTTCGGCACCCGTCCCAGTTCCACGCGGGCGAGATTTTTCTTCAGCGCCGCCCCGCGCACGATGACCTGCTCAAGATCGCCTGCCACGTTCACGATGTCCGTCCCCTTCGCGTCGGTGTAGCTGCTGCGGACGTGAATCCGCACGTTATAGTTCTTGCCCAGCTCGATGCTCCGCGAGTGCATCACCTGCGCTCCGAGCGATGCCAGCTCGAGCATCTCGTCGTAAAATATGTGATCCAGCTTGCGCGCCTCCGGCACCAGGCGCGGATCGGCAGAGTAGATCCCGTCGACATCCGTGTAGATCTCGCACACGTCGGCCTTGAACGCCGCCGCCAGCGCCACCGCCGTCGTGTCCGACCCGCCGCGCCCCAGCGTCGTGATGTTGAACGACTCATCGACGCCCTGAAAGCCCGCCACGATGACGATGCTCCCCTGCTTGAGAAGCGACACGATGCGCCCGCGCTCCGTGATGTCCCGGATGCGCGCCCGGCCGTAGGTGCGATCGGTCTTCAGGCCGATCTGCCCGCCGGTGAAGCTGATGGCGTCGTGCCCGGCGTGGTGAATCGCCATGGCCATCAGCGCGATCGAAACCTGCTCGCCGGTGGCCAGAAGCTGGTCCATCTCCCGCCGGCTCGGCCGATCAGTGATCTGGTACGCAAGGTCGACCAGTTCATCCGTTGACTGGTCCATCGCCGAAACGACCACAATCACCTGGTTGTTGTCCAGCTTGGCGCGGATCGCCCGCCGCGCCGCGCGGTGGATCTTCTCCGCGTTTGCAAGGCTCGTGCCGCCGAACTTCTGTACGATCAGGCCCATGGGCTTATTGGATTCCTTTCACTCTTGCCGGTGGAATTATGCGGCGGGAATCGGGCAAGCTCAACGCCAGACGAGCCGTCCGCCGCCCCTGCGGATCACGCCAATTCGATAGACCTTTTCCCCCTGCTTCGTCAGAAGATGCATGACGCTGTTGGCAAACAGCGGTCGAACGATGACGACGTACCCGATGCCCATGTTGAACACGCGGTACATCTCCGCCTCGTCCACGCCGGCCGACTGAACGAGCTGGAAGATCGGGGGGATCGGCCAACTCCCTCTCTTAAGGGCGACGTCGCAGTCCCTGGGTATCACCCGCGGGATGTTCCCCTCCAGCCCCCCGCCGGTGATGTGCGCCATCGCCCGGATCACCCGTTTCCGCCGGTACTTTTGAAGAACCGCCAGGATTGACTTCACGTAAATCCGCGTCGGCCGCAGCACCGCGTCCACCAGCGGCTCCCCCAGTTCGACCGGCAGTCTGGCGGACTTGGGAAAGCGTGCCAGGGCCTTCCGGGCAAGGGCGTACCCGTTCGAATGCAGCCCGCTGGAGGCCAGCCCAAGCACCACGTCACCCGGCTCCACCAGCTTCGGACCATCGATAATCCGCGGGCGATCGACAACTCCGACGCAGAAACCCGCCAGGTCGAAATGCCCCTTCCGGTAGAGGTCGGGCAGTTCCGCCGTCTCGCCTCCGAGCAGCGCGCAGCGCGCACGCGTACACCCCTCGGAGATGCCGGTTACGATCTCGGCGATCTCGTCCGGATCGAGCCGATGACAGGCGACGTAATCCAGAAAAAAAAGCGGCTCAGCCCCGGTCGTCAGGACGTCATTGACATTCATGGCGACCAGGTCGATCCCGAGGTCGCGAACACGTCCGTGCTCCATCCCAACCAGCAGCTTTGATCCGACACCGTCGGCCCCCGATACCAGGATCGGCTCGCGGAAATTCCGGCGCAATAGCGCCTCGCTGTAGTCGATCCGCATCAGCCCGGCAAACGCCCCATGCCGCGAGAGCACGCGCGGATCATACGTCCGCCGCAGCGCATGGCGGATCTTCTCAACCATGCGATCGTTCGCGGTGATGTCGACGCCGGCGGACTTGTAGGTCAGGTCTGCGGGCGGCGGTGTTCGCTTTCTGGCCATTGGCGCGTCGGGGCTCGATGAAACTGAAGCGTGGCGCTCGCGCGGGATTTCACAACCGCTCGCGCGCGCCGCGTACGGCGGCGACACGATAAGGCCGGCACGCGCGGCTGTCGATGCAGTCGGCCGGCCGGTCCGGAACGCCGAGAGATACCTGCAATCTATTGCCTTATAACAAGTTACGATTCGCCCACCACCGTTCGCCGCGACCGGGCCGGCGCGGCGCGTCATGAGGCGGGGGAAACGGGCGCAGCCCGCAGGCGGTCAAGTGCCTTTGTAATGTCACTCGCCAGGCGCGTCATCCGGTTGCGGTCGGCAATCGCCAGCGCGGCTTCGCCGGCTCGCACGGCCTCTGCGATCCGCCCGGCGTAGGCATAGGCCAGCATGAGCGTATGCAGGTAGCGCGCGTTGGCGCTGTCCGTCGCCTTGCAGGCCGCCTCCGCCATCGCCACCACACGGGCCGCGTCGAACCGATTGCGGTCCGGGGCGTCGAGGATGATCCGCGCCGTCGCGTTGGCGAATTCGGGGCGGTCGCCCGCCACGCGGCTTCCCTCCACCAGAAGCTCCAGCGCTTCCCGGTGTCGGTCATCCGCCGCCAGCAGAAATGCAAGCGCGCAGCGCGTCTCCGGAAGCTCGGGACGCTCCGCGATCCGCCCGCGCAGTGTCGCGACCCAGGCATCCTTCCGGCCGAGCTTCTGCGACGCGAAAGCCATCGCCTCCAGCGTCAGCGCGTCCTCCGGGTTGATCGCCAGCGCGGCCTCCAGTTCCGTCGCCGCCCGGTCGAACTGCTGCGATTCCAGCAGCAGCCGGCCAAGTTCCGCCAGCGGCGTGAACTTGTCCGAGGATACCTCGATCGCCCGGCGATAGTTCTCGACCGCGTGGCGATATTCCCGCATCAGGACCTGGGCCCGTGCAAGAAGCAGCAGATTGCTCGCCACGTCGGGGTAGATGTCGAGCGCCTGCTCCAGCGCTGCCGCCGCCAGGTAATACTCCTTTTCCTCGAAGTACAATATCGCCAGGTGCTTATATACGGCGTAAAAGTCCGGGTGATCGTCCCGAAGCTCTTCGAGCTTCCTGATCGCCTCCGCACGGGTGCCGTCGACGGGAATCGCCAGAATCCGCTCCAGGCGGTTCACAATCGGCATGACCGACTTGGGATCCGGCAGTTCCGCGCCTTTGGGAATCGCCGTCAGGCCCGAGGAGATGTAGCCGAGTGCCGCCAGTTTGTCACGCTCCGCCGTGCCGAGATTCTGTGCCACCTCCACGTTCATCGCCTTGGCCAGATCCGCGCCGAAGAGCCGCTCCAGATCGGTTTTCATTCGCTCGGCTTCCGTTTTCTCCGCGGCGGCCAGATCGCGGCCCTCGTCCGGATCGGCCGGGATGTCGTAGAGCTCCGGCGACGGCCCGTAAATGTACTTACGCCGCCCGTCGCGTACCGCCAGGAGCGGTGACAACCCATACTGATTGAATCCCTCGCTCGTCTCCATGTAGATGCGCCGTTCGGCCGCCCACGGCGCCAGCAATGTCACGCCGTCGCACGCCGGCGCTTCCACGCCGATCATGCCGAGGAGCGTGGGCATCACATCCACGACCGATACCTCTCGGGCCACGTGCAACCCGCCCGGGATCCGGCCGGGACAGTTCAGAATGAACGGGACATGCACCGTTGGCTCGTAAAGCATCAGGCCGTGGGTCCATTCGCGATGCTGGCCCAGGCCCTCGCCGTGATCCCCCACGACGGCGATCAGCGTCTTGTCGCGCAGGTTGGACAGCCGGAGCTGCTCCAGCAGCCGCGCGATCTGGCGGTCGATGAAAACGATCTCGCCGTCGTATTTCATCGTTTCGTACTTTTCCGCGAGATCGCCCGGCGGCTCATACGGGCCGTGCGCGTCATAGTAGTGCACCCACAGGAAGAACTTTCGCGCCGCGGCCGGCGACTTGAGCCATGCAATGGCCTGGTCCGTCGTCAAATCGCCGCGGCGCTCCGCCTCGCGATGCACCGGAGCGTCGTCGAAATGCGTGACCTTGTCGTCATAGACCTCGAAGCCCTGCGCCACTCCGAACGTGTGATCGAGCACGTAGGCGGAGACCATCGCCGCAGTGGAATAGCCCTTTTCTCGAAGAATCTCGGCGAGCGTCAGCTTGTCGTCGGCCAGCAGCGTCGAGCCGTTCAGCCGCGCGCCGTGATGATAGGGCCACTGCCCCGTCAATATGGAAGCGTGCGAAGGAAGCGTCGTCGGTGCCGTCGTGATGGCTCTAGAAAAGAACAGCCCCTCGCGGGCCAGACCGTCCAGCACCGGCGTCTCGATCTCCCTATGACCGTAGTACCCGAGCCGGTCCGCACGCGTGGTGTCCAGCGTGATGAGCAGCAGGTTGTAGTCCGCCAGCGCGCCGGGCGTGACGGGAACATGATCGACCGTCTTTGTTCCGTCGGGGGGGTTAAACGGCACCGTGTCCACCGCCGCCCACCGCAGATACCAGTCGGGCTGGTTTCGCTCCGCCCAGCGCAGAACATAGGACGCCACGCCGGTCAGGATCAGCCCGCAGCCGATGACCCACTGCCACCAGGGGCGACCGGATTTTTTCGTCGCCGGCCGGGCCGATGCGTCCGGCGCGTCGGGCAAGGCTGATTCCCCGCTATCCAATGTCCCACGCTCCCTGAAACAAGGTACAGGCTTGTGCACGCGCACCGTCGGGCATACCCCGCGAATCGCGGCTCACGATCCACCGATCGCCGATTGGTCGAGATTCTAATTGCCGATCGCCCGTCTTGTCGCGTGAGGAATCGGGCATGACTCCGCCTCGGCAGGCGGCGGTCATTTCGTCGCGGGCGGCTTTTCGCGGTAGGGCTTCTGCTTCTCGTAAAGCTCAATCCTCCCTGCGATCTCATTCGCGACCGCCTCCGCCTTCATGTCCAGGGCCAGCGCCTTCGCCCGGCGGGCAATGTCCGCCGCCTGCTTGAAGTCGCCCGTCTCGGCCAGGGCGGCGGCAAGGGTATCGAGGAAGAATGGGTTGTCGCTCTCGGCGAAACCGTTCGCCCGCTTCGCGAGTTCGAGAGCCTGCTTGCCGTCGCGGAGCTGATCGTCGGGCGTCGTCGCGAGCCTCCAGGCGAGGTCGTTGTACGAGGCCGCGTCCTCGGGAAATTCCTGAATGCATTTCCGAAGCAGGTCGATGGCGACCGATTCCTGCTTGAGGCGCATCGCGGCAAAGTTGGCGACGTCGCGATACAACTGCGGCAGAGGCCATTTTTCAAGCATGTTTCGATATACGTCCATCGCTTCGGCGAATTCGTCATTCTGCACGAGGGCCGCCGCAAGGTGGACGTGGGCCGCGCGGGAGTCAGGATCCAGCTCAACGGCCTTCCTGCACAGAGTGATCGCCTCCGCCTTCTGCCCGCGTGACGACTGGATTCCGGCGAGCAGAAGCCTCGCATCGATCGCCTTCTCGTCCTTTTCCACGATCGTTGCGAGTTCGCGCGCGGCGGCGTCCACATCGCGGCGGGCGAGATAGAAGCTCGCAAGCTGATTTCGGGACATCGCATCGTCGGGATACTTCTCCAGGTGTCCCTTCAGATAGCTGATCGCTTCTTCCGGCTTGCCCATCTCCGAAAGAATGATCGCCTTGGTCGAGTGGGCCCGCGGCATCGACGGCTCGATCCGGATCGCACGATCAATATCTTCCACGGCCTTGTCGAACTGTTTCAGCCGGCACCGGGCCAGCGCGCGCTGCGTATGGTTCAACGGCGAACCCGGGCTAAGCCTGTCTGCCTCGTTGATCGCCTCGATGCACTCCTCGTATCGCCTCTGTTCATAGAGAATCCCGGCAAGGTCGCTCCAGTTCGCGGCGTCCTTGTTGGAACACGCCAGGCCGTCGCGAAACGCCTTTTCCGCCTCGCCGTATTTCTTAAGATTTCGGAGGACGACGCCGAGCTGGCGCCGCAGCCGGCACTCCTTCGGATCAAGCTCGATCGCCTTTCGAAACCAGATTTCCGCCTCCTCGTACTTCTTCTGGCCCCACAGCGCCGTCGCCAGCGTGCCCACTGCCAGCTTGTGATCCGGACGCAGCTCAACAAGGCGGCGCAGCCCGATCTCGGCCTTTTCGAAGTCCGCGATCCGTACCGCCCCCATTCCGCCCGTCAGGAGTTCGATTTCTTCGATGTGGTCGCGCGGGTTGTCCCCGACCGGCTCGAACTGATCCAGTTCCGATCCCTGCGACATTCCCTCCAGCGAGTCGTCGGTGCCGATGTAGCCCAGGGCCCGAAGCTTCTCCAGCGTTTCCTCGTCGGACGCCGACACTGTCGCGCGCGACCCCGGCGGCGCGGGCGAATTCGCGATCAGATCGTAAAGCAACTGTCGCATTTCCCGCGTCAGGGCCTCGTCGCCCGGCGCGCGATTGAAAACCTCGAGCGGATCCTGCGTCAGATCATAGAGCTCCGGCGCCGGCGCGTGGATGTACTTGTGTTCGTCCGTCCGAAGGGCGCGCAGCGGCGAATACCCGAACATCATCTGTGGCACGATGGAATCAGCGTATGCCTGAAGGCCGGGCGTCAATCCCGGGTTGGCGAGCAGCGGCAGGAGGCTCGCGCCCTGCATCTGCGGCGTCTTCAACGACTCCATGCCGACGAATTCGAGGATGGTCGGCGCCATGTCGATCAATCGAACCTGCGGCTTGACGACGAGGCCCGCGGGGACAACGCCCCGGCAGCGCATGATGCACGGGACGTGGAGCGTGGAATCGTAAATGAAACACGAATGCGTTCGCTCTCCGTGCTCGCCCTTGCCCTCGCCATGATCGGAGACAAGGATTATCAGCGTCTTCTCCGCGAGCCCGAGGTGGTCGACCTCGTCGATCAGCCGGCCGAAGTGAAAATCGAAGTAGGCGATCTCGGCGAGATAGGGATCGACGAACTGCTTGGCGAACTCCTCCGGCGCTTCCTGCGGCCAGTGCGGATCGTAGTAGTGGAGAAACATGAAGAACGGCTTGTCCGAGGTCTTCAGTGTGCGCAGTTTCTCAATGGCCGCGTCGGTGATGCTCACCGCCAGCCGATCCGTCTTGAGCTGCCCGAGCTGCTCGTCGACCGGATCCGTCTCCGGCGCACTGTCTTCCGCGTCGATAACGCGCTTGCCGCCCGCGACGCCCGGCTCCTGTACCGGAGGAACGCCGTTGTATACCTCGAATCCCTGATTCAGGCCGAACTGGGGGTCGAGGATGATCGTGGCCACCTCGGCGTGCGTCGTGTATCCCGCTTCAAGAAAAATCTCCGCCAGGGTCGTATTTTCCGGCGCGAGCTTGAACGCCGTATTGTCCCGCGCTCCGTGAACGAACTGGTAGGACCCCGTCATCATTGTCGAGTGTGACACAAGCGTCAGCGGCGCGGACGAAATGCACTGCGCGAATCGCGCCCCCTCCGACGCGAATCGGTCGATATGGGGCGTCTTGGACAGCGGGTGCCCGTAGCAGCCCAGGTGGTCGGCTCGCGTCGTGTCCACCGAGACATACAGCACGTTCATCCCCTTCGTGCCGACAACTCGGGCGAGCGAGCTGTCCGAAAGATCGTCTTTCTGCCCTTTCGGGCGCGATTCCGACTCTCCTTCGGACTTCCTGCACCCCGCCGCCCAGAACCCCACACCGAGGAACAGGGCCAGCAGAGCCACCACGGTTTTTCGCATGTTCATAGGCATCAAGGGCACCTTCACAGCCCCCTCGCGGATTGCCGCTCCGCCCGCTTAATCAGCCAGGAACGCCCCCCGCCGGCGTACGATCATCCGTTTGGTCCGACCCCTGCCGCCGCCGAGGGACTTTCGACGTTGCCCCGGGCGGCCGGGGCGCTGGATGGCGCCGACGTCGGCGTCTGGCGCTCCACCTTCAGCCGCTCATACTCGACCGCGAGATTATCGAGCAGCTGCGCCAGTGCCGTTTTCGACTGATCTCGCGCGACCTGGGCGGCCTGTCGCGAAACGACGATCGCCTCGTCGAAGCGCCCGAAGCCGCCGTACACCGTGGCCAGCGTTCGCATGTACTCGGGAACCTTGTAACCGGTCTTGCGGCAGAGCTTCTCCGCTATGACGACGGCCTCCAGGGGCGGAAGGCTGCCCGGCTTCGTGCACTGCATGATGCAATACGCGAGATTGTTGGCGAGTTCGTCCTGGTCGGGGTTGAGCGTGTATCCCTCGCGCAGCGTGGCAATCGCCTCGGGACACCTCTTGGAGCGAAGGAGAAGTCTCGCCGCGGCGTTCCGCGTCGCCGCCAGTTGCGGCTTCGCCTTGATCTGCGCCAGAAGATTGTCGATCAGCTCTTCGCCCCGCCCGACCCGCATCATCGCGTTGGCCATATGCTCGACGACGCTCTGATCATCCGGCCGGATCGCGAAGGCCCGCGAAAGCAGGTCCGCCGCCCGGGCATGGTCGCGGTCCATTTCGAGCAGCAGACCGCCCAGCTCCGAGAGAGCCGTATAGTGATCTTCCGCGATCTTCAGGGTCTGCTCATACCAGAAGATCGCTTCTTCATAGTCCTTGTTGGTGATGGCAATTCGGGCGAGGACGAGGTAGGGATACGGAACATTGGGATGTACCTCAATACAGTTCTTGAGCGTATCCCGCATGCTGTTCAGATCCTTCAGCCGCAGGTAACAGTCCGCAAGCCACTTGTGCCCGATGTAGAAGTCCGGGTAGTCGTCCACGATCTGGTTCAACGCATCAATGGACCGCTGGACGTCCCCCATCGAAAGTCCGATCAGGGCGGCCTCCGCGCGGCGCACGATGTGCATCATGGATTTCGGGTCGGGCAGTTCGCCGGATTGCGGCGCGGAGCTGATTCCATCGCTGATGTATCCCAGCGCCCGGAGCTGATTCTGCTCCTCCTCGGTCATGGCGAAGGAGGCATCGACCATGGCGGCCTTCGCGAGGTCGCCGCCGAAGTAAGACTTCAATTCCTTCTCCAGCGACGCCACCGCGTCGGGCTTCGTGTCGGCGAGATCCTGCAACTCGTTGGGGTCCTTCGAAAGGTCGTAGAGTTCCGGGTCCGGTCCCCAGATGTACTTCAGATCGCCCACGCGAACCGATAGCAGCGGGGCCATGCCGTAGCCGAGGAATCCTTCGAGTGCGTCAAACCACAGCTTCCGCGGGCCTTGGGGCGCGACGGTCAGGTCCACGGCGTCCAAACCCTCGGGCTTCTCGATCCCGCAAAGCGTGAGAACCGTCGGGAAGATATCCGCGGAACTGACGGGCCGCCGAACGTGCAGCCCGCCACCGAGACTCTTTCCGCACGCCATGATGAACGGGACCTGAAGGGTCGAGTCATACACCATGAAGCCGTGCGTGGCTTCCTCATGCTGCCCGAGCCCCTGGCCGTGGTCGCCCACGACGACGACGAGGGTCTTTTCCCGGAGCCCCTTTTTCTCGATGAGCTCCAGCAGCCGGCCGATCTGCTTGTCGACATAGGCGATCTCGCCGTCGTACGGCATCTGGGCATAGTCGATGGCGAACTGCTCGATGGGTTCATACGGCTGATGCGGATCGAAGTAGTGAATCCAGTAGAAGAACGGCTTCTCGCCGGCGTTCTTCTCGAGCCACTTCAGCGCGACATCGGTGGTGTCACCGCCTCGTCGCTCCGGATCGTGCAATCGCGACGGATCGGCGAACGCCCGCACGTTGTCGTCGTAATCCGCGAACCCCTGACGAAGGCCGTACCGCGCGTCCAGCACAAACGCCGACACGGCAGCGCCGGTCGTGTAGCCCTTCTGCCCGAACAGCTCGGCGAGGGTCACGCTTTCGTCGGAAAGCCGATAGATGCCGTTGGCCCGCGCTCCATGGCGGATCGGATACAGCCCGGTAAGGATCGAGGCGTGCGACGGCAGCGTCGTGGGATTCGGGGCATAGGCCTGCGAAAACAGAATGCCCTCGGCGGCGAGCCGGTCCATCACCGGCGTCTTGATGGCCTTGTTGCCGTAGCAGCCGATGCGGTCGGCTCGCGTCGTGTCGAGTGTAACCAGCAGGACATTGTGCCCCGCGTACGCCCCTGGGGCCGCGGGCACGACATCGCCGTCCTTCATCCCCGGTGGAACCTCAAGCGGAATGGGGTCGAAGACGGGCTCGGCGGCGAGCCATTCCGGCCGGTATTTGGCCACACCCCGCAAAGCCAGGGAGAACACCGCATAACCGATCAGGCCGATACCGATTACCCACTGCCACCAGGCCCGCCCTTTTCGTGGCGGCGTTATTGGTGCAGCCGACTCAACGGTCGGATCCATCAGAAGGCTCCTTGGGAAACCCAAACTCAGACATTCTCGGACAACGAGGCCACGAGGCCGGCACGCCGGACCAGCAGGAATCGACCAATGTAACCCGTGAGGTTTACATGATTAAGGTACGAGTTTGCAGGCGAAACGTGCGGACAGCTCGCAGGACAACTCACAATTTAGGGCATTTCCGGAGATTGGTCCACACCGGCGCAGTGGCCAGACCCAGAATCAAACCGACCACGGGGTAGGCCGGGGCGACGATCCGCACTTGGAAGGGTCGCTCTGGACCTGTTAAACAAGCGGAGTCCTCGGTTGCTTTTTGAGCGAGCAGGAGAGCATCGGACTGATCGATGTGATCTGACACAGTCGGACTGGAAAGGGAACGCGAGTCGCGACTTATCCTATATACGAAATGGTAAAAAGCAGGCCGCCCTGAAACCGAAGCTTCAGGGCGGCCGGAAGATCTAAGCTTGACTCTCACGAGCCCGCTTTAGGCCGAAATTAGGCCTTGCGGCGGCGGAGAGCGAGCAGACCGCCGATGGCCAGGAGGCCGGCGACGGAAGGCTCAGGAATGATCGAGCCCTGGAGGGCCCAGTTGGCGTTGGCAAGAGCCGCGCCGGAACCCGAGAAGGCGCCGGTCGCACCGCCACCGAAGACGACGAGCAGGTTGTCGCTGCTGCCGTCATAGAGGGCGGCGGGATTCGCCGTGCCGGGGGTGCCATCAACCGGGTTGCCCGAGAAGAAGTGGCGGGTCGGGACCGAGTGTGCGATGCACAGCCAGATGTCCGTGACGCCGACCGCAAACTGCGGGAGACCGGCCGAAAGCAGGTAGTAGCCGTTCGGAGCGCCACCGCCGAAGGTGAAGGCGGCGATCGTGGAGCCGAGGCTCGTGTCATTGCCGCCCGGATTGTTCAGGAAGGCGAGGGTCACGTTGTGCGAGCCCGAACCGGCGTAATAGTTGTTGTAAACCCAGTCAATACCGCCCGAACCCGTGCCGGCGCTGCCGATCGCGGTGGTTCCGGGCTTGAGGGTGATGTCGTCGCAGAGGAACGCGCCAGCGGGCAGGTCGATGATACCGCCGGCGTAGAACGTCGACGGGCCGTTCGAAAAGCCGCCAATGAACAGACCGTTGTCATAGACGTCGTTCGGGTCGTTCGAGTCGTACGGGAACCCGCGCGGAGTCACATCACCGTTCAGGTTGTACGGAGTGAACGCACCAACCCGCGTCGGGTTCGTCGGGCTGGGCGGAGCCAGACCGGCCATTGCGGGCGTCGCCACGAGCGCAGCCAGCAGAGCAGCTACCAATACCTTCTTCATAACCAATCCTCCTGTTCCTTTTCTTGCATTCCGGATTCACCTGTTTCACTGCCCGGTCATCCGGCGACCACTTGGCGATGAGCAGGACTGAAATCCTAAAAATGCGGACTTCGCTTCAGAACACCAAAAAATAAGCCTTTGCGGAGCTTATCGAGGCTCTTCACTTCTTGCGTGCTGGCACCACCCCGGATCGAGCGCCTGCTTCTTCCTCGAGATCCCTCGCTCTGCAATCAATCTGGCTTCGGGCACCCGGCTCCATACGCGAGCCTGCTTAGATATGCCCTCCTACACAATGACCATTTGTACCAGAAACCGACATTGCGAGTCAAGCGTTGGGCCGGGTGGATTAAAAAAAGTTGAAGATTTTTTCAACACATCAGGACGCAGATTTCTCGGACCAACGCACGCTCTCAGCATTCGTAACTCTATATTTAGAAAAGTTTTATGTCGCAATAACTGTGCCACCCGCCAGGCCCGCTTTTCAACGATGCCCCGACGATTCTCGAACCGCCAGGCCAAACATATCGTATCTTGCGACCTGTTTCCCGTGGGAGGAAGCGCATGGTCGCCGTTTCCTCATTTGCTGGCTGAGCGACGCTTCTCATCCGCGATTCGGCGCACTATGGTCTCGCTGCCGCATGCAAGATACATGGCGCCCCGCCGCTGTGTGTCTGGCCACGATCCGGCGGCCAAGCAACATGGATGCCTTCAAGCTCGAATCCCCCCTCAGGCCCGGCGGAGATCAACCTCGGGCCATCGACCAACTGGTTCAAGGATTTGCCGCGGACAAAAAGAGATTCCAGACGCTCCTCGGTGTGACCGGGTCGGGCAAGACGTTCACGATGGCCAACGTGATCGAGCAGTTGAACCGCCCCACGCTGATCATCTCCCATAACAAGACGCTCGCGGCACAGCTCTACGAGGAGTTTCGCGAGCTCTTTCCGCATAACGCCGTCGAGTACTTCGTCAGCTACTACGACTATTACCAGCCCGAAGCCTACATCCCTGCACGCGACATCTATATAGAGAAGGACTCGTCCAGAAACGACGATCTCGACCGCCTGCGCCTCGCGGCGACCAGCGCCGTGGTCAGCCGCCGCGACACCATCGTCGTGGCCAGCGTCTCGTGCATTTTCGGGCTTGGGTCCCCGGACGAGTACAAGGCAAGCGTGCTGGACCTCCGGGTGGGCAAGACCATGCCCCGCGACGACCTGCTCAAAAGATTCGTCAACCTTCAGTACGACCGAAACGACATCGTCCTCGACCGGGGCAACTTCCGGGTCCGCGGCGATGTCATCGAACTGTTCCCGGCCCACGAGGAACTGGCGTTCCGGATCGAGCTTTTCGGCGACGAGATCGAAAAACTCGCCATCATCAACCCCCTGACCGGGGCCACGCTGGAAGCCAGGGATCAGCTTTACGTGTACCCGGCCGTGCACTACGTCCTGCCTCAGGACCGGATTGAAAGCGCCGTGGCGAGCATCCGAAAGGAACTTGACGAGCGGCTCGATTATTTCCGCCGCCAGGGCAAGCTCCTCGAGGCCCAGCGCCTCGCGGCCCGGACGAAGTACGATCTCGAAATGATTCTCGAAGTCGGTTACTGCTCGGGCATCGAGAACTACTCGCGTCACCTTGTCGGCTCGCCGCCGGGGGCCAAGCCGTACACGCTGGTGGACTACTTCCCAAAGGACTTCCTCCTCATCGTCGACGAGTCGCACGCCACGATCCCGCAGATCGGCGCGATGTACAACGGCGACCGGGCACGCAAGGAAGTGCTGGTCGAACACGGCTTCCGCCTTCCCAGCGCCCTGGACAACCGGCCCATGCGCTTCGAGGAGTTTGAGTCGATGTGGGACCAGGTGCTTTTCGTATCCGCGACGCCCGGGCCCTATGAACTCCGGAAGACGGCGGGAGAGGTCGTCGAGCAGGTGATCCGTCCGACGGGCCTCCTGGACCCGCTGATTTCGGTTCGGCCGGCGCGCGGACAGGTGCCGGACCTCCTGCACGAAATTCAGGTCCGCGCCGCGGCGGGTCAGCGCACACTGGTCACGACCCTGACCAAGCGCCTCGCCGAAGACCTCTCTGAATACATCCAGCAGACGGGAATAAAAGGTGCATATCTGCACAGCGAAATCGACACGCTGGAGCGGGTGCAGATTCTCCGGGAGCTGCGCGACGGAAAATACGACGTCCTGGTCGGCGTAAACCTGCTGCGCGAGGGGCTGGACCTGCCGGAAGTGTCGCTGGTGGCGATTCTCGACGCCGACAAGGAAGGCTTTCTTCGCAGCGCGACCAGCCTGATTCAGACGATCGGAAGGTGCGCTCGCAACGTCAACGCCGAAGTTTATCTCTACGCGGACAAGATCACGCCTGCCATGCAGCAGACGATGGATGAGACGGCGCGGCGCCGGACCCTTCAGGAGGCCTACAACAAGGAGCACGGCATCACGCCCGAGACGATCCGCAAGGCCATCCGCCGCGGCCTCGAGGAGCATGTGCAGGCCCGAAAGACGGCGCGCGACGCCATCCGCGCCAGCGAAGAGGCCTACGACGTGACCGAATCGATCGCGGAGCTGGAGGCGGAGATGTTCGCCGCCGCCGAGGCCCTGGACTTTGAACGGGCGGCGCGGCTCCGGGACCGGATCAAGGCGCTTAAAGACTCCCCCACGCTCTTTTCGCTTGCGTCGGGATCGCCCGGGGACCCGAAATCGGCCGGACAGAAAATCACAAAGGCGACTGCCCGTCGGGATCGCCGCAGCCGCTGATACGCAGACCCCGCATCGTCAACATTCGATGCGGCAACGAGTTGCCGGCGACCGCCGGTCTTGACAGCACGGGGCGGTCCGCTTAGAGTGCTGGGCTTGGCATTCAGACGAGAGTGAGTCGCTCAGAAGTGTCGGGCTGGCTGGAAGCGGGTTCCATCGCAGCCTCAGCGCGGATTTTCGCTTTTTCAGGTGTTGATATGGTTCCGGCCAGACGGTCCAGCAAGTCCATGAAACGAAAGCGCCGGTCGCATCATGCGCTGCGCCCCATGAACATCGCCGCCTGCCTCAAGTGCGGCCAGGCCAAGCTGCCCCACCGGGCATGCTCAAACTGCGGATACCACAACTCAAAGGTATCCCTCAAGATCGAAACCGAGGAGTCGTAATACCGCCATGCGGATAGCGATCGACGCCATGGGAGGCGATTACGCGCCCGCCCAGATCGTGCGCGGCGCGGTCGAAGGCCTCCAGTTCCTCTCGGCCGACGACGAGCTGCTTCTTCTGGGCCAGGAAGATGCAATTCGCGCTCACCTTCCGCCCGAATTCGCCTCGCACCGGCAGATCAGGGTGCATCACTGCCCCGACGTCATCGCGATGGATGACTCCCCGGTCGAAGCCCTCCGCCAGAAAAAGAACTCGTCGATCATGATCATGGTCAAGCTGGCCTCGGAGCGGCTGGTCGACGCGGTCATCAGCGCGGGCAACACGGGGGCGTGCGTCGCCGCGGCACAGCTGAAAATGCGAACGCTCGGCCGGGTTCAGCGCCCCGGAATCGCCGTGGTCCTGCCCTCGTTTCACGGCCCATTGACGGTGTGCGACGTCGGAGCGAACGTGGCCCCCAAGCCGCATCACCTGCTTCAATACGCACAGATGGCCTCGGCCTATTCGGAGCACGTGCTCAAGATTCAAAACCCGCGCGTCGGACTGCTCTCGATCGGCAGCGAGGAAGTAAAGGGCAGCCCCCTCGTCAAGCTGACGCACGAACTGCTCAAGCGCGACCCAACCGTTAACTTCGTCGGAAACGTGGAGGGCCGCGATCTTTTCTCCGGCGTCTGCGAAGTGGCGGTTTGCGACGGGTTCGTGGGCAATGTCGTCCTCAAGCTCACCGAAGGTCTCTCGGACGGCATCTTCAAGACGATTTCCCGCGAGATCGCCGACGAAAGCCCCGAGCTCGCCAAGCGCTTCGAGCCCGTGGTCAAGAAAATCTGGGCCAAGCACGACTACAGCGAACACGGCGGAGCGCCGCTGCTGGGCGTCGACGGAATCTGCATCATCTGTCACGGAAGCAGCGACGCACGAGCGATCAAGAACGCAGTGCGGATCACCATCCAGTACGCCAAGGAGAATCTGAACCGAGTCTTCTGCGATCGACTCACCGAGGAGGAGCCGGCGAATGCCTGATCCGCTCGGAATCCGGATCGCCGGGACCGGCCGAGCGCTGCCTGAAAAGGTGGTGCCGAACCAGTGGTTCGTCGACCGGCTCGATACCACCGACGACTGGATTCGCGAGCGAACGGGTATTCTCGAGCGCCGGGTCGCCTCCGACGGAGAATCAACGGCCACGCTCGCCACACAGGCGGCGCGCAAGGCCCTGGCCGACGCGAAGCTGACGCCCGCCGACATCGACCTGATCATCGTTTCAACCATCACACCGGAGTGCCAGTTCCCATCGACCGCCTGCTTCGTGCAGCAGGCCCTGGGCGGACCGCCGGTGCCCGCGTTCGATGTCGCCGCCGCGTGCAGCGGCTTCATCTACGGCTTAATTCTCTCGTCCTACCTTCTCCAGAATAGCCCTTATCGCAACATCCTGCTTATCGGCGCGGAGACAATGTCCCGCATCACCGATTACGAGGACCGGAGCACCTGCATCCTCTTCGGCGACGGCGCCGCGGCGACGATTCTCTCGGCCGTGTCGGACGCGAACGGGCCCGCCCTCCTGCATCATTGCATGCAGGCCGAAGGCTCGGGTCTGTCCATGCTGGCCGTGCCCGCCGGAGGGTCGCGCCTGCCCGCCTCGAAGATGACCCTCGACGAACGTCTGCACTACGTCAAGATGCAGGGCCGCGAGGTCTACAAGCTGGCCGTCAAGCGAAACCTTGAGCTGATCGACACGACTCTGGCCGAGGCGGGTGTCAAGCCCGATGACATCGCCCTGGTCATCCCGCACCAGTCGAATCTGCGGATCATTGAGTCCGCGCGGCAGCGGCTCGGCCTGCCCCAGGACCGTGTCT
Source organism: Planctomycetota bacterium (assembly GCA_003576905.1). Classification (GTDB taxonomy): domain Bacteria; phylum Planctomycetota; class Phycisphaerae; order UBA1845; family UTPLA1; genus UTPLA1. The sequence continues at coordinate 39,872 of QEVG01000015.1, read as the reverse complement.
TTACGAATATCCAGCGTTATGGAAACACCTCCGCGGCATCGATACCGATCGGCCTCGACGAATGCCGTGAGTCCGGCCGCATCAAGCCGGGAGATCTCGTGCTCCTCGTCGCGTTCGGCGCGGGGCTCACATGGGGCTCCGCCCTGATCCGCGTCTGATTCCTCCGGACGCCCCAAGACAAGAAACCCGTTACGGCCAAAGGATCACCAGGTAGAAAGTCGTGAGCAAGAACGCAATCATCTTTCCCGGACAAGGCGCCCAGCAGGTGGGCATGTGCAAGGATGTATACGAAACGTCGGAGGCCGCGCGCGAAGTGTTCGCCAGGGCCAACGACATTCTCGGTGCCGACCTGGCGAACATGGTGCTGAACGGGCCGGCCGAGAAGCTGGACACCACTCAATGGTCCCAGCCCGCGATCTTCGTGACGTCCGTTGCCGTCTGGCATGCATTGAAGGCCGCCGGTATCGCCGACGAACTCTCCGCGGGCGCCATGGCCGGGCTTTCCCTCGGGGAATACACCGCTCTGCATCTGGCGGGATGGATCTCTTTCGACGACGGCCTGCGCCTCGTCGCGGAGCGAGGTCGGCTCATGCAGGCCGCGGCCGAAGCGTCCGTCGGTGGAATGGTGTCGATCATGGGGGCCGACGAGGAAACGACCAACCGCATCTGCGCCGACGCGGCACAGGGGGAAACGCTTGCACCGGCAAACTTCAACTGCCCCGGCCAGATTGTTATTTCAGGCTCGAAATCGGCCTGCGAAAGGGCCTTGAAAGTCGCCGAAAACCACGGGGCAAGGGCGGTGCCGCTGAACGTGGCGGGGGCCTTTCATTCGGCGCTTATGGGACCGGCTGTCGAGGGCCTGTGGAAAACCCTCCAAAACACTAAAATCACCCCCGGCCAGATTCCAGTAGTCGCAAACGTGTCTGCTGGCTATTATGACGGCCCGGAGAGCGTTCGGGTATCGCTGCGCGAGCAGGTGGCCAAGCCCATCCGCTGGCAGGCGTCCATCGAGCGCCTCATTGCCGACGGCTACGACCGCTTTGCGGAAGTCGGCCCGGGACGGGTGTTGACCGGCCTCATGCGGAAGATCAACCGCTCGGTCACGGCAACGAATTATTCATCGGCCGCGTCAATGGAGCGCGTGTCGGCCTGAATCGGTGGTACGTCCAGCATCGCGCCGGCCGGAGCCGGCCGTCAAGAAATGAGATTGGAAGGCAGCATGGCGGATCTTGTCGATCGAGTGGCGATCGTAACGGGCGGTTCGCGAGGCATAGGCCGGGCGACGAGCCTGGCGCTGGCGCGCGCCGGCGCTACCGTGATCGCCTGCGCGAGAAACGCCGAGCGGCTCAGCAGTCTGTCGGCTGAGGCGTCGGATCAGCGATCGATCGGCAAGATCGTGACGCGGACGTTGGACGTGACCGATTCGACCAAGATCGAAAAGTGGGTGGACGACATCGCCACCGACTTCGGCCGGATCGACATCCTCGTGAACAACGCCGGCATCACCCGGGACGGGCTCGTCATGAACATGTCCGACGAGCAGTTCGACGAGGTGATCGCGACGAATCTCCGCGGCGTCTTTCAGATGACCCGCGCCGTGTCCAAGTACATGGTTCGCGCCCGATGGGGGCGGATCGTGAACCTCACCAGCATCTCCGGTATCATGGGCAACGCGGGCCAGGCGAACTATTCGGCCAGCAAGGCCGGCGTAATCGGTCTCACCAAGTCCGTTGCCAAGGAACTGTCCCGGCGCGGGGTCACGTGCAACGCCGTCGCGCCCGGGTTCATCAACACCGACATGACCAACGTCCTGTCGGAGAAGGTCAAGGAGCAGGTTCGCCCGCTCATCCCGCTGCAGCGATTCGGCGAGCCCGACGAGGTGGCGGCGGCGATTGCGTTTCTATCCTCGCCGGCCTCCTCGTACATCACCGGGCAGGTGATCGTGGTCGACGGCGGGCTTCACATGTAGGCCGGGCCCGGAGCCGGCACGGGCAATGGCGACCCGACGGTCCGCCGGCACCTGTGGAAAGGCCGGGGCGAGCGGCGGGTCTGAGGACGTTTGAAGAAGTTTGAACTGGAATGACGGCATTTCGATGCCGGGATTGTTGTAGGAGAGCACTGTGGTGGCGATATCCCCCGAAGAAGTCAAGGAAAAGGTAGTCAAGATCGTCAGTGAGCAGATGGGCGTTGACAAGGCCGAGATCAACATGGAGACCTCGTTCGTCAACGACCTGAACGCCGACTCGCTGGACACGGTCGAACTGGTGATGGAGTTCGAAGATGAATTCGAGCTTTCCATCCCCGATGAGGAAGCCGAAAAAATTCAGACCGTCGGCCACGCGGTTGACTATATCGTCAAGGCCCAGGGACAGAAGAAGGAATGACCACGGTTCCGCGAGGACCGGTCCGAATCCCGCCAGATGAGGTCTGAAACGATGTCCAGCCGCCGCCGCGTCGTCATCACCGGAATGGGGCTCGTTAGCCCCCTGGGGAACTCCGTTGATCAATTTTGGGAGCGTCTTCTCGCCGCGGAGAGCGGCGTGGCGCCCATCCAGCGCTTCGACGCGACGCAATTCGACGTGCGGTTCGGCGGAGAGTGCCGCGAATTCGACCCCGCCCAGTTCATCGACCGCAAGGAAATCAAGCGGATGGACCGCTTCACCCAGATGGCGGTCGTCTCGGCAACCTTCGCGTTCAAGGACAGCGGACTCGAGATCGGAAAATTTGACCCGATCAAGCTCGGCGTCATCACCGGCTCCGGCATCGGCGGCCTGACCGAGCTGGAGGAACAGCATCTCCGCCTGCTCGAAAAAGGCCCTTCCAAGGTCTCCGCCTTCACCATCCCCAAGCTGATGGTCAACGCAGCGAGTGGAAACGTCTCCATCCTGTTCGGCGCCAAGGGCCCGAACACGGCGGTCGCGACGGCCTGCGCCTCGGCCACTAATGCCATGGGCGATGCACTGCACTCCATCCGCCGCGGCGAAGCCGACATCATGATCACCGGCGGCGCCGAGGCGGCGCTGACACCCCTCGGACTGGCCGCCTTTGCCTCCATGAAGGCCCTGTCCGAGCGCAACGACGAGCCGGCCCGGGCGTCCCGCCCCTTTGACCGCGACCGCGACGGCTTCGTCATGGGCGAGGGCGCGGGCATGTTCGTCTTCGAAGAGCTTGAGCACGCCCGCAAACGCGGCGCACGGATCTACTGCGAGGTGCTCGGCTTTGGCATGAGCGCCGACGCCAACCACATCACCCAACCCGACGAATGCGGCCGGGGCGGTGCGGCCGCAATGACGTATGCCCTTCGGGACGCCGGCATCTCGCCGGACCAGATCGACTACGTCAACGCGCACGGCACCGGCACGCCGCTCGGTGACGTGGCCGAGACCATGGCGATCAAGTCCGTCTTCGGAGATCACGCGCGAAAGCTCCGCGTCAGCAGCACGAAGAGCTCCATCGGGCATCTCCTCGGCGCGAGCGGCGGCGTGGAGTTGATCGCGACCGTTATGGCCATCCGCGGCGGCGTGATCTCACCGACGATCAACCTCGAAAACCCCGGCGAGGGGTGCGACTTGAACTACACCCCCCTGGTGCCCCAGGACGCCAAGGTCAACATGGCTATCAGCAATTCCTTCGGGTTCGGCGGCCACAATGCCTGCATCGTGGTCGGCAAACTGCCGTAATTGTCCGTCCGGCAAATGCTTGTAACTTCAAGTTTGACCCACCGGGGGCCGATATGATGCACAGGCTTATGCTGCGCGCCGCGATGCCCGGACGGCGCGGGCAGGCCGGCGAAGAAAGCAAACTGACCACGCGATATGTTCTCAAAGGAAGAAATCGACGCCGTCATCAACGAGGCCCAGGACGCCGTGTCCTCGCTTGCCTCGGATGTCGGACGGTTCAGGACAATGGACTCCGCCTCGGCCGCGACCATGACGGCGGCCCCAGTCGGCCCTCCTTCACAAGCCCGCAGCGCCGGGCCGGTGTCGAACGCGGTCCCCGAGCGACTTCAGCGCGTCTTGATGCTCAAGGTCCCGGTCCACGTGCGTCTCGCGGAGCGTCCCATGCGCCTGAACGAGATTCTCAAGATATGCCCGGGTACGATTCTGGAGTTCGAGCGTACCGTGGACTCCGATCTCGATTTGATGGTCGGAAACCGCCAGATCGGCGAAGGCGTCGCGGTACGAGCCAACGACCATTTCGGCCTGCGCGTCACCCGGCTGCGAGACGTGCGGGCACGGATCGAGTCGATCATGGGCTAGGCGGCCCCTAATCGCAACAAGGGGCCCCCCACTGAGCAATGACCAAATGCGTATCCTCGTGCCCGGCGGCGCCGGCTTCATCGGCTATCACCTCTGCACACGCCTGCTCGACGCCGGCCACGAGGTCATTGCCGTCGACAGCCTTGTCACCGGCAGCGAGGCCAACGCCACCGACCTTTCGCGAAACCCCCGCCTGACGCTCCTCCGCCAGGACATCGCGCATCCGCTGACAATTGACGGCCCGATCGACCGCATTTTCAACATGGCCTGCCCGGCATCTCCCGTGGATTTTCACGAGAAGGCGATCGAAATCATGCTGACGTGCAGCGTCGGCGTGAAGAACCTGCTCGACCTGGCCCGCGACAAGAGCGCACTTTACCTTCAGGCATCGACCAGCGAATGCTACGGCGATCCGCTGGAGCACCCGCAGAAGGAGACCTATCGCGGAAACGTCAATCCGATCGGTCCCCGCGCGCCATACGACGAGGGCAAGCGTTTCGCCGAGGCCATGACCAGCGCCTATCATCGGAACTTCGGAGTCGCGACGCGGATCGTGCGCATCTTCAATACGTACGGCCCGCGCATGAGGGCCAATGACGGACGCGCGCTTCCCAACTTCATCAATCAGGCCCTGTCGGGCGCGCCGATCACTATACACGGCGATGGCTCCCAGACGCGTTCCTTCTGTTACGTCGACGATCTCGTCGAGGCGATTCTGCGCACCGCGGACAGCGACTTTCATGAGCCGATCAACATCGGCAACGACGACGAAATCACCGTCCTCGATGCCGCCCGCGAGGTCATCCGCCTGATCGGCTCGAAGAGCGAAATTGTCTTCGTGGACCGCCCCGTCAACGATCCCGAGCGCCGCCGGCCCGATCTGACCCGGGCGCGAACGCTCCTCGGCTGGAACCCGACGACACCCTGGCGTGACGGTTTTGCCCATACGGTGGAGTACTTCCGGGACCAGATGGCACGGGGCGGCGGGGCGGCGGTCCGCCCGTAACGGCGTTCGCGGGCCTTCGCGTTGGTGCGACCGAAGACACTCCGAGGCATCGATCTGATATAATATCGCGAGAGCCTTTTTTTCCGCGCGATGGCGGGGTGGGAGTTTCCCTTGAATCGTCTCCTTTCGGCCGTGGCCCTGGTGGCGATGGGTTGGAGTGTCGTCTGGCTGGCTCACCCGGCGGGCCTTTCGCGCTCCGACATCCGTCCACATGGAGAGACATCCTCGCTGGACGCCGCGGTTCGAAACAAGCCCGTCGCGCTGCCCCGAGCGGTAAACCCGGATGAGGCACGCCGCTGGCGCCGAAAGACCTGGGCCGACGAGAACGGCGAGATCAAGCCCGGCTCTCTGCGTGCTGCGATGGCGCAGCGGCTCGAGATCCTCGGCCAGGTCGCGCAGCGCGGAGCGACCCGCTTCGCCGGCCTCGACCCGGCCGAGTGGATTGAACGCGGGCCGCGCAACGTCGGCGGGCGTTCCCGGTCCATCCTCATCGACCCCAACGACCCGAATCATCTCCTTGCCGGGGCGGTCAGCGGCGGCATCTGGCGCTCCACCGACGGCGGCGCCACCTGGACCCCCGCGGCCGACGACATGAAGAACCTCGCCATCTGCTGCCTGACGCGCGATCCACAGGTACCGACAACCATCTATGCAGGTACGGGCGAGGGATTCTTCAACGGCGACGCCATTGAGGGGGATGGAATCTTCAAGTCCGTCGACAACGGTTACACCTGGACGCAGCTTTCGTCGACGGCATCGTGGGACAACGTTTGCCGGATCGCGGTGTCGCCGGTCGACTCGAACCTCATTCTTGCGGCACGCCGGTACGGCGGCATCTATCGCTCGACGAACGGTGGAGGAAGCTGGCTCCAGAGACGGCCCGCACAGGGCTCTTTCTACGTGGCCTTCGACCCGACCGACGGAACCAGGGCCGTGGCCCACGTTCTGGACTGGGACGGCGGTGTCGGCGATTGGGTCCACCGCGCCGTGTACTCGCAAAGCAGCGGATTCAGCTGGACCGTGTCCACCGGACTCTCCGGCGTCCAGGGATTCGGCGCGCGGCTCGAGCTGGCCTACGCCCCGAGCAGCCCGAACATCGTGTACGCCTCCAATGCGGGTGACGGCAAGATCTGGAAATCCATCGACGGCGGACAGAGCTACGCGATTCAGACAGCCGGGAGTTTTCACACCGGCGTGAGCTGGTACGCAAACCCGTTGTGGGTCGATCCGACCAACCCCGACCTGCTCGTGACCGGAGGATACAACTTCGTCCGATCCCTCGACGGCGGGCAGACATTCACCCAGATTTCCGACGGCTACATCATGACCGTTCAGCCGCACGTCGATCTTCACGCGATCGTCGGCGACCCCGGCTTCGACGGGTCCGGCAATCGGCGCGTCTATGTCTGCACCGACGGAGGCGTCTGGAAGACGGACGACATCTACGCGGCATCCACGTCAGGCGGGTGGCAAAACCTTGACACCGAGTACCGCACGACGCAGTTCTACGGAGCGGCCGGTGACGGCCCAACCGGCAAGATCATCGGCGGGACACAAGACAACGGAACGCTCCGCCTGGTGGCCGGATCGGACACGGCCAACCTCACCTTCGGCGGCGACGGCGGTTTCTGCGCCATTGACTGGCTCAACCCGAATTACACCTATGGCGAATACATCACACTCAACATCCACCGCTCTTCCAACGGCGGAGCGTCGGCCTCGTACATCACGAACGGGCTCGCCGACGCCGGCGTGAGCGCCAACTTCATCGCGCCGTTCATTCTCGATCCGAATAACCCGCAGCGCATGCTGGCCGGCGGCGCGCGGCTCTGGCGCTGCCCCAATGCCCGCGCCGGCGTCGTATTGCTCACCTGGCAGCAGATTCGCCCAACCGGTACCGACTACATCAGCGCCATCGCCGTCGCCGAGGGCAACTCCGACGTCATCTGGATCGCCCAGAACAACGGCGAGATTCATCGCACCGAGAACGGGCTCGCCGTCTCGCCTTCCTGGATTGCCGTCGACGACAACGGCTCGGCGAACCCTCTGCCCAATCGCTACGTCACCCGGATCGTGATCGATCGCGACGACGCGAACGTCGTTTATGTCGCGCTCGGGGGCTTCGCCGGAAACAACCTCTGGCGAACCACCGACGGCGGCGCGACGTGGCAGGATGTGACCGGCGCCGGGGCGACCGGCCTGCCGAGCGCCCCCATCCGCGGGATCGCCCGTCATCCGAAAAAGCCGGCCTGGCTGTACGTGGGCACCGAGGTCGGCATCTTTGCCACGGAAAACGCCCGTGCGGCCGGCGGAGCCGATGTCGCCTGGACCACGACCCACACCGGACCCTCCGCCGTCAGCGTCGATGAGCTCGTCTTCATGCACGGGTCGGAGACGCTTCTCGCCGCGACGCACGGCCGCGGAATCTACACGATCGACGCCCGGGCATGTCTGCTGCTCGGAGACGTCAACAAAGACGGCATCGTCGACGGGCTGGACATCGCCGGGTTTGTGCGCGCGAAACTGGGCATGGACGAGCTGAGCGTGTCGCTCGACGAGGAGCCCGTGTGCGCCGACTTCGAAACCGGCACACTGGAAGGTGACGTCGCAGCCTTCGTCGAGGCAATGTTTCAGTAGCCGGCGGATTGTCCGGCCGAAGCGACGCGGCCGATTAGACCCGTGCTAATGCATCGCTTTCGAGATCGTGAAGATCGGCAGCAGGAGGGCCAGCACCAGGCCACCCACCACCACGCCGAGAAACATCACGATCGCGGGCTCGATGAGGCTCGTCAGCGTTTTGATCGCCGTGTTCAATTCCGTCTCGCAGAAGATCGCCACCCGCTCCATGACCGGACCAAGCTGGCCGCTTCGTTCTCCGGCTGAGAGCATCTTGTTTACCGCACGCGGCACGCAGGGATAGTCGGACAGGGCCTCGGATAACTGCTTTCCCGTTTCCAGGCGCTCCCCCACCTGTGTCCACATCGCCTCATACTGCCGACTTCCGCAGACTCCGGAGGTAAGCCGCACGCTGTCGAGCATGGAGACGCCGGACTGAATCATCGTCCCGAGCGTGCGCAGACTGCGGGCCAGGTACGCCTTGTGATACATCCGGCCCAGAAGCGGAGTCTTCAGCTTGATGTTTTCAAACACCAAGCGTCCCTGCGGCGTGCGCAGGTAATAGAAAAGCCCCCCCAATCCGGCAAGCAGCACGCCCAGCACATAGAGCCCGTACGCCATGAGGAGATCGGTGAAGCCCAGCAGCGTGCGCGTCGCCACGGGCAGCTTGTCCTCGCGACCGGCGTAGATGGCTGTGAACTTCGGCAGCACGAACGTGAGCAGGAAGATGGTCACGCCGATTGCGAAGACAAACATCACGATGGGATAGGTCACCGCGCCCTTGATCTTCTTCTTCATGTCGCGCTGGGCGGTCAGATGCTCGGCCAGACGACGGAGGATCGGCGCCATCATGCCCGAGGCTTCGGACGCCCGGATCAGGCTGACATAAAGCACGGGAAAGACCTTGGGATGCTCGGCAAGGGCGGCCGAAAACTCCGAACCGCCCTCTACCCGCTGAATAATGTCATCAAGAGCCTCGGCGAATCTCGGCGAGTTCCCATCGTGCCGGCAGGCCTCCAGTGCCTCAGACATCGAAACGCCCGTCTCAATCATGACGGCAAGCTGGTTGGTGAAGAAAATGACATCGTCGGAGCGGTACTTCTTGCTTGTGCCCGGTGATGCCTTCGCTGCCGCCGGCCCGGCCGGGGACTTTGCGGCGGCCTTCGCGCCCGCGCGGCCCTTCGGCGCGATCCTGACCACGAACCGCCCTTCATTACGGATCATTCGCGCGGCGTCGGCCGGCGAGGCGGCGGTGACGTCGCCCTCGACGAGCTTACCCGAGTGATCGCGCGCGACATACGTAAACGCGGCCATGACATACCCTTTCGAATCCGGCGCGGGTCATCGAGCATCCGCACGGCTGAACGCGACCTTTACTTCCGCGGCGAATCGGCCCACGGAATATCGACCGGCGTATCGCCCCCGCGAATAAGTGCCGACGTCAGGGAGTCGTCGATGCGATCCTGTACGCCGAGCAGCCGGGCAAGGCGCGGACGATCGGTCGTCGCCGCCAGGGCCTCGTCGGTGTCGATCCGCCCGGCGCGGACCAGTTCCGCCAAGGACTGTTCCAGCGTGTGCATGCCGAGGTTGCGGCCCGTCTCAATCATCGAGTAGATCAGGTGCGTCTCGTTCTCCCGCAGGGCGCGGCGCACCGCCGACGTCGCGACCAGGATTTCCGTCGCGGGCGTAAGTGTCTCGTTCGCGGCATCGCGCACCAGCGTCTGGCAGACGATTGCTCGGAGCGATGCCGCAAGCTGCACGCGTATCTGTGGCTGCTGCACCGGCGGGAAGACATCGATCACGCGGGCCAGCGTCTGCGCCGCGCTGGAAGTATGAAGGCTGCCGATGACCAGGTGTCCCGTCTCGGCCGCCGTGATCGCCGTGGAAATCGTCTCCAGGTCGCGCAACTCGCCGACCACGATCACGTCCGGCCGCTGGCGCAGCACGTGGCGCAGCGCAGACGCGAACGACGGGCTGTCCTCGCCGATTTCGCGCTGCTCGATCAGGCTCTTTCGGCTCGTCAGGGCAAACTCGACCGGGTCCTCAATCGTGATGATGTGCGCCGCCCGCGTGCGGTTGATGTGGTCGATCATCGTCGCCATGGTCGTGCTCTTGCCCTGCCCTGTCCCGCCTGTGACGAGCACGAGCCCGTTCGGAAAGTCCGCGAAGGAAAGCACCTGCGGCGGCAGGTTGAGCGACTCGAAGCTCGGAATGTTCGTGGGAATGGCCCGAAACGCCGCCGCAAGCGTCCCCCGCTGAAAGTGCAGGTTCACGCGAAAGCGGCCGCACTCCGCAATATCCAGCGCGAAATCCAGATCGCGGTGTTCGTCGAGACGGACCTTCTGTTCCTCACTGAGCAGGCTCACCAGGCTCTGCCGCAGGACGTCCCGGTCCATGGGCGCCTCACCGAGCGACCGCCAACGGCCGCCGGCGAAATACGTCGGCGGCGAGCCGGCCACAAGAAGCAGGTCGCTGGCCTTCTCGGCCGCCGACTTCTTAAGCAGACCGGACACCAGCGTGCCGTCCGCCGGGCCGATATGCGTATGAATAATCGCCGCCGGCGCGACGTCCGCCCCCGCGTGGGACCCGCTTGCCGGAAAATGTGCATGCTCATGCGGCGCAAACACGGAACACCTCCTCGACGGTGGTTATGCCCGCCTTGGCCTTGGCCATGCCGTCGTCATAAAGCGTGGGAATCTTCCTTTCAGCCGACAGGCGGCGCAGATCCTGAAGCGTCGCGCCATCCGTAATCGCCTGCCGGAATTCGTCATCCGGGACGAACAGCTCGTAGATGCCGATGCGCCCGCTGTAGCCGGTGCCATGACATTTGGCGCAACCCTGGCCGGCCATCAGCTCCGCGGCCTCCAGGCCGGCCCGCTGAAGCGCATGCCGGATCGCCGGGGTCGGCTCGACCGGCTCCTTGCAGTGCGGGCATATCTTGCGGACCAGCCGCTGGGCAAGCACCGCGTCCAGCGCGGCGCTGATGAGGTAGCTCTCGACGCCGATGTTGTGCAAACGCGTCACTGCGGAAATGGCGTCGTTTGTGTGCAGGGTCGAGAGCACCATGTGCCCCGTGAGGGCGGCCTGCACGGCGGTGCGCGCCGTGTCCTCGTCTCGGACCTCGCCGACCATGATGACGTCCGGGTCCTGGCGCAGCAGCGCGCGGAGAACCGTGGCGAACTTCAGTCCGATCTTCTCGTTCACCTGAAACTGGTTGATCTTCCGCAGGTTGTATTCGATCGGGTCCTCAACCGTGCACACGTTGCGCTGCGGCGAGTTGATCTCCGCGAGCGCCGCGTACAGCGTCGTGCTCTTTCCGCTCCCGGTCGGTCCCGTCACGAGAACGAGCCCGTGCGGGTGCTGGAGCTGCGTTCGGAAGCCCTTGAGCATCTCAATCGAGAAACCGAGGGTCTCAAGATTCACGAGGACGCGCGAGTTGTCGATGATTCGGATTACGACCTTTTCGCCCTGCGTGTTCGGCAGGGTCGACACGCGCAGGTCGATCGGCCGACCCTCCATCATGACGTGGATGCCGCCGTCCTGCGGCAGCCGCCGCTCAGCGATGTCGAGGCCCGCCATGATTTTGATGCGCGACACGACGGGTGCCATCATCTGTGCCGGCGGATTGAGCTTCTCGTAGAGCACGCCGTCCACGCGGTATCGCACGCGAAGGCTGGTCTCGTCCGGCTCGATGTGAATGTCGCTCGCGCCCTCCTTTACCGCGGAATAGATCAGGTAATTCACCAGCTTGATGACCGGCGAATCACCCGCCATGCCCTCGAGATTGGTGATGTCGTCCACCTTGGACTCGATCAGCTCGAAGGTCTCGGCCGACACGTCCTCGATGATGTCGTCGATGACGAATACGTTCGCGCTCTTGACGTACTGCGCGAGAATGGCATGGATGTCCGCTCCGGATACAGCCACCACCTGCACGGTGCAGGACGTGATCCGGGCGATCTCCTCGATGAGAAAGACGTTGGCCGGTTCGCTCATCGCGACGGTCAGAACGCCCTTGACGCGAAAGAGTGGCAGTACGCCGTGCTTCTCAAGAAAATCACGAGGAACGAGGTCGATGACCTTGGGATCGACATGTCGCGGCGTCAGCTTGGCATAGGGAACGTTGTACGCCTCGGCGAGGGCCTCGACGACCTGGTCCTCGGTGGCCAGCCCAAGCTCCACCAGCACTTCGCCCAAGAGCTTGCTGTGCCGGCTGGCCTGCTGCTCCTCGATGGCGCGGTCAAGCTGTTCCTGCGACAGGACCCCCCGGCTCAGGAGTATCTGCCCCAGTTGCTTCTTGTTGGCGGTCGCCACTGACGCTGTCATGGCCGAACGTCTCCGTCCCGCCGGCTGACCGATGGAGCACTGCGCTCCGTCGGGCCGGTCATGCAAAGCTCCGCACCGCGCCCTCGAGGTCGGCATAGGTCTCAAAGCGCCGCGCGAGCCGCGTGATCTCAAGAATCTTCGCGCACGTCGGGCTCAGGCCGCAGAGCTTGACCGCCCCGAAGTCCTCCTCGCAACGCGCCTGAAGGTCGAGTAGGGCCTCCAGCCCAAGGCTGTCGAAGGCATCGATCTCCGAACAGTCGATCACAACTTCGAAGCGGCCCTCGGCGTTGACCTGCTTCGCCTTGTCCGTGAAGACATCCGCAATGTCTCCCGCGAGGTCCTCCTTGGGTGTCAAGACAGCGACATTTCCGTACTTCTCAACCTTGACCGACATGGCCGTCTCCTAGTGGGTGACCCGGTCGCCAAGCACGGCGTGCAGCGCGCCCAGGTGCGACATGGTCGCGTCGCATCCCTCACATGCCCGGGCCTCCTGAAACAGCTGTTCGAGGTCCAGACCGAGAAACAGCTCGGCCAGGGAGGGGTCGAACTGGGTCCCCGCGCACCGGCGGACCTCGGAGATCGCCGTGGCCAGCGGAAGCGCGGCGCGGTACGTACGATTCGTGGTCATTGCGTCAAAACAGTCCGCCAGGCAGATGATCCGGCCCAGCATGGGGATTGAATTGCCTGACAGCCCCTCCGGGTATCCGCGGCCGTCGACGCGCTCGTGGTGATACAGTACGCCAGGCAGCAGGTCCCGCATCTGCCGAACCGGCGACAAAATCTTCACGCCGATCTCGGGATGTTTCTTCAGCGTGTCGAATTCTTCGACGGTGAGCTTGCCGGGTTTGCAGAGAATTGCGTCCGGAACGCCGATCTTGCCGACGTCGTGGAGCAGCCCGGCCAGGTAAATGCGTTCGCACTCGGTCGGCGAGAGATTCGCCGCCCGCGCCAGGGCACGGCTGAGAAACGCCACGCGCTCGGAATGGCCGTACGTGTAGGGATCCTTGGCATCCACGCTGTTGACGACCGCGTGCAGCAGGCCCATCAGCAGGTCCGTGAGATCGTCGTAGAGACGCTGATTCTCGAGAAAGGCGGCGACGCGGTCAGCCACGGCCCGGACAAGCTGAACGTCGACCGAGGTGAAGTCTCCGCCATCCCGGCAGTTGATGGCCATCATCACGCCGAGCAGCCGCTGCTTGTGCCAAAGGGGCAGCGCGACGACATGCTCCAGCCACGGGTGGGCAAACCCGAACTCCGGACGCTGCGCCGCGTTGTTCACCAGCAGATGACTCGGCGCCTTCGACGGATCGGAGAGAAGCTGTTCGGCCAGGCGGACGAGATCGATCGGACCGGCAACGTCCACCCCGACCGAAACGACGCGATCCCGGACCGACTGGGGATTCGCGTCGCCGGGCAGGGCATGCGCCGCGCTGACCGCCGTCTCGCTCAAAACGAAGGCGATCGTGGCGGCGCGCGATACCTCGGTCACCTGGTTTCCGACTTTCAGCAGCAGCTCCTGGGGCTTTTGTGGCAGACCCATCTGGGCGCTGATGCGGTAGATCAGGCTCAGTTCTTCGTAGGTGTTCTCGAGATTCTGCGTCAGGACGCCGACTTCCTCGCTACCCACGTCGAGATCGCGGGCCTGTTCCACGGTCAGGCTCAGCAGACCCAGCATGGTCGGGATCGACTCCGGCGCGATGCGCGGAACATCCGCACCCAGGTCAACCAGGTACTGATGATCGAGACCGCACGCGCCGGACATCCGGACGAATGCTTCGCCCCGCAGATCGGAGCAGGTGTAGCCCGCCAGGACCATTCCGACCATACGGGTTCGCCGGCGAATCGGAATGGCAAGAAATCCGATGTCCGGGTGCCAAGGCCCTGGCTCGACCGCCACCGCCTCGCCGAGATGAGTCGCCAAAGAAGACTTCTCGGCGGAGGCGCGCACGTATTCCGAAAGCGACCGGGCAAACGCGCCCCGCCGCGACCACAGCGTGCTCCACAGCCGCGGACCTTCCTCGTCCCAGAGCACGGCCTGGCCGTCGCGGTTCCAAAGCGAGAGCCAGAAGCCCGCGGCGCGCCAGCGCCGGGCCAGCGCGGCGAAGCGCTCGCGGCCGATCGGCCAGGCGATCTTCGGCAGCGGGATCCGACCCTGCGATTCGAGCGTCGTCGTCAGCGATCCCGTATGAGTTGGCGATGCCACGGGTCTACCTCCTATGTCCAGGGACCGGTACCGAACCTCAGTTGCCGATGTCCGTCGCCGCGATCAGGGTGGGAGCGTCTGAAACGTCCAGTATCTGGCGCGCCGTAGCCAGCACTTCGCGCGGGCTGAACGGCTTGACCAGCACCTTGCGTATGTTGGTGTGGCTCAGGTCGGCCTCGCTGAGCGAAAACCCCCGGGCAGTCAGCATGACGGCCGGAATGTGGGCGGTCCGGGCATCGCCGCGCAGCTTGGCACAAAGCTCAAGACCGGACAGCAGCGGCATTTGGTAATCCGTGAAGACAAGATGCGGCTGTTCGGCGCGCGCCAGCTCGTAGCCCTCCGCGCCGTCGGCGGCCGTGAGAACGTCGAAGCCGTTGTTGCGGAGCTTGGCCGACACCACGTGAAGGATGTGCGGCTCGTCGTCACAAACAAGGATCTTGTACGCTGTCATCGTGTATCCCCCGTAATCGGGCCGGTGTGCCGTCCGACCCGTTCTGGTCATGCCCTATTGTGTCAGCGGCAGAATCATGCCGAAGGTGCTGCCCTTTCCGACTTCGCTGCTGAGCGTCAGTTCGCCCCCGTGGACGGTCTCTACGATCTGCTTGACCAGGTTCAGCCCCAGGCCCGTTCCCTTGGCCATTTCCTTGTTCTTTTCAACGCGGAAGAATTTCTGAAACATGCGCGGCAGGTCTTCCTTCGGAATGCCCACCCCGCTGTCGCTCACCTCGACGCGGATCGTCTTGCTCTCCTCCTGCGGAATGACTCTCAGATGAATGCGCCCGCCCTCGGGCGTGTACTTCACCGCGTTGGAAAGCAGGTTCAGAACCGCCTGGTAGAGCAGGTCGCGATCCGCGAGGACCCGATACATGACCGGTGTCAGTTCCTCCGAAAGCGAGATTCCCTTCTGCTCGGCCGCGGGCCGCATCATGTCGGCCGCCTCCTTCGCGACCATGGACACGGCGATCGGTTCCTTGTTGATCCGCACGGTCCCGGCCTCGATGCGGCTGATGTTGAGCATGTTGTCGATCAGGCGGCCCAGCCCGTCGGCGGAGGTCTGGATGATCTCGAAGTATTCCGAGCGCGTCTTCTCGTCGGCGGCCTCGCCGTCGACGAGCATTTCCACGTACGCCCGAATCGACGAGAGCGGCGTGCGCAGCTCGTGCGCCACCTGGGCCACGAACTCGCTCTTGAGCCGCGCCGCCTTGCGCTCCTTGGTGATGTCGCGCAGCAGCACGACCACGCCGTGATGCTCGACCCCGACTTCGTCCTCGCTCTGGCCCGAAGCAACCGGCGACATCGTTAGCGCGAAGACCTGCTCGCCGATCTCGTGCTCCGTCCGGCGGCGCGCCACGCGCGTGTCGGCCTCCCGGGCCTGTCGAATCAGCGCGACGAGTTTTTCATCCGCGACAAGGACGGTCAGCGGCTGACGAAGTGCATCCGGACACTTGAAGCCGAATAGCTCTTCCGCGGCCGGATTGGCCAGCACGAGCTGGTCGTATGAATCTGTAACCAGGACCGGATCCGACATCGACCGGATGATCGCCTCGGCCTGCCGCTTCTGGACCGCAATCAGGCTCAGCTCAAGGCCAAGCTCCTTGCGCTCCTCCAGCAACTGTTCGATCTGCCGGGTAACCTCCGCCGTCTGACGCTCCACCGCCTCCCAGAGCGGCTGAATCTCGGCACCCAGCGCCGCTGCGCCCCATTTGCCCGCGGCGCGCCGCGACGTCGAAGCGATCGACAGTTCCAGCGCGGCCATCGCACGGCGCCGCGTGCGCCAGGCCGTCACCACGATTGCCGCCGCACAGGCAAGGAGGCATGCCACGCCAAGCGCTTGGATCGGAGGCAGTCCGGGCTGATTCGTCGGCAACACCGCCGCACCCACGACCCAGACAAGCGCCGCCGCCGTTGGGACGAGCGCGTGTATCGATCGAATCCTGTCGAGACCCGGCCAGCTTGTCCCCGAGAAAGTTCGAACGGTCTTTCCGACCGGCGCGGGCATCACCGACGTTGGCGCGCTCAGCGCCGGCTCCGCCGAAGCGAAAGTCTCCGCGGCATCGTCCTCGGTCTGGGACCAGGGCTTGAGTTGAATCTGGCTCTGGTTCATGGCTCCACGTCACCCGTTCGATCGTCACACCCCGTGTTTGAATCAGTTCCGAGCAGGCTTGCTCCCATCGACAGGGCCGCGAGGCGGCGCTCGGCAACCGTTAGGTCCGGATCTCGCCTGAGCGCGTTCTCATACGCCGTCCGCGCCGCGGAGACCTGCCCCAGCGCCTCCGACGCCTCGCCAAGCAGGAAATGGGCCTCCGCCAGGCCGTCCTCAAGCGCCACCGCCTTTCGGGCGGCGTCCCGCGCGCCGGGCACATCCCCGCGCCGCAGTGCGACGTATCCGGCAAGCAGCCAGGTCTCAGACGTCATTGCGGCGCGGCCGCGCAACACCTGAAGCGCCTCGGATGCGCGCTCAAGGTCACCCGCCGAAACCGCCGCGTGCGCGTAAAGCCGCCACGCGATCGGATCCTCCGGGCAGTCGTGCATGGCTCTCCGCAGGACCTTCATTGCCTCGGCGTTTCGGTCGGTCTTCATGTACGCGCGCGCGAGAGCATGAACCGTACTCGGTGCGACGGTGGCGTCCTTCTTCTTATTGCGACGCTTCGCGTCCGCGTCCTCATCGCGAATAATCTCCACGCGCTTCGCGCGGTCGACGATCGGCGCGAGCACATCCACCGCCTCGGCAAGCCGCCCGGCCCATACCAGCGTCAGGCCGAGTTCGGTGGCAATGGCCGGATCATTGTCAGACAGGCGCACTGCCTCGCGCACATAGCCAATGCAGGGCTCGCGAAGCCCGAGGAGCCGGGTGATCC
This sequence comes from Planctomycetota bacterium, assembly GCA_003576905.1. Taxonomy (GTDB): domain Bacteria; phylum Planctomycetota; class Phycisphaerae; order UBA1845; family UTPLA1; genus UTPLA1. Next base: position 22,604 of record QEVG01000015.1, on the reverse strand, counting down.
GCGCCGCGAGCAGCCGCAGCGCGACGTCGCGATCGAAGTCGGCGAGGCGCGGTTCGATCAGCTCAAGCGCGTCAGTGGGCTTATCAAGTGCGACAAGGACTTCGGCCTGCGCGAGCAGATACGAAGATTCATGGGGGGCAATACTCGCCGCATGAGTGTAATGCTCGTAGGCAGTCGGCAATTCGCCGTAGCGCTGAGCGACCATTCCGGCCAGGAACTGCGCCTGGGCGTCGTCGGGCCGCATCATCGTTGCAAGGTCGATCGCCTCGCGGGCTTCCCCGAGCCGGCCCTGCTCGAGCCGGATACGCGCCAACAGAACCTGGGCCTGGGAGTCGTGCGGAGCCAGCGCCATGGCCTCCTTCAGCGACTTCTCCGCCTCGTCGAGCCTCTCGGCCTTGAAATGCTCCTCGGCAAGCTGGAGCTTTACGCTCCCGCGAACGGCGTCCCACCGGCCCTTCGCGGCGGCGCGCTGGTCGTCTTTCATGTGCACGTCGAGCAGGGAACTGCTCGGAAGCTGGCATCCGCCCGGTAGTGTCATTATTGCGACACCGACAAGCGTGACAGCCGCGCGCCGGGCCGACCGGGCCGCGCGATCGCGCCGGACGGGTCCCGCCATGCCGGCAGCCCTTCCGCGAGGCCTTACAAGACAACTTGTCGGGATCGTGCGATCTTTCATTGCACTCTCTTCATCTTCGTTTCCGGGGTCGCCGCGGGCGTGTCGGGTTTTCGCGGCTCGGACGGCGGGCTCGCCGGCGGCGGATCAACCGCCTCCATGCCGTGATCCTCGAACCCGCTCGGTCCCTCGAGTCCTTCCGGCAGCGTGAACGGCGGACCCGGCCTGCCGTACGCCGGCGTGACTTCGCCCGATTCCGATTCGATCCGATCGCGCACGAACGTGCGCACCGCGGACGAGTCCGTATCCCATGCCCGCTTGCCGAGAAGTTCCTCGCGCAGCTTGATCGCGTGCAGATGCCGCGGATTGTTGTGAATCGCGAGTTGGGCGTCCCACAGCGCCTTCTCCACATCGCCGTTGGCCAGATGCTCCATCGCCCACTTGTAATGCGCCTGGCTCAGCCGCTCGCGCCCGAACCACTGCATCCCCTCGCGCGAACCGACCCGGTAACGCTCGATATCCTGCGCCACGTCGGCGCTGGCGATCTCGTCCGACTCCGGCTTCAGAACGTGCACCGTCAGCAGGATGATTACCTCTTCGCGGACTGTGGCGTCGCGCGTTCGACGAAACAGTGCGCCGGCGATGGGAATGTTCCCCAGGAGCGGTACCTGCCCGCGCGTCGCCGTGCCCACTTCCCGGAACAGGCCGCCGATGAGAATGGTCCGGCCGTCCTGGACGAGGATGTTGGTCGTGACTTCGGTCGTCTGCTCGAAGGGCAGGTTCGCGTCGGTCAGTCCGCCGGTCGAGTCCTTCGGGTGAATCTCCATCCGCACCATGCCGTCGTCGCCGATGAACGGGCGGAAGGTCAGCACCGTGCCGGTCTCGAGGAACTCCACGGTCTGGATCGCGGTCGTCTCGGTGATGGTCGTCGTGAGGTAGCCGTCGCGGCGGCCCACGATGACCTGGCCCACCTGCTTGTTCAGCGCCAGCACCTTCGGATTGGCCAGAATGTCCGTGTCAGTGATCTGCTCGAGCGCGCGGACAAAGATCCCGATCTGGTCCTTCAGTATTCCAAAGGTGAATCCGCCGTCCGGAAGGGCCCCGTTGAAATCGGTTCGCGCCGTGAAGTTCGTGTTGTTCAGGTCCGGGCCGGGAATGTTGCCCGTCGTGATCGACTGCGCCGCCGGGCTCACTGACGACAGCGTGGTGAAGTCGATTCCGCCGACCGTCGTGAAGTCGATGCCCAGCATGTTGTCTTCGTTCAGCGTGGCGCGCAGGATCGTTGCCTCGATCAATACCTGCTTGGGCCGGGCGTCCAGGTCGCGGATGACCTCCGCGATCTTGTCGAGAACTTCCTCGTAATCGGTGACGACGAGCGCATCACTCGATGCCAGCGAGTCGCCCTCGGTGTCTTCGATGCCCGTTGACCCGCCCAGCCCGACCTTGGAAGCCGGCGTCGTGGCGATTCTCCCCTTCTCGCTCAGCATCGGCTCGATCAGAGGCTTGGCGGCCGCGGCGTTCATGTAGGTCAGTCGGAATACGCGCGTATCCATGCGGCGCTCCGACTGCGACATCCGCGCGAGATCTTCGACGGGATGAACAAAAATCAGATCGCCCTCGCGGCGGAAACCAAGCCCGTTCGAAACCAACACCGCCTGAAGGGCCTCATCGAATGTAACGTTGTAGAGACTCGCGCTGACGGTGCCCTCCGCGCCGTTCGACATCACGATGTTCCGTTTCGTGGGCTCCGTGAGCATGCGCAGCGCATCCGCGAGGGGCAGGTTGGAAACGTGCATCGTTACCCGATCGTCGAGTCCCACGCGGACTATCTGCTCCTTCGGCTCAGTCGCCGGCGCCGACGTCTCCGTGGATGCCGGCACATCGGAAGCGTGCTCGGGCTCGTCGGCCAGCGCCATCGCCCCGCCGTCGATCAGCCCGCCCGCCAGCGCCAGACCGACCAGCGCCACGACGCAGCCGAACAGGCGCGTCCGAAACCTTGCGGCGGCCTCCGCGCCTCGACCGGGGCCCGTATGCCGGCCGGCATATCTGGCAGTCACAAAGCGTTCCCTCGCCCGATGCTTCAAGACGATCTCCCTATCGACGCGGACGCAGCCGCCGGAGCGCGGCGAGTCCTCGCCTACCCATCGGTTGTCGGACCCAGTGAGTTGTGTTTCAAGGCATGGATAACTGGCGGATCACGCCCGATTTGCTCAGCGTGACGCGGCGATCGCCGATCTCGACCACCAGGAAACCGCGAATCCGGTCGCCCGGTCGAACGAGATGTCCGGAAATGTGTGCAAGGGCGTCGGGTCCGGTAAGAGTGGACTGGAGCTCGAGTTCGCCAAGCGTCCGCTCGATTTCATGCAGTTCCCTGGACCGCTCGCGCTCATGTTCCGCGATTCGGCGGCTCAAGGACGCCCAGAATCCGCCGGGGTCGCGCTTGCCCATTTTTCCTCCCGCCATCGGGGCATCGGCAATGATTGCCGGCGAGAATCGATGCCATTCCGGTGTGACGAAGAGATCGCGATTCGGCATCCGCGGAAGGCCATCGATCGCGACGCGGGCCGTCCTGGAAGCCGCATCGAACGCTGGGGCTGAAGCGGCTTCCATTGCGGATGCCTCGCCCGCGACAGCCGCCGTGGAGGGAGATGCCGTCGCCGCAAGCGGCTCGGGCGTCGGACGAACCAGCGCCGGCCTCGTCGGCGCGGGCGCCGCGGTTGCGGGAGGGATCAGCGTAGCGGCATCCACCGCGACGGGTGCGTCGCCCGTGAGGCAGAGGCGGCCCAGAGCCACGAGCAGGACGAGCAGAAGCGCGGCGAGGACGCCGGACTTCTTTTTGTCCGCCGCGAGCTGAGCACGAAGCTGATTCCAGATTTCGCCGGCGCTGGCTGCCATCATTCACCCGTTGACACTTGGTGCCCGGTTGTCCCCTGTGTATTAATCGCGCGCGTTGCTGTAGGTGTGCAGCGTCACTTCAACGCGGACCCTGCCGGGTTGTTCCTCCAGATTGACCATGCGCAGCGACTCCACATGGGAGAGCCGCGTGAGATTCTCCATTCGGTCGAGAAATTCGAGGGCCGGCCCGAATCCGCATTCGAATGCAACGCGCACCGGCAATACGGTTGTGCCCTTTACGATCTCGAGATCCTCTGGAAGCTTCGATTCGTCGATGCGGCGCGGCGACTGCGGCTCCACGATGTAGTCTTCGATGCCGCTCGACCGGATGTTCTCGGCGATTGCGTTCAGGAACTCGCCGAACTGGCGATCGGCCGGCAATCGGCTGCGGAAGTCCTGCATCGCGCGGTCGAGGTCGACGATCGCCGCATAAAGCCGGCCGATATCCCCCACGCCCGCCTGCTGTTCGCGGACTTTCATCGCCTCGGCGTCCAACTTGGCGCGGCGATCCTCGAGTTCCTTCAGGCCGGGCCGTACCGCGCCGAGTCCGAATGCGGCGGAGATCGCGACGACCACCGCGGTCACGGCGAGATTCATTCTTGCGGCGCTCATCGGTTCCCTCGCAGCTGGTCATGGACCTCGCAGGTCAGTTCGAATCCCTGGCCGCGCCGACCGGCCCAGGTGATCGGCCCCTTCTGGCGCATCTGGACCTCGCCGACGAGCGGTGAGTCCTCGAGTTGCTTTACGAAGGCAATCACCTCGGTCGTGTCGGTTGCCATGCCCGACAGGATCAACCGATTGCCCCTCGGATAGGGTGGCTCCTTCGGTTCCTCGGGTGCAGTTGCGGCCCCGGTTCCCGCGGGCTTGGCCTTGGGAGCCGGCGCGGGGGCCTCGGAAACCGTGTAACGGGCGATGGAAGGGGAATCAAACCGAAGCTTGGTCAGGAGCACCGTATCGGCCATCCGCTGGCTGAGATCGGATAACAGGACCACCACGCTCGCATGATCCTCGAGTCGGCGCAGAAGCTCGTGATGCTGCTGGAGCCGCGCCTGCTCGGCCTCCATGGCGGCGCGCTTTTCCTGGTGGATGCTGACCTGCTCCTGCTGTTTTTCGATCTCCGTCAACATGGCGCTGGCGGTGGCGATTTCACGCTGATTGGCGACGACCCAGAGGACCATGAACACGATCATCGTGCCGATCAGCCCGGCGCGCGTGCGCACCGCGGTGCGCATGCACTGCGCCTGATGAAAATTCGGCGGGATGAAATCGAACTCGATCACGCGATCGTCAACCTCCGCTCCTCACGTCGCCAGGGCGGACGCGGCGATTGCCGGCGTCTGCCGTGACACCCGGACCCACGGCGAGCCGCGCAGGGCCAGGCCCGTCGCGACGGCCCAGGCGGGCTGAAGGGTCCGTTCGTTTCGCGCGGCGGTAAGCTCCGCGCGGCGGACGCCCCGCAGGGGGTGTCCGATCATGCTGGGAATGTCGATGGCACTTGAGAAAATCTGCCGCAGCGCCGGCTCGTGCGCTTCGCCGCCAACAAAGGTCAGGCTGTCCGGGCGCTGGCCGCGAAACGTCACGGCGAAGTACCGAAGGCAAAGCTGAACGTCGCGGCTGATCCGCTCGACCTGCGGGCGAACGGCATCGAGCACCCGGGCGCGGATTTCGTCGGCCACGATCGGTCGATCCGTGGCCCGCCGTCCGTCGCCTTCGTGCATGATCCGGACGCGCAGGTCCGCGGCCTCCTCCCGGGAGAGATTCAGCGCCTTTGCGACGGCGGCATTCATGTGATCGCCGCCGATATCGATGATCTTGAGAAATGACAGATCGGTGCCGCGAGTAATGACGATCGTCGAGCCGGTCCGGCCGACGTCGATGAAAATGTTCACCGCGTTGACATCCTCGCCGCGCCGCAGAAAGCGCACGAAGCTGCGGGCAATCGCGCAGGGGGTGATGTCCATCGCCACCGGACGCAGTCCCGCCGCGTGCAGCAGGGCCAGGCGCTCGGTGATCTTCTCCTCCACGGCGGAGAATACGATCACTTCTTCCTTCAGCTCGTTGCCGTGCCGGACTTCGCCGGCCGGAAGGTATCGAAACTGCGCCGGCATGCCGCCCAGTTCGAACCGATCCTGCGCCTCGAACTGAACCGCCGTATCGAGTTCCTCCGCCGGCATCTTGGGCAGCCGGATGTTCTTCATCTGGAACTCGCCGATGCCCAGGGCGGCGACCGCTTCGCGACCGCAAAACGCGTGCCGCGACAGGGCCTCGCGAAGAATACCGGGCACCAGTTCGCAACGCTCATCGGGCCCCGCCCCGGCCGGAAACTCGTAATGGGCGGCGGCCTGCACGGCGGGTTCGCCGTCGCAATCGACAAGTTGAAGCACGCGCACACCGGCGGCGCCGATGTCGACTCCAATATAGCCATGTCTGCTGCGTCGCTTCAAAACGTCGGCCTCCTGGGGCCCACGCAGATTGTCGTGTGGACGATCACTGCCTAGTTGGCAGGCTGCGTCACGTGGATCCCTTTGACGGGAGCCTCGCCACCTTCGGAGAGTCCCCCAATCGTCGTGTCGTACGGCTCCAGGACAATTGAGTAGGTCTCGCGGACGAGACATTCGCCCGAGGTTGGCTTTACGGCAATCTCATAGGGAGTGCCCTTCGAGTCGAATTGGAGAATCGCCTGCGTGTCCTGGTCGATGGAACCCGTGCCGTCAAACTTGATGATCTCGTCGCCGCCAAAATCGCCGGCGTAGATCGTGACTGTCTCAAGCCCGCGCGGTCCGCCTGGACCGAACTGAACCACATACGGATCGCCGGACAAGGGATGGTTGATCGGCGTATCGGGGCTGCTCGACGTCCCGATCCAGTACCGGTTGTTGGCGGGATCGAGCTTGATTAATGCCGGGTCATCGGGCCGGGCAAATGAGTATCCCCGCGCGTAGGCGACATCGGTTTCGAACTTCAGGGTGGCCAGGCGACCGGCTTCCTTTGCGGCGGTCTCGTCATCGGGCCAGGCAATCGCGGTGGCGACGGCAATGACCACCATCACGATAAGCACTTCGATGAATGTGTACGCTGGACGCACGAGCATGGACCCCCCCTTTCCGGCGCGGGGCCTTACCGGCCTGCGGCGCGCGACGAGGACCTCTTGGTCCCGGATGATTCATCGGCGACGACGCGGACACGGATTGGCTTGGATTGCAGATGTTCGAGAATCTGCTCCAGTAACTGGTTGGTCCGTTGAGCTTCGTCGGCAATGATCTTGCGCTGAAGCCCCGTATCGGGTATCTGGGCCTGTGCCGCGGGTAGGTCACTCGGGCGGCCCGCCCATAACTCAATCGCAATGACGGCGAGCAGGACCGTAAGGGCGGTAAGAATCCCGCGCGTATATCGGTCCAGCGTGACCACTTTCGTCGGCGGCATGTCAGTCTTCCTTCCAGCTCAGGACCGTAATCGGCTGGGGCGTGGGCGTACTTTCGACATCCCAGAAACTTGACCTGCTTGCGCTCCAGGTGCATTGGATTGTCGAGTCTCCCCTTACGTCCACGATTCCGTTGGCGGCAATGACCGAGCCCGTCACATTGAGGATGCCGCGACGTACCAAATTCAAGTCAATCGCGCCGCCGCAGATAATCGAACCAGTTACCGTGAGGCTCGCGTCATCGTCCAGATAATCGATGTTTCCGGTCACGATGATCGCCGGGAAGCCGTCCACGCCCCGGACGATATGCGCGCCGGCGTCATCGATTTCGAGGTTGCCGTTGACGAGCAGCGTCCCATTAACGTCCGCATTGACGCGTAGTTTGAAGTTTCCGTTTTTGCAGACGATTATCCGTCCGGGATTCGTCGCTGACATATCAATGGCATTCAGGGTCACTGCATCACTGGCGTTAATCTCGTTGCGAGTGTAGGTGGTGTGGGCCGAGTAGCTCTTCCCCTGAATGGTGTAGTTCGTGTATTTGGACAGGGTGCCCACCGGCCCCGTGTACGAAGGCTGAAGCGACAGCACGGCCGAAGGCGGTCCTCCCCCCAGCCAGAGGGCGGTGCCCGTCGCCGTGACCTTTCCATTGCAGTACGAACCAAGGTTCCCCGTGAGGAGCCCGTTCGCATGCACGTCTCCAAGTAATCGAACCGGCGACACGACCGTGAGCGAGTTGCGGTTGAACAGGGCGTATGGAATCTCCCATTTTGCGGGCGCAACCAGGACGTCCGTGGTGACGCTTCGTTTGCCTCGCACCGTCCCATCCGGATCGCGAGCGACCCCGACGGCGGTAATGCGATAGAGATTGGGGTCGGTGCCCGCCGGAACCCATGTGTCCGACCGCGCGACCGTAACATCCGTATAGTCGCTCGTCGCATCGATGGCGATTCCCGATCCTCCGCGGTAATAGTCGTTGAAAGTCACGTTGGCGGGCGGATACATGAGAAAGTGAGATGCCAGTGCGACGCCCGACTCCGCCAGGTACTGCGCGCGAACAGCCCGCTGGTAATTGACCGCGCTCGGCATCGCCGTGCTGTGCGAATCGAGAAACGACAGCCCGAGTGCCGTGACGATGGTGGCCAGGCCCAGAACGGCGATCAAAATGTACCCGCGACGATTCTTTCGCATCATCCAACCTGCTTCCGCCCGGTCGGTCCGGACTACAGTTCCATTGCGGTGATTTCCGAGGCCTGAATACCGTTCCACTTTGAGACTTTCTTGCGGGCTTTTCGCGTCGAGCCGGTCGGCGGCGGACTGCTGGCATCGGTCGCGAAAAGGTAATCCGCGGTGGCACGGGGACTCGCCGATACGCGGAAGTCCATCGCGTCGTCATCCACCCCGATCGTGAACGCAGCCTCGACGATCCGCGTTTCGGTGTAGTTCGGGTATCCGGTGAAGGTCAGGCTGGCGACGTCCTCCGCCCAGACGACCGATTTCTTGTCCGAGTTGGTCATCAGCGTCGTCAGGGCGCTCGCATCCTTGAAGGTCGCGGCCGAAAGCGTCGTGGTCGGCGTCGCGCCCGAGCTCTCCAGGTATTCGAATACCACCTGCTTATTGACCGCGTCGTAGCGGATAATGCCCGCCTCGTAGAGATTGAGCGTGTCGTCGTTGTTTGCGTCCTCCAGCCAAAGCGTCACGGTGGTGCCCGTAACCTGCCCGATGCCCCGCGCCTGGCGAATGGACTGACCGACGCGCTTGATGGCGTACTGACCGGCTGAGCGGGTGCTTCGGACGCCCCGCGTCTCGGTCGCCGCATTTGCCACGGCGGAAGTCAGCGTTGCCGCCGCGGCGGCGACGAGGGCTGTAGTGGACGCAGCGATGAGCATCTCGGTCATGGTGAAACCGCGCCGCCGAAACCGGTCGGGCTTTGTCACGTTTCGCGGGCGTGCCATGTCAATCCTCCCTCGATGCAATTCGGGTAAAGCTCACCAGCGGCGTCGTGCCGTCGAAAACCTGCACGGTGACGCGGACAAAGCTGTTGGTGTCGCCGGCGGATTGATTCGGAAACGTCACGTATTCCACCAACGCGCTTCGCCAAAGTCCGCCGGTCGAGGAGTCCGCGATAACGACGTTCTTGAAATTGCGGGCGGTGCCGGCGCTTTCCGCGTAGCCGTGGAAGTCGTCGATGTTGTCGAAATTTTCGCGCGTTTTCCCCGCGTCCGGGCCGGGCGACGGCGTCCGGTCACTCGGCGTAAAGAACGGGCGGCCCATGATTTCTTCCATCATTGCCTCGCCCATGGCCACGGCGCGTTCGAGGCGCGCGGCTTCCTGGTTCTGCTGAACGCCCGCGACAAAGGGCAACGTGGCGGACGCGGAGATGACGGCGAGAACGGTGGCAGAGAGCAGCGCCTCGGCCAGCGTAAATGCGCCGCGCCGAACCCGGCGTGAATTCGTTCGGTCGTAGAGTATCTTCGCCCCCATGTTTGCATTCCCTCCTCGCGCCGTCGGCTGTAGGAGTCGGTCAAACCATACAATTCGGAGCCCGAACGCCGCAAAGAATTATCCGCCGCGAGGAGGAATAACTCAGCGGCGGAACCAGAAGGACCGGAAACGACGGGCAGGGCCCACCGCTTCCGGTCCTTTGGAGTTCTTGGATATCGGGTCCGTCGGCGTTCAGGCGGCGCTGCAATTACATGCTGGAGTGGGCCACGCCGTTCGTGGTGCCGCCGTCATTGGCCTTGAACTCACCGGTGGTCTCGTTGTAGTTCCAGGCCTTGTTGGCCGCGGCCGCGGTGTTGGTGACGTCGTTACCGGTGCCGCCGACCGTGAACGGATTATTGGGGACCTTCTGCATGTAGGGACCGTACTTCCCGGCGGCGTTGACGGTGCCGTCGGCGTCGGTCTTCTTCGTCATCTGGTCCACAAAGCTGGCCAACGCCGGGAAGTTGCCGTTGTGGTGATGGCGGTACAGGTCAATCTGCTTGCGAACCTCGCGCAGATTGAACTGAAGCGAGCTGACGCGCGTATCGGTGCTGGCATCGCTGAACTGCGGTATGACGACCGCCGCGAGGATGCCCAGGATGATCACGACGATCAGCAGTTCAACAAGCGTAAACCCTTTTCTCTTCATACATGTTCCCCTTTTTCCGTGTGCCAGGTTCTTTTAAGTTCCGCGGCGGTATCCGCGCCGGCGTCAGCCCCGGGAATCCACTCGTTACAACGAGCTGTGCGCCACGCCGTTCGTCGTGCCACCGTTGTTAGCCTTGAACTCGCCTGTGGTCTCGTCGTAATACCACGCCTTGTTCGCGGCGGCCGCGGTATTGGTGACGTCGTTGCCGGTACCGCCCACGGTGAAGGGATTCGTCGGAATCCGCTGGAGGTACGGGCCGTACTTGCCGGCGGCGTTCACGGTGCCGTCGGCGTTGGTCTTCTTGGTCATCTGGTCGGCAAAGCTCGCCAGTGACGGATAGTTGCCGTTGTGCTGGAGCTTGTAGAGATCGAGCTGCCCGCGGATCGTCTGAAGGTTGGTCATCAGCGAGCTGAGGCGCGCGTCCGTGCTGGCATCCGAAAACTGCGGAATGACCACGGCGGCAAGGATGCCCAGGATGATGACCACGATCAGAAGTTCGACCAGTGTGAATGCGGTGCGTTTCATCTTTCACTCCTCCGGTGCACTTCCGGAATCCCACGCTATCCGGATCAGGCGGATACTTCCGGAGCCCCAATCGGGAAACTCCCGGATTCCCTCCGCACAATCGCTGAACGGCGATGGTACGTCTGCCCCCCTATCGGAAAGGGTGGCGCACCGCTTTAAGTCAACAAACGCCAACGATCTATTCCAAACGGCCGAAAACAGACGTGCCCATAAGAACCGTTCGCCCATGCACACCGCGGACCCCGAGCGGTCACGCGACCCCGCCGGCGCGGTTTGCGGACGCAGGAATCTGTACGAAGGACCGATGGACGCGATCAGACGCCTATGTCTTCATTCCAGAGTTCAGGCCGGGCGGCGATGAACTCTCGCATCAGGCGGATGCACTCGGGATCATTGAGGATGTTCAACTCGACGCCGCGGCTTCGGACATACTCCTCGGGACCGCGAAACGTCTGGTTTTCGCCGATGACGATTCGCGGAATCTTGTAAAGAAGCGCGGTACCGCTGCACATGTCGCACGGCGAGAGGGTCGAGTACAGCACGGCTCGCTGATAGTCCTTCGCCGTCAGCCGCCCGGCGTTCTCCAGGGCGTCCATCTCGGCGTGCAGAATGGCGCTTTGTCGCTGGACGCGCCGGTTGTGCCCGCGCCCGACGATCTTGCCGTCGATAACCAGGACGGACCCGATCGGGATTCCCCCTTCCGAGAGTCCCTTCCGCGCCTCGTCAATCGCCGCCGCCATGAACGCGTCCATCACAAACACCTCGCCGATTGAACGCCCGTCGCCCCGACCGGGCATGCCCACCGCCATCATATGAAGCCCACGCGGGCTGCGCGTCAATCGCACGCGCTCTCAGCGGCCCGCAGTCGGTTCGCGCGCCGCCGGGCGCCGCGCCGCGGCATGCTTTGGCGTTCCCTCGCGTTCCCGGCTAATCTATGCCCGCGAGCAATGACCCCACCCTCTCCGCCATCCCGACTGCGAAAGATCGCATTGCTGCTTCTCAAGCTGGCGTTCTGCGCCGCGGCGGTCTGGTACCTGAGCGACAAGGTCACCTATTACGACTACGTGCGGCTCGGCAGCGACCCGGATCGGCCCCTGAGGCTGTTGTCCGAGACGGCGTCCACGCTTGTCGTCTCGGACGGGCCGGATGGGCAGTCCCGCACCGTTCCGCGCAACGAGCTGGCGCGCCGGGAACAACTCGGCAAAGGGCAACGCGACATCGAGCGCGGCATCCGCCACCTGGCCACGACCGCCGACTGGAACTGGGCGGCGCTGGCGTTTGTCTTCCTCGGCCCGACGACATTTGTCCTTGCCTGGCGGCTGCAACTGCTCCTTGCCACGCAGGAAATCGCCATCAGCTTCCGCGACTCGCTGCTGCTGACTTTCGCGGGCAACTTCTTCAACTTCGCCATGCCCGGCACGACCGGGGGCGACATCTACAAGGCATATCACATCGCCCGCATCACACACAAGCGGACGGAAGGGATCACGGTCGTTCTGCTCGACCGGGTGATCGGGCTGGTGAGCTTTCTTCTGCTTGCGGCGGGAACGATCCTGGCGTTCTGGCGGACGGACCTGATCGGGTTTTACGGCCGCTGGGTCGGGTATCTGACGCTGAGCTTTTTCCTCGCGGCGGGCCTGTTCTTCTCGCGCCGCGTGCGCCAGTGGATCCGCTATGACGCCCTGCTTACGCGGCTGCCGCTCGGCGACAAGCTCAAGCGGATCGACGACACGGCGTTTTCACTTCGGTTTCATCGCGGCTCGGCGTTCCTGTCGTTGATCACGACGATGGCGAGCCATTTTCTGATCGTGGCGTCGATGTATTTCACCGCCCGGAGCCTGGGCATCTACCACTCGACGCTTCACACTGACACCCACCTGTTCTGGGCGGTGCTGCTGGCGGCCGTCGTGGGGTTTCTGCTGGCGGCGGTGCCGATCAGCATTCAGGGATTCGGTCTTCTCGAAGCCGTGTTCTACAAGGTACTTGTCGACGGCGGCTGGGCGACGGGGTCGCAGATGCTCGCGCTGACGCTGGGGTTTCGCCTGATACAGATCGCGTGGTCGCTGCCGGGCGTGGTCGTGCCCTGGCTGGGCTTCGCGAAGCCGGCGCGGCAGGAATTGGCGCAGGTCGACGCCCCGATATTGCCACAATAACGACACTCCGCGAAGGCGGACGCCCCTAGTAGCCCATCGAGCGCGACACCGGCGGCTCGCGGTCGAGCAGCGCCGACAGAGTGCCCGCGCGGACGTCCTCGGGGGCGGACCAGACCAGAAAAAAAAGGGCCTCGCGTGCCAGGCGCTGGGCATCCATCTGGCGTACAAAGCCGGACCCCTTGGCGAAGATCGTCAGTCCGGCGGCCAGCCGCACGAGCAGATCATTCACCGAGACGCGGACCTGGGTCTTGGGAATCTCCTGGTCCGGATCGCCCAGCCGGGCGGCAAGGGAAAAGAGGCGCTCGCGCACGGCGTCGTAGCGCTCGGCGAGTTCGTCGAACAATTCTCCCAGCTCGCCATCGGCCTTTTCGGCAAGCGGCCGCATGATCCGCACAATCGCGCCGGCGAGGCCGATCCCCGCGGTGGCGACCACAAGCGGCTTGACCGGAGACCGGCTCTTGAGAACATGGGGCATGGGGCCGCGGAGGACCAGATCCTTTTCTATCCGCACACCCTTGAGGTGTATCTCGCAGGTCTGCGCGCTCTGGAGGGCGGCAAGCTGCATCGGCGTGTCAATGATCACGCCCGCGCGGTCCATGGGCACGACGGCGAGAATCTGCATGCCGTCGGGAAGGACCGCGCCGGTGACGACGATCTGGCACTTCGGAGCGCCCGTCACCCACGGCATGCACCCCGTCAGAACGAAGCCGCCGCTGTCGGGCCGGGCCGCCATGGCCGGACGCCCGCCCTGGCGGCTGGTCGTGAGTTGGCTGATCCCGACGCTGGTCATGATTTCATGGCCGGCAAGCCGGGGCAGGAGCGACTCGGCCAGGCGCTGGTTCTCCCCGGCGGCGATAAGTTCGCAGGCGGCGTCGCGCTGGGTCAGAATGAGCAGGCACGACATGCAGCCCATGGCGACGGCCTCGTAGGCCTCGGTCTGACGAAGCGGGTCCAGCCCCATGCCGCCGAAGGTCTCCGGGATGACCCAGGTCCACGCCCCCGCGCGGGTGAGGTGCTCAAGCGATCGGGCGGGCCATTCGCCGGTGATGTCGAAGTGGGTAGCCAGCTTCGCGAGCCGGTCGGCGAGGGATTCGAGGGCGGGTTCCATTCCAGAATTGTACGCTTACGAAAAAAAAATCCGCGAGGCGGTCCTATATGTATGGCCCGGCCACCCCCTCGCAACAGCGGCGAAGTTATTTGCCGAACAAAAAAAAAGCCAAATTTGCCTCAATCCGCCGAAATCAGCCTGAACAACCGGCTTCTGTCGTGCTCCCATACACCAGCCCCACAAGTGTCCGCCCAAGGGCTGCGGACAACGTTTCCTGTTGCTCCGCGCTACGGCGCGAGAGCAAGCGCGAGCCATTCATTCCCTGGCGCGAATCCCGTCCTGCCCGGTCAACCGGCGCGCGGAATGTCCGTTTCATCCGGCACGAGGCGATAGAGCCGGGAGCGGGGGCGGCGGGCCGAAAGCGGCTCGGAAAACGGCCATTTCAGTGCTGTTGACAGGCTCCGGAGGGGGTCGCTAGACTCGCCGATCCGGCAGGGAGAAGACCTTCCGGGCAGACAATGGGCGAAAGGCAACTCTCGCCTTTTTTTGTCACAGACTTCGTACCATTTTGGCACAAAGTCCGATGGGCGAGTCGCCGCAGAAACCCGAACCCGACAACCAGATGACGTTTCTGGCGCGGGGGATGCGGTACATGAGCGTGGCGACGCAGTTCGCGGTCATGCTCGGCGTCCTCGGATACTTAGGCATCAAGGTTGACGAACGGTACGGGTCGTCACCCTGGGGTGTTCTTGCCGGAATCCTGATCGGCATGGGTCTGGGAACCTGGACCATGCTCCGGCAGTTGGCGCGGCTGGAAGGCAAGTAGAGCGGAGTCGTCCCGCCTCATGAGAATCGTGGTTTCCTGCATGATCACGCTGATGCTCGTCACTGCCGGCGCCGCCGCCGCGGGACGTGGCCCCACCCTCGCGCGCTGGGGCACGGACGGCGTGACCAGCATGAATGCCATCGCCGCGATCTGCCTCGTTTCCGCGCTGGTGGCCATGATTCCGCTCGCGATCACGGCCCTCCGCTGGCCGGCCCACATCGGACAGGCGGCCCTGGGCGGCACGGCTCTGCGGCTGCTGTTGACCATGGCCGGCGCGGGCATCTATCAGACACTTTTCGACCCGCAGATGGGTTCGTTCCTGTTCTGGGCCGTGGTCTTTTACTGCCTCCTTCTCGCGGTTGAGACCGGCTTCGGAGTTGTCCTGGTCAATCGATACTACCGCCCGACATCCGCCCGACGGGAGACCGCCGCGTGACACCCTTGCTTCTCGCCGCCCACGACGCTCTTGACCACGTACTGCCGCATCGCTTCGGCAAGCCGATCAAGCATTGGGACATCGACTTTTCTGCGCCGCTGAACCTGTTCACGATCAAGCCGCACGACACGTATTTCACCAACCAGATGCTGATGACGCTCGTCGCGGTGGTGATTCTGCTGCTCGTCTTTCCGATGCTCGGCCGGCGCTATGCGGCGATGCTCGCCGCGGGGCCGGAGCGGACCGTCCCGCGCGGGTTCTCAAACCTGCTCGAAGCGATGATGCAGTTTATCCGCAACGATGTGGCCCGGCCGGTGCTGGCCGACAAGACCGACCGGTTCATGCCCTTCCTGTGGACCGTGTTCTTCTACATTCTGACGTGCAATCTCCTGGGAATGATCCCGCTGGACTCCATCGTTTATCTCGTCAGCGGACAGAAGCTCCAGCACATCGGCGGGACGGCCACCGCCAATATCATGATCACCGCCGGTCTGGCGTTCTGCGCCTTCTTCATGATTCACTTTTCCGGCGCGAAGGAGGTTTTCCACGGCCTCGTCGACGGCACCTACGGCCACCATCATCACGACGAAGACCCGGCGATGGAATCAGGACACGGCCACACACACCACGAACATGGGCATGCGCACGGGCACGGGCACCATCACGCGGCCGGTATGTCGCCCGCGGCGGCGGCGATCCTGGCGCCGCTTCTCTACATCTGGAACTTCGCCCCGCACGTTTTCAAACCGGCGCACACGCGAGGCCTCGGCGACATCCTCCTGTGGCTGCTCGATGTCGTCATGTGGGCCATCCTGCTGGCGCTTGAGCTGATCGGCGCGATCATCAAGCCCTTCGCCCTGGCTATTCGTCTCTTCGCCAACATGGTCGCCGGGCACGTCGTGCTGGCGTCCATCCTTGGATTGATCTTTGTCTTCAAGGGCTCGATTGCGGCCAACTACGGGCTGGGCGTGGTCGCCTCGCTCGGGGCCGCGGCCTTGAGCTGCCTCGAATTGTTCGTGTGCTTCCTTCAGGCTTACGTGTTCACCTTCCTGACGACCCTGTTCATCGGAGCGTCGGTCTCGCCGGAACACTAGCCGGGATATGTCACCGGCGGAACGCCGGTGCCACAAAAGCAGAATCAGGCGTCGCACGGGCTGATGGCCGGCGCCGCATTATCAGACTGAGGTTGGGGCAGCCGACGCCCTGGCCGTTAATCGAACCACGTCGGCACTGAACCGGTATCCGCGGCCGACGGCCGCACTAAGAAGGAGTTGCATCATGCTCGAATTGCTTGCACAGGGAACCCAGCTCATGGGTGACAAGGGTCTCATCGCCCTCGGCGCCGGCCTCGGCGCCGGCATCGTGACGCTCGGCGCGGCCAAGGGCATCGGCCACCTCGCCGGCGAGGCGATGGGCGGCATCGCCCGGCAGCCGGAGGCCGGCGGACGCATCTTTACGTCGCTGATCATCGCGGCGGCGCTGATCGAAGGTTTCACCTTCTTCGCGCTGGTGGTCTGCAACGGAATCATGGGCGAGATCGGTTAACACGCCGGGATGAATTGAGGAATCAGGACACGATCATGCGACCACGAACACTGCTTACGCTTCTCTGCATGTCGCTCGCATTGTCACTCGGCGTCGCGGGCGCCGCGGCGAGTGATCCTCCCGCGCACGGCGACGCCGCCCACGCGGCCGCGGCCCACGGAGACGACGCCCACGCGGCCGACAAGCCGGCCCTGCTCCAATGGGATCTGGGGACGGCCCTGTGGTCCATCATCGTGTTCCTGATCCTCCTCACGGTTCTGCGCGTCACGGCGTGGAAGCCCGTGCTGAAGGGGCTTCAGCAGCGCGAGAACTTCATCACGGAATCTTTGGCGCGGGCGCGGCACGAACGGGAGGCAAGCGAGAAGCTGCTGGCTGAGTACAACGCCAAACTGGCGGCGGCCCGTGACGAGGCCCATTCGATCATCGACGAGGGCCGCCGCGACGCCGAAGAAGTCAAGAAACGGATTCACAACGAGGCGAAGGCCGAGGCCGACGCCATCCTCAGCCGGGCACGGCGCGACATTCAGATCGCCCGGGACGACGCGATCAAGCAGCTCAACGATCAGGCGATTCTGCTGGCCACAAGCATCGCGTCGAAGATCGTCCGCAAGGAACTGACCGTCACCGACCACCAGAAACTGCTCGACGAGTCGCTCGCCGAGCTTTCGCAGACTTCGAACACCTAGAGTCACCATGGCATCCGAATTCGACATTTCCCAGGCGGCAGCGGCGATCTACGCCGGAAGCCTCCTTGAGCTCGCGAACGAGGCGGGCGAGGCGGAGGCGATCGGCCAGGAACTCGCCGATCTGGCGGCGCTGTGGCGGAGCGAGCCGGCATTCGCGGCGATGATGCGGTCGGCGGCAATCGACATCGACAGCCGGCGCGAAAGCCTGAAACGCATCTTCTCCGGAAAAGTCCGGCCGCTGACGCTCAACATGCTGCTGGTCTTGAACGACCGCCGCCGGGCGTACACCCTGCCGGTCGTGTGCGACACGTACCGCCGAAAGCTGTCCGACCAGCTCGGGCGGCAGGCGGTGCACGTAACGACCGCGGTTCCGCTGGACGAGCCGCGGCTGACGCGACTGAAGGCGGAGGTCCGCCGGCTGTCGGGCCGGGAGCCCGAAGTGTTCGCCAGGGTGGATCCCGAAATGCTCGGCGGCATCACCGTTCAGATCGGTGACAAACTGTATGACACCTCGGTTCGCCGGCGGCTGCGGAAGCTGCGCGGAGAGCTGCTGGCATCCATGGAACAACATCTGCTCGCGGGCAGCGCCCGTTTCGTGACGGAAGGATAGACGAAATGAGAATCCAGATTGACGAGATTACCTCGGTCATCAAGCAGGAGATCGGTCATTACCGCGAGGAGCTGGAACGCTCCCAGGTGGGCCGGGTGATCGGTGTCGGTGACGGCGTGACCCAGATCTACGGCCTTTCCAACGTCATGGCCGGCGAGATGATCGAGTACGTCGAGAGCGGGGCCATCGGCCAGGTCATGAACCTCGAGGAAAACTCGGTCGGCGCGGTCGTGCTGGGCGATTACCTCAAGGTGAAAGAGGGTTCAGAAGTCCGCGGGACGGGCAACCTTCTCTCCGTGCCCGTCGGCAACGCCATGATCGGCCGCGTCGTCGATCCGCTCGGTCGGGCCATCGACGGCAAGGGCGAGATCGTTACCGATCAGCGCTGGCCGCTCGAATACACCGCCCCGGGCATCGCCGAGCGCCAGCCGGTGAACCAGCCGCTCCAGACCGGCATTAAGGCGATCGACAGCATGATCCCCATCGGCCGCGGGCAGCGAGAGCTGATCATCGGCGACCGCAAGACGGGCAAGACGGCGATCGCCATCGACACGATCATCAATCAGAAGGGCAGCGGCGTGATCTGCGTGTATGTCGCCGTCGGCCAGAAGGAATCGACCGTGGCGACCACGGTCGAGCGACTTCGCGAGAGCGGCGCGATGGACTACACCATCGTCGTTTCGGCCGCCTCCAGCGACGCCGCCCCGCTGCAATACATCGCTCCCTACTCGGGCTGCGCGATGGCCGAGTACTTCATGTACACGCAGGGTAAGCACACCCTGTGCATTTATGATGACCTGTCCAAGCAGGCCCAGGCCTATCGGCAGCTCTCGCTGCTGCTCCGCCGCCCGCCGGGACGCGAAGCCTATCCCGGCGACGTGTTCTACCTCCACAGCCGCCTGCTGGAGCGGTCGTGCAAGCTCGCCGAGCGCCGGGCCATCGTGCCGGCGGGACAGCCCTACCGGCCCGGCGGCGCGAACGGCAAGACCTACATCGGCGTGCCCGGCAAGCACGAAGCCCAGCATGATCTCAAAAACCATCCGGGCCACGAGGTTGTCACCGACTCGACCTCGGGCGGGTCGCTGACGGCCCTGCCGGTGATCGAAACGCTGGAAGGCGAAGTGTCCGCGTATATTCCGACGAACGTGATTTCGATTACCGACGGACAGATTTATCTTGAGCCCGACCTGTTCTTCGCGGGCGTCCGGCCGGCGATCAACGTGGGAATCTCAGTAAGCCGCGTGGGAGGCAACGCGCAGATCAAGGCGATGAAGAAGATCGCCGGATCGCTGCGGCTCGACCTCGCGGCCTATCGCGAGTTGGAGGCATTTGCGCAGCTCGGCACCGAGCTGGACGCGGCCACGCAGCGGCAGCTCGACCGCGGCGCGCGTATGGTCGAACTGCTCAAGCAGGGACAGTATCGCCCCTACCACGTCATCGACCAGGTGATCAGCATTTTCGCCGGCTCGAAGGGTTTCCTGGACGACCTGCCCATTTCGAAGGTCGCGGACTTTGAAACCAAGCTGCTCAAGTTCTTCCACGACGAGCACCCGGAAATCGTCAAGGAGCTGACCGACAAGGGCGAACTGACCGACGCCCTCGACGCGAAGCTGAAGGAGTACATCGGCGCCTTCAAGGGGCGGTACGTGCAGCAGACCGGAACAAAGCCGGCGGCGAAGTAATCGCCGGCCGGCGGCGGAAGCGCCGGCGGGCCCGCGGACGGACACGACAAGACCACAGCCAAAGAAGCATCCATGGCAAAGGCACGACAGATCGTCAAGCGCCGCAAGGCGGTGACGAACATCCGAAAGATCACCAAGACGATGCAGTTGATCGCGACGGCGCGCTATCAGCAGGCCTTCCAGCGCGCCACGGCGACCAAGCCCTACACGTGCAAGATCACGCAGCTCGTCGAGGAGCTCTCCGCGGCCGCCCAAGGACAGATCGATCACCCCCTGCTCCGGGAAAACCCCGACGCGCCTTCCGACCTGCTGCTCGTCCTGACGTCAAACCGCGGCCTGTGCGGCGGGTACAACGCGAGCGTCCTGCGCACGGCCCTCGCGCACCTGGAGTCGCACGCGGACCGCCCCACTGAACTGCACGTCGTCGGAAAAAAGGGCAACGCCTATTTCCGGTTCATCCGCCGCGCCGTGGACCGCGCGATCACGAACATCGACGACCGCCCCCGGTTTGACCAGGTCGAGCCGATCGCATCGGAACTGATGAAGCGCTACGAAGCGGGGGCGCTTCGCCATGTAAGCGTCGTGTACATGCGTTTCGTCTCGGCCGGGAGGCAGGTGCCGGAAGTGATGCGGCTGCTGCCGCTTTCGGGCGAGACGACGCAGGCGGCCGAGAAGACCGCAACCCCGCCCGCCGCGGCGGCGGGAGTGGGCACCGTGCAGTATGACTTCTCGCCCGAACCGGAGCAGCTCCTGAAGGTGCTGTTGCCGCAGACGGTAAAGGTGCGGCTGTACCAGTCGTTCACGGACGCGGCGCTGAGCGAGCAGGTGGCGCGGATGGTGGCGATGAAGGCGGCCACGGACGCGGCGGGCGAGATGATCAAGCTGCTTTCGAGACAGTTCAACCGCGCCCGCCAGTCGCAGATCACGATGGAGCTGCTGGATATCGTCGGATGCGCCGAGGCATTGAAGTAGTTCACCGGGAGTATCGTAAATGGTCGCTGCAGCGAATAATGTCGGAAAGATCACCCAGGTCATCGGGTCCACGCTGGACGCGGAGTTTCCCGAGGACAAGCTGCCGAAGATCTACAACGCACTGAAGTGCCAGGTGGATCGAAAGGTCGGCACGCGAACCGAAAGCCAGACGTTGACGTGCGAAGTCGCCAGCCACCTCGGCGGCGGCCGCGTGCGCGCGGTCGTGCTCGGCAGCACCGACGGACTCCGCCGTGGAACGGATATCATCGACACCGGCGCGCCGGTGGCCGTGCCCGTCGGGTCGGAAACACTCGGCCGCGTGTTCAACCTGATCGGCGACCCGATCGACGGACGCGGCGAGGTGAAGGCGAAGGATCGCCGGCCCATCCACCACGAACCGCCCCTCTTCGCCGAGCTGACACCCAAGACCGAACAGCTCGTCACCGGCATCAAGGTCATCGACCTGCTGGCCCCGTTCGTACGCGGCGGCAAGACGGGCCTGTTCGGCGGCGCCGGCCTTGGGAAGACGGTCATTATTCAGGAGATGATCGCCCGCATCGCCCGCGAGCACAGCGGTTATTCGGTCTTCGCCGGCGTGGGCGAGCGGACGCGCGAGGGGAACGACCTCTGGCTTGAAATGCAGGAAGCGGAGTTCAAGACTGCCGACGGCAAAGTAAAAAAGGTCATCGAGCACACGGCGATGGTCTTCGGCCAGATGAACGAACCGCCGGGTGCGCGGCTTCGCGTGGCGCTTTCCGCGCTGACCATGGCCGAGTTCTTCCGCGACGAGTCCGGCGCGGACACGATGCTCTTCATCGATAACATTTTCCGATTCAGCCAGGCCGGCTCGGAAGTTTCCGCCCTCCTGGGCCGCATGCCCAGCGCCGTCGGTTATCAGCCGACACTTTCGACCGAGATGGGCGAGCTTCAGGAGCGCATCACCTCGACAAGCCGCGGCGCGGTGACCTCGGTGCAGGCGGTCTATGTCCCCGCCGACGACCTGACCGACCCGGCCCCGGCGACGGCCTTCACCCACCTGGACGCGTTCATCGTGCTTGCCCGGTCGATTTCCGAAAAGGGCATTTACCCCGCGATCGACCCGCTGGCGTCGTCGAGCCGCATTCTCGACGCGCAGTACATCGGCGATCGGCACTACAACTGCGCGAAGCGCGTGCAGCAGATTCTTCAGCGCTACCGCGACCTCCAGGACATCATCGCCATTCTCGGCGTCGACGAACTCTCCGAAGAGGACAAGCTCCTTGTCGCCCGGGCACGCAAGATCGAACGATTCTTCAGCCAGCCGTTCTACGTGGCCGAGACGTTTACCGGATTCCCCGGCAACTACACCCAGCTCGACGACTGCATCCGGAGCTTTGAGGAGATCTGCGACGGCAAGCACGACAACCTGCCCGAGCAGGCGTTTATGTACGTGGGCAAGGTGGAGGAGGCGGTGGAGAAGGCGAAGAAGCTTCAGGGTTGACCCATCGCTCCCGGCATTCGCGGGAAGAAATCAGAACGGCGTCGTTTCGCGGAGGATCCGAGACGACGCCGCTTTTCTTTCTACATGGACGAAATCGCCGGGAAAACGTCATCGCCTCGCACGACTGATAATCGATCGCGGGGCTGCGTCCCTTCAAATTCAGACTGTGCCGGTGAACGATTTTCCCCGAAAAGGAACCGGAGCGGTCCAATTCAGCGCCGGTGCGAGAGTCCGGACGCCGGAATAAACCGGCCGCGCACCGCACATTAACGCGCGCGGCGGGGAACTGGGTCCCATAGGAAAAAGTTGCTGAAGAACACGCAAAAAGTCCGACACGAGATTGGCATTGCCACGAGTTGTCGTGTATCTTAATGATCCGGGGATGGGGGGAATGCACCGTCTCCGCAGGCGAGTGCATAACTGCAAGCCTATACTTATTAAGCCGAAATAAAAGGCAACGCCGTGAATGGGCGATTCACGGCGGGAGGAATCGACCATGCGAAGTGTTCGCGCGTTTATGTGTGCGCTGGCTGTCGTCGCCGTGACATCGGCCGCGCATGCCGGAACGATAACCGTCAATTA
>QEVG01000049.1 GCA_003576905.1 Planctomycetota bacterium | reverse complement strand
GCGGGAGGGTCCGTAGCGGCGGGCGGAGTCGGACGTCGTCGTGCGGCGCGGCTGCTCCGCCTTCGGCGGCGCGGCGGACCGGCGCGGGCTCGACGCATCGGCGATTTCACGCTGATTCGAAGTCGGCGCGGGCCGGGGGGTCTCGGTCAGGGTCGGCGGCCGCGCGGTTTCGCGCTGAGCCGTGGTCACGCGCCGCGGCGGGGGCGTTGACGGTCGTGCGTCGTCGCGCGGCGCGGCAAGGAAGTTGCCTCGGTTTTCTGACGAGGCGAGCTGCGTTTCGGGCTGCGCCGGGGCCGGCCGCTCGGGCGTCGGGTCGTAAGGCGGGCGCGTGTTGGCCGGGTAGTTTCGTCCGGCATTGGTGTTGGTGTAGCCGGTCGCGGGTCGGGGCGGCTGGGTCGGTGTCGTCTTCGGCGGCGGCTGAGACGGCGTGATGGGTCGAGGCGGCGGTGCCGTGCGCGGGGCGGCGGAAGCGAGTGCGGTTCGACTGCCGAGCGGCGAGACCTGTGCGATGAGGGCCGGGGGCGGCGTGTACTCGGTCATCTGCACGAGTGCCACCGTTTCGGCAGCTTCCTTCGGATGCAGCGGCTCGATGCCGAGAGTCTCGGCGAAGAAGGCGGCGGCGGTCTGGGGAATGCGGCTGTGGCCCATGTTGTCGATCATCTTGCCGCGGACGCGAAAGCCCCGGGCGCCATACCAGGCCACGGCGACTTCGCTTTCGCTCTTGCAGGCCGGGAAGTCGCCGTCGCCGATGAAGATCGCCACCGGCACGCGGTCCTTGTAGCGCGGCACGGTCTCCTCCGTCATGAGGGCGGGCGAGAAGTTAGACAGCCGGGTCGCGATGCAGGTAAACCGCTCGGGAAATCGATTGGGGAAATAGTGGGCGAGGTAGCCGCCGCAGGACCAGCTCGTGGATAGGACGCGCTTGGGGTCTGCCAGCGTCGTCGCGGCGACGTGATCCATTATCGCCAGCACGTTCTTGCGGTCCTCAAGGACGTAGCTGTGTTCCTTGGTGAGTGGATACTCCATGAAGGAGTCGCTCGTGCTCAGTTCCGGCGCGCAGACGATGTAGCCGTAGATGTCGGCTTCCTTTTCCCACTCGCGCTCCTGGGGCAGGGCGTTGTCATATGGCTTCATCCCGTGAAAGGTCATGACCAGCGGCCAGCGCTTGAGCTTGCCGGTCGGGTAGCGCCCGTTGTTCTTGACGTAGTCCTTCGGAAGGTAAAGGTGGTAGCCGGCCCCCGTCGTGGGCTCCTTTACATATTGATAAAGGCCCTCGCCGCGCGGCTGAGGTACGGCGCACCCGGCAGACAGACCGAGCCCGAATAGCGTAAAGGGGATAAGCCACAATCGATGAATTCGCATTAGTTCGGGTTCCTTGGGCGGCACAGCCGTGCGCGGCTTGCGGCGGCCCCCTCGGTGCTGTATCGGCACCGCAGTCGCGCTAACTTACCGACCAGGGGCTCGTTTTGTTCCCAGAAAAAGCCGCCGGTTGCGGCAATTCGTGGGGCCTGCCCGTTTGGCAGGGGGCGTTGGGTACGTTCTTCTCGGACCTTGCCGGCTTGGCGTACCGGGCGGGCATCCGCGCGAAGCCCGCCGGTCAAACGCCCGAGGCGCATCCATCATAGTATATGATCCTGCCGCTGCGGCCAAGGAATTCCTTTGGCCGTTCCCGGCACGTGGTATCCAAAATCAGGCGGGTTCATGGCGGATCAGATCAATCAGGGCCTGCAAACGCCGGGGCATAAGGCCCCCCTTCTGCGGCCCTGGGTGTTGGGACTGCTGGTGCTCCTGGCCGCGATGGCGGCATACCTGCCCAGCTTCCGGGCCGAGTTTCTCGTCATCGACGACCCGCAATACGTCACCGGGAATCCCTATGTCCTGTATCCGAGCTGGAAGAAAGTCGGGTGGTTTTTTTCCGAGATTTTCGAGCCGTCGACGGTGCTGGGCTATTACCAGCCGCTGACGATGGTCTCGCTCATGCTGGACCGGGTAATCGAGGGAATGCTCACCGGCGGCTACGCGGCCGACGTGGCCCCGTTCATCTTTCACCTCGACAACGTCTTCCTGCACGGGGTCAACGCGGCCCTGATCTTCGCCCTTTGCCTTCTGCTTACGGGCAGCCGGGGAATCGCCGTCTTCTGCGGGCTGGTCTTCGCGGTGCATCCGCTGAATGTCGAAGTGGTGTCGTGGGTCTGTCAGCGCAAGGCGATCCTGGCGACCACGTTCGCTCTGCTCATGGTCCTCTCGCATGCGAAGTATGCCCGGTGCGGGCGCGGCGGGTGGATGGCGGCGGCGATCGCCGCGTTCGTGTTGAGCATCCTGGCGAAGCCGACGAGCCTTTTTCTGCCCGGCGTGCTTCTGTTGATGGATGTCTGGCCGCTTCGGCGGTTTTCGCGGCAGGCGGTGATCGAAAAAGCGCCGTTATTTGGGATTGCGCTTGTCGGCGGATACGTGGCGTACCGGTCGCAGGTGTGGGGCGTCGATCTGAGCGACCAGGGCGCGGACCGACCGCCGGGCGTCACGCTGCTCGTGGCCTGTCATAACCTGGTTTTCTACCTCGCAAAGATGTTCGTGCCGATTCGCCTCTGCCCGCAGTACATCATGCCGGACGAGTCCACGGTGCGCCTCGTGTCGCCGCCGTTTCTGGCCGGGGTCGTGGGGACAGCGGCGCTGGTCGGCGCGGCTGCCTGGGCGGTGCGACGGCGCGTTGATTTTTTCTGGACGCTGCTGGCGTCGCTGGCGCTGCTCATCGGGCCGACACTGACGCCGGTGCGTTTCATGGGGACGATCGCAGCGGATCGCTTTGCCTACACACCGATGGTGGTGGTGCTGGTGCTCGTGGCGGAACTCCTGCGCCGGGCGATCGGGCGGTGGGGGATAAACGGCGAAGCGTCGAAATGCGGATTCGCGGAGGCGGAAAACGGGCCAGGCGATGGACCGTCCGTGTTGGTGGCGGAGCGCGTGCTGATCGGCGTGCCCTTCGTTGGGATAGGTGTCGCTGTCATTGCACTCTTCGCCGTGCTGGCCGTGCGACAGCAGCAGGTCTGGCAAAACAGTTTTTCCTATTACCAGGCGATAATCAACCGCTTCCCCGAGGCCCCGGCGGGCTATTACGGCATCGGCAACGCCTGGCTCGACAGGTTTCAGCGCGCGCGTGCCGATGAAGAGACCGAGGAGATCGGCGCGTCGGGCACTTATCTCGACCGGGCGCTGGACGCGTACCGGCTGACCCTGGAGCGCGACCCGACCTATTCGCAGACATGGTACCGGCTGGGGCACATTCAGATCCTGCGCGGGCGGGTCGAGGAGGGAATCCAGACGATACGCCACGGCCTGACGCTGCCGCGCAGCGAGCCGGAGGGATATCTATTCCTGGGCTTCGCCTATACGCATGCAGGCATGTACGAGGAGGCCATCGAGCCATACGAGAAATGCCTGGAACGCCAGCCGTCGTGGAGCGAGGTACGCAAGAATCTGGCAAACGCTCTGCTCCGAACGGGCCGGGCGTCCGAGGCCCTGCCGCACTACGAACGCCTGTACGAACTGGATCCGACCGATCTGGACGGGCTGCAGAACTGGGGTGTCGCCCTGCTGACAGTCGGCCGCGTGCCGGAAGCGATCGAGCGGCTGCGGGCGGTCGTGTCGATTCGCGAGGACATCGAGACGGCGAAACGGGGCGCCACCGCCGCACCGCTCGCGGAGCCCGAAAGCGCGGACAACGCGCCCGCCCAGGGCCCGGGCGCGGCCGCGCAGACTGCGTCTCCATCCGCCGCGAAACTCGCCGATGCCCGGTTCACGCTGGCGGGGGCGCTGTGCCAGGGCGGCAGCCTTGATGAGGCGGCTGCGCAGCTGGAGAAGGCACTGGTAGCGAAGCCGGAGTTGCTTGATGCGGCGGCCGGTCACCCGGCTTTCGCCAGGCTGCGCGAAACGGCAGAATGGCAGCGGCTGGCGGCGCGCGCGGGGCGCGCCGCCTCGACGGCCCCGGCCGGGCACGGCGCGCCGTAGAACGGAGCGGCCTTGGCGCCCGGCCGGCTTGCGATTCCAAAGAGCGGACGAGTTTCTAAGGGGCCGTGCCGAGCTGTCTTCGTATACTCACGCGGGTAACAAGGGATTACCTTCATGGCGAACGCTCCGCACACGGTGAAGGATGCGCGCGAGGGCCCGCAGGGTTGGTTTGGCAGGCATCCGCGTCTGACGGGCGTGATCGGCTCTTTGGCGTTCCTGATCGCGCTGGTTGCGTTTTTCGACTGGGGTGCGAAGCGGCGCCTGGCCGCCCGAATCGCGGCAATCCAGGCGGCGGGGCAGCCGGCGAGCGTGGAGGATCTCATCAAGACGGATCGGCCGATCCCCGCCGAGCGCAACATGACGCCGGCGATACTCGAGAGCGCTGCGCCTTTTTTGGAGGACAATCGGATCTCGCCCGAGGTCGAGCCGCTTCTTCCCGTTCTCGGCAGTGCCAGGAGCGTGCCCCCGGGTGAGGCACTTCCGGAAGAGCAGGTGGGCGCGATTCGCGCGTACCTGGCGCAGTTCGAGGCGGAGCGGGCGGCGGTTCGCGCCGCGCTCGACTTGCCGAGTGCGTGGCTGGAGATTGAATGGAAGAGCCCGCTCGTGGGGGCCGATTGGTCGGACTTCAGGGATTTCCGAGAAATTGCCAAATTACTCGCGCTGGAGACGCTTGACGCGATGGAGTCGGGGGACTGCCCGCGCGTCGCGGCGGCGCTGGCGGCTCAATGTCGACTGGCCGAGGCCATGTCGAATCCGAATCCGCCGCTGATCGCTGCGCTGATTCAAATGGCCAATAACGCACTTGCGGAGGACATGGTCGAGCGCGGGGTGAACCGATGCACCTTTGACGATGCACAACTGCGGCGCCTTCAGGAGAGGGTTCGGCGACTGGAGACGATTGTCGACATGCACCGCGCGATGATTGTCGAGCGCGTTGTGTTCATGGATGGCGTCTTTCGGGGGCGCGCCCAAGGGACCGGCTCGTTCATAGCGAATCTTTTCAGTCCAAAAGTCGTGCCGGGTCGGATCGGCCTGCCGATGGCGCCGATCATGGGCAGCCTGGATGTTTCAGCCGGCCTCGATTTTTACTCTCGATTGATCGCCGCGTGTGAGTACGTGGGCCCTGCGGCCCTTCTGCGAGCGCGCGAGGCGGAAGCCGCGGTGATGGCGCGTCCGAAGTACTATGGCATCAGCGGCACTCTGGTTCCCAGTATGACGCGAGCCGTCGAACTTTGGCTCCGGGGGATCGGTTCGAATCGTGCCTTGCATGCGGCACTCGCCTGTGAGCGGTTTCGCCTGGCCCATGGCCGGTGGCCGGCGCACCTGGGCGAGCTCGTGCCGGAGTATCTGGACGTGGTACCGCTCGATCCCTTCGATGAGAAGCCGATCCGGTATGTGGTCATTCCGGAGGGCGCCAGGACCTGGTCCATCGGCGAGGACGGAGAGGACAACGGCGGCGAGGTGTACCGGCTGGAAGACCGCGGCAAGAAGCGCGATGGGACCGACTGGGGCTGGATCCTCCTCAACCCCGAACTCCGCGGACGCCCGGCGGGGGCGGCTATTCCGGCGACGCATCCCGGGGACGATGGCGTGCGGAAATGAGCGAAGGCCAGGCGCATATCGGTTCTCGTCGAGCGAGGATTGTCGGCTGGGTGCAAAGACATCCGTCGGCGACGCTTGCGCTTTTCGTCCTATTGCTCTTGATCGGGTTCGTGCTGCTTCTGAATCGCGCGGTGTACCTGCGCTTGGAGCGACAGATCAACGAAATCGCCGAACGGGGTGATCCTGTTACGGTTGCGGACCTGATCGCGTCGGATCGGTCGATTCCGGACGGCGAGAACATGAGTGCTGCTCTACTCAAAGCCGCGCGGCAGCTTCTGGATGGGAAAGATGTACCGCCGGAATTGAGTGCACTGCTGCCGATAATCGGAACCGCCCGTGCGACTCCAACGGGTGTACCGATACCTCGGGATCAACTTGAAATCGTAGAGTGGTACTTGGCTCAGTTCGGTGAGGATTTTCGCGCGATTCACGAGGCACTTAAGTCCAACAATGGCTGTTTGAAACTGGCGTGGCAGTCGCCCCTTTCTAGAATGCCCATCCCGGAGTTGAAGGAAATACGAACTATTGCCAAGGTGCTGTGGCTGTCGGCCGTATTCGCGGCTGAAAAGGGAGATCAAAAGGCTGCCGCTGAGTTTCTGAACTTGGCATGTTCAGTTCCTAGCACTCTTCGCTGTTCTAATCCTCCCTTGACTGTCATCCTGACTCAACTTTCGATCATGAACGGCGCGCATCATCATATTGAGAGGGCCATAAATCGAATCGGTTTGAGTGCTGACCAAATCGCGGGTCTCCAGGCAGCAATTCGAGAGCATGAGACGCCGCTTGACTTGGAGCATTCGTTTCAGGTCGAACGCGCCTTCATATTTGATTCAACTCTGATGCTGGACAGAAGACCTGGCGAGGTTCGTCGATACCAGTTACAGGGGTTCGCCAAACGGGGGGGAGTGCACGGCCTCGCAGCTATTCGGATCATAACGTATTTGGACGGCCTTCGGCGTTTCAACGAACTCATCAGCGCAGTAGGCAAACATGACCTAGACGCACTGAAGAAGTCGAGAGCGGTGGTTTCAGACTTGAGTGAATTGCACAAGTATCAGATGTCTGATTTTACTTTGTCCATTCCGGGCAATGTCAGGGCAATCGAGTGGTCGATCCGCGCACGCGGAACGGCAAGGGCTCTGCAGGTTGCTTTGGCGGCTGAGCGGTTTCGCATGGACGAGGGCCAGTGGCCGACCTCGCCCCACGAACTTGTTCCGAAGTATCTTGAGGCTGTGCCGATTGATCCCTTTGATGACAAGCCGATTCGCTATTCGATAATACCCGAGGGGATAATCATTTGGTGCATTGGCGAGGACTTGAAGGATGATGGCGGAGAAATAGCAAGTCTTGCCACGCGGCTCAGGACAAAAGATTGTCGAGACTGGGGGTGGATCATCCTCAATCCCGAACTCCGCGGACGCCCGGTGGGGGCGACGACGCAGGCGGCGGGAGAAGGTGGGGACCAGTGAGTGATGGCTCGGAACAGTTCGGTGCTCGTCGGCGAGGCGTGGCGGGCTGGGTGATGCGGCACCCTTGGATGACCATGGCACTTATCCTTCTGTTCTTGATGATTGGCCTTCTGATCGTCATCGATCGTGGGGCGAGGAATCAAGTGCAGCGACAAGTGGCGGCCATTCGCGCGAGGGGCGAGCCGGTGTCGGTCGACGATCTCAACGCGGCAAGACCGAACATTCCGCGCGAACAGAACAGTTTCTTCCTCGTCGAGCAGCAAGCCGCGATTATCAAGTCGCTTGAAATCCCTGATGAGGTAATGCAGCATCTTCCTGTGGTGGGCGGCGGCTGGAGGTTCACTCCGACCGGTGAACGGATGTCGGCGGAGTGCGAGACCGCTGTTCGATGGTATGTGGACGCAATCTCCGCGCCGCTCGCGGCGATTCACGACGCCGCCAGAGGCACTGGGTACGCAACGATTGATTGGACGACGCCGGCAATTGATGCCTGTCTTCCGCCAGGGATTTCTGATCTACCGAAAGTGGGCAGGTCACTGGCACTGGAAGCTCGCCTGGCTGCCCACGAGGCCAGATCGGAGGATGCGGTGCGCATCATAGAAGATGGTCTGCGGATCGGCAGGTATCTTGAATTTCAACCGACCCTGATCAGTGCCATAGTCAAGCTTGGGGTCGAAGCTGGTTTTGAGCACGAGACCGAGCGAACTATCAACATCTGCGGATTGCCCGATTCATGCCTGCGATCATTGCAGGCCGCGTTCAAGGCGTCGGAGGGGCGTCCGGACCTGCGCTCGTGCATGCTGATCGAGCGTGTCTTGACAATCGACTTTCACTTGCACGCCCTTCCGGCCGGGCAGGCGACGACACACCTGCCGGCCCCTGGCCCGTTGGTTCCCATCTGGAAGTACATCCCGCTCGCGCCAAAGGCTGACGCGCGGGCCGGTATTGAGATGGCGAATCGGCTTTGCGAGGCCGTTGATCCTGCTGACTTCGGCGCCGTCAAGCGCGTCGAGGCAATCGAGCAATTCAAAGTGTCGCTGCCCTGGTACTGCTACACGGCTCGATATGGCGCCGGCGGGAATACGCATAGTCGATGGATCAAGTTCTGGATCAGACACCTCGGCATGAATCGCACAATTCAGGCCGCCATTGCCGCAGAGCGCTATCGGTTGGCACACGGCCAATGGCCTGGCTCGCTCGATGTGCTCGTTCCGGACTACATCGATGCAGTACCTATTGATCCATTCGACGATCGCCCAATTCGCTATGCCATAGTTCCCGAAGGGATCAAGACCTGGGTCATTGGAGATGATCTGAGCGATGAAGGGGGAAACATCAAGCATCTGGAAGAGTCCAAGACAGAAGACCCGGTGACCGACTGGGGGTGGATCATCCTCAATCCGGAACTGCGCGGACGCCCGGTGGGGGCGGCGCTGGTACCTGCCACACAGGCCGCAACGCGGCTCGATGCGGCGAATAACTGACATTCCGTTACGCGAAATCCAATTGGGCGGATTGGCAGGCGGCCTTTACCTACTTCCGGCTGTGTCGCCGTTCTCTTTCTGCGTGCCCGTATCGGCGTGTTCCGTCTTGTCGTCGCCCGCGCGGGCTTCTTCCTTCTTGCGGCCCTCGGCGAAGGGATCGACCGCAAGCGGCTCGGGCGTATCGCCGCGCTCGGCGATCTGTTTCCGCGCGGTCTTAATCCACGCGTAGGGCGGCGAATGTCCCTTTTCCGGCGGAGAGTTCTCGACGAGCCGCGCACGGTAAATCTCGTTCCTGGGCGCGAGCTCCACGGCCCTGGCCCATGCGTCGAGCGCGGCCTTTCGGTCTGTCGATTCCGCATCCGGGCCGTCGTGCCGCATCTGATGGGCCACGCCCAGCCCGAAGAACGCCCGGGCGTTTTTCTTGTCCTTCTTAATCGCTTCGGAATAGGATTCGATCGCTTCCTTGATCTGCGGAGGAGCTCCGGCGATGAGCAGCGCTTCGCCGTGTTCGATCAGGTCGTCCGCCATGCGCGAGTCGTGCGCATAGCGCCGGGTTACGACGGTGTTCGGCGGTTCCTCCGTGTTTTCGAGGATGCGCGCCGGCTTGCCGGGATACTTGCGGTTGATGAACTTCTTTTCGATGGTCTCCAGTTCGGGCTTCACGCTTCGGACGTATCCGTTCTCATCAATGCAGACGAACACCGGGACGGACTTGAGCAGCAGGTAATCGACCGGGTCCTGGAGGAGCGGGCCGGAGATTTTCTTCCACTGCGCGAAGAGAGCCGCCCGGTCGGGGTGCTGCTCCTGGACGATGCCGACGATGACGAGCTTACCATCGTCGACGTGCTTCTGGAGAGCGGCGTACCACCTGGGCACTTCCTCTCGGCAGACGCGCGACCACGTGGCGAAGTGAATGAGCAGAACCTTCTTGCCGCGATATGTCGTGATTGAGACGGGCTGTTCGTGTTTCAAATCCCAGAGCGCCAGCGGGGGGTGCGGCTTGCCTACGGGCGGCGGATAGCGGGGGGCGCGCAGCATGACGCGCTCCGGCAGGTCGCTGGGGGGCCGTCGATCGTCATGTCCGCGCGGGTCGCGCGGTCCGGTCTGGGCGACCAGCGTGGATGTCGCGGCGGTCAGCAGGGCCAGCACGGCGCCGAGGGTTCGTATGACGGCCTTCACGAATCGAGTTCCTTCCTGCCGGTGTGGCGGGCGTTCCATTGTAACCCCGGCCGTCGCGCGGCCGCGAATCCCGGTTGGGCGGGGAGGGGTTTGCCGCGCGGAGCCCGGTGGGCGCGCCGGGCACGACGACGTGGGGCGAAACAGTGGATAACTCTTTGTCGCGTCTGAAGTTTTGGGCGATGCGCCGCTTGCTGGCTATAATGCGCCGGTTCGGGTAGATTCCGATTCTTTGCATTATTCGGGAAAACCCGACGGGGAAGTGGGTTATGGTCGCGCCGGCTCCAACGATGTACCAGGATGACTCCAACGGCTCGGTTCGGGCCTACTTCAAGAACATCTACGATACCGTTCGCACCATCGCGATCGGCATGGGCATCACGCTGAAGTACTGTTTCGCCCGAACGATTACGGTGCAGTACCCGGATGTGGCGCCGCCGGTTCAGCCCCGGTGGCGCGGGTTTCACTGGTTCGAGGCGGAGAAGTGCATCGCCTGCGATCAGTGCGCGAAGGCCTGCCCGGTGGACTGCATCTACATCGAGAAATCGGGTCCGCGGAAGATCGACAAAGAAACCGGCGTGGCGGTCGGCGGGGCGCTTCAGCGGTATGCGATCGATTATTCGAAGTGCATGTTCTGCGCGCTGTGCTGCGATCCCTGTCCGACGGACTGCATCCACATGGGCGACAATCATGACCTCTCGGCGTACACGCGCGAGGACATGATCGTCGAATTCACCGAACTGGCGAAGGCGGGCAAGCAGACGCCCGAGCCGTTCTGGATGCAGCAGGAGAACATCCCGGAGTGGGCGGCGCAGAAGAAGGCACGGTGGGAGGAGCGGGCGCGCCCGGTGCGCGAGGAGATGCTCAAGGCGCTTCAGCCATCGTCGCCGGCGAAGAAGGAATAGGGCGGCGCCGTCGGCCCGCATGGAGTGAGTGCAATGTCGACCGGACACGATCTGGTGATCGGCCTGCTGATCTTTACCGTCGCGGGCATCGCGATGTCGCTGGGGGCGTTGATCTTCGGCAGCATCGTGCGGACGCGGCTTCCGCATCCGGAAAAGGGCGCCCCGTACGAGTGCGGCGAGCCCACGATCGGGACAAGCTGGGTGCAGTTCGACCTGCGGTTTTACGTCGTGGCCCTGGTGTTCCTTATATTCGATATCGAAGTCGCCCTGTTCTATCCGTGGGCGGTGGTCTATGCCGAGGCGGGCGTTCCCGCCTTGTGGGATATGCTGTTCTTCTTCGGCGTGATCGTGGTCGGGTTCCTGTACCTGTGGCGGTTCGGGTATCTCGACTGGGTCCGGGCGACGGGCCTGCACGATCGCACGACGCGCGTGCGAGCGGATGACGCAATGGGCCGGGCGGCGCGGCAGTGGATTTGACAAGGCCCGGATGAAGCGGGATGGGAATCGGTCCGAGGTACCTGGGTAGGCGCAGTCATGAGCTGGATTGAGAACAGGTTCGAGGAAGGGCTGATCGTCACGTCGCTGGACTGGGCGATCAACTGGGGGCGCAAGTCGAGCATCTGGCCGATGACCTTCGGCCTGGCGTGCTGCGCCATTGAAATGATGGCCGTGGGCGCCAGCCGGTTCGACATCGACCGTTTCGGGGCCGGCGCGTTTCGCGCGACGCCGCGGCAGGCGGACTTGATGATTGTTGCCGGCACGGTGACCTTCAAGATGGCCAGCCGCGTAAAGCGGCTTTACAACCAAATGCCCGAGCCGAAGTACGTTATTGCGATGGGCGCGTGCACGATCGGCGGGGGCCCGTACTTCAAGCATGGGTACCATGTGGTCAAGGGCGTCGATCTGGTCGTGCCGGTCGATGTGTACGTGCCCGGTTGCCCGCCGCGGCCGGAGGCCCTGCTCGAGGGCTTGATGCGGCTCCAGGACAAGATCAAGCACAGCACCATCGCGAAGGACCGATGGCTACTGGCCAAGGAAGACGTGCTGAGCGCGCCGGCGGCTGTTTCCGCCTGAAGTGCGCGGGGCCTGAGTCGTCGCACCATTTTCGAATACTGAGACGCAAGACTATTCTTATGGCACCAGAAGAAATCGCCGCCGTACTGAAGGACACATTCGGGGACCGCATCACCGGGTCGCAGTTTCAGTCCGCACACCCGCGGATCGAGGTGAAGGCCGAGGCGTGGCCCGACGTGGCGACCTTTCTCCGCGACGACCGGCGGCTTCAGTTCAACATGCTCCGCTGCATTTCGACGCTGGACATGCTGGAAGACGATCTGCTCGCGGCCGTGTACGACCTGGATTCGCTCGCGGGTGAACCCGACACGAGCGGCGTCTGGTCGCGGCGGCACGTTCTGAGCGTGCATGTGCGCGTGCCACGCGACAATCCGCATATTCCTTCGGTTGCTCATATATGGCCGGCGGCCGACTGGCACGAGCGCGAGGCGTACGATCTCATGGGCATCGTGTTCGACGGACACCCGGACAGCCTCGAGGGGCCGGAAGGCCGGCACCCGCGGCGGATCCTCTGCCCGGACGACTGGGAAGGGCATCCGTTGCGCAAGGATTATGTGTTCCCGATGGAGTACCACGGGATTCCGGCGGTGACGGAATACGGTCAGACGCGGCCGGTGCATTGAGAGAGAGGCATACAACGTGGCAGACTTGGTTCTGGAATCGCGGCCGGACATTTATACCGATCTGACCTCCGACAAGATCGTTCAGGAAGACCTTCAGACCGAGGAGATGCTGGTCAACATGGGGCCGCAGCACCCGGCGACGCACGGGGTGCTGCGCGTCGTCCTCCGCACCGACGGCGAAATGGTGCTGGAGGCGGTGCCGCACATCGGCTACCTGCACCGCTGCGCCGAGAAGATCGGCGAGAACGTCGCGCCGTATCAGTACATCCCCTATACCGATCGCATGGATTACCTGGCGGGCATGAACGACAACCTTGCCTTTGCTCTGGCGGTCGAAAAACTGGCCGGGCTGGAAGTAACGCCCCGGGCGAATCTGATTCGCGTCATCTTCGCCGAGCTGAATCGTATTGCCTCGCACCTGGTCTCGGTCGGCACGTACGGGCTCGATATCGGCGCGTTCACGCCGTTTCTCTATTGCTTCCGCGAACGGGAGATGATTCTCGACCTGTTCGAGTCAGCCTGCGGCGCGCGGCTGACCTACAGCTACATCACCGTCGGCGGCGTGACGCAGGACTTGCCGGAGCGGTTCATCGATATCTGCTCGGAGTTTCTCGATTACTTCGAGCCCAAGATCGCCGAGTACAACAACCTGCTTTCATACAACCACATCTTCGTGAAGCGCACCGCGAACATCGGGGTTATCTCCGCGAAGGACGCGCTGGCCTGGGGCCTTACGGGCCCGGTCCTCCGCGGCAGCGGCATCAAGTGGGACCTGCGCAAGAGCCAGCCGGACATTGGCTACGATCAGTTCGAGTTTGACGTGCCGATCGGCCAGGGCCTCAAGGGAACCGTCGGCGACTGCTGGGACCGGTATTTTGTCCGCGTCTGCGAGATGGAGCAGTCGGTAAAGATTCTCCGGCAGGCGCTTGAACGCCTGCGCGGCACGCCGGGCGAGACGCTCGACAAGCGCGGTAAGACGCTCAAGCTCCCCGCCGACGAAATCTACTACGAACTGGAGAATCCACGCGGCCAGCTTGGCTTCTACGTGCAGGGCAACGGCTCGACGATCCCCGCCCGGGTGAAGGCCCGCGGCCCTTCGTTCTGCAACCTGTCCATCACCAACCACGTATGCACCAACTGCCTGCTCGCCGACATCGCGGCGATCATTGGCAGCATCGACGTGGTGATGGGCGAGGTGGATCGGTAGGCGTTTTTTATTAGTAGCCGGCGATGGATGTTTCGCACTTGTTCAAAAAGTTCGCATAGGTAGCTGATCGCGTAGGGCGATTCGGCCCTCAATGCGGTCTTGTGAACGCTGTCTGGGTATCGGGGCGGATCCCTTAGTACCCCATAAACCCTCGGCCTCTGGCCGAGGACCGGAAGAGGTTTGGACCGTTCCGTTGTGTATCGAATGTGCGTAGGTTCTCCCCGTGGGAAGGCCCTTTCGGGGCTCCACAAGAAGGAGAACCAAGATGCACGATTGGCAGAGTTTGTCCCATGTACGATGGGAGTGGAAGTATCACGTGGTGATCATGCCGAAGTATCGGCAGAAGGAATTCTACGGAGGAATGCGTCGGCGGGTAGGCGTGATTTTGCGTGACCTGTGCCGTCAGCGTGGGGTGGAGTTGATTGAGGGTCGGGCGATGCCAGACCACATCCACCTGTGCCTGAGCATTCCCCCGAAGTACAGCGTGTCGCACACGCTGGGTTTCTGAAAGGCAAGAGTGCGGTGCGGATTCACCGTGAACTGATGGGGCAGCGTCGGATGACGGGGCTGCACTTCTGGTCGACCGGATATTGGGTCAGTACCGTGGGCGCGGATGAGGAGAAGATCAAGAAGTACATCAGCGAACAAGAGCAGTTGGAAAGTGGACAAGGTGATCTCGACCTAAAGTAAACGTGCCCCACGGCCGCAAGGGGGCCTTCCCAACGTGCCTGTCCCCCTCTGGCGGGCTTCCTAAAGCCACGCCCTCTGGGCGTGGTTGGTTACTGCCGTGTGCGGGAGGGCGTCCGGCGCGGGTGTCGTACAAATCATTGACCCAAACAGCCCCAGTCGGTTATAGTCGAAAGGGATCGGGCAAATAGGAGTCTTTCCAGAAATCGAACGCGAGCAGCACCTCTCTCATTCAAAGGCCCCTGCCCGATCGAGGACTGCCCATGCGGTCGCGGCCATGGCTTGGGGTTGTTGGCGGCACTATGTTGACTATTGGAGTGGAGGTGCCGCTCTCCGCTCAGTCGACATGGGACGGCGGCGGCGCCAATAATAACTGGACTACAGCCAACAACTGGAACCCCAACGGCGTGCCGGTCAACAACGGCACCGCGACAGTCATCTTCGGAGGGACGCTCCGGCTCACGCCGGTGGTCGATACGCCCTACAGCATCTCCGGGCTTGGTTTCTTCAACGACGCGGGCGCCTTCAGCATTTCCGGCTCCACGCTGACGATCGGCAGCGGCGGGATCGACAGCATCGACAATTCGCTCCAGACCCTGAGCATGCCGATCGTTCTTGCAGCCAACCAGACCTGGGACGCCGGCAGCGGCGGCCTGACATTCAGCGGGACGTCGATCAACGGCGCGGGCTTTACTCTCACGGTGACGGGTTCGGCCAACACCACGATCAACTCGCCGATCTCCGGCGCATCCACCAGCCTGACCAAGAACGGCTCGGGGGCGTTGAAGCTGCTGGGCGCCAATAGCTACACGGGAGCGACGCAGATCAACGCCGGCACGCTGGAGATTACGGGCAACGACCGGCTCTCCAACAGCACCGACGTCACCCTCAACGGCGGGACTCTATCTCTGCAAACCTTCAACGAAACCGTTGACCACGTGACATTGAACAACGGAACCATCAACGGAACAGGCACGCTCACCGGCAGCGGCTACAGCGTTTGGGCGGGCACCATCAACGCGCGTCTCGGCGGTATCGGCCTTTTTGTCAAGCAAATCACTGGGACCGTCACGCTCACCGCGGCCAACACTTATTCCGGTGATACCTTCATAACTGGAGGGACATTGCGGGTGAACAACACCTCGGGTTCGGGCACGGGGAGCGGCAACGTCTTTGTTCTTTCGGGAGGGACGCTCAACGGAGATGGTGTGATCAGTGGGGAGGTCGATAACGATGGTCATGTTGCGCCGGGCAATCCCCAGGGGACACTGGAAGTCGGCCCATTCACGCAGGTGGCGTCGGCCCACTTGGACATCGAGATTGGCGGTGTGACCGCCGGGCAGTTCGATGTGCTTCAGGTTTCAGGCGCCGCCGTGCTGCTCGGTGCGATCAACGTGCAACTGGTCGGCGGCTTCACACCGTCGTCAGGGCAGATGTTTGCAATTGTTACCTATGCATCTCGGACCGGAGGACTGCCGACCTTTAATTTGCCGGCGCTGGGGTCGGGTCTTTGTTGGATGACCTCCATAGGACCAACCTCCGTTGTGCTTTTGGTCGCCTCGGATGTGGACAACGACGGGGTCTGCGATTCCGAAGATAACTGCCCGACCGTTTCCAACTCCACACAATCGGACATTGATTTAGACGGCGTAGGAACGGCGTGCGACAACTGTCCTGATTGGCAAAACCCCGATCAAGCCGATGGTGATTCCGACGGGGTCGGGAACGTATGCGACAATTGTCCAAGTATGGCCAATTCCGACCAGGCCGATCAAGACGCGGATGGTGATGGAGACCTGTGCGACAATTGTTCTACTGTGGCGAATCCGACCCAGACGGATCAAGACTCGGACGGTCTTGGAAATGCCTGCGACAACTGTCCAACCATCGCAAACGCAAACCAGGCCGATCAGGATTCAGACGGTCGAGGCAACCCCTGCGACAATTGTCCGACTGTGTCCAACGCCAATCAGACGGACCAGGATTCCGATGGAGACGGTGACGCCTGCGATAATTGCCCGAGTGTGAGTAATTCCAATCAGGCCGACCAGGATTCGGACGGGACCGGCGACGTGTGCGACAACTGTGCCGCGCTCGCGAACCCCGACCAGGCCAACATCGATGGCGACCGATTCGGAAATGTCTGCGATCTCTATCCCAGCGAACCCAATGATGCGTTCGGTCACCGCCACCTTGACTCTAACCAAACGCATGGCCCGCCGTTCCAGTTCACCGACATCAGCGCGACGGGCACTTCAATTCCCTTTGGTGATGATTCGCTACACGGCCCGTACTCCCTCGCGTTTTCGTTCAACTTCTACGGCCAGAGTTTCTCGGAGTGCTGGGTGAGTTCCAACGGATGGCTGCGACTGGGCGCTGCCGAGCCAGGTTCCAGTGGAGTTGACAATGCATGCCCGTTTCCCACTGTTGCTTATACGGACAGCATAGTCGCCGGATTGTGGGACGACCTGGATGATACCGGAGCGGGTGTGCCTGTTCCCGGCACGGGATATTACCAATCGTTTGCCGGCGGATCATGCCCTTACAATGGCTACCCTGGCGCGTGCTTCGTTGTGCAGTGGATGGGCATGTACCACTACCCGGCGGAGTCCACCCTCGACGACGTGACCTTTGAGATCGTTCTGCTGGATAACGGTGACATGCTGGTTCAGATTCTGGATGCAGGTGATGAGATGGGAGCCAGCTCCACGACTGGGATCGAACGGGTGAGCTGGACCGACGGGCTGGCCTACGATCCGGACGGAGGCGGATTGCTCAAATGCGACACAGCCATGCACATCTCCAACAACCTGGCCGTCGTGTTTTACCTCGATCCGTTAGACAACGATGGAATCCCAGGATCTCTTGACCCGTGCCCGAATCGCCGGACAGGCGATGTAGACGGCGATGCCGTAATAAGCGTCGTTGACATTGGTCCATTCACCAATGTGCTACTCAACCCG
This sequence comes from Planctomycetota bacterium, assembly GCA_003576905.1. Taxonomy (GTDB): domain Bacteria; phylum Planctomycetota; class Phycisphaerae; order UBA1845; family UTPLA1; genus UTPLA1. The sequence continues at coordinate 5,675 of QEVG01000049.1, read as the reverse complement.
GATGCAGCGTCGAGCGACGAACGGTGTGCCGCCGACGTGAACGGTTCAAGTGTCCCCGACGGGGAGGATGTCGGGCCGTTTGTTGAGTTGATGTTGTCCCTTTGAAGGCGGTACGGAGAAGTCATGAGTACGGGGGGGGGAATCGGTTGAGTGGGGATTCCAGCTTACGCCTTGGGTGCCTCGCGGGTTGTCAGTATTCGGCTTCGATGAGGGCATCTCGCCGCAGGCGCGGTGGCAGCGCTGAGATGGGCATTCTGAACTCCCATTCTGTGATCGCTCCGCGAACCCGGGTCCCCTTGCTATTTGGAACGGCCTTCCCACCAAGCGCTGGACATACCTCGCTCGTGGCAGGCAGGTCGATCGTCAACTAGTTCAAGAAGGCGATTCGTTGCCCAACACCATCAATTTGGTCCGCCATTGATGGCAGGGCACTATGTCCAAACAGAGTTCCGCGGCCCTTCCTTCAATGCCTGTTGATGCACAGACCTGTTTTCCGCGAACAGCCCAATCGCCGGTGAAACGGCGAAGATCCGCAGCATTGACTCGTCCCGGACGAGGTTGATCGCGAACGACCTCTAACTCTGAAGGCCCCATAATATGCGTATTTTTTGTATTGGCGGGTCTGTTTTGGACGTGCTTACGGTAGAGTTCCAACACTGGGGTCCCGGCTTTGCAAAGGGGGGTGCTAACTGCTATAAACCTAGTCCCCAAGCCGGGGTGAAGTTGGGAAATGTTCGGCCTGGAGGCCCGCCCGTTGAGCCAGATCACCATTCCCTGGACGCCGAGAAGCCCTGAAAAGCTGCGCGAATACCGCGCCAAGGGGATCAAGATCCTGCTCACGCTTGCGGTCCTCAGCTTGGTCATCGGGGCCGGCATTTTTGCGGCCGCCGATATGAACGACCCCACCCGGATCAGCGACTGGAAAGTCATTCTGGCGTTCCTCGGAGTCATCGGTCCGGCGGTCGGGTTTGCGTCGTTTCTCCTCGGCGGACTCGCGATCATCCTCTACCGCCAGATTGCGGCCTTCCTGAAAGCCCCGTGGGTGGCATTCGTGCTTTTCTGCGGAGGCGTTTTCGGCGTGTGTCTGCTGGTCTGGGCGCATGCCTGGGTATTTGAATTCACACGCGGCATGCTCGCCGCTGAAGTCGGCACGAACGACGTCGGCACGGAAATCTTCGGCACGGGCCTGGTCGCGCCCCTCACAGTTCGTGAGATATATGGGCAGATCAAGGACACGCTCCCCGTTCCTCTCGCGGCATATGCCCTCTGGCCGCTTCAATTCGACCTCGTGCGCGACGTGGTGGCCCTCGCGGGCATCATCGGTTTTGTGAGCATCGTGCCGGTGTTCGGCATTTGGTGGGAGCGCAAGGTCGCCGGCCGCATTCAGTCGCGGCTGGGCCCGATGCGCGTGGGCGGCTGGCATGGCTGGCTTCAGAGCCCGGCCGACGGCCTCAAGCTCATCTGCAAGGAAGACTTCATCCCGCCCGAGGGCGACGCGCTGTTGTTCAAGCTTGCGCCGTACCTGACGTTCGTGCCTCCGCTGTGCGCGTTCATCGCCCTGCCGTTCGCTGGGGCCTATGTCTTCCGCGACCTGGACGTCGCCCTGCTCTTTATTCTCGCGATGCTCGGCATTGAGGTGGTCGGCGTCATCCTGGCCGGCTGGGCCAGCAACAACAAGTGGTCGGTCTATGGGGCGATGCGCGAGGCCTGCCAGATGGTCTCGTATGAGATTCCCATGGGCATGAGCCTTCTCATTCCGGTCATGACCGTCGGCACGCTTCAGCTCACGGCCATCGCCGATGCGCAGAAGGGCGGATTCGCCGACTGGCTGGTCTTCCGAAATCCCTGGTGCTTTGTCGCCTTCTTCACCTACTACACCGCCGCGCTGGCCTCCTGCAAACGGGCGCCGTTCGACCTTCCCGAAAGCGAGTCGGAGCTCGTCGCCGGTTTTCATACGGAGTACAGCGGCTTTCGCTGGTCGCTTTTCTTCTTCGGCGAGTACGTGGCGATGTTCGTCGTCTCGGGCCTCGCGGTCATCCTGTTCCTCGGCGGCTGGAAGTCGCCCTTCCCGGCCGACTGGGCGCCGACGGGCGGCGGCTTTGTGCCGCGTCTGGTGCGGGGGCTCCTGTTCGAGGGGCCGATTCTGTTCGTGCTGAAGGCCGCGTTTCTGTATTACGTGCAATTGTGGATTCGCTGGACGCTTCCGCGCATCCGAATCGACCAGGTGCTGTACGCCTGCGTGCAGGTGCTCCTGCCGCTGACCATGGTCATTCTGCTCGGCAACACGCTGTGGATCCTCGGCGTGAAGCACATGAACTGGACGCCGCTGGTGAACATCGACTGGGCGCTTCACAAGATTCTGGTCGGCATCGGCGTCCTGGCCGTCGTCGCCATGTTCGGCATCGCCGCCTTTGGATATGCGAACCGCCGCCGGCTGGTTGGATCCCTCGTGGTGGACCATCTGCCCGGCGCGTAGCCGGGGTGTGTCATGGAACCAAGACAGAAATGCCCGATCTGCGGCGGATCGACCGAGGTCGGCTTTTCGCTGGATCGCGGAGACAACGATCGAAGGCGGCAGGAAGAATGGTGGGCCGGCAAGCCCGAACGGTCGTTCTGGACCGGCATCAAGAAGCCGGAGCGCTGCTACAAGATCACGACCCTGCGGTGCACGAAATGCGGATACCTGATGGAGTTCGCCAACCCGGATGAGGCGGGCAGTTAGATGATCGAAGCCATAGCATTTTACGTCTTTGCCGCGCTGGTGTTGGGCAGCGCCCTCGGCGTCGTCCTGTCGAAGAACATCGTCCGCTCGGCGACATGCCTGCTCGGCACGCTCGGCGGCGTGGCGTGTCTCTATTTCGTGCTCAACGCCAACCTGATCGCGGCGATCCAGCTTATCGTCTACGCCGGCGGCACACTCATCCTGATCGTTTTCGGAGTCATGCTCACCAGCAAGAGCCCGTGGATGCAGTTCACCGCGACGCGCGGGCAGGTCGTCGCCGCGAGCGTTGTCGCCGTGCTGCTGGCCTTCGGCCTGTGCGGCGTCATGCTCGGCGCCGACTGGTCGCGGCCCGCGGGTCAGCTTTCGGCCTCCCCGCAGGTGCGGGAAGTGGGTACGGACCTGCTGACCGATTACCTGGTTCCCTTTGAGGCGGCGAGCGTGCTGCTCCTGGTGGTGATGATCGGCGCGGCCTACCTGGCCCGGCCGGAGAAGTGAATCGCATGTTTGATATCGGCCTGAATCATTACATGGTGCTCTCGGCGCTGATCTTCTCGCTCGGAGTGCTCTGCATGGTCACCAAGCGGAACGCCATCGGCATCCTGATCGGCGTCGAGCTGGTGCTGAACTCAGCGAATATCAACCTCGTGGCCTTCAGCCGGTACCAGACCGGCGCCGGCGACGGGCATATCGTCGCGGTCTTCGTGATTCTCCTGGCCGCCGCCGAGGCGGCCATCGGCATCGCCATCTTCATGAACTTCTACAACACGTTCCAGACGATCGACGTCGATCGCGGCGATGAGTTGAGACATTGAAGTGAGAAACCAACACAAAATGCGGCCGTCCTGCCGCAGTGGGGGCAAGCCTGTTTCGGCTGATGAAGCGATCGTTCAGGGGATAGCCGAATAGCGTTCAGTTCAGCGGCGGCACCTGAGTCGGCGCGGAAGGGCGAGGGACAGGGCAAGGATTATCAGCGAAGCGGGCTCGGGGACTGGCGTGCCCCAGAACTCCCAGGTGATGCGGGCATCCCATTCAAGGCCGTCACCAAAGGGCGGGCCGGGGCTATAAGACTCGATCTCAAGTTTGTGGACGACAAGGCGGATGAGGTCGATTTGGTTTCCTATTAAGTCGGGGTTGCCGAAGCCCCAGTCAGATTCCGCGTTACCAGGGCCACCTCCGCGTCCGAGCGAATTGTGCGTTAGGAAGTTGAGCCAGTCATCCGCACCGTTGGTCAGGAGAAACTGTAACTGCGGAAAATCAGGCGAATTATCCCTTGTGAAGTCAAACTGTCCCGACGAATCGTCCTGCCAGAATACATTACGTCCGAATCGCTCGAAATCGCCGGGATCGGTAAGCGAGGGAAACTCAATGACGAATTGAAGCCCTTCAGGGGCCTGGAACGGTGCGGCGCTAACCTGCTGGTCCAAAGGAATCTCAATAAGAAGCTCGTTGGCGGGCAATGGGGTAATCCAAAGAATTGAAAACACCGCAGGAATGAGTTTGCAGAGCATTTTAGGAGCCTCAACAAAGATCAAGAGCAAGGAAAACAACTCCTATACAAATTGATCGACCAAGAAGGGGAATGCAATGAACAAAACAACTTGCTTTGTGAGGCGCGCTCTTTCGCTCCTAGCCGTCCTCGCTCTTGCCGCAGACCCTGAGGCGGCTGCTCAGTGTTCATCAATGGGAGACCTTTCACAAGGAACGCTCCACGGCGGACAGGCAGTTGAGAATTATGATTTGGCGGAGATCAGCGAAGACGCCAACACCAACGGCATCCCCGACGAATGTGAGGAAGATAGCCTCATTGGCAGTAGTGGCGGCACCTGAGTCGGCGCGAAAGGGCGAGGGGCAGGGCAAGGATTATCAGCGAAGCGGGCTCGGGGACTGGCGTGCCCCAGAATTGGTATGTCAAATCCGCTCGCCAGCTGATACCATCCGAAGATGGAGTTACCTCGATGTTTTCTGCAATGAGGCGGACGTACTCAATTTCATTTCCAAGAAGATCAGGCGCTATTTGGAGCCATGCGGATTCGTTATTACCGTTTCCGGTACCCGTAAGGCAACCCTGGATGCCGGTCAGCAGAAGCAAGTAGTCATCTGAACCGTCGGACAGCAGCATGGCGAATTCATCAAAACCGAACGAATTCTGTGGTGTAAAGTCAAAACTTCCCGACGATTCGTCATCCCAGTACTTCAGCCCCTGACCCAAAGCAACGTGATTTAGAGAAGGGTCTATGGCATGAGCTAGATAAAACTCAACAGGAGCTGGTTCGCACGAGGCAGCTCCAATTTCCTGAATCCAAGAGAACTGGGCCAGATTCATTGATCCAAATACGGATGACTTGAACCCAACGAGTATGACGACGGAGTGGAGTACGATTCTCGTGAAATCCATTGCCGGAATCCTTGAGTATTGAGATGCCAACGGATATCAATTGTACCGCATACTCGAATCCTGCTTCGAATACACTGCGCTGTTTTCTTATCGGCCAAAATGCTGCTTCTTAGACAATACTCAAGGATAGTAAGAAGGATAGTAAGATCGTATGCCGCTCAGAATCGCCAATTCAAAGTATTCTGCGTGTTGTTTGACGGTATCGTTTTGGTTCGTTTTGGGTCCGGCGATCGTCGCGGCGGACACGATCTCGTCGCCCCCTGTATCCGGATTATTCGGTGGGGCGTCCACCTTACACCCGTTCACGAGCTTTCCCCAAGTAGTAGACAACGTCACGGTTGAAGTCCAATGCAGGGCCGACTTGGGTTGTCACCCATGGGATTTTACGGATTGCAACACGGGTTCGGGACTTTGCGGCGTGGACCCGGAGGACAAGTGGGTACGCGTGACGATCGCCGGAGGGTGATGTCCCACAATATCTGTAAATAGCGGCGGTCTGGGTAACCTATTCGGGCATGTTCAAGTGCTTTGAAAAGGAGACCCAGACGCCATGAACAG
>QEVG01000048.1 GCA_003576905.1 Planctomycetota bacterium | reverse complement strand
ACATCAAGGCCCGAAGAGCCGACGGCTTCGAGGTGCGTCACCTCGCAGTCGCGGCTTAACTCAGACCGCCATGTTTACAGCATGTTTGGGACTTGACCGAATCCGATCTCTTTGCCATGCATCTCGCTGCCCATAGAAACTACTCAACCCAAAAGGCTTGAGAAACTCACTCAATTCCTCGGGGGATTTGGTCACAAGGAATCGGTGAAGTTTGTCGGATGCGGTCATAATTTAATCCAAAATCTTTAGAAAATCTGCCCCGTATCAAACTTCCCCAGCGCCTGCTCCAGCGCGCCCATCATCTCCCCCACCGAGTAATAAGCCTTCGTCTCGTCGATCATGGCGGGCACGGTGTTTCTTGTTTCCAAGTTTCGGCACAAAATTCACGCCTTCCGCCGTCGCCGACCATTGGAGCGTTCATCCAGATCGCTGAATTGAACAACGTGCAGGAGCGAGATCGTTCGCCAGTGCCTCGCCAGCATTCGGCCTTCGGAATCGCGTTCGAATTTGCTGGGCAATACTACGCTTGAGCGACCAACGATTACCATGCCGGCGTTTGGCACAGTTAGCATCGTTCCATCCGATAAATGAATCCGAAAAGGTTTGAATGGCCGATCCTCAAGGCGATCCAGTAGGTCTTCGGCACGCATGATTGCTCCCAGATCCTGATCTAAATCCTGAAAGGTGGGCAATGCCCACCCTACGAAATCCGATCGCCACTCAAAAAATCTGCCCCGAATCAAATTTCCCCAGCGCCTGTTCCAGCGCGCCCATCATTTCTCCCACCGTGCAGTATGCCTTGGCCCCGTCGATGAGCGCCGGCATGACGTTCTTCTCCGCCTTGGCGTCGGCGGTGATGGCGGCGAGGCACCGGGCGACGTCGGCGGCGCTGCGGCGGGCCTTCAATTTGCGAAGGCTGTCCACCACCTCATTCTCCACATCGGCGCCGATCTTGAGCAATTCGATCGAAGGGCCGTCATCGTCGGTGTAATCGGTGATGCCGACGAGCTTCTTGTCCCCGCGCTCGACGGCCTTGTTGTACTTGTAAGCAGCCTCGGCGATCTCGCGGCGGATGTAGCCGCTCTCGATCGCGGCGATCATGCCGCCCATCTCGTCGATCTCCTCGATGTACTCCCGGGCCTCGGCCTCGAGCTGGTTCGTCATCGACTCGACGTAATAGCTGCCGCCGAGCGGATCGACCACACTGGCCACGCCCGTCTCGTGGGCCAGTACCTGCTGCGTGCGCAGGGCGAGGGTCACGGCATGCTCGGTCGGCAGGCAGACGGTCTCGTCCATGCTGTTTGTATGGAGGCTCTGGCAGCCGCCGAGGACGGCGGCCATGGCCTGATAAGCGACGCGCATGAGGTTCACGTGCGGCTGCTTGCTGTAGAGACTGCACCCGGCCGTCTGGGCGTGGAAGCGGAGCCACATGGACCGCTCCTTCTGCGCGCCGAAGCGATCCTTCATGTAGTGCGACCACAATCGCCGGGCTGCACGGAACTTGCCGATCTCCTCGAAGAAGTCGTTATGGCTGTTGAAGAAAAAGCTGAGCCGTGCGGCGAAGTCGTCAATGTCCATGCCGCGCTCGACGCAGGCCTGGGCGTAGTGCAGGCCGTCGCCCAGGGTGAAGGCCAGCTCCTGGCCGGCGGTGCTGCCGGCCTCGCGGATGTGATAGCCGGAGATGGAGACGGGGTTGTACTGCGGCAGCTCCTTGGCGCAGTACTCGATGGTGTCCACGACGAGGCGGACGCTCTCTGCCGGGGGGAAGACGAACTCGTTCTGGGCGTGGAACTCCTTGAGGATGTCGTTCTGGCAGGTGCCGCGGAGCTGCGCCCGGGGGACGCCGGTCTTGTCGGCCGTGGCGATGTAAAAGGCGATGAGGATGGCCCCCGGGGCGTTGATGGTCATGGAGACGGATACATCGGCGAGGTTGATGCCGCCGAAGAGGGTCTCAAAGTCGGCCAGTGACGAGATGGCGACACCGCATCGGCCGACCTCGCCGAGGGACAGGGGATCGTCGGCATCGCGGCCCATGAGGGTCGGCAGGTCGAAGGCGGTGGAGAGGCCGGTCTGGCCCTTGCCGAGGAGGAACTTGAAGCGCTCGTTGGTCTGCCGCGCCGAGCCGAACCCGGCGAACTGGCGCATGGTCCAGAGCTTGGTGCGGTACATGTCCTTGTGGATGCCGCGCGTGAATGGAAACTCGCCCGGGTCGCCCAGGTGCGTGTCATAATCGACCTCGGCGATGTCTTCCGGGCGATAGACGACTTCCAGCGGCCGCCCGGACATGCTGGTGTGCGGGCCGATTTCACCGGGGTGCTGCGAGACTTTTTCCGCCATTCTGAGCGCTCCACGCTGGGTTGATCCGATGGATATTCCGCGAAGCAGTTCGCCTGCCTGCGTGTACGGTCATGGAATTGTATCAGCCCCGCGGCGTTCTGGAAACGCCGGCCGGCAAGCTGTCGCGACGGCTGTCAGACCGCCCGGCGAACGTCGGCGGCGTCGTCTTCCCGCGGCAGTGTCCGAAGGGAAACGTCCATCGGCTCGAGGTCGGGCAGCTCGCGCCCGGCATCGGCGGCGCCGAGGTCCTTGAGCTTTCGGGCGCTGGGTGCCGTCCGGCTGGCCCAATTGCCCACCGCCTTGTTGTAGGCGTCGGCCGCCTTTTCCAACCCCCCGCGGACTGCATCCAGATGCCCCACGAAGGTGACCAGCCGCTCGAAGAGCTCGCGCCCCGCCTCGGCGATTTTCTCCGCGTTCTCGGCCACCTGCTGCTGCTGCCAGCCGTGGCGCACCGCGAGAAGAAGGGCGATCAGCGTCGTCGGAGAGGCGAGCAGCACGCCCTTGTCCACGCCGTCGGTCAGCAGGTCGCGGTCCTGCGAAAGCGCGGCCGCGAAGAACGCCTCGCCCGGCATGAACATCACCACGAACTCCGGTGCGGGCGACAACTGCTTCCAATATTCCTTCGCCGAAAGGCTGCGCAGCGTCGCCCGGACATCGGCCGCGTACCGTGCGATGTGCCGCCGGCGGTCGTCCTCGTTCGCGGCTTCGGCGGCATCGAGAAAGGCGGATGTGTTGACCTTCGAGTCGATAGCGAGGCTCCGCCCGCCGGGCAGATGCACGACCAGGTCCGGCTTCTGCCCGCTGTCGAGGGTCGCCTGCGTGGTGAAGTCGCAATGCGCGGTGAGTCCGCAAAGCTCAACGACGCGCTGAAGCGTGACCTCGCCCCACTTTCCCTTCGCACCGCTTTGTCGAAGCGCGGCGACGAGCTGGCCCGTCTCTCCGGCGAGCCGGTCGCTGCGCTGCTGAAGCGATTCCAGCTTTTCGGTGATGCCGCCGTAGGCCTTGTTGCGGGCCTCCTCGAGCGCCTTGAGCTGCTGCTCGTAACGCTCCAACTGCTCGCGGATCGGCTTGAACCGGGCCTCCGCCAGCACCACGAACTGCTCGTTGTTGCTGCGCAGGGCCGCCGCCGAAAGCGCGGCAAACGCCTCACGGGCTTTCTCCTGCATCTGTTCGATCTGCCGGCGCTGCTCGGCAAAATGCTCCCGGGCCGATTCGAGCCGCGCCTTCGAATCGGCGCTGACCGCCTTCTCCGCCTCGAGCGCGGAGCGCGTCGATTGAATCTCCGCCTCGCGGGCGGATACCTGCGCGCGAACTTCCGCGAGCGCTGCCGAGAGTCCGGACGACTCGCCCGCCACCCGCGCCAACTCCGCCTCCGCCGCGCGGCGGCCGCGAAGCGTGCCCGCGAATACGCCCGCGCCGAATCCCGCGGCTAGGCCGATCAACAGCCAGATGACATCAAGCATGTCCGAATCCCATGCACGAGTGGCGACCCGGAGGCACAAGGTCCATATCGCCCGGCCCCGGAATCCACTGTGCCCCTGTTCAGAATAGCACTTTCGAGTCTGATTACCATCTCCAGCTTATTCAGCGCGCACAGGGAGGGCCGCGGTATAATGCACGAAAACCTCCATCTTGCGGGCCATGTTGTCATCTCGGCCGGGAGACCGCCATGAACGATCATCATCGTATCTTGCTGTCTATTCTCGTACTCGGGAACCTCGCTGCGTCCGTGCAAGCGATTTCGCCGCCCCCGCCGCCCGGATGCTCGAGTTTCACGGTCGTCGCGTCAAACAACACGCCCGTCGTCACTCCCGATTCGGGGGTCGTTTCCTCGCAGATTGAGGTGAGCGGTATCAGGGGTTTCGTCTGGGACCTGGACGTCTTCACGACGATTTCGCACGCGCGGCCGACCGATCTGGATATCGCTCTCACGTCTCCCTTCGGAACCGTGACCACGCTTACCACCGACAACGGCGGCGGTTTCGACCACGTCTTCAACGGGACGCTCTGGGACGAACAGGCCAATCCCGGCGGCCAGGTTCCCTACGCAACCGCATTCAACAACGGCCTCGTCACCGACCACGAGTACATGAGCAACATCGTCGCCGCCAGCCTCGCTCCCGAGGAAGGGTTCTTTATTGTCAATCTCCTGTCGCTCTTCATCGGAACGCCGGATGGAACCTGGACGCTGACCATATCCGACGACACGGCCGGGGAAAGCGGAACGCTGCACAACTGGGAAATGCGCTTCACCGTCCTCCCCCGTACGCCCGAGATCAACATGCCGCTCAACGCATCCAACTCCACTTCACAGGTCATCCAGGCCGCCGGAACACCGACAATCACTTCTGGAATCAGCGTGCCGTCCCTCGGGCAGGGACGCATCCTCAGCGTGTCGGTCGACCTCGACGTCGACCACACCGGGTGCGGCGACCTTGACATCACGCTCCAGTCTCCCGCCGGAACCGTGGTAACGCTCACTACCGACAACGGCGTCGCCTTTTACAACGTGTTTTCCAACGTGAGCTTCGGCGACAACAACAACGGCGGCGGCAGCGTGCCATACGTTACGAATTCCGGCCTTGTGACCGACCATCCCTACGTTAACTTCTCCGCCGGCCAACTTGTGCCGGAAGAGCCGCTCGCCGCGTTTAAAGGCGAAGGCACCGGCGGCACCTGGATTCTGACCATTCACGATGACACCAACGGCGAGGGTGGCATGCTCAACTCCTGGGGCCTTGAGTTTCTCACCGTCGGATACACCGATGCCGACGGCGACGGCCTTGCAGACGACTGCGACAACTGCCCCCAGATCGTGAACCCCGCCCAGGAGGATGCCGACGGCGACCGTGTCGGAAACGCCTGCGACCCGCTGCCGGACGCCGTGGACCACGACGCATTCGGTTACCGCTTCGTGGACTCAAGCTCTCCCCATGGCCCGCCCTTCCAGTGGGTCGAAATCGCCTCGACGGGCGTCGAAGACTTCTTTCCCGGTGCCGCGTCCGGTCCTTCCGCGATCGGCTTTCAGTTTCCTTTCTATGGCGTCATGTATTCGAAGGCATGGATGGCCGAAGATGGGTGGTTGTTCCTCGGAGACCTGGGACCACAAACTTCGCTCGACTCGATCATCGACTGCCCCCTGCCCTCGAAACAGGGCGACGGTTCAATCGTTGCCGCGTACTGGGCGCAGCTTAGCGAGTCGGCCTATTCACCGAACGGACGCGCATTTCACCAGGCATTCCCGCCGGGCCAGTGTCCGTACGGCGGTTACCCCGGCGCGTGTTTCGTCGCTGAGTGGAAGGGCCTCTACAACGGATTTCCCGCGACGACAGCCGACGACACCAGCTTTGAAGCAATCCTCTTCGACAACGGCGACATCCTCGTTCAGATCCAGGATGCCAGCAATCTCTTCGGCAGCAATGCCGCCATCGGAATTGAAAGCGAAAACGAGCTTGCCGGGCTGAGCTACGCCTGCCACGGAAGCCGAGCAATTGCCGACGGAACCGCGATCCTCTTCTTCCTCGATGGGACGGACCAGGATGGGGTTCCGACCCGATTCGACAACTGCCCGACCACTGCAAATACCGACCAGCTTGACTCCAACGGCGACGGTGTCGGCGACGCCTGCACTCCGGCGGCCCCCCCACCTGCGCAGCCGACGCCCGGTTGCTGCGGCGCCAGTGCGCCGACGCTCCTCATGACTCTTGTGCCGATTCTCCTCGTGACGCGTGCCCGGCGCCGCAAGTGACAATGTGCTTGCCTACCACCCCACAATGTCGAAATCGCCAGACCGACAGCCGTGGCGCGGGCGGAAAAATTTTTGCGAATCAACGGGGGGCCGCCTCGCAATACGGTTCCCGGACGCTCCAACGCCGACAATATCGGTCATTCCTGTCGGCAGGTTACCGGCCAGCTGCCTTTTCCTTGGCGATCTCAAATGCTAATAACGGACCGCGCACAGAAACGGGCTCCCCGAGCTCCGTTTCAATGTCAGTTCCCGACCTCATCCACCCCCGCCGGTCGGAGCACCCGCCAAAGCTTGACTCGCGCGTAAGCTTTTGGTTATAAAGGATCAAGAATCAGGCGGGCAAAACATAGTTTGCAGTCTCCAGGCCACCAGTGGAGGGCTCCCCGCAGGCTCTTCCGGCTTGGCACTCGAACCATACAGGGGAGGAAAAAGATGCTTTCTCGAAGACGACTGTGTGCCGCCGCTGGCATGTTTGCCCTCGGCCTTGCCACGTTCACCGCGTGCAACACGCTGAACAGCGACAGCACCGGAGATGCCGCCTTCATCCCGACGCCGAGCGCGACGGGCGTGTCCGCCGGGCGCCAGAACGCAGCCCGATTGATCGCTCCGGCGACCTCGCTTCACTTCATCCTGCTTCAGCAGAACCTGGCGGATCCGCTCCAGTTCCGTTGCGATCCGTTTGGCACCGGTCCCGGCAACCCCTGGACCGTCCTGATTGACACGGTTTTTGTCCCGACCGTTTTCAATCAACCCAGCGAATACGACTGGCTGGCCACGATCGGCGAGACCGACTACATCCTGGGTCTCCGCGTGCCGGTGGAACCGTTCTTCCCGCTTCAGTTCTCGCAGGTTGAATTCAGCCTTCGCGCGGTGAACCCCTGTGCCAATGGCCACGTGGCGGGCTTGGACTACAACCCCACGCAGGCCGACTATCCTTCGAACGATGATTTTGCGGCCAATCGAAGCCTGATAGACCTCAATGGCGGCGACGTGGCACTCATCGTCGTCGGCATCGATTTTGCCGGCGCTCCGGCCAATACGTCGGGCTACATGAACTTCCTCGGCCCGACCGGCTGGGTGCTCTTCATGCGAGACAACGCCTTCCGCAGCGGCCGGTTCTACAACATCACCGGCGCGCTCAAGGGCGCTCCCCCGGCCTTCTACGACACGAACCCTGGTGTGCCCGACACGACAGATGACGGCTTCTTCGAGTCGGTCCAGGTCAACGGCGATAACTTCGACGCCCTGAGCGAGCCTTTCGGCAATATCTCGGGCTTCCCGAACCTGCTGGTCTGTGCCGGCGCTCCGGCCCCCGGCCGCCCCTATGCCTTTACCGACCTGTCCAACCGAAACGATGTGTTTGCTCCGGCTCCGGGTCAGGGCGGCGGCATGCTTGTCATTCGCCGCGAGGCGTTCTTCGGCGCTCAGGTCGTCGTGAATCCGAACACCGCCGGCGCAACGCCCGCTCCGGTGCTCGGCGCCGACCTGATGCTCGCCCCGTTCTCGGGCTACAATGAGACGATCATCCCGGCCATCAATTGCCCCGACGAGGACGACAACTCCTTCAACGGGCCGGCCGGCGTGCATGAGATCGGCTGGTCGATCTTCTTCATCCACGGCGCATAACAAGCGCCCCGCGGCCCGGATAACCGGGCTTCCGACTTATCAGCCATCCCAGGGAGCGTGTCATAACCATGACACGCTCCTTTTCTTTTTGCCCTTTCCATTACCGCGCGTTGATCCGCCCGGATCACCCCTCCTAGTATGGGCAGGGGATAGGGGGAGTTCGACGCCCGAGGCCGGGCACTTCGCGGCGCGCCACGCTCGCGTTGTCCGATCGGGCCCGGTCGCCCGCGATCTCAGGGGGGAAACGCAAATCGCAAAAAAGGCTGCGCGCGATCCCGCTCGCCCGAAGGCGAGCGATTCGGCAGGCGCTTGACGTCCGGCCGGCAGGTTTGCCGTGCATCCTGAACGGGGGGCAGAATCATGAAATTGTCCGTTAAAACAGTGGGTGTCCTGGGCGCGCTCTTGGTCGGCACCTGGCTGGCCGTCGCCTGCAATACGGTCGACAGCCTCGGCGGCTCGTCCGGTTCGAACGCGGCGCCGTCCGCCGGCCGCCGGAACGCCGCCCGACTGATCGACGTGGCAGTGAACAAGAAGCTCACCTTTGATCTGGTGCAGTTTACCGGGGCCGGCACGCAGAACCGATGCGACCCGCTCGGTGTCGGCGGCCACCAGCCCTGGCCCAGCCGCATCGGCGGCCCGAAGACCTTTGCGCCGAACCTCGCGAACCAGGTCAGCGAATACGACTGGGTCGGAGCCATCGGAGAAACGGAATATTGCCTCGCCCTTCGCGTGCCGCACGAACCGCTGTTTCCGCTGCAGTTCTCACAGGTCGAGTTCAGCCTGCGCGCCGTCAATCCCTGGGCCTACGGCCATCTTCCGACACAGGATTACTTCATGACAGCCGACGGAAGCCAGGCTGATTTCCCGTCCAACGCCGATAATCCGGCGCTTCGAAGCCTCATCGACCTGAACGGCGGCGACGTGGCACTCGTCGTCATCGGAATCGACTTCGCCGGCGCGCCCGCGAACACCCTGGCCACCATGAACTTCCTCGGCCCGACCGGGTGGCTGGTCTTCATGCGGGACAACGCCTACCAGAGTGGCCGCTTTTTCAACATCGCCGGCGCCCTGAAGGGCGCTCCGCGGGCACTGGCCGATACGCCAAGCCCCCACGACGACGGATTCTTCGAGTCGGTTCAGGTGAACGGCGAGAACTTCGACGCCCACACCGAGCCTTTTGCCAACACCACGCCGCTGCCGGCCCCCGGCGTCTGCGCCGGCGCGCCCACGAGACCTTATGCGTTCGTCGATCTTTCGAATCGCAATGAGAATTTCTCCAACGGTCCCGGTCAGGGTGGCTTCCTCTTCGTAATCCGCAAGGAGGCCTTCCTCGGCGCAGGCGTTGTCGTGAACCCGAACACGCCGGGCCCGGCCCCGGCTCCGGTGCTCGCCGGAGATGTCATGCCCGCGCCCTTGTCGGGCTACAACGAACTGATCATTCCGGAGATTGCCGCGCCGAACGAAACCGGCAACACGCACAACGGCCCGGCCGGCGTGCACGAAATCGGATGGTCGGTATTCTTCGTCCACTCGAGCTGAACGAAGTGAATCCCATGGATTATCAGCCGCATGGGGCGTGCCGCCTTGGCACGCCCCATCTCGGCCCGCAAAATCCACACGCCCCGATTTGATCGCGTCGCCGCGGACTCGTAAAATCAGGGATGCCTCACGCGAAGGAAGTACGGGTAACGACGCGTGCGACGCGGCTTCGCGCTCCGCCGACGTCGAATCCTCGAACCGGGGTACACCCAACCATGACTCACAGGCGAATCACTTGGATAAGCCGGGTGTCCCTCTGCCTGGCACTGGCCGGGCTGGCAGGGTGCGACCTGTTCCCGACAACAGACCCGCCGGCGGACAACCCATCCAATGAGCAGCCCGCCGAGGCCCCGCCGCCGTCGATCAACATCGACGGCCGCTGGCGTCACGCGGCGGCCGGCACGATGCGCGAGACGTGCATTACGATTTCTCAGAACCGCATCGTCGAAATAGACGACGGCTGCAACGGAAACATCCTCATTCTCGCCGCCGCCCCGCGCGCGGACATGCAGGTCGGCACCAACACGATCCGCGTGTTTGCCAGCTTTATCGTGTCCAATGACGATCCCGCGACCGGCGGCGCGTACACCTACATGCTTGAACCGCAGCCCGACGGCTCCATGAACGGCCTCGCGATCATGCGGCCGTTTCCGACGGGTGACATTCTGTCAGGCCAGGTCACCTGGCTCAAGCAGTAACGCGGCGGGTACTCGTGCCCGCGCGAGGTCACTTCCCCTTGGCACTGAGCGCCTTCTTGACGATCGCGGCCGCGGCCTTCACATCCGCGGCGGACGAAAACGCCAGGTAAAAAAGCGTCTTCTTGCCGACCGCCGCCGCCGACGCGCCGCGGAGGTTCAGTCCTTTCCCGGCGACCGCCCGCGTGATCTGTGCGCCAAGACCCGGACGATCAGCCCCCTCGATCCGAAGCGCGTGAAGGCCCGCCGCCTTTACGAGCCCGACGTCGGCCGCCGCCTTCTTTGCCTTCGCCCCGTCAATCGGCGCCACGAAGACGCGCGATGTCTTTTCCGTCGCCTTCCGAGCGATCAGAAACTCCAGCTCCGCGCCCGCCGCCGAAAGGGCCTCCAGCACCCGCGCCAACATCCCCGGCCGATTGAGAATATCACCCGCCCAAACGTCCACGATTCTGACTGAATACGCCATTTCAGCCGCCTCCCGGGCCCCGGCCATCCTCCGAGCACCCGACTAGAGAACCACGACCCTTCGCCCCTGCGCACCCCCGGTCGCAGGCTCTCCCCCAGCACGACCGCATGCCCCGACGGGAAGTCAGTCTAAGGCGGGCATGGGGGAAAAGTAAAAAACTCTTGACAATTCCGCGTGAATCGGATATTAGTTGATCGTTCAACTAATACAGCGGAGACTCAATGCAGTGGCGGCAAAAGCAGACACCCGGATGAAGATTGTCGAAGCGGCACGCGAGCTTTTTCACGTGCAGGGCTTCCATGCGACCAGCATGGCGGACATTCTCAAAAAGTCCGGCGTGAACAGCGGCAGCCTCTACTACTTCTTCAAGTCCAAGGACGACCTGCTGTTGGCGGTCCTCGATCTTTATGTCGATTTGCTCCGCCCCGCGGTCATGGACGCCGCTTTCGCCACGACCGACGACCCGATCGAGCGCGTCTTTGCCGTGCTCGCCGGCTATCGCGAAATGCTCGTAATGACCGGCTGCACCCTGGGCTGTCCCATCGGCAACCTCGCCCTCGAACTCGGCGATTCAAAGCCCGACGTCCGCGCGAAGATCGCGCTCAATTTCACCAACTGGTGCAGGGCGATCGAACAATGCCTGCGCGAGGCGGACGATCGGCTGCCCGCCGACCTGGATCGGGAACGGCTTTCGCGATTCGTCCTGACAGTGATGGAGGGCGGGATCATGCAGGCCCGGGGGCATCGCGACGTCAAGCCCTATGACGACGCGGTGGCACAACTGCGAGACTATTTTGACCGGCTGCTCGGTCCCTCCCGCGCAGCCGCATGACACGACGCAATCTGAAATCGGACACCGGGTGCGAACCCGAACTGGAGTTATCGACATGTATCGAAAAGCTGGACTCATCGTGTGCCGGGCTCTGCCGGCCTTCCTGAGTTTCATGGCGGGCGCCGCGGCCTTCGCGGACGACTCTGTTTCGCGATCCCTCGACGACGGCCGCGTCCTGCGCAAGGAGGCGGTCGTCAATGGCCCGATCGAGGAGGTCTGGCGCTGCTGGACAACGAGCGAAGGAATCGCCACGTTTTTCTCGCCGGAATCCAACGTCAAATTGGAACTCGACGGACCGTACGAGCTTTTCATGCGCATGTCCGAGCCCGACAAGCAGGGCAAGCGCGGCTCCCAGGGCTGCAAGGTTCTCAGCTACATCCCCCACGAAATGCTGGCCTTCGAGTGGAACTTCCCTCCGTCCATCGAGAGCCTCCGTTACTCCGGCGCAAAGACGCACGTCGTGCTGCGGTTCGCGGAGCTCCCGGACGGCCGCGTGCGCGTCCGATTCGCCCAGATGGGCTGGCAGAAGGGCGAGGACTGGGACAAGGGCTACGCCTACTTCGACAAGGCATGGTCCTACGTGCTTGATCAACTCAAGGCGCGCATGGAGAAGCACGGCGACGACGGCGCGGGCGAGGAAAAGCCCGGTGCAAGATCATGGCGGGACGGCTACGTCACTGTGACTGCATCGGAGACTCCGCTGAAGCGGCAGGACTTCGAGATGGAGTTGCCGGCTCCGGTGCAAAAAGTGTGGCGTCTCCTGGCCACGTCCGAGGGGTTCCACGATCTGGGCGCGAAGGATGGAAAAGTGGAGCTTACGCCCGGCGGGGCATACGCCTTCTGGCCGCAAGCGCCCAACAAGGTGTTGGCCTTCGTGCCGCACGAGATGCTCTCCACGAGCGGCAGCGCGCCGGAGAAATTCCCCAACGTGCGCAAGGGCGGGACCTGGAGCGCCTACTGGTTTGAACCGATCGGCGACGACAAGACGCGCCTGCGGCTTTCCATCATAGGGTGGCGCCCCGGCGAGAAGGAATGGGATGATGCTTTCGACTACTTCCTCAAGGCCAATCCGCAGTTTCTGAACTTCGTCCATGCCAAGCTGTCGGGCGAAGGAAAGAAGCCGTCCGGCAACGCCGCAAAGACTGAGTCCGCCAAGATGCGCGGCGCCGATGCGGGCGAGGTCCTTCGCCACGAGGGAATCATCGACGCCCCGGTCGCGGAAGTCTGGAAGGCGTTAACCACGAAGGAGGGCATGGAGTCCTGGATGGTCGCCCACGCCGAAATCGACCTGCGTGTGGGCGGAAAGATGCGGACGCATTACGACCCAAAGGGGGTCCTCGGCGATGAGAACACCATTGAGAACACCATCCTCTCCTATGAACCGCTGCGGATGCTTTCGATCAAGGCGACGAAGCCGCCAGCCAGTTTCCCGTTCAAGAAGGCCATCGAGAACATGTGGTCGGTCATCCACTTCGAGCCGGTCGGCGAGAATCGTACGCGCGTCGTCACCATCGGACTCGGCTACGGCGACGACGAAGACTCCCGAAAGCTCCGCGCGTTCTTCGATCAGGGCAATGCTTACACGATCCGCAAGCTCGCCGAAAAATTCGCGCCGAAGGCAGATGCCAATGAAGCAAAGGAGCCCGCGGCCGGCAACGACGCCTACCGCTCGGCCGTAGACAATGCCACGAAAGTGACCCACCTGGCGCCCCTTTCGCGCCTGGTCGGCGTCTGGGAATCCGCGTCGACCGAGTCCGACGGCGGCACGTTTCATGCGCGCGTGGTCTATGAATGGGGCCTGTTCGGAAAGATCATCAAGTCCCGCTCGTACGTCGTGAAGGACGGCGTTGACACCCTCGCCTATGAGTCCGTCTTCGCCTGGCACCCCGGAAGGGAAGAGATCATCGGCGAATGCTTCTCTTCGTGGGATGCCATGTACGACGGCGTCTTCGAAGTCATCGGCGACACGATCAAGTACACCTGGAAGGCCTACGCCGGCGACGATACTACCGACTATTACCAGACAATTGAATTCAAGGACGACGCGTCCTATCTCTGGACGGTCTTTAGGAAAAAAGACGGCGAGTGGATCCAGTCCAAGCAGGCTACCTTTCACCGCGTCGCCGGCCACGAAAAGCTGTCGGCCGGCTCTTCGACAAAGCCTGATGCAACGGACAGCTCCGCGCTGTCCGCGACGCCCGGGCATGGCGTCGAGTACGAATCCTACCTCGCGCACGTCGCCGCCGCACAGGGGGCGCTCGCACTGAACGAGACATCCGCAGTCCGTCGCTGGCTGGCGATGGCCCCGGTGGCCTTTCGCAACTGGGAATGGCGATTTCTCGATGCCTCTGTTGACGAATCACTCCGGACCTGGACGGATCACGCGGGTACCGTGATGTCCATCGCATACAGCCCGGACGGCAGGTGGCTGGCGGAAGCCCTGTCGGATGGGTCCGCTCTTCT
Organism: Planctomycetota bacterium; assembly: GCA_003576905.1. Taxonomy (GTDB): domain Bacteria; phylum Planctomycetota; class Phycisphaerae; order UBA1845; family UTPLA1; genus UTPLA1. The sequence goes on along the minus strand of QEVG01000048.1, from coordinate 16,384 downwards.
GCGCGACGCCGCGACCGGCAAGGTTACGACGACGATTCCGGGCGGCGGGAAGTCTCTCTGGCACATCACCTTCAGCGCGGACGGAAGTCGACTCGCCACCAGCGGCGCCGACGGCGTCGCCCGCATTTATGACACGGCCACCGGCAGCCGGCTCGCCGAGCTCAGGCACGACAAGACGCAGGTTTACTCCGCCGCCTTCAGCCCGGACGGAAAACACCTCGCCACGAGCATGCTCAGTTACGTGAGGATCTGGGACATTGAAACCGGCAAGGACATTCGGACCCTCAAGGGCCATGTTGAGCGCCCGCCGGTCCTGCGCGTGGCATACAGCCCGGACGGCAAGCGCCTCGCCTCCGCATCCTGGGACAATCATGTCATTGTGTGGGACGCGGCATCGGGAGACGTTGTGCACAAACTCGGCCCCGGCTACGGCGGCGACGAGTACACGCCCTACAACGCGGTCGTCTTCAGCTCCGATGGAAAGCGGATTACCGCGGCAAGCGGAACCGGCACCTGCTGGCTCTGGAACTCCGAGTCCGGCGAGTTGATCCGAAAGTGGGTCGCCCACGAAAAGACCATCTACGGACTCGCGATGAGCCGCGACAACCGACAAATCGCGACCGGCTCCATCGACCAATGCGTCCGCGTCTGGGATTCAGAGTCCGGCAGGCGCCTTGGCTCATATCGCGGGCACACCGACACGGTCTGGAGCGTCGCCTTCAGCGTTGATGACAAAATCCTGGCATCCGGCGGGGCCGACAAATGCGTCAAGCTGTGGTCGCTCGGCGAAGAACGGCCCGGCCTGACCGTCTCATGCCAGAGCGGCGTCTGGGGAACAGAGTTCAGCTCCGACGGGCGGCTCCTGGCCACCGGCTCCTCGGACCGGTCCGTGAGGATCTGGGATGCGCGAACCGGCGCATCGATCGCCGCGTTCGAGGATCTCCCCGATCAGGTCGCCGCCGTGGCCTTCAGTCCGGACGGCTCCCGCGTCGCGGCCACAACGAACAAGCCGAATGTGCATATCTTCGACATCGCGAAGAGAAAGCAGGTTCGCGAACTCGAAGGCCACACAGCCGGCTCGCCGGACGTGGCCTGGAGCCGCGACGGAAAGTGGATCGTCAGTTCGTCGTACGACAAGACCATCCGCGTATGGGATGCAAACGACGGCCGGACGGTGCACACGCTTTCCGACGACGATCACTATTCCTACGCCATCGCGATCAGCTCGGACAGCCGCACACTCGCCTCGGCGGACGGCGACACGACGATCCGGCTCTGGGACCTGATTACCGGCAGGGAGACGACCTCGCTGAACGGTCTCAAGGCGCGCCCCCTCGGCGTGGCCTTCAGCCCGGACGACAAGCTGATCGCCGCATCGGGTCACGACCAGAGTATTCACATCTGGGACGCCGCGACCGGACGGCTTCTGCGCCAGATGCCGGGACACAATCGCGAAGTCTACGGCCTGGCGTTTGCGCCGGACGGTACGCGGCTGGCAAGCGCCGGGTTTGATGAGACCGTGCGTCTCTGGGACGTCGCAACGGGTGTCGAAGTCTCGACACTGGTGCGGTCCGAGACCGGCGCGTACGCCCTCGCGTTCAGCCCCGATGGAACGCGCCTCGCCGCCGGCTTCGTAAGCGGCGAGGTCCGAATCCTCGACACTGTTCCCTTTGCAAAACGCGCCGCCTTGCAGTCGCCCCAGGCCGCGGGCGAGGGCTGCGCTAGACTCTCGCGTGCATTGCTCGCACAGATCGGAGAAAAACCGTGAGCCAGTCGCAGAATTCTAACTCGTCCCTCGTGCCGATGACCGTCGCCGGAACGGTATTCCAGCTCGCCATGATCGTCGCCGGGCACTACAGCGAATTCGTCAGGAACAACGTTTTCGCGATCGGCGGAATGGCCATCTCCCTCGTCTTCGGCGCCCTCTGGGCTGCCCGGGGAGCCTCCGGAAAGGGCAATGCCTTTGTCGGCGGCGGAATGGTCGGCGGCATCTGCGCCGTCATCGGAATCGCCGCGTCGGTCCTGCTGGGCGACACCCCTGCCCCCGTCCTGGCCTTCGGCACCCTTGGCTCGGCCGTGGCCGGCGGAATCGGCGGCCTGGCGGCCCGTGCCCTGGGCGGAAAAAAAACAGCCGCGGCCTGAAAAAAGGGCCTTGAATAATTTAGCGATTGCTTATATATTATCTGGGTATGAGCCGTGTCATCGCCGAGGCCAGCGTCTTTCATGCGATCGCCGACCCCACGCGTCGGGCGATCCTCGACCTGCTCCGCGACGGTGAACAGGCGGTCTCATCGCTGCTCGAGTCGTTTCGCTTTACTCAGTCGGCGCTGTCGCAGCATCTCGCCGTGCTGCGAAACGCGGGGCTGGTGCTCGTCCGCAAGGCGGGCCGCCAGCGGTTCTATCGCCTGCGCGCGAGGCCCCTGCGGGAAGTGTCAGAATGGGTGGCATACTACGACAAGTTCTGGAACGAGCGGCTGGACAACCTCGGCAAGTACCTGGAGAAAGCGCATGGCCCGCGACGAAGGCAAGGTTCTTAAAAAAGAGGCGTATTACCCCTACCCCCCGGAGCAGGTCTGGGTCGCCCTCACCGATCCGCGGGCCATCGCCGAATGGCTGATGCCCAACAACTTCAAGCCCGTCGTCGGTCACCGCTTTGAGTTCCGCGTGGATCCAATGGGAAGCTACTGCGGAATGACGGAATGCGAAGTGCTCGAAGTCGATCCGCCGCGCCGGCTCGCCTACACCTGGGCGCCGCCCGCCTCGGACACAAAGGCCAAGTGGCGCGGGGTCACCACGGTCCGATGGACCCTGGCACGAGAAGGAGAAGGCACGCGCCTCGTTTTCGAACATATCGGCATCGAGAAGATACCGTTCGTGGCTCGCCTGATGATGACCTTCGGCTGGGGCACGATGGTCAAGCGGTGGATCCCCAGGGTCGCCGCCAATGCCCGGCCGGACGGCGCCTTCACGCCCGGCGCGATTCCGCTGGAAAAGCGGTGCTACAAGGTCCGATCGATCCCTGCCGAGTTCGTCAGGTAGTCGTCCCGCCGCGCGAAATCGCGTCGGATTCGTCCAATGTCTTCACGGGCGTTGTGCGTTACAATGCCCTTCGTTTCGGGTCCGCGAGCCAATCACACGATAAGAAAGGGAAATTTCCATGCGACAGAGGTGGTCCGTCCTGAGCGTCTTCTTGTGCGCCGTCCTGGCACTGGTCACGGCACAGGCCTGGTCCGAAGACAAACCCGCGGCGCCCGACGCCGAACAGATGAAACAGATGATGGAGGGCATGAAACGCTGGCTGGCCACCATCAAGCCGGGGAAACACCACGAACTTCTCGATGCCCACGTTGGCACGTGGGAGACCTCATTCCGAGTGTGGATGGACCCCAGCGCGCCCCCCGTCGAGACCAAGGGCGTTACCCAGATGAAGTGGATACTGGGCAAGCGTTTCATCCTCCAGGAATACAAGGGCGAAATGCTCATGCCCGATGAAACCGGCCAGATGAAGAGCGTGCCGTACGAAGGAATGGGCACCCTGGGCTACGACAACTATCGCAACCTGTACGTGGGCACCTGGATCTCCAACCTCCAGACAAACCTCCTTACCATGAGCGGAAGCATGGATCCATCCGGAACGGCCCTTCGCATGTTCGGCGAGATGGACGAGCCCATGCTGAACGTCATCGGCCGCACCGTAAAGTACGTCACGACCATGAAGGACAAGGACACCCTGATCTTCGAGTGCTTTGATCTGCACGCCTCCGACACTTACAAGGTCTTCGAGATCGAGTACAAGCGCAAGAAGTGACCGACACGTCCGCGACGCGAATCCCGCCCGCGGCCGTTCAATGGATTTCGTTGTGTCGGCAAGGAAGCCTCGGATAACCAAGCGGCGCCGGGCGCCGCAAGAAAGAGAGAGAGGAACATCATGGCAGCAAAACCCATTCCCGACGGCTTCCACACCGTCACCCCGCACATCGTCTGTCAGAATGCAGCGGCGGCCATCGACTTCTACAAAAAGGCGTTCGGCGCCGAGGAAGTCTGCCGCATGCCGAACCCCGGAGGCGGCCTGATGCACGCCGAGGTCGCCATTGGCAACTCCCGCGTCATGCTCGTGGACGAGATGCCGCAGATGGGCTGCAAGTCGCCGAAGACCCTTGGCGGATCGCCCGTTACGATCCATCTCTACGTCAATGACGCGGACAAGGTCTTCAACCAGGCCGTCAGCGCCGGTGCGACGCCCATCATGCCGGTGCAGGACATGTTCTGGGGCGACCGTTACGGCCTCGTGGCCGATCCATTCGGCCACCAGTGGTCGATCGCCACCCATAAGGAGGACCTGACGCCCCAGCAGATGAGTGAGCGAATGGCCAAGATGATGGCCGGCGGAGGCTGTGGCGGCTGATCCGCCCGCCCCACATTTTTGTCATTAAGCACGGATCGGCCCGGGACTTGATACGCCCGGGCCGATTCGCTTTTCCAGCTCCACAACAATTCGACTTCCGCGCTCAATTTTCGGTGGCGGCCCGTTGCGCCGGGTTGTAATTTGAGGATGTGAACGCCAGACGTCTGCCAACGCCGAACGAAATGTACCGCGCGGTCCGGTCGCGCGACCGCTCCTACGATGGCATCTTCTTCGTCGCGGTTCGCACGACCGGTATCTTCTGCCGCCCTTCGTGCCCCGCCCGGAAGCCGCTTCCACGCAACATCGAATACTACGCGGCGGCGCGCGACGCCCTCTTCGCCGGTTATCGCGCCTGCAAGAGGTGCCGTCCTATGGACACCAACGGCCGACCCCCCGACTGGGTCCGGAAGCTCCTGGCACGCGTCGAAGACCAGCCCGATTCCAGGCTTCGAGACGCCGACCTGCGGCAATTGTCCATCGACCCCGCCCGGGCACGTCGATACTTTCAGGAGAACTACGGCATGACCTTTCAAGCCTACCAGAGATCCCGAAGACTGGGCGAGGCGCTGACCCATATCCGCGAAGGCGCGCGCGTGAGCCGCGCGGCCATCAGCCACGGCTTCCAATCCGAGAGCGGGTTCCGCGACGCCTTCAACAAGGCATTCGGAAAACCGCCCCGTCGCGCGCCGGAAAAAGCCGTCGTGACCACCGCCATGTTCGAAAGCCCCGTCGGGCCGCTGCTCGCCGGCGCCACCGACGACGGCCTCTGCCTGCTGGAGTTCTGCGATCGGCGGGCGCTGGAAGCGCAGATCGACACGCTGCGCAGCCGCTTCGCGGCGGCCCTCGTCCCCGGCAGACACAAATGGCTTACCCAGGCAAACGACGAACTGACACGCTATTTCGACCGTCGTCTCGAAGTGTTTTCGGTCCCCCTCGTCTTTCCGGGCACTGAATTCCAGCGCCGCGTCTGGTCGCAGCTTCTTCGCATCCCCTACGGCGAGACAATCTCGTACGAAACCCTGGCCCGTCGCGCCGGTTGCCCCGGCGCACAGCGGGCGGTCGGTACCGCCAACGGCGCAAATCGAATAGCCATCATTATTCCCTGTCACCGTGTTGTGAATAAGGACGGAAAGCTCGGCGGCTACGGCGGCGGACTCTGGCGGAAGCAGCATCTTCTAGAGCTTGAGCAGGCGACGCTGTCCGGTCAGAAGGATTTCGATTTCAAGACACAATCGGTTCGCTGAACACGCCCGTGTACAAACGCTAAAGCACGCCAACGCTTCAGAATACCAAGGTCGAATCATCGACCCAGCTCTGCGAACGCACGATTGAAAGTCCGGTCTACGGCAAGACCGCCTGCTGCATGGATAGTCCAAGCTCATTCAGCTTGGCCACCATCGCCCGGAACTGCTCGGCCCCGGTCGTCTCGCAGTCGTTGCCCCAGCACTGGGCCGCGGACCACTGGTAGAACGCTTCCCAGGCGGCTTCTTCCCCTCCTGCGGGTCCGCTTCGTGCGCCCTCGCAGGATCGAAAAGTAGGTCCGACTCTCATAGCAACTGGTACATAGATTGGGGGAAGGTCAGACGCTCCGGCAACCTTTACGCCGGTGAAGCCGTTAATCTTCTCATGGAGTCGCCCGGCTGCGTCCATCGCGCCAATCCATATGTCATTTTCGCGATCGACAGCGATGGCATGCGTTTGTAGTCGGCCCAGGCGAGTGTATCGAAGGATGCACTCGTCCTCGGCATTCTCGACGCCGCTCGTCTCCGCATTCGCGCCGGGGTCATCCGCGCCGTCATAATTGCCCCATTCCAGAATGTCGCCGAGCGCTTGCGACGTGTGAATCAGCCCGTCCCCGTCCCGATCCTCACAGGTGCAATAGTCAAAAGGCGGCTTTAAGTACTCGCCATTTTGATCGCTGATGCCCGCCTCATTGACGCGCGTACCGCCGATCACCATCCCGATTTTTGCGACCGATCCGCCGGTCGGATCAATGGAGTCCTGGCTGCCGTCGCCGAAGTTGGCGATCCAGGCGCTGCCATCAAGGTCCACGGTCACGCCCTGTGATGAAGCCGGGACATCAACTGCCGTACCGTTAGACAACAGCCGTTTGTGATTCTCCGGCGCAGTCTTGTATTCGCCGATGACCTCCTCTGTTTCGGTATTGATTCGCGCCACCGTCCCGCGTTCAGTGCATGGCACCCAGATGTAGGGAAGACAGGTTGTAGACTCAATAGCTTGTCGTTGGAGCCAACCTAAGTCGCCGGGATCCGGGATTGCCGGTTCCAACGCTTCGGTGTTCATAAACGTTCCGCTCAGAAAGTCATCGCGGCTCGACCACCGGCCTATCTGTGCGCCTTCGCAAACATCGTCCGTTCCGTTCGTGTCGCAGTCCTCCAGCGTCTCCGACGAATCGGCAATGCAGTTTCCGTTGCAGTCGGGCCAGAAGGATTCGCAGTCGTCCGGGGTGCCGTTGGCATTGCAGTCCGGGCTTGCGGCTGACGCGATTTCGCAGGAATCCAGAGTGTCATTGCTGTTGCAGTCCGCGCCGGAAAGTTCACATGCGTCAAGGACGCCATTATTGTTGCAGTCAAGGCTTGGGTCCGCCGCGATTTCGACATCATCTACGGTTCCGTTTGTATCGCAGTCAAACTGAGGGAGATACGCGCTCTCGTGCGCCCCTCGGTCCACAGTCGTGTCGATGATGCGTGTGCGCCCATCGATATCTGTCGTCGCCCCGCCGATCTCCGAGTTGTTGCCGCTGTTTTTGCACCCCGATCCGGTCTTGATTCTCAGATTTCCATCAGCCATGTCGATGAACTGGGGGTCGGTATCTATGTTGAAATTCGGCGAGCCGCTGCCGAATGGAACGGAGCCGCCCACAGCATCATCCTGAATGTCACTGTACTTCACATCCGCCGTTCCACCGTTGACCGTAAGCTGAGACGATGCAACCGTGCCGTCCTTGTCGATGTTTGCCCAAAGGGCCGTGTTGCGCACTGTCATCGTCCCGGCCTGCTGCCAAATTCCGCCCGCCCGCCATGCAGCCGTGTTCTCAGCCAGCGTGCAGCCCCTCATCGTGACCGCTCCGCTCAGCACATTGACGGCCGCGCCGTTTTGGGCGCTCTCGTTGCGCCAGAAAACGCAGTTCCTCACCGTCGCGATGCCGCCGTCGTTGGAAATTGCTCCACCGCCCTTGACGGCGTCGATCGCTTCGCCCGGCGCGGCATCGGCGATGTTTTCGCTGAACCAGCATTCAAGCACCTGAACGCCCGGAAGACTTGTGTTATTGAGATTTTCGATCGCCCCACCGCGAACTCGCGCCTGATTTTTCTCGAATCGGCATCGCTGAAATGTGGGGGCCGATGCGCTGGCGGATTGCAGCCAGACGGCGCCACCGCGATAAGCGCGGTTGTCCTGAAAGACGGTGTCCACGAAGATAGCAGCGGAACTACCATTGAAATAGACCGCTCCGCCAAACGACTCGAAATCGGGATCAATCACGCCGTTGTTGAGGAAGCGGCAGTTGGCTATGGTCGGAGATGAACCATCTCCAATCTCAATTCCTGCACCGCCCGTGCCGACGCCGTCACGAATAGTGAATCCGTCAATGACCGCCGCAGCAGAACCACTCTGGTCCTTCACCACGGTTAAGCAGTTGTCGGCACGATCCCCGATTGTCCCGATGTCTCCACTCAGGATCGTCTCGTTCGACGCGAAGTTTCGTTGGCTTCGCAACGATTCACCTCCACCACCATAGGCAAGGCCCAGAAATCCTCCATAGATTTGAAGCTGCTGCTGAAGATTGAACGAACTGCTTGCATTCGCAGGTTTGTACGTACCTTCGGCAACCCAAATTTCGTCGGCTCCGGGATTATTGACGGCAGCCGTTATCGCCGTGGCCAGATTGTTGTATGCGTTCGTCCAGGATGACCCATTTCCTCCAGGGGGACGGCTGATATCTACGCGGAATGTTGCCGCAAAGGCCGACTGCGAAAAGAAGCCAACGCCGAACACGAACGACAATAACTTCACGATTCCAAGACGATTCATTTTTATGCTCCTCAATATGTTTTTTCGCAATCCAGTCCCCTATAATGTGTTGGAAGGGGTAATTCCGTTGATTAGAGCAGTGCTTCTCGTGCTAGCGGCCAGTACTCTTGGCGGCGCGACCGTGCCCGCCAACGCCGGCGCCATTTCCATCGATCGTTGGGGACTCGAAACCCTCGTGTTCGACAGCGTCGAGCGCTTGGCGGATGGTTCATACGATGTCGAGATGCCATTCCAGACGCAGCATCATGTCGTCAATGGTGTTTCCGAAGCCGTGAGCTTTTTTGATTTCTCCATGTCGCCTGACACCGCTTCCTTTCTCATTCAGGCTTCCCACACCGCTTTTGACGGAAATGGCGGCACGCGCTCGTTCTCGGGTGGCAACATTCACGTCACTCCAAGCGTCGATCTTCTGCTGACCGCCACCGGCACATACGCCTATGACATGCCGGGCTGGGACATGGATGTTCATTACGCCTTGGTCGTTTCTGACAGTGCCTTTCAGGAACGATTCGTCCAGAGTTTCGGCGATTCCACTTTCAAGGGTCCGACGAGTGGCATATTCTCCCTGTCAGGGACTGACATTCTTCCCGCAGGCGAAACCAGCATCATCCGCTACATCATGTACATAGACGGCTTCGGCTCCTCCGGCCTCCTCGCCTCCGGCTCGGGAGAAATCCACTTCTCGCTCGCCGCTGTGCCCGAATGTTCCACCCTTGCCCTCCTTGCCTTCGGCATGGCTTGCTTACGCAAACCGCGCCGCCGCTTGAGGCTTGAGGCTTGAGGCTTGAGGCTTCTTGAGGCTTGAGGCTTGAGGCTTGAGGCTTGAGGCTTGAGGCTTGAGGCTTGAGGCTTGAGGCTTGAGGCTTGAGGCTTGAGGCTTGAGGCTTGAGGCCCTTACCGCGAGTTCTCCCTGTCCGGTCGGCCCAAACCCACTCGCTACCTAGTCAGAATAGCACAGGTCCGAGAATCCGTCAAGCAAATTCCGGTGACACTACAAAGCGAGCTTCGTTATACGTTTCCGATTTCTGCGCTGAATGCTCCATTCTCCCGGCACCTTCGGCGTAGCCACCGGCGAAATCCGTTTCTCCATCACGCCCGTCCCCGAGCCCGCTTCGGCGGGCCTGATGGCCCTCGGGGCGATACGCTCGCGCCGCCGTTTATCGCGGGGGCGAGTCGAATACATTCCTTGGGAATTCGGGAATTTACCTTGCAATGCTTCGAGCTGATCGCCACGGCGTGCAAGGCTGGAGCTTTGCACTCCCCGGTATGGGGCCGTGCGGCGTCATCGCGACAACCTGGAACAGGACGCCCATGCTATCCAAGTGACTGCATCTTCGATCGTGCGGGAGCTTGCTGGAACGCGCTTCGCGGCGCGCCTACACTTCTCGATTGGTTCGAACCAGCCCGCCGTTCCGGCGTAAATGAGATGACATGACTTCACCCGTCGCCGCCGCGCCGCCCACCCTGCTTAAAGTCATCCTCGCCTACCTGGCCGTTTATGTGATCTGGGGCTCGACCTACCTCGGCATCATCTTCTGCCTCGACACAATCCATACCGTCTTTCTCATGCCGGGCGTGCGGTTTCTCGTGGCGGGCGTGATTCTCTACGCCTGGGCGCGACGACGCGCCGGCAGGCCCTCGCTTACGCAATGGCGGGACGCCGCGATTATCGGCGGCGCGCTTCTGTTCATTGCCAACGGAACCGTCGTCTGGGCCGAAACCCGCGTCCCGAGCGGCCTTACCGCCCTGCTTATCGCCGTTGTTCCATTGTGTATGGTCATCCTGGAATGGCTCCGGCCGGGCGGCGTACGTCCCGGACGCCGCGTCGTCGCGGGGATCATCCTCGGCCTGGCCGGCCTCGCCATCCTCACCGGGCCCGAGAGTCTCGCCGGCGGCGGACGGGTCGATCTGCTCGGCGCCGGCGGGCTGCTCGTTGCTTGTTTTGTGTGGAGCGCGGGCTCGTTGTATTCGCGCTACGCGACCAAGCCCTCGTCGCCTTACCTCGCCGCGGGCATGCAGATGATCTCCGGCGGCGTGCTCCACCTCGTCACCGGCACGATCTTCGGCGAATGGTCGAAAGTGGACGTTTCGGGCATCTCGCTGAAGTCCGCGGCTTCGCTCGTTTACCTTATTTTCTTCGGGTCCATCGTGGCTTTCACCGCGTACATGTGGCTCATGCAGGTCAGCACGCCGGCGCGCGTCGCGACCTACGCATACGTCAATCCGCTGGTCGCCGTGTTCCTCGGTTGGGCCTTTAACAACGAGAGCATCAATCAACGCACGTTCGCCGCCACAGCGGTCATTGTCACAGCGGTGGCGTTCATCGTTTCGGCGCAGGCATCGCCCCCCTCATCAACGATCGCGAACAGAACCGCGGAGGAACCAACGGACGTGAGCGCTTCGGCGATTCCCGATCGCAGCGCGGCGCCGCTGGCGGATGCGTGCGCAACCAACACCGAATGCGCGTAACCCCGTCGTCCGGTCATCCAATTTTTTTTGCGCGCCCGAATTCGATACTTTGGGTTGCCAACACGCGGTAACACGACTAAGATTCCATTGTCGAAATCCCGGCTCGTATCCCTCGACAGTGCTTACGTCGGTTTCGAGCCGGTTTTGCTGTAATAGTCGCCGACCGGCGACAAACACAATCGGCCCGATCGGCCGCGAATTGAAGTCGAACCGCCGTCAGGCGGGGGTCCTTTTTTCAAGCGCTCTCGACTTGTTCGAGAGAGGAGCAGGCGTGTGCTCCAGCCATGGAGCGGATTCACACTGGCCCGGTAAACCGGAGACGGACCATGACCACCATTCCACTTCCCCAGACCGGTCTGGGCGCGGCGGCCGATGCCCGTCGCGTCAAGTACGTCCGAGACATTGACAAGATTCCCAACATTCCTCCGGAAGAACGGGAAAACCTCAAGCGCGTCGCGGAAAAGTACGTCTTTCGTGCCAACGACTACTACCTTGGCCTGATCGACTGGAACGACCCCAACGATCCCATCAAGCAGCTCATCATCCCCCGCGTCGAGGAGCTCTCCGACTGGGGAAACCTGGATGCCAGCAACGAAGCGGCCGTAACCGTCTCCAAGGGCGTCCAGCACAAGTACCCGCACACCGTTCTGCTCCTTTGCAACGAAGTCTGCGGGGCCTATTGCCGTTATTGCTTCCGAAAGCGCCTTTTCATGGACGAAAACGACGAGGTCACCAACGACGTCTCGGAAGGCCTGCGCTACATCGCCGCAAACCCCAACGTCACCAACGTCCTGCTGACCGGGGGCGACCCGCTGCTCATGAGCACGCGCCGTTTGCGCGAAATCATTGAAGCCATTCGAAAAATCGACCATGTTAAGATCATCCGCATCGGCTCCAAGATGCCCGCCTTCGATCCGTGGAGGTTTCTCAACGACTCCGAGCTTCAGGACCTCCTGGCCCGGTACTCCACGCCGCACAAGCGCATCTATCTCATGGCCCATTTCGATCACCCGCGCGAACTGACCGATATCGCCATCGAGGGGATCGACCGCTTCATTCGCTGCGGCGTTATCTGCGTGAACCAGTGCCCGCTCATCAAGGGAATCAACGACGATCCCCAGGTGCTCTCAAACCTGTACCGCAAGCTCTCGTGGATCGGGTGCCCCCCCTACTACCTCTTCCAGGGCCGTCCGACCGCGGGCAACGAACCGTACGAAGTTCCGATCGTTCGCGGCTGGGAGATTTTCCGCGAAGCCCTTCGCTACGGCTCAGGGCTGGCTCGCCGCGCGCGATACTGCATGTCGCACGAAACCGGCAAGATTGAGATTCTCGCCGTCGACGAAAAGCACATTTACCTGCGCTACCATCGCGCCAAGGACGAAGCGAATCGCGGAAGATTCATGATCTACAAGCGGAACGACGAGGCCTATTGGCTCGATCATCTCGAACCCGCCGAAGCCGGCGGGGGCGAAAAGTTCCCTCATACAAGTCCCGACGTGTTTCTGGACGGACCGGAGTAATCGCCCGAACCGTCCGCCGGCCGCGCGGTCGCTGAGTTTCTGGGAGGTGTCCCGATGAATCCACGCGAAACAGCCAAATGGATCTGCGAAGAGCACGCAAAAGTACAAGACCTGGCCTTCGAACTTCGCCAATTCTTGAACGTCCCCCCCGTGGGCGCACGCGCGGCCTGGCTCCCTGATGTCCGGGAGCGCTTCGCGCGCCTTTGCACCCACCTGCGAAAGCACATGCGACTGGAGGAAGCGGACGGCTACATGAAAGATGTCGTCGCGCGACGGCCGACGCTCACCCGCCAGGTCGAGATCCTTCATCACGAGCACGGCGAACTCGAGCGCCTCATGAGCCAGATCGACGCCGCCCTCGCCGAACTGGCCCCGGCCGACAGCCTGCTCATCCGCCACGCCGTCGCCCGGATCGGCATCTTTCTGTCCTACGTGGAGCACCACAAGGAACAGGAGGAGCATCTTGTGATGTACACCTTCACCGAGGACCTCGGCGTCGGAGACTGATCTCCGCAGGCAGCCCCTGACACCCCATCGATGCCAGGGGCCCCCAGTCGGTCAATCTCCACCTACCACGGTCTCGCATCGACCGGCAGCCCAAGCTCATTGAGCTTGACGCCAGCGTCCACGCGACCCACGAATCCAATGCGTCGGCCCCGATGACCAGCGAACAGGCGAACACCATGTCCACGAAGAAGACGAAGAAGCGCGGCGCGACAAAGGCGAAGCCGATAACCGCCAAGGCCAGGGCGAACACTGCGAAGGCCGCGAGCAAGCCGACGACCAGGGCCGAGGCCGATGCCGCGCCGAAGCATGGCAAGACCCGGAAGCCTGCAGCAGACAAGCCCAAGCGCGTCAGCGCCCTCGACGCCGCCGCGACCGTCCTGAAAAAGACCGGCACGCCCATGCGGGCGCAACAACTCATCAACGCGATGGCCGCACAGGCGCTCTGGAAGAGCCCCGGCGGCAAGACGCCGCACCCCACGCTGTACGCCGCGATCCTTCGCGAGATCACGGCAAAGGGAAAAGGGGCCCGGTTCAGGAAGGTCGAACGCGGACAGTTCGAGTTCGCGGGCTGATTCGGCGATAGACAACATCATCCTTTCACCAGCGCCTCGGCTTTGACCGCGGCGTTTCTCCGGCCAGCCAGAAACGCCTCCACATCCCGCAAATTCACTAGTAAAGCAGGCTTGACTAGCGACCGATACAAGGTAAGATTTCTTTACTCGTGGTCGCCCGTGGTCAAGCAGGCTGAACCCGCGATGAAACGACGAACCGGCATTTATGAAACAACCGTCGCAGGTGGCGAGCGCGTGCAAGCCTTCGTGCCATATCCCCTGCCGCCCGCCAATCCTCCGCTCGTCCTCGACGAGCGGTTGAGCAGCCTTCTGGCCGATGCCACGGCCGCGTTGGGGCAGCTCGCCGTCGCCGGCGCGATGGTGCCCAGTCCGGACTGGTTCCTCTACGGTTTCGTCCGCAAGGAGGCCGTGATCTCGTCGCAGATCGAGGGCACCCAGGCCACGCTTGCCGACATTCTCGAGTTCGAAGCCACCAGCAAGGCCAGGCGCCCGGACGATGTGGAGGAAGTCTGCAACTACGTCGACGCGCTTCATTGGGCTCGCCGCGAACTGTCCAGATCCAAGGGCCTGCCGATCAGCACGCGGTTTCTCTGCCTGGCCCACGGGCGTCTGATGCGTGGCGTCCGCGGCGCGAATCGGCAGCCCGGCGCAATTCGTCGGTCGCAGAACTGGATCGGCGGTACGCGTCCCGGCAACGCGCGGTTCGTGCCTCCACCCCCGGACCAAGTACCTGCCGCCCTGTCGGCCTTCGAAAAGTGGCTGCACAAGGAGGATCAACTTCCGCCGCTGTTGCGGGCGGGCCTGGCCCATGTGCAGTTTGAGACGATCCATCCGTTCCTGGATGGCAATGGTCGAATCGGGCGACTTTTGATCACGTTGCTGCTCGAGCACTGGGGATTGCTGGACGCGCCGACCCTCTATCTGAGCCTGGCGCTCAAGCGTCATCAGCAGGAATACTACGACCGTCTTACAGCGGTCAGGACGGATGGCGATTGGGAAGGGTGGACGGCGTTCTACCTCGAATGCGTGCGCGAAGCCGCACAGGATGGCGTGGCCGTCGCCCAACGGCTGTTCAAACTGATCAGCGAAGATCGTCGAAGGCTGCTGGCTCACGAGGGGGCGACAATTCCGGCGATCCGGCTGTTCGACCACCTGCCGACACATCCAATGATCACGCTGGCCAAGGCCATCGGACTTCTCAAGACAAGCAAGCCCACGGCGTCGAAGGCCATCTCCGCGCTCACGGATACCGGCGTGCTCCGCGAGACGACGGGCAGGCAGCGCGATCGCGTGTATGCCTACCATGCCTACCTCCGCGAATTGACAAGGGACTCCGATTGAGTGGATGACGCAATATCCTGACGCTCCGCCTTCCTCCCCGTAAACTTCCCCCATCGCTGCACAATCACATCGCAATACAGCGGGTCGAGTTCCATCAAGAAGGCCCGTCGCCCCGTCTGCTCGGCGGCGATCAGTGTGGAGCCCGATCCCCCGAACAGGTCGAGCACGTTCTCGCCGGCGCGCGACGAGTACTGCATCGCCCGGACCGCCAGCTCAGTCGGTTTCTCCGTCAATTGGATCATGCTCTGCGGGTTGACCTTCTTCACATGCCATAGGTCGGTCGCGTTGTTCTGGCCGAGGAACACGTGGGCCGCGCCTTCGCGCCAGCCATAGAAGCAGAATTCGAATGCCCCCATGAAGTCCTTCCACGTCAGGACCGGATGCTGCTTGTCCCAGACGATGCCTTGCGAGAAGTACAACTCGCAGGCCTTCAGCACCGGCGGATAGTTACCGAGGTTCGCATACCCGCCCCAGATGTAGAAGCCCCGGCCCGGCAGCAGCACGCGCGCGATGTTGCCGAACCAAGCCAGCAGCAGCTTGTCGAACGCCTCGTCGGTGACGAAGTCGTTGGCCAGCGGGCGGTCCTTGGCCCGAAGCTTCTCGGTGGTCTTCTTCTTCTCCCCCTGCCGGGCTACGTCGAAGGACTGGTGATGCGTGCGCTTCTTGTTCTCAGGGAATGATGAGTAACCTGCCGCGATGGCGTTGCCCGCTCGAACGCGGCGTTGAGCTCAGCCTCGTCGCGGCGCTGATCATCCGTGATCACCGGAAGCTTCAGGTTGATGCAGTGATCAAGGAGGTCGGAGCGCGTGGCGAGATCGTCGATGCCATTGACAAGAGTGGGGCGCATGGCACTGACGAGCCGCTCGTCCGCATCGGTGAAGAGCTCGCGCGTGGCGAAGCCGCCCCCGGTCGCCAACACGCACAGGCCGTCTGACAGGGAGACCGACAAGCCACTGAGGTTGTCGTAGGCAACCACCCAGGAATTGCCGGCCGCGATTATGAGGTCGCGTTCCTCTTTGGGAGGGCGGCGTAACGGCGTCGTATTGGGGTCAACCCACCGTGATCTCGCAGAGATGAAAGGGGCTGCGGCCCGCCTGGGGATGAAGCGGTCCACGTTGCACTGGAAGATGAAGAAGCTCGGCATCTCTCGTCCTGATTAACGCGCCCGCCGCCCGGCGCAGGCGCCATCGCCACCGCTTCGGGGTAGCGCTCCGGATCGCCGTGGATGGCCGATGCGTCCCACTTCTCGATGAAGACCTTGCCGTAGGGGTCATAGGTGTACCGCTCGACGAGCGTGCCGGCTTCATTGACGAGGCCGATGACGCTGCCCAGCACGTCGTGCAGGTAATGATAGGCCTGCTGGAAGTGCGGCGTGGCCGGGAGGGGCGGCTCGCCGGGCGGGGTCGGGTGAAGCTCCTGCGTGTAGGTCAGCATCGCCACGGTTTCGGGATATCGTTCCGGGTCCCCGTGCACGAACTCCCGCACCAGGGCCGGGCCGGCTTCGCAGGAGACGTACT
>QEVG01000014.1 GCA_003576905.1 Planctomycetota bacterium | reverse complement strand
GCGTCCCCACGGCCCGCCCCGCGCCGTTTTGCCGTATTGACGCCTTGCCGTTTAGCCGTTCTGACGTTTCTACGTTTCGACGTTCCCCCCGCCCGCGCCTTCCCCAAGCCCGCATCACCGGTCACGCCGGCTCCGCCGGAAACGCGCGCGACATGGCATCCAGATACCGCCACTGCTCGGCGATCCGACCCCGCACCTTGTCAAGGTCCACCTGACGGCCGCGATAACGCTTCTGTCGTTCGGCGTACATCTCCAGCGGCGTTCCGTCCGGGCGGAGGCTGATGCGATACCGCACCCCGCCGAAGATCTCGTACAGCGGAAACAGCCCGCAGCCCACGGCGTACCGCACGAGGTCGACGCTGTCCTCTGCCTCCGACTTCCACCCGGTCGGGCAGGGCGAAAGCATGACCAGGAATCGGAAACCCCTCGTCGCAAGGGCCGTGCGGACCTTCGCGAGGAAGTCCTCGCGGTGGGCGATCGACAGCGTCGCGGCGTAGGGAATGCGATGACCCGCCATGATGGCCATGATGTCCTTCTTGAGCTCGCCCTTCCCGCTGGGCGAGGTCGTCGTGGCGATGTCTTCCGGCGTGGCGCTGCTCCGCTGGCCCCCGGTGTTGCCGTAAATCTCGTTGTCGTAGCAGAAGTAGATGATGTCCTCGTTCCGCTCGGCCGCCGCCGAGAGCGTGGCGATCCCGATATCGTAGGTGCCGCCGTCGCCCGCCCAGCAGATGACCGGACCAGCGTCCCCGTTGAGTCGGAGTATCGTGCTGATGCCGGTGGCCACGGCCGGGCTGCTCGCGAAGGTCGTCGCCGCTACCGGGGCCCCGTAGGCGCTGGTCGGAAAGGCCCCCGCCGTCACGATGCCGCAGCAAGCGGGGATTGCGAAGATCGGCCGCTCCGGGCCGAGCGCCTGGTTGAGGAACTGAAGGCCGAGCGACATGCCGCAGCCCGCACAGTTCGTGTTTCCGCAGCGGAGCACGCTCTCGGGCGCGGCGCCGACCTCTTCGACCAGGGCGCGGTTCACAGGGCCACCTCCTCCCAGACGGGCTCGGCCTCGCGCGTTCGGCCGCTCAGATCGGCGAGGACGCGGTCGATGACATCCGGAGTGACATCGCCGCCGCCCAGGCCCACAACGTAGTTCTGAAGCAGCAGGTCGCTCCGGCCGCGGAGACTGGCCGCGACCTCCTGCCAGAAAATCCCGCCCGAACCCGGCGAGTGATTGCGGTCCAGCACCGCGACCCGCCGCGCCGACGCGACCGCCCGGCGCAGGGCCTCCCGCGGGAAGGGACGGAACATCCGGCAGTTGATCATGCCGATGCGCTCGCCGGTCCCGCGGCGCGCCTCGATAATGCGGCGCAGCGTCCGGACGATGGTGTTGCAGCCGATGACGATCGTGTCGGCGTCGTCGGTGTGCAGCGTGACAAGCGGCCCGCCCGGCCGGCGGCCGAAGACGGCTTCAAACGCGTCGATCGCCTCGGCGAGGACGGCCGGCACGCGGTCCATGGCCTCCTGGATCTCGTGGCGCATGTGCGCGGTCTCGCGCGGCCAGGTCAGACCGCCGACCGTCGCCGGGTGATCTGTCCGGAGCCGATGCGGAACGTTGCCGAGCGGAAGGTAGCGGTCGACCTCGTCCTGGGTTGGAAGGTCGACGGGCATCTGCGTGTGCGAGATGACGAAGCCGTCCATGGCGACCAGGACGGGTAGATGGATACGCCGGTCCTCGGCCACGCGAAAGGCCAGCAGGATGGTGTCGACCAGGTCCTGGTGCGACTCGGTGTAGAACTGAATCCACGCGGCGTCGCGCAGTGCCAGGCTGTCGCCCTGATCGACCCAGATGTTCCAGGGCGGGCCGAGGGTCCGGTTGACGGCGATGAGCACGATGGGCAGGCGGTAATAGCCCGCGGCGAAGACGTTCTCCGTCATGTATGCCAGACCATTGGCACTCGACGCGGTGAAGGCCCGGGCCCCGGCGAGGGCGGCGCCGATGCATACGGCCATCGCGCTGTGTTCCGATTCGACCGGAACGACGCGGCCCTTCGTGAAGTCGAACGCGCTGAGGACCTCGACGATCTCGGTCTGCGGCGTGATCGGGTACGCCCCGGCAGCGCAGCCCAGGCCGCGCCGATTGGCCTCCCCGGCCATGGCCAGGGTTCTGCCCGCTGCGTAGTTGCCGGTCACAAGGACCCGTGGCATCGTTGATCCTCCCGTCGGCGAGGCTACAGCTCCGCCATGTAGATGACACCCCGAGGGCACTGCGCCGCGCAGATGCCGCAGCCCTTGCAGTAGTCATAGTCGAAGCGGTATCCGTCGCCGTCGCGGCGCAGGATCCCCTCGGGACAATGGGTGACGCATCGATCGCATTCGTTGCACACGCCGCACGACAGACAGCGGCCGGCCTCCGCCGGGCCCTCGGACTCCGCCAGGCCCAGCCGCACCTCCTCGAACGTCCGGCGACGCTGCCGGGCGTCGCGGTGCGCCGCGTGCCGCGCCGGCGCCTGCGTGAAGACGTGCATGTGCATGTGCTCGTAGCCGGCCACCCGCGGCAGCTCGGCCGGCCGCAGGTTCTCGCCGGTGAGCGTCTTGTGGATCTGCCAGGCGGCGCGGCGGCCGCTGCCGATCGCCGCCGCGACCGTTCCGTCGTTCGTGGCAAAGTCTCCGCCGAGATAGATCGGCGCGCCGGAAAGGCCGAGCAGGTGATCCCGATCGCGGATCTCCGCCCCCTCGGGGAGGATCGACAGGTCCGATCCCTGTCCAAGCGCAAGGATCACCCGGTCGCACGCGACGTCGAAGCGGCTGTCTTCGGTGACCATTTCGACGGCCGTCATCCGTCCGCCGGCGTCGCGCGGACCAAGGCGCATGCGGACGCAGGTAAGCAGCGTCTCCGCCTGTTCGCCGTCGGGCACGCGCGGCCCGCGCCGCACGTGCAGCGGCGCGACGAGCTCTTCAATAACGACGCCCTCCTCAAGGGCTTCGGTGATTTCCTCGGCGATGGCCGGCATCTGCGCCCGCGATCGGCGATAGAGAATGCGGACCTTCTTGGCGCCGGCCCGCAGCGCCGACCGCGCGGCATCGATCGCTGTATTGCCGCCGCCGATGACGATAACGCGCTCGCCGGCCAGCGAGAGGTCGCCATGCCGCACGCGATCGAGAAAGTCGATGCCCTCCAGGACCCGATCCCCGTCGGCCGCGCCCAGGTCCATCGAGCGGACCTGTTGCAGCCCGGTGCCGACGAAGACGGCGTTGTAGCGATGGGAGAGGTCCAGCAGTTGGGCCCGGTCCACGTACCGATCCCGCTCGACGGTAACGCCGTGACTCAGGATGAAGTCGATGTCGCGATCGAGCACGTCGGGCGGCAGGCGATAGGCGGGGATTCCCGTTCGGAGCAGCCCGCCCAGTTCCGAGCCGCCTTCGTAGATGGTCACCCGATACCCGAGTCGTGCAAGGTGATAGGCCGCGCTAAGCCCCGCCGGCCCGGAGCCGACCACGGCGATCCGCTCGTCGCGACCCGGCTGAATTGCATCGGGCCGCCGTCCGTGTTCGGCGGCGAAGCGTTCGAGCTCCCGTATCTGCACCGGTTCATCGAAGAGTGTTCGATTGCACGCATTCATGCAGGGAGCGGGACACACGCGGCCGCAGACTCCGGGAAGCGGCGAGCTCTCAAGCAGGATGGCGAGGGCTTCGTCGGGGTCTGATTCGTTGAGCGCGCGAACGAATCCCTGTATGTCATTGCCCGCCGGGCAGGCGTTTGAACAGGGCGAGAGCATTTGGCGGCGATGTGGAGAACGCGTCGCCCAGGAGCCAGTACGGATCGGCGAAGGCGCGCCGATCCGTTCGTCGAGGATGTCCAGGGGCGGCGGCCTTTCCGCCGGCGGGGCGGCTGCATGCGGCTTGCCAGTCAGCAGCACACGCCGCACCTTGTCAAAGGCTTCGCGGGCGACTTCCACGTTTGCGCCGCCGAACTTCAGATCGGACAGGGCCGCGGCGGCGGCTTCCCAGGGTTCGCCAAGGACCTTCAGCACCGCGCCGAGCATGGCAGTGTTGACGATCGGCACCGACTTTGTGCCAAGAGAGTGCACAAGCGCAAGCGATGTTGCATCAATCGCGGCCACGCGCCGGCCGCCGAACTGCTTCGCAAAAGCCTCGGGCGGCTCCGGCGCGTTAAGGATGATCCATCCGCCCTCCTTCATTCCGAACGCAATGTTTGGCCCGATCAGCGTGCGGTCGAGGACAATGACATGATCGGGAGTACGCACCTGGTTGTGATTGAGGATCTCCTCTGAATCGATCCGGACAAACGCCGCCAGCGGCGCACCAGACCGCTCGGCGGCATAGACGCCGAATGCCTGGGTAAAACCGCCGCGCAGGAAGTAGGAAGTCGCGATCAGCTTGGCGAGCGTGACGCCTCCCTGGCCGCCCCGCCCGTGGATAGTCATTTCGATCATGCGGCACCTGGCCAACGCCGAGACATCGAAATACACCGCGGGCGATGGAGTCCTCGCCCCACAGCGACACGGTCCGGTCTGCAAGGCGGGCGTGCGATCCCTCTCCTGCCCCCACCGCGCCGCGGCGCTCACGAGCTGTGCAGGAGGGTTCACGGTCGCGGCGCGGTTGCCGACCTGACAAAGGAATCACCTAGCAAGCCCCGTGCCGCCGCAATCGTGCGGTGGGGAGCCAATTCGCGTCCGGACCTACGGCCTGAGGGCAAAATCCCCCAATGGAGACTGATTATTGCTCGGCGATGCGGCTGGGAGTCGCACCCATGCACTCCAGCGGCGCAAGGGCAGAGTGGGGTCGCGGTCTGTTCGCCCTGACCGGTACAATTGCGACCCGCTGGAGAGAACACCTTATGAACGCACCCCGGTCCGGCGGCGGATGGGCCGCCATCAAGTATTGCCTGATGCTCGCCGACAAGGTTGGATGGCGCCGGCTCTGGCAGGCGATGCATTCGCGCAATGCGTGCAAGACCTGTGCCCTGGGAATGGGCGGGCAGGCCGGGCCGATGCGCAACGAGGCGGGGCACTGGCCGGAAGTCTGCAAGAAGTCGTTTCAGGCAATGGCGGCAGACATGCAGGACGGTCTGACGCCGGAGTTTTTTCGGCGTTATTCGATCGCCGAGCTTCGCACGCTTTCTCCCCGAGAACTTGAGTCGGCGGGGCGTATCGTGCAGCCGCTCCACGCGGCCCCAGGGGCGACTCACTTCCGGGTCGTCGATTGGGCTCAAGCGATGAACCGGGTCGCTGCCGCACTGCGCGAAGCGCGAGCCGACGCGCGATTTCCCGATTCCTGCTTTTTCTACTTCTCGGGCCGATCTTCCAACGAGGCGGGATTCCTGCTTCAGCTTTTCGCGCGGCTTTACGGCACCAACCACGTCAACAACTGCTCCTATTACTGTCACCAGGCCAGCGGGGTGGGGCTGAGCGAGTCGATCGGCAGCGGGACGGCGACGGTAAGCCTGGAAGACGTCGAACAAGCCGACCTGTTTTTTCTGATCGGCGGCAACCCGGCGTCCAATCACCCTCGTCTCATGCGGACGCTGATGCAGCTTCGCCGGCGGGGCGGACAGGTCGTTGTGATCAATCCCATCCGCGAGACGGGGCTGGTGAATTTTCGAGTGCCGTCGGATGTGCGCAGCCTCGTGTTCGGCTCCGAAATCGCCAGCCTGTATGTGCAGCCGCACATCGGCGGAGACATTGCGCTGTTTACGGGGATCGCCAAGGCCGTGCTCGAGCGCGCGCGGCAGGAAGCGGGCGCGTCGAGCCGGATTGGCCCAATCATCGACGAGCTGTTCATCGGCGAATCGACGGAAGGCTGGGAGGCGTTTCGCGCAGGCGTCGATGCGGCGCACTGGGACGAGATCGTCGCGGAAAGCGGCGTGGACCTCACGGTGATTCGCCGCGTTGCGGACGCGTACATCGCGGCACGGAACGCAATCTTCGGCTGGACGATGGGAATCACTCATCACACCCACGGCGTCGACAATGTACAGGCGATTGTGAACCTGGCGCTGCTGCGCGGGATGGTGGGCCGGCCCGGCGCGGGGTTGCTGCCGATCCGCGGACACTCAAACGTACAGGGAATCGGCTCGGTCGGAGTCACGCCAAAACTGAGGGACGCCGTATTTGCGCGTCTCGAATCGCATTTCGGCGTCCGACTGCCCACCGCGCCGGGCTACGACACGATGAGCTGCCTGGAGGCGGCGTCGCGTGGGGAAATACGGTTCGCGCTGTGCGTGGGCGGCAACCTGTTCGGCTCCAATCCGGACGCGGCCTACGCGACGGAGGCGCTCAGCCGAATCGGTACCGTGGCGTACATGAGCACAACGCTCAACACCGGCCACGCATGGGGAACGGGGCGCGAGACGATCATTCTTCCGGTGCTGGCGCGCGACGAGGAGCCGCAGGCCACCACGCAGGAGTCGATGTTCAATTTCGTCCGCCTCAGTGACGGCGGCACGCCGCGGCATCCCGGGCCGCGCAGCGAAGTCTCGATCATCGCGGCCCTGGCGCGCGGCGTGCTCGGCGATGGGGGGCCGGTCGACTGGTCTCACATGGAACAGCATGCAGCGATTCGCAGGGCCATCGCGAAGATCATTCCCGGCTATGAAGAAATCGGCGACATCGATCGAACGCGCCGGGAGTTCCACGTCGCCCGGCGGCTGCTCCGCGCGCCCCGCTTCCCGAGGGCCGGCGGCAAGGCCCGGTTCGTGTTTCATGAGATTCCCAAGAGACCGGGGGGCAAAGGGCTGCGGCTGATGACGATTCGGAGCGAGGGCCAGTTCAATACCGTGGTGTACGACGAGGAGGATATCTACCGGGGGCAGGAGCGCCGCGACGTGATCCTCATGAATCCGGCGGACATCGAGCGGATGGGTCTGCGGCCCGATCAGGCCGTCACTGTGCGGAGCGCGGCCGGGAAGATGCGGAAGATCCTCGTGCGTCCCTTTGACATCCGGGCCGGAAACGCAGCAATGTACTACCCCGAGGCGAATCTCCTCGTGCCGCGGGCGGTCGATCCACGGTCGCGGACTCCGGCGTTCAAATCCGTCGTGATCGAGGTGGCTCCCGCCGATGACGGCGGCATTGTGAGCCTGACAATCGAGAAAAAGCCGGCGGCGGTTCGGCGAGAGCTTCGCGTGTGCTGACGCATCGTGGAATCCGGGGGAGGCTCCGGCCAAGCCGGTGCACCCCAAAGTACGATTCTCGGACCCCCAATTCGTTGAATTCGACGGTCAAAATCGGTAAACTCAGGGGGACCGTGGGGTAACCCCACGGCCAGCCCAACAGTACGGAGGGGAAAGATGAGTCTTCGGTCCACGTCCACAGCCATTGCGGCGGCTGGCGCGCTCGCCGTCCTACTGGCCGTTACTCCTTCAACGTATGCCCGACCCGCCTATGGAATGACCTGCTCCGCCTGTCACGGCAGTGACGGGTTCGGCAACACGGTCAACGGGGCGATGATGAGTATTACGGGCACGAGCAACGAAGAGATCCCGCTTGGCGAGTTTGGCGACCCGGACCGGGGCGAAGGACCGCTGCCGACGTACACCACGACGCCGGGCAACGCCTTTTCGCTCGTCGTGAACCTCGCGGACCCGAACAATTCGGCAATTCCGTTTAATCCGGAGCGCTGGGCGGTCGCCCTGCGAAACATCGCACATACCGATCCGGATTTTCAGGCCGGTAATGCGGACCCGCTGACCTGGCGTGACAATCAGCTGCTCCTCGTGGGCGCACCCGACTTTGGCGTTGTGTTCCCACCAGACCCGGCCCCCGTTCCGACCAACGAATCCGAGTGGACACTCTACACCGATTTCGGCTTCGTACCCGACGCGCAGTATTACGCAAGCACCGGTGACGGCGGGCACGAGTGGACTGGTCCGCTGACTCTGACCCTCGATGTGACCGTGCCGGCGGGAGTCCTGCCGGGCTGGTACGATATCGAGATGTCGGTGGAAGGCTGGGATTACAACCGACCTGAGGGACCGTTTGCCTTTTATGACGAGGCGCACTTCTATTTACACGTGGTACCGGAGCCCGGTACCCTGCTTCTCGCGGCCAGCGGTGCGTGCATGTTGTTCTGGAAACGGCGCAATCGTGTAGCCGCCTGACAGCCGAAAAGTGAAATGCGACATCATGAGGCCGCGGCGTTCCTGACGTTCGCGGCCTTTTTCCTGCGCTGTGTCGGGTACGGTGTCCAGGTGGGTACGCGACGCCTCGCCGGTCAGACCTCGGCGCGGCGAAAGCTGCGAATCCCCAGTTTCATTGCGATACTGGCAGCCAGCGCCCCGATCGCCACGATGAGCGATGCCAGCAGGACATTGAGCGGGTCAAGCCGATTGAGATTCCCCTGTTCGACCAGTCGATAACAGATCACGCCGACCAGCGCGACGTTCACAGTGACCAGCACCACCGAGGCGATCAGGTTGACCGTCCCACCCAGGCCCGAGGCGACACGCCCGGCGCTGGTTTCGTGAAACGACGGCAGCCGCGCACCGAGTCCGACGGCCAGGCCACAGAGCCCGACACAGGTGGCCAGAGTAGCCGAAGCCTGGACGACGGCCATGGCGGGCGGGAGCTGAAGAGCGCGAATGGAGAGAAAGGTGACGCTGACGGCGGCGAGGCCGCAGATGGTCAGCGCGTAGATGAACTTCGCCCACATGACCTCGGCGCGCGGCATGGGCCAGAGGCCGACGAGCCACATCTGGCGTCCCTCGAGAGAGATCATTGGGAAAACGAAACGGCTGGTGAACGTGGAGAGGATGAGCGTAACGGCGCCCTGGTTAAGGAAGCAGATCAGGGCCTGCCACTGGGTGCTGAACCCCTCGGGGCGGCTGCGCGGCAGGTAGATCAGATAGAGCCCGAGGAGGCCGAATAGAATGACCAGTTGCGACCATTGTGCGGGATCGCGAAGGAAGTTTCGCATATCCTTCAGGACGAGCATCCGCATTTGTTTCGGAAGGTAGCAGAAGAGAACATCGGTCAATCGCCGCGAGGCCCGGCCCTGGACCGATGCGGAACGCTGCGCGCCGGATTGCGCGCTTGCGAACGCGGGCAACAGGTAGTACCCGACGAACGACACCGCCGCCCAACTGAAGAACAGGGCCGTCGCGAAGGTCACGCCAAGGTAAAAGAGACTGTCGGCCGGCCGGTCCTCAATCGCATATCGAATGGCGTTGGTCACCCAGGTTGACGGGAGGAGCGCGGCCTTCAGGAACTGCATCTCGCCGAGAAAGTCCTGAAGCCACCTTCCGGAATCGCTCGTCGTAAGACTCCAGAGCCGAATCCACCAGAATGCCAATGCCGCCAGGACTGCCGCGCCGGCATAGAGCAGGGTGCGCCGGGCGAGGCGCGGGAGAAATATGGCCACGGCCAGGGCGGCGACGAGGCCCATGGCCCCCGGGATGGGCACGAAGCCGAGCAGGGCCGCCACGAAAAGGGCGTAGAAATGCCACGGCAGGCCCATGACGTTCCCGATGGCCATCATGAGCGGCAGCCCGAGAAGCACAAGGGACCAACTGGCGAAGAAGAGCGATTCGAGATACATGATCGCGACCACGTGTCGCGGATGGGCGGGCGTCGTCAACAGAAACGCGGGCTCGGACCGGGCAAAGAGGGCGCTGTAGACAAGGACCGCCGCCGAGAAGGCAAGGAGAACAGTCATGGCCAGGACGAACACGTGAAAGACGAGGGGAATGGCGATGACCGACTGCTGCTCAAAGCGACGGAGGAACGTGAACACGTAATCGAAGACCGCGTACAGCGCCCCCCAGATGACCGCGAGAAAGAGAATCACAAGAAGCAGCCGCATCGGCGACTGATCAGCGATCTGTCGAACGCGGTTTCGCAGCAGACGTAGCTTCAGGCGCACGAGCAGCGCGAGCGATCCGGGCCTGCCCCGGTCGTCCGGCCGCACCGACGTGTGAATCCCTGCCTGAATCTGCGCCATACGTCCCCTTACACCACGCTCGATCGGGCGGCCTCGGCCTCCGGGTCGGGCTGGGTCAATTCAAGGAAGATGTCCTCGAGCCGATGTTCGCGCTTGGCTCTGGCCTTCAGCTCTTCCAGCGTTCCACAGGCGATGATGCGGCCATGATTGATGATGGCGATGCGATCGGCGATGGACTCGGCGATGTCAAGGGTATGGGTGGACATGAAGACCGAGAACCCCGCGTCCGCCCGCTCGCGGAAGAGTTCCTTTACGATCCGCACGGATCGTGGATCGAGCCCGACCATGGGTTCATCGACGATCAGGACCTTCGGTTCATGAAGGAGCGCCGCCGCAAGCACGGCCCGTTGTTTCATGCCATGGGAATAACTTTCGGCGAGCTGGTCGGCAAAGGGAGCGACCTGAAGCCTGTTCATGTAATGCCGGGATCTTGCCTCGATCGTACCGCTGTCGAGCCCATACATCTCGCCGACGAATTCGAGAAACTCGCGGGCGGAGAGCTTTTCGTAGAGGTAGGGCTGATCGGGAACATAGGCAAGCTGGACCTTGGCCGTTTGATCATCCATGGACATCGCGCGGCCGCAGACCTCGATTGTGCCCGAATCGGGGGCAAGCAGCCCGGTGATCAGTTTGATGGTCGTAGTCTTCCCGGCGCCGTTTGGGCCTAGGAAGGCGAAGACTTCCCCCGGTGAGACCTCGAAGCTGATGCCGTCAACCGCGCGGAGGCGGCCGTAGCACTTGGTCACGTTTTCGAGTCGGATGGACATCGGGCCGAGCTCCAGCGTTTCCGTCCCGTCTTTTCTCGTCTCGTCCCGGAGTCGCTTCCACGCGACGCGGCGCCGGTCCATTCAGGGATCGCCGATGTGGGGCTTCGCGACGCCGGCGGAATCGACGCCGCGCAATTCGCCGGCGGCGCGCTTCATGGCCGCGCGGTCGAAGGGTTCATCTTCGAGAAGCCACCTGCCGAGAAGCGGAATATTCACTTCCTGGCGGACGATGCGGCCGGCGTCATCGGCCCAGGCGACGGCGCCCTCAGTCTCGATCCGGAAGCACTCGACACGGCGATCCGCCAGCACGATGTTTTCGCGCGCGGTCACAGTCACAAGCTGTGTCTTGAATTCCACCGCGCCGCCGCCGGTGAGAACCGAGAACGGATCGATCAGGCGAAGCCGCCAGCGCCTTCCGACGTGGAGGTTTTCGAGTTGCGTGAACGGTCGCATCAATTCGCCGAGGCCCTCGCTCATGCGCCAGTCAAGCGGGACGACCGACTTCATGCCACCGATCTCCGCGGTACAGGCGAAATCGCGGCCCAGGCGTTCGCCAGTCACGCTGATCGGAACGCCGCTTCCGTGGATGTGAAAGTCGAACTGAATAAGCGTTCCGTCGTGCTCGTAGGTCAGGTCGGTCTCGATGAGCACGCGGCCGCGGACGGGGATGATGCGTCCCAAAGCGGACAAGTTGAGGACCGTCGCGCTGCGCACCGTGAGAAGCTGCGGACCCGGCAATAGGGTGACCCAGGTCGTGCCGACGCGGCGTCCGGCCTCATTTCGGACCGCGGCCTGAAACGCGCCCTCCCTGCTGACGGTCCGAGGGGCCTCCTGCGCGGTCCAGTACGGTAGAACGTCTCGCCGGACAAGCGCGGTCATGGCAGCCAGCCAGACCAGGGTAATGACGATTCCGAAGGCACGATTCATGATTTCGCCACGGCTGACGTTTAATACGGCATTGCGCTTCTGCAACCGCAAACCGAGCAACGGCGGACCTGCCCCAAAGCCCCAGCGGGCATGAACTGCCGATTCTAGGTTCGCTTTGAGGAAGTGGTCAAACCGCCCGCCATCCAGGAACTGCAACCGCCCCACGAGACGTGCCAGACTCAACGACGGCGATGGCAGGGGCGCGCAGCCCTGCCGATTGCGAGGGGCGATCAGCGGCACTTCGCTTCTTCGATCTTGAATGGACCAACCCCGGCGAGGTCCGTTACGCTTTGTGTGCAGTCGGACCTCATCCATGAAAAAACAACGCCGCAGCAAGGGCAAACAGACCGGGAGCAAGAAGGGGCAGGCACCCCAAAGACTTTCGCCGCCGGGTCGCCGGGCGAAGGAGAGTCCGCCGCCCGAACCGATTCCGGTCGGCCGGGAGCCGTCGCCGCACACCGAGGCCGTCGTGGCGGTGCCGCCTCCCCCAAGCGCCGCCCGTGCGGACGCGCACAAGTGCGCCCGATCCCGATTGCCGGTGGCGCGGATTCTCCTGTTCGCGGCCGTTGCAGCGGGAACGGTACTGGCCGCCTTTTCGTATGCATTGATGCACACACCGCGCTGGTACACACCGCCCGTCGTTGCGCCGCATGCGCGCCAGGCGGTGCGGAATAATC
Organism: Planctomycetota bacterium; assembly: GCA_003576905.1. Taxonomy (GTDB): domain Bacteria; phylum Planctomycetota; class Phycisphaerae; order UBA1845; family UTPLA1; genus UTPLA1. Next base: position 81,242 of record QEVG01000014.1, on the reverse strand, counting down.
TGCTGAGCGCGGAACAGGCGTTTACCGAAAACCTGATGGCGGGGGGACCGTTTACGTATCACCTGTTCGCGGAAGACATCAATCGGTGGATCGCAGCGCGCAAGGAGATTTATCCGCTGATTGACGACCTGGTTCCGCCGCTGCTTGAAGACCCGGTGGTTGAGTTTGACAACAGCCGCATTACAGTCGGGGGCCGTTACCGTACACGCGACTTGTCGGTCGTTATTTCCATCGACATCACGGCACGGATCGAGCAGGACTCCATCGTCCTGAAGGCGAATGCCGTAAAGTGCGGATCGGTGCGAATGCCGCTGGCCTTTGGGCGCATCGGCCTCGACCTTTCGATTGATCGGCCGGAGAACCGAACCTGGCCGGGCAGTCCGCGGATGTGGGGAAGTTTCCTGACCGGATTTCACGTTGGCACGCGCGCCTGGTGGAAGAACGGGGGCATTGATTACCAGATCACCGGGCTTGCAGTTGAGCCGGGGACTCTGAATCTCGACGTAATGCCCTTGGGCCGTCACGTACGAACCCGGCAGAACAGCCACTCAGATCCCTGAGAGTCCGACGAGGCCAGGGAGTATTCACCGCGAAGAACTCGACCTTCAAACATGAGAATAGACGTGGCCGATCCATGCTGCACCGCGGCATCGGCTTCACGCACGGTACACCAACCTTCGTCGTGTCGCGTCACACGGCCGCGATCTCCGGAGATCGGTCCTTCGTAGTCGAGGTACGCGCGTCGATGATCGCCAATCCGAAGGCATCGCTGTTCACCCGATTCGGGGGGATGGCGAAGCTTCCACGTGGCCAGCGCGCTGCCCGATTCGATCATGAGGTCGTAGTGAACACCCTCCCGGTCTTCGTGGTGGAGGACCACGAAACGCCGTCTGAACTTGTCGTCGGAAAATGCGACCGGGGCCGGGTCCATGGATAGAGGTTACTCGCGGCGACGATGCGCGGCACGGACCGGCCCACGGGGATCATGGGAGACCCGGTGTTCGGAACCGAGGCCGGTCGCCACCGGTCCCTTTGCTTCAGCCGCTGCCGGCTCGTCGATTGGCGGCAGCGCGCCACCCTCTTTCTTGCCTCGCCGCATGGGGGAATGTAGCATTCCGGCCGACCTGGAGGGACGAAATGGTCGCCCCAAACGCGGTTTTTCGCCGATTGAAAAAGACGATGTCCAGAATGTGGTTCATCTGCTTCCCCCTGGTCTGGCTGGCGCTTCTGCCTGGCTGCGGAAAGCCGCGGGCGAGCTTTGAAGAGATCCTGGCGACGGGGATCGAGGACTACGAGGCCCGGCGGTACGCCGATGCCCTGGCCATGTTCAAGCACGCCAAGGACTTGGACCGCGAGCGGCCGGAGCCGTCGTACTATGTCGGCCTCTGTTACATGGGGATGGCCGACGAGCATTTCAAGAATGACAATCTTCATGCCGCGCTGCGGTGCTGCGACCAGGCGGTGTCCGCGTTTGACGCCGCGGTCGGGGCGTTTCCGGGATACAGCCGATCGGTTCAGGGAAAGGCCGACGCTCTCCGGCTGAAGGGCAAACACGAGGCCGCCCTGGAGATCTCAAGCTGGGCGGCAAAGCAGTCGGGCGGGCTTTCCAAGATGCTCATACTCAAAGGGCGGCAGTTTGCGCAGAACGGCGACATTGACCGGGCGCAGCTTTCATTCAAGCAGGCGACGAGCGTCGAACCGAACAACGCAGCCGCGCACGCGGAGCTTGGCCTGTTCTACATGCGCTGCGGCAACGACGCCGAGGCGATCAAGGCCCTTCGGCGGGCCAACGAACTGGACCCTGGTGCGCCTGGCGTGGTCGCGGCCCTGGCACGGCTCGGCGCCGTGACGGACTCCGTCGAAACGGCAGGCGAGGCAGACGATTCCAACAGCATGGAACCGATGCCTGAGTAGGCGGCGTACAATCTCCATTGAAAACCCAGCCGGTCGTCGCGTCATCACGTCCACTTGGTGGCATGCGCTGTGAATGACTATACTTCCACCGATCGCGATTCGACGATTCCGTTGATGTCCGCGAGTAGCATCCATGTCATGCATCGATTCGCACCTTCGCGCACAACTGCTTCGGACGGCGCGCGACGCGATCGCCGCTGACCTGTTCGGCGCGCCGGCCGCGCCGCCGCGCGAACCGGAACTCCCCTGGCCGCCGGCGGCGGGCGTTTTTGTCACACTTCGAAAAGGCGAACAGCTTCGGGGCTGCATCGGCACGTTTGAGCCGGGCGCGGACTTCGGCCACACGTTGCGATCGATCGCCGTTTCCGCGGCACACGATCCGCGCTTCGTCGAACGGCCGATCAGCGCCGGTGAGCTGCGCGAGCTGAGGATTGAAGTCTCCGTCCTGTCGCCCCTGCGCCGAATCGCGAATCCGCTCGAATTCGAACTCGGCCGGGACGGGATCTATGTTCGGCGCGGCCACCGGGCGGGCTGTTTTCTTCCCGATGTCGCCGTGGAGCGCGGCTGGTCTCACGAGACATTTCTCTCCGAGTGCTGTGCGCAAAAGGCCGGGCTTGATCCGCTCGCGTGGCAGGACCCTGAGACCGAAGTGCTGGTATTTCAGGTCGAGAAGGTGAAGGAATGAAGCCGCTTCTCCAGACACAGCCCGCCCCCGCCCTCTGAACTTCGGTTAACGCCTACCGGACGGCACCATTTGCATGACGCCAGGCGACTGGGTAGGCGCTGGCTGAGCTGGACGCTGCGGAGCCATCGGCTGCATCGCGGGCGCCGACGGCGAGGCAGGCGGCGCGGCCGGCAAGGACGGCGCCGAGGGCGCGGTAGCGGCAGGGGGCGTAGCGACCTTCGCGGGCCGTGGCGCGCCGGATTCGGTTCGGGCAAGAATCTCCTGCCCGCGCGCGGCGGATTTAATCGCCCTGTATCGACCGTAGCACATGACCGGGCCGGGCTTCCCGGGCAGGAAAGAGAGGAGCCCCAGTTCGTTCATGGGAGTCATCCAGATTCGAAAGCTGCCGTGCAGTTCATCGGGGGGCTTCGTCAGGACGCAGATAATTCCACTCAAGGTGTTGTAGCGTTGGTTCTGAAGGGCCGAGCGCACGATGGTGCGCACTCCGCGCGGGCCGAGCGTGTAATCGCGGCCGCTTCCGGCCGGCGGCTTGCCAAGAACGAAGGAGAGTTCCACGTCCATATCCGCGACCTGTCCGAGGAAGATGTTGCCCTGATGCGAGCGCATGGCAAGGCACAGGTCGCCGTCGGCATCCAGCCACCAGAAACACTCCTGCACGTCGAGGTCAAAGGGCTCGACGCGCGGCGGATCGATCGCCTGGGTGTGAAGGGAGATGAACGAGACCTTCGCCGAGCCGCCGCAGCCCGCGAAAACCAAAGCAGCGAGGGCGATCAGGGAATCATGGGCACGCGGGCGTTGCATGGCGGTTTACGATCCCAAATGAACAACTGGCCTGAAAACCGGCAACGAGAGTCGCCGTCCCGACGGCGGACCCCAGACGCAAGCGCATGCATTCGCCGCAGCGCCCTTCGGCGGCGTCAGTGTCTCGGCATCGGGAAATGCTGGCACAGTTCAAGTACTTCGCCGCGCACCGTGGCGATGGCGGATTTGTCTCCACCGGCGGCCAGAACCCGATCAATCAGGCCGGCGATTTTTCGCATTTCGTCGGGGCCCATGCCGCGCGTCGAAAGGGCCGGGGTACCGAGCCGCAGGCCGCTCGTTTCCATCGGCTTGCGCTCGTCGAAGGGGATCATGTTCTTGTTGACCACGATCCCGGCCTGGCCGAGCCAGTCCTCAGCCATCGCGCCGGACACACTAGGATAGTTCCTACGAAGATCGACAAGCATCAGGTGATTGTCAGTGCCGCCCGACACGAGCGTGACGCCGCGTCCGAGGAGCGATTCTGCCAAGGCCTTGGCATTATCAAGAACGAGCTGCTGGTACTGCTTGAAGGCGGGCTTGAGGGCTTCTCCGAATGCCACCGCCTTCGCGGCGATGATGTGCATGAGCGGGCCGCCCTGAAGGCCGGGAAAGACGGCGGAGTCGATCTTCTTGGCCCAGGCTTCCTTGCACATCGTAAGGCCGGCGCGCGGGCCGCGCAGGGTCTTGTGCGTCGTCGTCGTCACGAAGTCGGCAACCGGCACGGGGCTGGGGTGCAATCCGACGGCCACGAGTCCCGCGATGTGGGCAATGTCGGCCATGAGAAGTGCCCCTACTTCCTTCGCGATCTCGGCGAAGGCCGTCCAGTCCCAGATGCGCGGGTACGCCGAGGCGCCGGTGATGATCAGCTTCGGCCGGCATTCGACGGCAATGCGGCGCACCTCGCCCATGTTGATTCGGCCGGATTCGCGATCGACAAAGTAATGCGTCACGCGGAACCACTTGCCGCTGATGTTGACGTTTTTTCCGTGTGAAAGGTGTCCGCCGTGGTCGAGGTGCAGCGAGAGGATCATGTCGCCCGGCGTGCGCACCGGCTCCCCGGGATTCTTCTCTTTCTGCTCGGCCTCGTCGAAGCGCGAGCCGGGATTCATGGCAGCGAGAAGCACGGCCTGATTGGCCTGGCTGCCGGAGTGCGGCTGGACGTTGGCGTGCTCGCAGCCGAACAGCGCCTTTGCCCGGTCGATGGCGAGCCGCTCGACCGTGTCCATGTTTTCGCAGCCGCCGTAATAGCGTTTTCCGGGATACCCCTCGGCGTACTTGTTGGTGAAGATGCTGCCGGCCGCGGCCAGAACGGCGGCACTGACGTGGTTTTCCGAGGCGATCAGTTCCAGGGTATTCGCCTGGCGCTCTTCCTCGGCGACAAACGCCTTCCAAACTTCGGGGTCCTGATCGGCAATCGGGTTCTTGTTCATCGTGGCGGCCATGGTCGGTCCTTCGCGAAAAGGGAACACCTGTGCGCCGAATACTCTAGAGCTTTTGGCAATGCGGGGCAACGCGGGCCGCTACGAACTGCCGCGACGCGCCCTCTCGCCGCGAAACAGGGATGACGGTCCTCAGACCCGGACCACGGCCTCGCGGGGGTTCTCATTGAAAACGTCGGAACAGATTTCGCCGTCGCGAAAGGTCACGACGCGGCCGGCATACTCCGCGATATCCGGCTCGTGAGTCACAAGGATGATGGTGAGACCGGTCTCGCGGTTGAGAGACTGCAAAAGGGCCATGATCTCAACGCCTGTTCGGCTGTCGAGGTTTCCGGTGGGCTCATCGGCCAGGAGCAGGACAGGATTCGTCACGAGGGCGCGGGCAATCGCCACGCGCTGCTGCTGGCCGCCGGAAAGCTGATTGCTGAGATGCATCATCCGGTCGGCCAAGCCGACCTGGTCGAGCATCCGGGCGGCGCGCTCTCGGCGTCGCCGGCGCGGCACGTTGGAGTAGGTCAGCGGCAGTGCGACGTTGTCGAGGACGGTCGTTCGGGAGAGCAGATTAAAGCTCTGGAACACGTATCCGATCCGGGCGTTGCGGAGGGCGGCGAGTTCTCGCTTGGTCAGCAAGGTCACATCAACTCCGGCGAGACGGTATTGACCGCGGTCGGGACGATCGAGGCAGCCCAGCATGTGCATGAAGGTGGACTTGCCCGAGCCGCTCGGCCCCATGATGGCGACGAACTGACCCTGCGGGACTTCGAGATTCACGCCGCGCACCGCGGGCACGGAAATCTCGCCGACGTGATAAGTCTTCCACAGATCGCGCACGCTGATCAGGGACACCTGCGGTGCGGACTTGGCGGCGGCTCGCTCGAGTGTGGCCTGCACGCGAAAGACTCCTAACGCATTGACCGGGTCATGTCGGGACGCCGGCCGTCTCCGCGGCCGCCGGTCCAGTTCCGTTCGGTGATGATGCGATCGCCTTCCTTCAAAGGCCCTTCCGCCATCTCCGTGAAGGTGCCATCGGTAAGGCCCAGTTTGAGCTCGACGGGCTTCAGGCCCTCTTTGGCATCAAGCTGCCAGACCGTCGGCGGGCGGATCGAGGCGCGACCGGACGATGCGGTCGCGGAATCCACCGGGACGGGATTGAAGCGCAGGCCGGCATTCGGGACGCGGATCACGTCCTCGACGCGCGCGACCTCGAAGGTCACGTTGGCCGTCATCCCCGGCCGGAGGGCGAGATCAGGATTCTCGACTTCTATGACGGTGACATAGGTGACGACGCCTTCGAGGACGGTCGCGTTGTAGCGTATCTGCCGGATGGTGCCGGTGAAGACGCGCTCGGGATAGGCGTCCACCGTGAACGTCGCCGGGCGACCTTCCTGAAGGAGTCCGACATCGGCCTCGGCCACGTTTGCGTTGACCTGCATTTTTTCCAGGTTGTTTGCGATCAGGAACAGCTCCGGGGCCTGAAGAGAGGCGGCGACGGTCTGTCCGACGTCGATGTTCCTGGCAATGACGACACCGTCGATGGGCGAGCGGATGATCGTGCGATCGAGATCGACCTTTGCGGCGTTGAGCATGGCCTCGGCGGAGGTCACACTCGCCTGCGCGGCATGCCATGCGGCCTGGGCGGCATCAGCGGCCGCCTGTGCGATGAGAAGCTCGTTTTCGCTCGCGTTGTTCGTCTGCATCAGCTTCTCAAGGCGCTTGCGCTCCCGATCGAGGTCCTTGAAGCGAACCAGGGCCTCCTCTTCGCGGGCCCTGGCCATCGCTACCTCCGCCTTGGCCTGGTTGAAAGCGGTCTGAAAGCGATCGGGATCAAGTTCCGCAAGGACGAATCCGGTCGGCACGCGGTCGTTGAAATCCGCATACCAGGCCTTGATGTTGCCGCTGACCTGTGAGCCGACGATCACCTTGGTGATCGGCTCGATCGTGCCCGTCGCGGAGACAGAGTGAATGATCGTGCCGCGGTCGAGGGGCTTGAGGATGTAGTCGTCCGGCTGTTTCTCCTCGATGAACTTCGCATAGCCGAAATAGCCGCCCCCCGCCAGCAGTCCGAGGATTACAAGAGTCGTGATCGCCTTCATGTCGTGTCCGTCGATTCGGGAAACCCCTGTTCTTTTCCGCCCCGATTATAGCCAATGGCGTCCGCTGGTGGCCACGCGAATCCAGGACCGGGGACGCATTGCCGGTCATGCCGCCGCGGATTATCCTCTCACGCCAACCGAAAGACGCCGAGGCCATGACCCGCATCCTCCTTGATGAAAACGGAATCCGCGAGACGCTCGAACGCCTGGCCGGGGAAATCGCGGCGTCGATTCCCTCGGCCTGTACCGTGGCCATCGTGGGAATCCGGCGCCGGGGCGATGAACTGGCACGCCGGCTGCTCCCGCTCTTCGAAAAGCGTGGCGTCAAGGGCGCTGCGTACGGCTCCCTCGATATCACGCTGTATCGCGACGATCTGGCCGAAATCGGACCATCCGCCGTCGTTCGGACCACAGAGATCGACTTCGACATCGGCGGCACGTATCTCGTGCTGGTCGACGACGTGATCTATACCGGGCGGAGCACGCGCGCCGCCCTCCAGGCGCTGATCGATCTCGGCCGGCCGCGGGCCATCCGGCTTGCAGTGCTCGTCGATCGGGGGGGCCGCGAATTTCCCATTCAGCCGGATTTTACCGGTATTCGGGCGCCAAGTGACAATCAACACGTCACTGTCTTCCTTACGGAGACGGACGGCTTCGATCGGGTGGAGGTATTCGGGTGAGCACCGGCGGTTCCACGGGAGGATGGGCGGCGCGAAATCCGGCGGCGGCCGTCGAGCGGGAATCGGTCGCGTGGCCGCATCGCCACCTGCTCGGACTTGAAGAACTGAGCCCCGACGAGATCCGGCTGATCCTCGATACCGCCGACGGGTTCGAAGACGTGTCGACGCGCAGCGTAAAAAAAGTGCCGGCCCTGAGGGGTCGGGTCGTCGTGAATCTCTTCTTCGAGGATTCGACCCGAACGAAGACCAGTTTCATCCTCGCGGCGCAGCGGCTGTCGGCCGACGTCGTCGATTTTTCGGCGAAGACCAGCAGCCTTTCCAAGGGGGAGAGCATCCGCGATACGGTGCGAAACATCGAGGCCATGGGCGTCGATCTGCTCATCGTCCGGCACAATGTCGCGGGCACGCCGCACCTGATCGCAAAGAACGTGAACTGCTGCGTGATCAACGCGGGCGACGGCCGACACGAGCATCCGACGCAGGGCCTGCTGGATATTTACACCATGCGGCAGGTGAAGAAGAACATCGAAGGACTCAAAGTCGCAATCGTGGGAGACGTGGCCAATTCACGCGTGGCGCGATCGAACCTGCACGGCCTCGTCAAGCTGGGGGCCGATGTGACGTTCGTGGGACCGACCACGCTTGTTCCGCGCGCATTCGAAAAAATGGGCGCTCGCATCGCCCACGATTTCGACAAGGTGATTCACGAGTTTGACGTCATCAACATGCTGCGCATCCAGAGCGAGCGAATCAGCTCCAACGTGTTCCCGAGCCTTCAGGAGTATTCGCGGCTGTTCGGCCTTTCCGCCGAGCGCATGAAACGGGCCAAGCCGGACGTGCTGATCATGCATCCCGGTCCGATCAATCGCGGGATTGAAATGTCCGCCGACGTGGCCGACGGGGCAAACAGCGCCATTCTCAAACAGGTCACCAACGGGCTTGCGGTCCGAATGGCCGTCATGTTTCTCTGCAAGCAGGCGGCGGGGGCGTAAGCGCATCGCCCGGCGAGTGTACCCGCACGCCGCGCCGAAGCGTCATCCCCAGAAGGCTGAAGGCATGCGGCATTCAAGCGGGGACATCAGACCGATGACCGGCGCGATCCGTTCGAGGCAGGCGCACAAAGCGCGCAGCAACCAAGCCGCGCAGCCGCATCGCACAGAGCCGTGCCGACGAGGCAATTCTTAATCGGAAACGGGTGAGTGACGGGATTCGAACCCGCGACCCTTAGGACCACAACCTAATGCTCTAACCAACTGAGCTACACTCACCGTCGCACGGGAGGACGCGCGGTTTCGCCGCGAGTACGCAATCGCCGCGGAATCTCAGGCCCGTTCCGCGAGGCTGATTCATCCCGACCCGCCCGGCAGCCCGGGGCGAGCAGAGTAAGGTTATCGGCGTCGCGCGGTGGTTTCAAGGCGTCGAGCCGGAACCAGCCGTACGCCTGGTCCCAGGCGCATGCGGCGCAGTCGACCGACGGGAGGCGTGGCAGTACATCTCAGAGAATCTCGGACCCTTGGCCAGGTCCACCTCGCCTGCCCGGATTGGGCCGGTATTGCCGGGAAAAAACACTCCGTATGCCGCGGCGCATCGCTTCGCCGCCAGATCAAGTTCACACATGCGCGGCTCGATATTGAACAATAAGAAAAGGGTGTATTCGCGCTCGGTCCCTCCATGGGGATGCAATCCGTACCGGCTGGAAATCCGATGTACGGGTCCACCGGCGAACCGGAAGGCACACCACGGTGTGTACCGGGCAAGACACCGATAACGGGGGCGGCAGGATGGCTATCGGTCGCATTCAGTTCTATCGCGGGCTGTGCGGCCTTCAGTTCAGGACGACCCTGCTCCTGACAGGCGTCGTCCTTGCGGCGACGGCCCTTACGGGCGCAACCTTTCGAAGACTCTCGGAACAACTCGTACTCTCGCAAACTCAGCGGCACGCGGCCGATCTGGTCAAGGCCCTTTCCACGGCCGGCGCACGGGCCGTGCAGCACCAGGATCGCTCGCGGCTTCTGTCCATCGCGCAGGACATCGTGGCCAACGAAGACCTGGTCTACGTTGTGTTTACCGACGTATCGGGCAACTGGCTGGCCAGTCACCAGCGCGGGGCGGGCACGATCAACACCCTTTTTGTGGACGGCGCGGAAAAGATCTCCGTTGAGCCGATCAACCGGCCGCGCCTGGTCCACAGCAAGGGCGTCGGTCCGCACATCGACGTCGTCTACCCCGTCGTCGCGGCGGATGACGTGGCTCCGGCGCCTGCGCTGCGGCCGACGGTCGGTTTCGTGCGGCTCGGTGTAAGTCTGAACGATGCGGCGTTTCGGATCGCTGAGATGACACGCAGCTCGATCGGTCTGGCCGTCGGAATCGCGCTCCTGATGGTTCCCCTCGGATACGAAATCGTGCGGCATCTCGTACGGCCCATAAACCACCTCGCGGACGGGGCCAGCGCCATCGCGGCGGGCAAGCTGGACACCCGGGTCGCCGAGGACCGGCGTGATGAACTGGGCGATCTCGCCAAGGCGTTTAACGCCATGGCCGCAAGACTCGCGTCGTCGCACCAGGAATTGACGGCCCAAAGCCACGAGCTGGAGCGGCGCGTCCTGGAGCGCACGGTGGCGCTCGAAGAGGCCAATCGGCAGTTGCAGGAGCTGGCGGCGCACGATTCGCTGACGGGACTGTTTAACCGCCGGCACTTCAATGACATCCTCACGCAGCTCTTCGCGGAGTCCGCGCGGTACCAGACCGACCTGACCTGCATGATGATCGATCTGGACAACTTCAAGCGGGTCAACGATACGCTGGGCCACCAGACCGGCGATCTCCTGCTGCAACTGACGGCGCGGGCGATCAAGGACTCCACGCGTGAATCCGACGTGGCCGTTCGATACGGCGGCGACGAATTCGCAGTGCTGCTGCCTCGCACGACGCCGGAAGATGCCCGGGCCTCGGCGGAACGGCTTCTCCAGCGCTTCCGCGAGACGATCCAGCGCGAGCTGCCGGAGGCAAGCATCGCGTCGCTCAGCATCGGTCTGGCCAGCCGCGTGCGCGAGCAGCCGGCCACCGCCAAGGCGCTGATGCAGCTTGCGGACGAAGCGCTGTATCTCGCGAAGGCGGGCGGAAAGGATCGGATCACGGTTGTGCGGCCGGTTGAATCCCTGGAAATCGCATAGGCCTGATGCCGCCATTTTTCATGTCTGCGGACCGCGCGTCGATTTGCGGACTTCGCGGCACATCGCGATAATTTGCCGGCATGAAATCCAATGAGGAACCCTCGGCCCTGCGCGACTTCGCCTGCGAACTCGCGCGCCTCGGAGGGCGAACCGCCGGGCGGCTATTCGGGAAGGTCTCGGTCCATCGCAAGGCGGATAACAGTCCTGTCACGGATGCCGACCACATCACGCAGGACGCCATCCTTCGGGCACTTTCGGAGAGATACCCGGATCATGCGATACTCGTTGAGGAAACCGTGGCCGATCCGGGACGGCACGCGGACAGCGGCGCGAGCGATTTCTGCTGGGTTGTGGATCCAATTGACGGCACGAGGAACTACGCGCGGGGCGTGCGCGTGTACGCTACTTCGGTCGCAGTGCTGCACCGGGGCCGGACGATTGCAGGGGCGATTTGCGATGCGACCAACGACGCGGTCTATTCGGCATCTCGTGGATGCGGCGCGTTTCGCGACCATGATTTGATTCGAATTGCTGAACCCCCGGTCGCGCGCGAATTGACCATCGCCGTGGGTTCGTTTCGGCGGCGGCCCATGCCGGTGGCGGTGAAGGAGTGGATGGGCCAGTACCATGTTAGGAACATGGGTTCGACTTCGCTTCATCTCGCATGGATCGCGGCCGGATTTGTGGATGCCGCGTACTCGATCGACTGCAAGCTTTGGGACGTGGCGGCGGCGGCGCTGATTGTTGAGGAGGCTGGCGGCTGTGTCACCACGGAGGCGGGCGGACCGCTGTGGCCCTGTGGCGCGCCCGCCCTTCGCGGAGAGGATCTGCAGATTCTCGCGGGCGCCAAGGGGATTCACCAAGTCCTGCTGAAGTCCCTTTCCTAAGCGCCGCGCCCCACTTTTTTGGGCACTTCGCTCCTGCTGGTCGAATCGTACCCGGCAGCCGGGTCACCGGTATCGGGCGTCGATCAACGGCCCGGCCGCAGGAGATTTGTTTTTTCAGATGCTTCAGGTCGGCTTTCAGGCCAGGAATCGGGAGAATTATCGGCACCGGCCGCTTGACCCTGCCGTGCCGCACGGAGATAATGAAACCTGACAACATGTCGAAGTCGTGGGAGTGGACGGGTTTTCAAATAGCCCGCGCTATCGAACTTCTCCCGGGCTCACCTGCGAGCGGTGGCGCCGGAGATTGATGGCAGCAAATCCGAAGCGACCCAAACCGATGGGCAGTCTCGTGGTCTCATCGGACCGGCGGACCGCAGGTGGGTGGTTTTTCGCATCGGGAATCCTCTCCTTCGTATCGACGCCATGAAAATTTGGACTTTGTGCCGACCCCGCCGCACCCGGGGCGAGTGAGGATCCTGCCTGACGCGGCAAATCTTACGCGGCCCGGGCTCCCGCATTTGCGGCTTATCCTCCCTTGCTGATCCCACAAAGCCTGACGGAGTCTCGAACGAACCGGAGACGCAAGCGTGCCTCGCGGCACCTTGCGGCGAAGACCGGGATAATCGCTGCACAGTCGTTGCGTGACATTCGCCGGTATACGGGGCCAGCCGGAAACGAAGCGTCATTCAGCGATTCACATGGTTTGAAAGGGAGTTTGACGGCAGTTTTCCTTGTGGAGGTGGCTCTTGGCCCGCAATCGCAGTGTGATGACAGTTCTCGCGTCTAGTGTTCTGGTGCTTTCGCTTGGCTGGTCCTTTGGGGTCCTGGAGTCATCTCCGGAGGCCAAGGCTGACGGTCCGACCCTGGCCGCCGTAGAATCCTCGGCGGCCGAAGTACGGCCCCTGGACTGGTACCTGGCGAACTGGCAGCAGGCGCCGGTCGATACCTTTGTTCAGGTTTGCTTTGCCGAAGGAACGCCGCCGGACGTCGTTGAATTCTTTCGCGACCTGACCGAGAACCCCGCGAGTCCGCGGTACCAGTTAACGGGCCGCTGGCCCGGCACTCAGGGCTCGAATCTTACGTTGACCTGGAGCTTTGTTCCCGATGGCCTGAGCATTCCGAGCGGAATCGGCGAGGGGACCTCCGCCAGCGACCTTTTCGCTCGGCTGGACTCGCAATTCGCGGCGCAGGGCGGCCGGGCGACGTGGATCAACCGATTTCAGCAGTGTTTTGATCGCTGGTCGCAACTGACCGGAGTGACCTACACGCGGATCACGGTCGGCGGAAACGACTGGGATGACGGAGCGGCCTGGGGAAGCTCCGGCGCCGCGGGCCTTCGCGGCGATGTGCGAATCTGCATGAAGATCATCGACGGGTTCAACGGCGTTCTGGCATATAACAACTTTCCCAGTTCCGGCGGCGACATGGTCCTCGATCGCAGCGAAAGCTGGGGTGGAACGGGCAATCAGAACCGTTTCCTCCGCAACACGATCATGCATGAGCACGGTCACGGGCTGGGCATACTCCATGTGTGCCCGGTCAGCGGAACAAAGCTGATGGAACCGTTCCTCAACACGTCGTTCGACGGACTTCGACACGACGACATTCGGGCGGGCCAGCGGCACTATGGCGATCAGCGCGAGGACGACAATAGCGCAGGCGCTGCGTCCGTGGCGGGCGTCGTCGACGTCGGCTCGCCAGTCACGCTCGGCACGCTTCCGGCGCCTCCGGCCGGCACTTCACCGACCAATTCATCGACGCTGAGCATTGACGCCAACGCAGAGCAGGACTGGTACCGGTTCTCGATCACGGGTCCGCGTGTCGCGACCGTGGTGGTCACTCCGCAGGGCCTCTCAAGTTACGACTCGTGTCAGCAGACGGGCAGTTGTCCGTCCGGCTGTCCGGTAAACAGCCTGGCCGCCGCGAATCTGAACGTTCAGCTCGTCGACACGAACGGCACGACGGTCCTTGCGACCGCCGACACGCAGGCATCGGGACTGGCGGAAACGATTTCGGGCATAACGCTGCCGGCCGCGGGAGACTACTTCGTCCGGGTCTACGAGGGCGACGTGCCGACGACGACCCAGCTTTACACACTGAACATCTCCGTGACCAATATCCCATGCGAAGATCCAACGATTGATCCCATCGCGGACGATGCATCCATTTGCAGCATCGCCTATGTCTCGTCGCCGCCGGTTGCCTCCGGAACCTCACCCCTCACATGGTCGCTGGGCGGCACCCCCCCGCCGGGGATGACCATTGACTCAGGCAGCGGCGTGATCTCATGGCCCAATCCCGTGGCCTCGGCGACGCCGTACTCGATTACGGTCGAGGCCGACAGCAACTGCGGATCCGGGTCGGACTCAGTCGTCTTTCAGTTGACGGTCAAGCCGGGCGACTTCACCGGGGACGGGCTGGTGACCGATATCGACGTGCCGATGTTCGTCGACCATTTGCTCGAGGTCGTAGCGACGACACCCTGCGCGGCGGATGTGAATCTCGACGGATTCAACGACGCCCTCGACGTTCAGGCGTTCATCGACAGCATCTGAGCGGCATAAGGCCGCTGCACGCCTGACCCATCGCGGAATAAACCACGGGCCTGGAGCGCACCGCGCTTCGGGCCCTTTTTTTTTCCACGGGATGTCAGGGTTCAGGTATCGCGGGCAAGTCCGCCTCGAGTGCGGGTGCCGCTCTTTTCCTTCGGGCCAGAAACGCCGCGAGCCGAATCGCTTCTTTCATGGAGCCGGGATCCGCCCGGTTGCGCCCCACGATGTCGTAGGCCGTGCCGTGATCTACGCTGGTGCGAATGATGGGCAGGCCGAGCGTCACGTTCACGGCGCGGTCAAACGCCAGCAGCTTGACGGGGATGAGCCCCTGGTCGTGATAGAGTGCAACGACCCCGTCGAACTCGCCGTGTGCCGCCCGCAGGAAAAGGGTGTCGGCGGCGATCGGTCCCTCGGCCTGAATGCCGTGCTGACGCGCCATCTCGATGGCCGGCTCAATCACGCGGGACTCCTCGTCCCCGAAGCGGCCGTTCTCCCCGGCATGCGGATTCAGTCCGGCGACCGCGATGCGCGGTTCGGGGATGCCGAACCAGTCCCGAAGGGCGTCGTGCAGAAGGTCGATCGGCTGATAGACGAGTCCGATCGTGAAATTGTTACGCAACTCAAATAGCGGCTCGTGGATGCTGGCCAGCGCGACGCGAAGCGGCCCGCCGACGAACATCATCGACACGCGCCGGGCCCGAAAGCGCTTCGCGAAATACTCGGTGTGGCCGGGGTACTCGTAACCGGCCATTTGCCATGCGGACTTGTTGATCGGGCCGGTGACGATCGCGTCGATGAGACCGGCGCGAATGTCGTCGATGGCTCTTTCGATGAAACGCATCGAGGCGCGCCCGCCCTCGGCGGTCGGACGTCGCAACGGGCGCGCCTCGACGGCCACGTCATCAAAATCAGCGATGACGACGTCGCAATCGGCGCCGCCCGCGTCGTCAACTGTTCGTCGGGACCAGTAGGGATTCAGCTCGGCGAGATCGGCCGCGTAGGCAATGGACTCGTGCAGACCATAGACAAGAAAGCGGGCGGACTCGCGCAGGGAATGATCCGCAAGCGCCTTGACGATGACCTCGGCGCCGATGCCGCCGGGATCGCCCATCGTAATGCCGATGCGTGGCCGCCAGGCCTGGATGTCGGGATTGTCGTCCACCTTGCGCTCCGCCGTTCATTCGGTCTCAAGGTATTCATCGCTCGCATTGGCACGATTGCCGGGCTGATCGGGCGCACCCTCGCCGAACATACCGCATTATATGCCCGGCAATCCGCCTCAAGAAAGCGTGGCCGAATCCTATCGGGCGGTTCCGGGCCGGAGCAGATCGCCCCCGAGCGCTTCGAGATGATGAAGGACGACCCGCGCAATAATGTCGGTCTCAATGTTGACGTGGTCCCCTTCGCGCTTCGAGCCAAGGGTCGTTCGGGCAAGGGTCGTGGGAATCAGCGCAGTCGAAAAGAGCGGGCCGCTCACATCGGCAATGGTCAGGCTGATGCCATCCACCGCGACCGAGCCCTTGGGGATCATGCAGCACCGGGCGGCGCCGTCCACCTCATACCACCACTTCGATTCGGCGGGCGATTCCTCGACGCGCGCAATCCGGCCGATGGCGTCGACGTGGCCCTGGACGAAGTGCCCGTCTATGGAATCCCCGGCTTTGAGCGATTTCTGAAGATTCACGCGATGGCCGGTGCGCAGTCGGCCCAGGGTCGAGCGCCGGAGGGTTTCCGCGACGACGTCGAACATCGCGTCGTCGTCCGCGACGCGCGTCACCGTAAGGCACACGCCGTCGATTGCAATGCTCGCCCCGTGGTCGATTCCCCGCCAATACCCCGGAGCGCGGATGCCGAGCGTGCATCCGCCGGGCACTTCTTTCAGTGCCACGACTTCGCCGACCTGGTCAACGATGCCGGAAAACATGCGCGCGCTCCTGTTGCGGAATGATATCCGCGAACCGACCGCGCGACCATTTGAGCCCGCGCAGAGACGAAAACGGCCCATCCGGCGGATCGCCGAATGGGCCGTGTGAATGACCGGATCAGGGGCGGATTCGTCAGGCGCCGCCCTGCTCGAGGAAGTCGAAGAGTTCCTGAAGATCCTCGTCGGTAACGCTGTCCGGATCGAAGTCGTCGGCGGTCCCCTCAAAGGCCGCGGCAAGTTCATCCAGCCCGACGATGGCGTCGGGATTCGTCTCAGCCTCCATAAAGAGGGCTTCCAGTTCCTCGAGCGTGGTCACGTTGTTCTGGTCGAGGAAATTCGCGATGGCCGCGGCCTGTTCAGGCGTAAGCTCAACCGCCGCGCCTGGATTCTGGGAATTGATGAAGTCGGCGGCAACCTGGCTCAGCGCCAGGATTTCCTCGGGTGTGAGGTCGCCGACGTTTCCGGCGGCGAGTTTGGCTAGCGCGGACGGCAGGGCGAGCGCGCCGCAGCCGACCGAACCGAAGACGCACGCACCGCACAACGCGACGACAAGCAAGACTCTCTTGATCTTCATAATCATGACTCCTTTACCTGCATCCGCGAATGGTGAACGACGTCGGGCGCGTCATCACGGAACGTTTAAATCCAAAAGGAACTCCACGAGCCGGTCGCCGCTGTCGTTCAGGGGCGCGTCAATCGCCTCGCGTATCATGTCGCGCCGCTCGTCATCGGTCAGCGCTGTGTCGTCCTGAATCGCCTTGAGATCGTCAAGCGTAAAACCGCTGGCCGGCGCGTCGGGCAGCGTCGGCTCAAGCCGATCAAAACCACAGCCGGAAGCCCACACGGTGGCGACAAGCGACAGACCAATGCCCGAAAAGAATCCCCTGACACAGTTTCGACATGCGCTCATGCGGGCCTCGTTGGAGGTCAGGACTCGCTGGCGAGGACTGACCGATGATAGCATCGGCCCGCCGGCGGTACAAGCTTGAGACCGAGGCGCCGGGCGCCGCGCAGAATTCGCCGGTTCAGTAAAATGTGCACTTCCACACGTTGCGCTGCAGCACGCGCAGGCGCGCGGGATTTCCGTCGGACCGCAGACGGACGAATCGCCGTCACTTTGACCCGGTCCAAAACGCACTTATAATCGCCAGCCAGTTCGACTTAGGGCGGGTCCATCCTGCGATCATCCCGCAAGTGGGTCGATTCCGTTCGGGGAGTGTTCCGTGCCTGGTACACATTCGATTCTCGCGGGCTGTCTAATGGCGTGGATCGGCCTTGCGGGACCGACTCCGGGCCAGCCGGCCCCCAAAATCGCGGAATCCGCGACAACCGCCCCTTCCGCCCCAACGTGCGAAGATGAACTGGCGACCCTCGACGCCGCAAACAACCCCCGCGACAAGGCCATTGCCGAGTTCCTGGTCGCGCGTTGCCAGCTCGTTTTAGACTGCGCGCGTCCGCTGTCGCTCGTCCTCGCGGACCACGCCGCCGCGCGAGACCAGCTAGCCCGCGAGACATCGGCGGTACTCGCCCAGATTCGGGTGGCCCAGGAATCCCTGCCCGGCTCGGGACTGGAGCCGGAAAAGATCGCCACGCTTGAATCCGAGTTGGCAATGCACCGCGCGTTCGCGGAGGCGTTCGCCGCGATCGCGCGGGATCCCGCGACGGACGAAGCGCGCAAACAGCTCACCGAGGCGACGATCGGATTGGCTCTCTATCTCGATGACACCCGCAAGGAAGTCGTCGAAGCGGCCCGGTTGTGGCAGGGCGTGGCCTACCGGCTGGCCGCCAAGCCGGATCGGGCGTTGCAGGTCCTGCGTCCCGTGCTGAGCGCACCGGCCGCCCGCCGGATCGGTTTCTGGGCGCGGATCGAGCGCTGCCGGTCGCTGGCCGACCAGGGCCGGTATGCCGCCGCGCTGGCACTCGCGGCGCGGCTCGGTCCGCGGGTGGATGCGTGGTTTGAGGACGAAGACACAGCGACGCGAAAGGCGGCGACGGACTCCCTTCGCTGGCTCAAGGCCGACCTTCTGGAGCGATGGGCCGCGCGCCTGCAGGACTCCGGCGAGAAGGAGCGCGCCGAGCAGGCACTGGAAGAACGGAAGCTGATTCTCGATTCCGAGGAAGTCCCCGTTGCGACCGATCGCTGGCTCACGCTCGACGAAGCCGTGCCGGGCATCTTGATACGCCGTGAATCAACGGAGCCAAGTGATGCCGCTCCGCACGAGGACGAATAGGGGCCGCACCCTTCATCGCACGGATGTCAGGGTGACGCCGGCTGGGATACCTTGCCTTTTTCCAGAAGGCGCTTGACGCGGAACTCGTCGATCGTCGCCGATCGGTACGCGGCGGCCCAGGCCCCCGCGAGCATGGAGCCCCCTTCGGCCAGCCGCGTCTGAATGAACTCCTTGCCCTTTTCGCCGTTCAGCTCGCCGCTTTTCTCTAGAATGTAGAGCGGCTCGACCTGCGCGAATGACTCGTCAAGGTATCGGCAGATGTCACGCCAGTACCGCGTTTTCGTCACCCGGCGTGCCGGCTTCGCCAGTGAAACCATGTCCTCCGAGCGGAGGCGATGATGGCGGATCACCCCGCCGTCAATGTAGGAATGGAATGACTTTTTCGTCGTGTATTTGTCTGGATTGGGTCCGACCCACCCGTTGTGGTGCCGCGTCGTATGCAGCGGCTGCGCGCCGTCCCCGATGAAATGGCTCAGGATACCCATGTGGTAGACGACGTTTTCGCGCGCGTTTTCGATCATCTCGTCCGTCACGTACTCGCGGTACTTCTCGTACGTCTTCAACGTGGTCCAGCTCGCCGCGATCTTCCAGTGAAGCTCGGCGATCTCATAGGGCAGCATTCCCGGCACGAGAAACGTGTAATTCCGATCCCGACCCGGATCGCGGGACGGGAACTTGTCCGGATTCAGGGCGCGTCGGGCCGCCATCAGATCGAGAAACTCGCGGCGCAGAGGAGGCAGCGTCATGACGGTCAGCCCGAACGGCTCCAGATCGTCGATGTCGAGATAGTGATTCGGGCTGTTGGCATGGTCCAGATCGACGCTCTTTTGCCCGCGCCACCGATCGGGCTCGTTGGAAAGATATTCGAGCCGGTATCTGACTTCGGGCGTCTTGAGCCAGGCGGGCATGTCGTCGGGCAGCTTCTCCCAGGCGAGTCGAGTGACGATGACGTGTCCCTCCTCGTCCCAGGCCCGGGCCGTCGACGGCAGGACCGACGTTGCCAGGAGCGCGCAGAGCCACGCTGCGCGGCCGTGAATTGATGCAGTGATCCGCATGGTTTGCAAAGAGCCTTTCAAAGTCCCGCGACGTCGCGTCGCAACCCCGTCGTTCGACTTTTTCGAGCGAAAGACCGGCTGCCCGCATCCGTGTCGGATGTCCAATGCGATGATTGTACCGAATTCACGGGGGCACGGCGACGCCGCCCGCGGGATCATCTGCGTCTTGCTTGACCGCCGTCGGAGACGCTACTACAGTCCACGCGGACCGGATCGGCGGGCGCGCTACGCCCGTCATGCATGCCGACAGACTTCCGGCGCATGCCGGCGCAGTTCAATCGAGGAGAAATAGCCATGGCCCACGAGCTTCCTGCATTGCCCTACCCCCACGACGCCCTGGAGCCCTCCATCGACAAGATGACGATGGAGATTCATCACGGGAAACACCACAACGCCTACGTCACGAATTTGAACAAGGCCCTGGAGGGGCAGGCAGCGCTGGCCTCAAAGCCGATTGACCAGTTGCTCCGCGAAATCAGCCAGGTTCCCGAGAACATCCGGCAGGCCGTCATCAACAACGGCGGCGGCCACGCGAATCACTCGTTCTTCTGGCAGCTCATGGGCAAGGGCTGCGGCGGGACGCCTTCCGGCGCGATCGGCGAGGCGATCACCAAGACATTTGGCGGCTTCGAGCCATTCAAGGAGAAGTTCACCGCGGCCGGCACGACGCGCTTTGGCAGCGGCTGGGCGTGGCTCGCCTGGAAGGATGGAAAGCTCGAGATCTTCAGCACCGCGAATCAGGACTCCCCGATCATGACCGGCCATACGCCGCTGCTCGGGCTGGATGTCTGGGAGCACGCGTACTATCTCAAATACCAGAACCGCCGGCCCGACTACATCGCGGCTTGGTGGGGCGTGGTGAACTGGCGCAAGGTGGACGAACTGTACACGGCGGCGAAGAAGTAACGCAACCGCTTGGCATCGGACACGTAATGATTCCGCCCTTGGTTGGCCGCCGAGGGCTTTTTCATGCGCTCAGGTTCGCTTCAGCCGGCTGAGGCGCCATGAGCCGCAGGCTCTGAAATGCCAGTCGCGCGTCGCAGAGATGGCCGCGCAGATACCCCTTCAGCGTCTGTTCGTACAGACGCGACTGGTTGGCGAGGTGAAACTCGACGCAGGTCAGCGCTTTTCGAACGATGCCCTCGCTCAGCACGTCCGCGCCCTGGTGCTCCGCTTCCGCTCGTGCCAGAAACAGAATCGCGTTGAAATCATGAATGTGCTGGTGGATTCCGGCGATGACCGGCAGTCGCGTACCGACCAGGTTTCTCAGCCAGAATCGAGAGCGGAAATACCGAAGCAGCAGCCGAGTCGCCGCGGGTTCAAGTTCCCCCGCGACCGGGTGGGCGACGACGCGGTCGATGGCGATGTTCCGCGCCAGAAGGCGCGACGCATAGACACCGCGGAGCTGGGCCAGGGACATCAGCCTGGGCAGGAGCGTAAACCGCTTGAAAAAGCCGACGCGGCCGGTCTTGTCGGCGGAAATCGTGTCTGGATACAGGGTAGCGGCGAAGAGCAGCCGCGCAGGCATGGGAGACTTCTGCGGGGGCTGCCCGGTAACCGACGGGATGTCGGGCGCGGCCTGCCCCGCTATCGCGGGGAAGAGTTCGAGGATGCGGCAGAGCAGCGTTTCAAACCGCGACCAGACGTCACCGGGGCGGTCGTCGCCGAAAATGCGCAGGACTTCGTTAAGTGCACTTTCGTATTGTTCGTGCGAGATCGTGGACGTCCCGGTCAGCGGCACGCGCACGCCGATACCCTTGTGCGGACGGGTTGAGAGGGGCGTAACCGCGAGGATGTCCTCGCGCTGGGCGGCAAGAATGTCGCCCTTCGCCTTCTGTACCGACGGGCAGCCGAAGTTCAGCGAAATACGATCATCAGTCCACGTCCGCGACGGAAGGTACGGGAACTGCCGGCACATCTTCGGCTTCGCATCGGGCCCCAGTTCCTTGTGGATGATGCACAGGCCGTCAGTGTCGAGAAACAGGCACTTCGTGCCTTCGCCCTTGGCCAGGTCAAAGTACCCCTCCCGGCCGTCCGCCGCGGGCTGGTAAAACCGCCGCCCCATCAGCGCCGGGTGCCTGCTCCAGTCGTGGCGGTCCAATGCCGCGGCGCGATCGGCCTCGATCATGGTCCGCCAGGGCTGGTTGCAGCATGCCGTGCAGCTTCCGCACGAGAATCGGGCGTTGTCCTCAAGGAGCGGCAGTTGCATGTTCACACCTCGTCTCTTGCGTCGGTTATGGCCGCGCGGCCCTTGAACTGCCGCTCGCGGATTCCGTCACGCCGGAATTGAAAACGCCGCAGAATCGGCCCGTCCGCCGGGTGGTCAGCGTTGTGAAGATCGCTTATATTCTCGGAACCGCGTACAAAATCGATTGTCATCATGCTGTCACGCACGCATCCGAGGCGGCCGACAGCCGGAACTGCTTTTTGTTGAATGGCGCAATCCCGAAAACTCCTGATCATCGCCAATCGCCTGCCGATCAATCGCGCCGGCCATTCCTCGCAAGGCGGCTGGGAAATCAGTCCCGGGGGGCTGGTTACCGCCCTGTCACCGATCCTCAAGGAGCACGGGGGGGCCTGGATCGGCTGGCCCGGCACGGCCGGAACGCATCTTCGCCCGTTCACGTTCGACCGGATCGGAATCATCCCCATCCGCCTCACGCAAAAAGAGGTCCGCTCGTACTACGAGGGGTTCTCAAACGAAACGATCTGGCCGCTCTTCCACGATGCGATTCGCCCCCCCAAGTTCGTCAGCGAATGGTGGCAGCCCTACACCGACGTAAACTGGCGCTTCGCGCGGGCGGCCGCCAAACAGGCCCGGCCGGGACAGCTCGTATGGGTTCATGATTACCATCTTCAGCTCGTACCCCGGATGCTGCGCGAGTTGCGGCCGGACATTCGGATCGGCTTTTTTCTGCATATTCCCTTTCCGCCGGAGGAACTCTTCGCGTGGCTCCCGTGGCGGCGAGAGCTTCTCCAGGGCATGCTGGGCGCGGATGTCATCGGATTTCAGACGACCGCCGACGTCCGTGACTTTTCGAGGGCGGCGCGCATGTTCACGAGCGCCGCGGGCGGCGACACGCTTCTTCGCTATCGTGGGCGCAGGATCCGTGTGGGCGCCTTTCCGATCTCGATCGATTTCGACGAATTTGAATCCATCGCGAAGCGCGGCCGCGTAATCCACCGGGCACTGGACATCCGGCGGCGCGTAGGGTCCACGCGGCGGATACTGCTCAGCGTGGACCGCCTCGATTACACCAAGGGACTCGACGCGCGGATGATCGCCTTCGAGCAACTCCTGTCGCGCCGGCTCGCGACGGTGGACGACTGCCTGCTCATGCAGGTGGCGGTGCCGAGCCGTGAATCGGTCGACGAGTACGCAGAAATCCGGGGGCACATCGAACGGACGGTCGGCCGAATCAACGGCGAGTACAGCGTGCCCGGCCGGATCGCGGTGCATTATTTCCGCCGAAACCTGAACCGCGAGGAGCTGGTCGCGCACTACCTGGCGGCCGATGTGATGCTCGTGACGCCGCTGCGCGACGGCATGAATCTCGTCGCCAAGGAATACATCGCGACGCGCACGACGAATTCAGGCGTCCTGGTCCTGAGCGAGTTCGCCGGGGCGGCCCACGAGTTGACGCAGGCCCTGCTCGTGAATCCGCGCGACACCGACGGAATGGTACGCGCATTCGATACGGCCCTGCACCTGCCCCTGGTCGAAACCCGAAAGCGCATTTCGCGGCTTCGCAGCCAGGTCCGCCAGCACGACGTCTTTCACTGGGCGAACAGCTTTATCGAGGCTCTCATGCAATGAACCCCGTGATTCAGCGAATCCAGGAAGCGGCCACCGCACCCGTGCTGTTCGTGGCCTGCGATTTCGACGGCACCCTGGCCCCGATCGTGAGCGACCCCGATCTGGCCCGCGCTGATCCGCAAGCGCTGGAGAGCCTTCGCGCCCTGGCGAAGATGCCGCAGACGGAGGTCGCCGTCATCTCGGGCCGCGCCCGGGCGGACCTTCGCAAACTGCTGGGACCGGCCGACGGCATCCTGCTGGTCGGCAGCCACGGGGGCGAAATCGACGCTGATCTTCCCGATGCACTTCCCGACGAGGCGCGACCTCTGCTTGAGGTTCTTCGCACCGATGCCGACTCGATCGCCGGGCGTTTCGCGGGCGTGCGGTGCGAGTACAAGCCTGCATCGGTGGCCATCCATTATCGAAACGCGGACCCGGCCGTCATCGCGCAGATACAGGACGCGATCCTCGAGGGTCCGGCGCGGCGCGAAGGCGTCTTCATCCGCCGGGGGAAAATGGTCATCGAGCTTGCGGTGATCGAGGCGAGCAAGGGTCGAGCGCTTCAGACGCTTCGCTATCGACTTGCCGCGGCCGCCGTCGTCTTCATCGGTGACGACCTGACGGACGAGGAGGCCTTTGCGACGCTTTCATCACCCGATGTGGGAGTCAAGGTAGGAGATGGAGAAACCCTCGCGCCGTACTCGGTGCATGACGTGTCGGGCGTAAGGGATGCACTCGCAGCATTGGCCGTAACGCGCGAGCGGTTTCTGGCGCAGTCACGCGCCGCCCCCATCGAACGGCACTCGCTCCTGTCCGACCAGCGTTCCGCCGCGCTGGTAAGCCCGGAAGGACGCATCGTCTGGATGTGCCTTCCGCGCATCGACGGTTCTGCGCTCTTTTCCGAGCTGCTTGATGGACCGTATGCCGGACATTTCAGCGTGGAAGCCGCGGACGGAACTCCGCCGGTCGAACAGGCGTACGTGGGCGACTCTTTTGTCCTTCAGACACGCTGGCCGGGGTTCTCCGTAACGGACTACATGGACTGCACGAGCGGGCGTCCGTTTCGCCGAGCGGGTCGCACCGATCTCTTGCGGGTAATCGAGGGGAAGGGAAACATCCGAATCACGTTTGCCCCCCGGCTCGACTTCGGGCGAATGGGTACGCGGCTGATTCAACTGGACGACGGCCTGGAAGTGGACGGATCGCTGGATCCGATCGTGCTCCGAAGCCCCGGCATCCCCTGGAACCTGGTCGACGAAGGCCCCCACCAGATCGCCACGGCGGAACTTGCGCTTGGCGACGAGCCCGTTGTTCTCGAACTTCGCTATGGCACGGCAAACATGGACCCCGCGAACGCGTCCGAAACTGACCGGCGCGAACTGACGGCGCGGTTCTGGCACTTCTGGGCACAGACGCTCAAGCTGCCCGACATCGCACCGGACATGGTTCGGCGCAGTGCCTTGGTCCTGCGCGGGCTCTTTCACGGTCCGACCGGGGCCATTGCCGCCGCCGCCACGACGAGTCTGCCGGAACATCCGGGCGGCGTCCGCAACTGGGACTATCGATACTGCTGGCCGCGCGACGCGGCGCTTGCGGCCGCCGCGCTCGTCCGGCTTGGCACGACGGGCCAGGCGATGAAGTTCCTCGACTGGCTGCTGGGCGTTCTGGACAACTGCCCGTCTCCGGAGTGTCTCTCCCCCGTGTATACCGTCGCCGGGGGGCACCTGATGCCGGAAGCGGAGATCGGCTGCCTGAGGGGCTACCGGGAGAGCCGGCCGGTCCGCGTCGGAAATCTCGCCGCGCAGCAGGTTCAACTGGACGTGTTCGGGCCGATCCTCGACCTGGTGGCCCTGCTGGGTGAAAGCGGCGCGGCACTTTCCACAGAACACTGGCGGCTGACTGAGATGCTGGTAACTGCCGTGGAAAGCCGGTGGCAGGAGCCGGATCACGGCATTTGGGAGGTTCGCCGGCCGAGGCAGCATCATGTTCACTCCAAGGTCATGTGCTGGCTGTCGGTGCACCGCGCCATCTCCATTGCCCGATACATGGGTCGCAAACGCCCGCACTGGCCTGAGCTGCGGGATTCCATCGCGCGGGATGTGCTGGAACGGGGCTGGAAACCGCACCGCAACGCCTTTACTGCGACCTACGACGAGGACTATTCCGACGCATCGGCGTTGTCGGTCGGGCTGGTCGGCATGGTGCCCCCGGACGATCCGCGATTCATGGGGACGGTGCAACTCGTCGAACGTGAACTCCGTGTCGGCCCTACGGTCTACAGATACCGGTACGACGACGGATTGCCGGGGCCGGAGGGCGGATTTCACCTGTGCACGACCTGGCTCATCGAAGCCTACGCCCTGACCGGACGGAACGACGATGCCCGGGGGCTCTTCGAGGAGTTCATCGCGCTGGCCGGCCCGACGGGTCTGCTTTCCGAGGAATACGATCCACGATACGGTCTGGCCCTCGGGAATTTTCCGCAGGCCTATTCTCATCTTGGCCTGATACAGGCGGCCCTCCGGCTTAATCAAGGCGATTAGAACGCCGCCGCGGGGATCGCCGGCCCCTTCCCGGAGGCAAAGGCACGTCGCACAGACCGTTCCGGCCAAATATTATGTCAACAGGGGCGAATTGAATCATGACGGATTCCGTTGCATAGGCTTAGGGTACGACACCTCTGAGTGGCGGGTGAGTTTGCGTTGGCGAGCGGCGCGCACAATATCGAAAACGGCAGCCTGGGCGTTCGGCATGCCCTGTGGGTCTATCTCACGCCCGGCCGGCTGTACGCGCGCGTCGAGGATACCGGCTCGTACGGCATGACCCTCGTTGTTCTGCTCGCGCTGATTACACTCATCGGGTATTGCCAGGTGCAGACGGGATTGATCGATCGGCTGGTGGATCAGCAGACCGAGTCCATGCTCGCGCACATTGAGAAGGAGCAGTCCAACCTGGTCGACCGCGTACAGCTGCGCGAAACGATGGACGCGGTTCGCAAACAGGGCGAGTTCCTGAAGATGCTGCGGCGGCTCGGGGCGGTCGTACTGACGCCGATCCAGACCCTCGTCTCCTTTCTGCTGATTTCATCCCTGCTCTACGCCGCCGTCGCCCTGACCGGCCGAAAACCGGAATACCACACCCTGATGAGCATCTGCGTGTATGCCGGCTTCGTTGACCTGCTGGCCATTGCGCTGCGCTTTCTAATGATGGTCGTCTATCGAACCGTGCACGTGGATACATCCCTTGCGATGATCGGCGAGCCCGGAAAGCTCTACTATCTTGCGGCGATCGACCCGTTCCGTATCTGGTTCTGGGTGCTGATCGCCATCGGGGTCATTGTGACACAACAGTTGAGCCGCCGCGTCGCCATCGCGACCTGCATCCTGATGTATCTTGTCTCTTCCGCGGCGCACGTCGGCAGCGAGTATGCCCGGACGGCCCTCTGACGAACCTGTAAGAATCCGAAAGGCAGCGACGCCATGAGAAAACTACTCGGACTCCTCCTCCTGGTCGCCCTCTCGGGCGGTATCTTCGCGCTCGCCCGGTTTCGCAAGGACTCCGACGGCAAACCGATTCTTAATGTCGCGGAGGAAGTCCCCCTCACCGTAATCGTGGCCGTTCCGGAGCGGCAGGAGATCGTGCAGCTCGTCCAGGCGCCGGGCGAGGTGGAAGCGACGCTCGAAGTCGAAATCCGCTCGGAGATCATGGCCCGCATCGACGAAATGCCCGTCGAAGAGGGCGACCGGGTCAAGGCCGGCGACCTGCTCTGCCGCCTGAACAACGACAATCTCCTGGCCGAGGTGGAATCGGGCGAGGCCCGGGTGCGCCGGCTTCAGGCGTCCATCGCGGATGCGGAGGCCGATCTGGAACAGGCACGGAGGGACCATCAACGTCAGCTTCGGCTCACCGAGGTGGACGCGACGAGCGACAAGGAGCGGATGGACTACGTCACGGTGCTCAAAAAGGCCACGGCCATGCTCGACATGCGCAAGCAGGAGCTGATCGAGGCCGAGTGTTACGTCAAGCGCCTCAAGGAAGATCTGAAGAAGACCGTCATCGAATCCCCGATTGACGGCATCGTCTCAAAGCTCATGGCGAAGCTGGGCGAAGTCGTCGTCACCGGGACCATGAACAACCCCGGCACCGTCGTCATGACCATCAGCGACCTGTCCAAGATGCAGGTGCGTGCACGCGTCGACGAGGTGGACGTTCCGCTGGTAAAGCCGGACCAGCCGGCGCGCATCTATCTCCAGGCCGATCAGCAGGTCGCCATTCCTGCGAAAGTCATACGCGTTGCCTCGAAGAGCACCAAGGAGGTTGGCCGCGACGTCGTCACGTTTGAGACGTTGCTGGAAGTCATGGCGGACGATCCGCGCATTCGGCCGGGCATGACCGCCAACGTCGAGATCGAGGTGGCGCGAAAGAAGGACGCCATCACGATCCCGGTCGAGGCCATCGTACACCGCATGCGCAAGGAGCTGCCCGAGGAAATCGTCAACAAGTTCGAGGCGAAGCAGTCGACCAAGGACCTGTCAGAGCGCGCCCGCGCGGCACAATACATCAAGGTCGTTTACGTCCTCAACGACGACAAGGCCCAGGTGCGTCTTATCGAGCCGGGCATCGCGGACACGCGGCTGGTGGAACTGGAGGACGGCGTGGCGATGGACGACGTGGTCATCATCGGTCCGTACCGCAGCCTCGACCAGCTCAAGGAGGGCCGAAAGGTCTCGCTCCCCGACGATGAAAAGAAGAAGCTCGCCGAGGCGAAGAAGCGCGGGCAGCAGACGTCCGAAGGCCCGCACCTCGCCGAGGGCGGCGATGCGGAGAACCCGAAAGAGGCAAGCTAGCCGCCGGGAACAGCGACGGACGGCGACCTTTTTGCAACGACGCACTTTCTGGCACGATGGGCAAAGCGCCATGCAGGACACACGCGAAAAGCTGATTGAATTTCGCGATCTTCAGAAGATCTACCGCGTCGGCACCGAACTGGTCCACGCCCTGCGCGGGGTCTCGCTGACGATTCATCAAAATGAGTACGTCGCGATCATGGGTCCGTCGGGTTCGGGCAAGAGCACACTCATGAACATCCTGGGGTGCCTCGACATCCCGACCAGCGGGAGCTATCTGCTCAACGGAACCGAGGTCTCTCACCTGTCTCAATCGGCCCTGGCCCGCATTCGCGGCCGGCAGATCGGCTTCGTCTTTCAGAACTTCGAGCTGCTCCCCCGCACGACCGCGCTGAAAAACGTACAGCTTCCGCTCATGTACGCGATGCTGCCGCGCCGCCGGCAGCGGGCGCTGGCCGCCCTGGAGCGCGTGGGCCTCGCCGATCGCGCGAAGCACCGGCCGAACCAGCTTTCCGGCGGGCAGAAGCAGCGCGTCGCCATTGCCCGGGCTCTCGCCCAGGAGCCTGACATCATTCTCGCAGACGAGCCCACGGGCAACCTCGACTCGGCCACGGGCAACGAGATCATGTCCATTTTCGACGAGCTGTACGCCTCGGGGCAGACGATTATCATCGTCACCCACGAGCCGGACATCGCGCAGAGGTGCCATCGAATCGTCACGCTTCGCGACGGCATGATCGCCTCCGACATCCTCTCCGAACGCGGGCGCGCCGAGGCGGCTCCGGAAGGCCGTCCCGAGTTCGCCCCGGCCGTGGGAGCCGGCGCATGAATACCGCGGGGCGGCTTTCGCGGGCCGGGCATGCCGTCGCCGGCGCGGCGGCGCGAAGCGGACAGAACATCCTGACCGCCTTCGCGCAGATCTGGGCGAACCGCGGCCGTTCTTTTCTCACCACGCTCGGAGTAATCATTGCCGTCACCGCGATCATCACCGTCGTCTCGTTCGTTGAGGGATTCGGCCGGTACATGACCAACATGCTTCGCGGGTACGGCACGCAGTACATGATCGTCTGGCCCGACATCTCCTGGGAGCAGGAAATCACTGGGATCGGCCGGATCATAATGGACGAACGCGACGTGGAGGCCGTCCGGACGGAGTGCCCGGATATTCAGCGGATTACGCCCTTCCTTTTCACCGAAACGCAGGTGGCCTATCGCAAGTCGAGCGCGAAGCAGGTTCCCACGCGCGGCGTGACCGAGGCATACCAGGTAATCCGCAATTACTACGTCGACAAGGGACGCTTCTTCGGCCCGATGGACGTGGAGAAGGCGGCGGACGTCGTGGTTGTCGGGCGCAGCGTCCTGAAGCTCCTTCAATGCGACGAGTCGATACTCGGCGACTTCGTCCAGATCGCCGACCGCCGCTTTCGTGTCATCGGAATCCTCGAACCCAAGGGCAGCTTCATGGGCGACGATCAGGACGAAACCGTCATGATCCCCTACACCACGATGCTCCAGATGTTTCCGCAGATGCGCACGACCATGCGCTTTCTCGCCGAGGCCCGAAGCGAGGAAGTCATTGACCAGGCCGAGGCCCAGATTCGCCGCGTGCTCCGCCAGCGCCACGGGCTCACCATCGGACAGCCCGATGACTTCGGCATCTCCCGCCAGGACCAGATGCTGCGGGAGTTCGGAAAGGTCCGCACCATCGCCGCAAGCGTCCTGGCGGGCATCGTAAGCATCAGCCTGCTCGTCGGCGGCATCGGCATCATGAACGTCATGTTCGTCTCGGTCAGCGAGCGCACCCGCGAAATCGGCCTGCGCAAGAGCGTCGGCGGGCGACGCCGCGACATCATGCTTCAGTTCCTTACCGAGGCGGTCGTGCTCAGCACGACCGGCGGCGCGATCGGCGTGGCGATTGGATACGTGCTTACCCACATGGCCGGCATGCATCCCCAGATGGTGGATATCAACGTGCCGCTGTGGTCGGTGGCACTGGCTCTGGGTTTTTCCGCCGGGGCGGGCGTGATTTTCGGGGTTATCCCGGCCTTCAAGGCGGCGATTCTGCACCCCATCGACGCGTTGCGTCACGAATAGGATTGAATCGCCCGCAGCGCGACAAACGGGACGAATCGCAGAAAAACGCCGACGGACGAAATGACACCGGGCGGCGAGACAGGAGACCATGACAACGGCGCCCGTACAACCCGCGCTCACCCAGCCCATACCTGCGGGGGCGGTCTCTCGCGCGCTTGCCTGGTTGCCGGCCGCATTGGAGTGGCTTGGTGCGTTTTTCGCGCGCCACTGGCAGAACGTCCTGACGGCGCTGGTTCAGATCTGGGCCAACAAGGCCCGGGCGATCCTTACGACGCTGGGCATCATCATCGGCGTGACATCCACGATCACGGTCGTGTCGTTCGTACAAGGCTTCGGCAATTACGTGACGGACATGCTGCGGGGCTTCGGCACCAACATGATGTTCGTTTTTCCCTGGGACGCGTCGGATGAACATCATTTGATGCTCGGCCGCGTCGTGATGAACGTCGGAGACGTGCGGGCCTGCGGCACGCGATCCGACAAGGTGCGGCGTATCAGCCCCCTCGTTTTCAATGTCGCAAACATCGAGTACGGCCGCGAAAAGCTTCAGGCCGTGGAGCTTCAGGGGGCGACCGAGCAGTTCCAGCCGATCCGAAAATACTTCGTGGAAAAGGGCCGGTTCTTCGGGCCGATGGAGGTCGAGCACGGCGCGTACGTCTGTGTCATCGGGCGCGACATCATGGGCCTGCTCGGGGCCGACGACCAGATCGTCGACGACTACATCTACATCAACAGCCTGCGCTTCAAGGTCCTGGGAATCCTTGAAGAAAAGGGCGAGATGATGGGCGAGAACCAGGACCAGCTCGTGGTCATTCCCTACACGACCGCCATCAAGATGTCACCCATGTCGCAGTATTTCCTGCCCTTTATTATCGAGGCCACCAGCGAGGCCGACATCGAGGAATGCAGCCTCGAGGTCACGCGCATCCTCCGCGAACGGCATGGACTTCAGCCCGGCCAGCCCAACGACTTTCGCATCCTGCGTCAGGACGAGTTCCTGCGCGACTTCGAAAAAGTGAAGATCGCCGCGACGGCCAGCCTGGCCGGAATCGTCGGTATCTCGCTGATCGTCGGCGGGATCGGCGTCATGAACATCATGCTGGTCAGCGTCACCGAGCGAACGCGGGAGATCGGCCTGCGCAAGAGCGTCGGAGCCCGGCGGCGGGACATCCTCTTTCAGTTCCTGACCGAGGCCGTCGTGCTTGCATCCGTCGGGGGCGCTATCGGGGTCGCCCTCGGCTACGGCATCTGCAATATCGCCTCAATGCACCCCTCCATGGTGCGCGTCGACGTTCCCATCTGGGCGGTGATGCTGGGCCTGTCGTTTTCGGCGGGCGTGGGCATCCTGTTCGGGATCATCCCGGCCTTCAAAGCGGCGATTCTGCACCCTATCGACGCGCTGCGCTACGAATAGCGCACGACCTTCGGCCACCGACCCGGCGCTGACCTTCCCGCCGAGCCGATCTAGAAAGTGCAGTTCAAGGCGCTGCCGACGGCCGTTACGACCGACGGCGGATTGATTCCGAGAAACGAAAGCGGAAAGAACGCAATATTGATGATCTGCTGTGTAATGGCAACAAACGGACTGATGAGTTCGCAAAGGACATCCATCGTCAACGGCCTCCTGAACGCAACACCGTGATCGCGCCGGCCACGGCACGGTGATCAAACACCCGCGCCCGCGGCGGCGCAGCGGAAAACGACCGCTACATGGTATTTCGGCCCCGCAGGCGTCGGCTCGCCAGTCCTTGCCGAATCCCCGCACCACGAACCGGGCGGTATCGCCCTTCACAACCGGCGGCGGCGGTCACTCGCGAATGTCGAGGCAGACAACGCGCTCGAGATTTCGGGCGAAAAGGCGGCCGCCGCTGATCACCGGGACGGTCCAGCACTTGTCATCGAGAATCTCAACCTTTGAATGCGGCTGCCAGCCCTCAGGGCTGGGACTGCCGACCTGGAGTTCGCCCCGCTCGGTCAGCAGAAAGAGGTGGCCCTCGGCGAGAATCATCGTTCCGTTCGCAATGCGCGGGACCTTCCACTCTTCACGGCCGGTCATGAAGTCCACGCACTTGAATGCCTTCTCATCGCTGGCATAGAGCTTTCCACCCGTGAGAATGGCGGACTGGAACTTGTTGAGCAGCACCTTGCTTCGCCAGACCTCCTCGGATTCCATCGCGCCCGCGCCTTTTGACAGCGCGAACAGCCCGCAGCCCGTCTTGTATCCCGAGTTCAGAAACAAGTGCTTCTCGTGATAGATGGGCGCCGCGGCGTTGACGTTCCAATCCGTCTCCCACGGGATCGCCGCCGCTTTCTTTCCAGTGGATACTTCCGCAATGATAGCGCGGTGTGCGTTGAAGCCGCACACGTACCGCGTGCCGTTGAAGTCAAATGGCAGCGGAGTGGCGTAGCCCGGCTCGTCCGTGTCGCACTTCCAGACGGGCTTGCCGGTCTTCTTGTTCACCGCGCGAAGGGCCCCGTCGCCCTTTCCGGCCTGGAAGATCGCCAGCTCGCCGTCGACCAGGACTGACCCGCTGTATCCCCACTGCGGCTTATGGTCGAACTCCTCGCTCCAGACAACCGAGCCGGTCTCGGCGTCGCAGCAGAGCACGCGGCCGTGAGCGCCGGCGATGTAGACGAGGCCGTCGCTGACCGTCGGCGTCGCGCGGCAGCCGTCGCCGAAGCTGTCGCGGTATTCCTTCTCGATCGGGGCTTTCCAGATCGCGTCGCCTGTGTCAGCGCGAAGGCACAATAGAACCTGCTGTTTGTCCTCGGTGCCGCAGGTGAAGACCCGTCCGCCGACCACCGCGAACGAACTGAACGCCGAGCCGACTTCGCGCTGCCAGAGAACCTTGGGCGAATCTTTGAATTCGGTGCGGATGCCCGTCTCGGTGCAGACCCCGTCGTGGTTCGGGCCGCGGAAGTTCGGCCAGTCACCCGCGCTCGCATCGGACAATCCCGAACCGAGGGCGACAAGGATCAGTAAAAGCGACGTATTCTTCATGGCGGAACTCCGAAGGAGGGAAGATCGACCTGTCCCAATCGGTGGAAATCGTAGGAGCCGCGCGGGCCTCACGCCATGAACGGACAGGGAGAATCACGAAAGCGAATCATTCCAGCGGCTTTGTGAACGCCACGCCCACCCCGCCCTGCGGACTGGCCCAGGGGACGAGCTTCCAGCCGAAGATTTCCGGATCGCGCCCGCCGGCCACGCTGTGACCGACAACGAGGCCGAGCACGCCGCCCATGACCACGTCGGAAAAATAATGCTCGCCGTCTTCAACCCGCTCGTAGGCGACGAGGGTCGCGAGGCCGTAAAGGGGCGCACCCACAAGATGTCCGTATGCCCGATGCATCACGCTTGCAAAGACGAAGCTGCTCGACGTGTGGCCCGACGGCATCGTGCCGTATTCGCCGTTCGGGGAGCGATCGTATGTCGCCGCCTGGCCGATCATTACGGTGACGCCGTTGATCGCGAGCGCGGAAAAGAGCGTCTTACCTACTTCATAGGTCTTGTCGTCCATCGCCTGCTGGCCGACGAGATACCAGAGCCCCGCGAGCGCGAAATGCGTTCCGGGATTTCCCGCCGCGCCAAAGGCGTCGCGCCAATCCTCCTTAAACGTGTGGTGTGGTGGCTGAAGGTCGTTGTCGACGTTGAAATGGTGCTCGATCGTACTGTCGACACCCGTCTCGCGCAACGCGATTGCGCCGCCGAACGTCGACCCGAGAATCACCAGGTTCACCGGGTTGGCATAAACGAGCTTGGTGTCCCGCCACAGGTCGCCGGGCATCTCCCTTACGTCGCGCTTGACCGTGTCCCAGAACGAATTGAGCGGCGGCGATCGACCCGAACTCGACGCCGGACGGACCGAGTTGGACAAATCCACGTGCGCTTCCGATGTTTCGGCCGGCATCTCATCGCCGGTGTCGCCCATGGTCATGGGACCGGGGGGCATCGAGGTTTCGTATCCAAGATTCGCCCGGTTACCGTCGCCGATTAACGAAGGTCGATTGGGCAGGGCCACCGAAAGCGTCTCCGCGGACGCCGAAGCACCTGTTCCCTCCGACAAGCGCGGCGCGGCATGGCCGTAACCAAGACGCTGGGCCTCAATCATGGCGAGGCGATCGGAAAGGGAGTCCGACGGGCCGAATGTCGGCACATCGAGCAACATGGAGTGACAACCGGAGCCGACGAACAGCAGGAAGCAGACGATTGCGGTTCGAATGGTCATGGCGCCCTCGCTCTGGCGAAAGCAGGATTGAAGCACCGCGGGCCATCCCTGGCCGCGCCCGCGTCAGTTTACGTCGGCCGATCGCGCTGTCAAAGAAAAACGCAACGTGCAATGAACGAGAGATTGCGCTCGGCCCCGGCAAAAACGGGCAGTCCTATAGTTTCAACCGGGCTCCCGGCTCGCGCTCCGGACCGTGTGCGAATCGCTCAACCGCGTTGCGCGGGAACGGGACACGCGCAAGCGACGCGGCCCTCCACCCAACCGCGATTTCAGTGCTGGGACACCACATCTGCCGGTGACATGCCGCGCCGCCGGAACCGCCGGCGGCACGAATCTCCCGAGATGCTTCGGTGCCTCCGATCGGGTGCGGCCGAGGCGCGAACCCGGGTTCCCCGCGTCCCCCCTTTTCCGCCCGGCATCCGCCACTTGCCACAAAGGGCGGGGCCGAAAGAATTTCGGGGCGACACGCATTTTTATGTTGACACGATAGTCGTTGAAACGTATATTTGGGTAGGTATTCAAATGGCGACGTCAAACCTGCAAAAGGAAATCGGCAAGCGAAAGCCGTTCGAGGCGCCCGAGCAGGAGGCGGCGCTCAATCTCGAGCGCACGCAGGATCTGCTTTCACGCGAGTTCGACCAACTCTTCCAGCGGCACCGGATCTCCAGCCCGCAATACAACGTCCTCCGAATCCTCCGAGGCCACGGCGGCGAGGGACTCCCCTGCCGGCGGATCGCGGCCGAAATGGTAACCTTCGATCCGGACGTGACTCGCCTTGTGGATCGACTGGAGCGCGCCGGGCTCGTCGCGCGGCGCAGGACGCCAGACGACCGCCGCGTCGTGCTCGTGAAGATCACTCCGGCGGGCCTTACGCTCCTGAAGAGTCTCGATCAGCCGGTACTCGATCTTCATCGCCGGCAGCTGGGCCACCTGACGCGGGCGGAACTGACCGAGCTCAATCGCCTGCTGGTCAAGGCACGGCGCCGCGAATAAGCGCGGGCGCGCCATGCGGCCTCGCGTCGCAGAAGGGACAACAACGAATCTACTCGAAAGGAGAATTTGCAATGAACACGCGTGAACTGACTAAGGCGGTCATCGACGGGATCATGGCAGGCAAGATCCTGGAAACGTTCGACCGGTACTACGCCGACGAGGTCGTCATGTCCGAGAACGGCGTCAACCCCCGGGTCGGCAAGGCGACGAACCGCACCTACGAGGAACAATTCGTAAACAACGTGCAGTTCCACGGAGCGACCGTCGGCCGGGTGCTCGTCGACGGCGATCATTCCGCCGTGGAGTGGACCTTTGATCTCACCCCCAGGGGCGGAAGCCGCGTGACCCAGCGTCAGGTGGCCGTCCAGACATGGAAAAACGGGAAGATCGTGCGCGAGGATTTCTACCACGGATAACCGGACCAATCCGCGCCGAGGCAATCTCCCGGTTAACCGCCCGTGGACGGTACGGCGCCGACGCCGTCCCAACTTTCCGGTCGCTGCGGTGTCTGGTCGGATAGAATATGGGGGGAGCGATCTTGCTCCCCTTCCTCGCCGATCGGAGGATTGCCATGGACCTTTTCGCCGTGATTATCAACCTGATCTTCGCGATCATTGACCTTATCTTCTTCTTCGTATAGCGCT
This sequence comes from Planctomycetota bacterium, assembly GCA_003576905.1. Classification (GTDB taxonomy): domain Bacteria; phylum Planctomycetota; class Phycisphaerae; order UBA1845; family UTPLA1; genus UTPLA1. Next base: position 45,205 of record QEVG01000014.1, on the reverse strand, counting down.
GGAGGGTGCCGGCGCGTCGGCCCGAGTCAGTCGCTGTGCCCGCGCGATGCTGCGCCGGCGACCGCTGCCTGCCCGGCGCCGCGCGAAGACGGGAGATGCGACGTGACGACTGAGGAACGCCGTTCCGTCTCATCCGTGGCTGCGCGGCCCGAGGCTGACGCGTCTGTTCGCGCGGAGGCGCTGCTTTCCGACGAGGCCCCTCGGTGGGCCGAAGTTTCCTTTGAAGTCTATTGCCCCCGGTGTGATTACAACCTGAGAGGGTTGACGATCGCCCGCTGCCCGGAGTGCGGCCTGCCGGTCGACTGGCGGCGGCTGCTGGAATCACGCATCCGGGGAGGGGACTTTCTCTTCGAACATGCGTGGCGCCGCGGACCTTTTCGCGCGTGGATGCGAACCACGGCAGCCGCTCTCTTTCCCCGGCGGTTCTGGAAGCGTGTGACGCTGTACGATCCGATACACGTCGGTCCGCTCCTCACCCAGCTTGCGCTTACGACAACACTTGCCCTCGCCGGCCTCCACCTTCTGGCCTGGCTGATCGTATGGATCGCGGTCACTTTTTTCGGAGCGAGGGCCTGGCGAAGCCCCCGCTTCACAAGACTGCATCCTCACGACCCGATCCTTGAACAACTGTCGCTTCTCGCGGAGTGGCCCAGGTCGCTTGATCCGCGCTATCTCTGTCTGCCCGCGACGATCCTTCTGGGTTTCATGGGGGCCGCAGCCGTGCTGTTCACGCTGCACCAGACGCTCGAGCGGTGCCGGGTTCGAAAGCTTCACATTCTACGAGTGGTGGTTTATTGCGCGCCGCCCGTGCTGGGCGCGATGATCGTACTCCTGCTGGCGATTGCGGTCGCCGTACCCCGCTCACTGTACGTGGATTGGCAACCGATGCTTCCGGAGGCTCTCGGTTGGAATCAGCTTTCGGCCTGGCAATACGCCGTTCTTGTCGCGGCCTGCGGAGGGCTGCCGGCGATCGCGACGGCCTGCCTGGCCATCGCCCTGCGCGATTATCTGCACCTGCCGCGCGCCTGGATAGTCAGCGCGCTCACGGTTCTGGCGGCTTCGCTGCTGGCATACACGGTGCCGGTGGTCACCGCAATGTTCGTTTCCGGAAAATGGTAAGCAAACCCGCCGGCGCGGCTGGATGTGCACGTACGCCCTTCCGAGGCACGGCGCGCTTGAGGGACGCCAACGGCTACGCCAGTGCCACATACACGTCACCCGGCGAGCAGCACATCCACCAGCGCGGCCAGGTCGTCCAGGTCCACGATCAGGAGATTGCGCGGGCCGACGATGTCCGCGCACGGGTGGTAGTACGGGGCAGTCATTAGCACCGAGACGAATCCCCCGATGTCCAGCCCGGTGACGAACCCGTCGCCGTCCAGGTCGCCCGGCACGGTCGGACAGGTACATCCCATGTCGCGCACAGAGAAATCGTCGAGTGCCGCTTCCACGATGGAGCCTTCTCCCAGGTCCGAAGCGACGAAGCGCACCTGCACCTGGCTTGACAGCGAAACATAGTCGAGCACGCGGAACTCGTGGTAGAGCCAGCCCCCGGTCGTGCCCGTGCCCGACGGGCCGACGGTTTCGGCGTTCACCCAGTTCGCGCCGCCGTTTGAACTGATGTCCACGACGAATACGTCCGCGCCGGGGGCGGCGCCCTGGTTGTTGGAGTACCAGCGCCAGTAGCCGATGACCGGATCGTCCATGTCCGACAAATCGAGGAGCGGGCTCTTCAGCGTGGTCTTTCCACCGTCAACGTCGTAGGTACCGACGCTGCTGCCCGCGCGGCCGTCGGTGACGAAACAGATCAGTCCGCCACCCGGCGTGTGATCGTCGCCCGGCTGTGCGGCCGTGGCCTGTGGATCCATTGCGCCCCAGATACCGGTGGTGGCGTTGTCGCCGACGTCTCCCACCGTCCAGCCGATGGAGGGTTCAAACGTCGTCTCATAGGCCACGCTGGATTCAATCGCCAGCGTTTCATAGACATGAGCCGGGGCGTCGCATGGGCTCTGAACGACGTGCCCTCCGTCGCCCGCCGCCGAAAAGTAATACTCAACCGGTGAGCCGCAGGGCGGCGCAGGGAGCGTCGCTGAGTAAAGATTGCCGGACACCGGCGCGAGAGGAATGCTGCCGAAGGCGCCCGACGCACCAAACCTGTAATAACACAGTCCCGAACCGGGCACGTAGGCCTCCTGAAGCGGGGAGATCGTGACGAGCAATTCGACGGGCTGCCCCGCCTGGACGGAGCCCGGCACTTCGCCATCCGGCTCGAGCAGCAGGCCCGCGGACGCCCAGCGCGACAGGTGCAGAATGGCGGGCAGGTTTTCCTGGCAGGTGGGGATGATCTGCTCCGCGGGCAGAACAAACCCGTAGGTGCCCGTGTCGCGCAGCTCGATTGAGTACGCAAGGATCAGATTTGCGTTTCCCCCATAGACCCAGTCGGCCGAGCCGCCGTTCGCGGGATAGATCGTCGTGTTGATGGGGCCGGCGACATAGTTCTGGCCATGAACGGCGAGAATCAACTCGCGCATACGCTGACCCACGCTGTCGAACACGGCCTGGTGCGGCGTCACGGCGGATGTGTATCCCCACGGCCAGAGGATCAGCTGCGAGTAGCTGTGATAGTCCATGTATGCGCGGATGTTCGGATGCGCGAGGACGAAATCGCGCAGCGCCTGCGTCTCGGGCTCGCTGAAGGCAAACGGACCGCGATACAGGTCGGAACTCGGCGTCGGGCTTGAACCCGAATTATCGAATCCCCACTGGTAGCCCCAGTTGCGATTCAGGTCGACCCCGAAACTGCCGTCTCCGTTGAGCCGGCGGTTCTTTCGCCAGAGCCGCTGGGTCGTCCACGTGTATTCGTAGCCGTCCGGATTCACGCACGGCGCGAGGTAGAAGTCTGTGCGGTCCACCAGTTCCTTCACGCAGGGATCGCTGTCGTAGTTATTGACGAGGTAATTGGCCAGGTACAGAACGACCGGACCGGTGATCCACTCGCGACAGTGCTGGAGCCCGTGGTAGAAGACGCCGGCACGCTCGCCTGACGGCGGAACGCCGGGCCCATTGGGGCCCGTGATGTGCAGGACCCAGATATCGCGCCCCTGCACCGAGTTTCCAATGTCGATCACTTCGCACAGGTCGGGGCGCGCGGCCGCGAGGCCGTTGATGAAGGAGACCATGTCGGCCAGGGGCAGGTAATCGTCGAACGGACCGGCGCCCCGAAGAAGCCGCCGTTGTCGTTCGGCATCATAGAGCGCCTTCAGATCCGGAATGAGCACCTCAAACGGCATGCCGAGGCGCGTTACCTCGGCCAGTTCCGATTCGGAAACGTGCACGTCGATCGGCCCGACATGGAGGTCGTGCGACCACACGTCGAGATCGAGCCCCTCCAGCTGCTTGAGCTGAAGCTCGGATGTCACCTGGACGCGAACTACCCGATCGCCCGGCTTGATGGACAAGTCCGCCGCACGGGCGAGCTGCGCGAATAGGATGAAACATGAGAAAATCGCGACAGGGAATCGGATGATCTGCACTGGCTTCTCCACCCCTATAACAGGTCGGCTCATCGCGGTCGGAACCCCTATGATACCGCGCCGCGCGTCAGGCGCAAAACCGCCCGGGGTTGACGCCCTGTCGGACCGGTCTTACGCTGCCGAAACGTGCCGAAAACAGCGATACACTTGGTTCTCTGAGGACATCCTGCCTTGGCCACACCGACGACCCAGACGACCCTGACCTTCGAAGAAAAACACCATTTTCTGCTCCGAAAACTGCATTCCCTTACCGGCATCATCCCGATCGGGGCTTTCCTTGTTGAGCATCTGCTGACGAACTCCGCGGCGTTCGACTGGTTCGGCCTGTTCAAGGGCGGCCGCGACGTCTTCAACGAGAAGGTGCACTGGATTCATAACCTGCCCTTCCTGTTGCTGCTGGAGATCTTCTTCATCTTCCTGCCGCTCGCCTTTCATGCCCTCTACGGCATCAAGATCGCGATGAGCGCTCATAACAACACGCGACTGTATCCCTACATGGACAACCGCCGCTTCGCCCTGCAGAGGATCACGGGCTACATCGCCGTCCTTTTTTTGATCGTACATCTGCTCAAATTCCGATTCGCGCATCTCGTCGGTTGGGGCCCCGAGTTCATCGGCCACGCCGACCCCTTTGAAGTCACCCGCGTCGGATTGACGGCCTGGTCGCCCTGGGGGTTCACGGTACCCGCCTGGATGACGATGACCGGGTACGTCATCGGACTCGCCGCCGCCTGCTTCCACTTCGGAAACGGCATCTGGAGCTTCTGCATCAGCTGGGGAATCACGATCGGGCAGAAAGCCCAGGATCGGGTGCGCATGGCCGGTCTCGGCGTGGCCGCTGTTCTATTCATCTGGGGCTGCGGAAGCCTGTACGCGTTCGGCACGGCGAAGCCGTCCGCCGCGGCCGCCGAGCACGCCCACGAGCAAAAGGCGGCGGCCGTCAACGCGGAACCGATCGCAGTCCCCTGAGGGGAGCCTTCAGGGGCATGGACTACAGACAACAAGGTTTTTCGGAATCATGGCAAAACAACGTGTCGCAATGATCGGCGGCGGTCTCGCGGGGCTCGCCGGCGCGATGAAACTCGCGGAACTCGGCATCCAGGTGGACCTCATCAGCATGGTCCCCGTCAAGCGCTCGCACAGCGTCTGCGCCCAGGGCGGAATCAACAGCGTGAACGAAGTCACCCGCGCTCAAGGCGACAACGAATGGAAACACTTTGACGACAGCGTGTACGGAGGCGACTTCCTCCAGCACCAGCCTCCGGTCAAGGAGATGTGCGACTGGGGCCCGAAGATTATCGACCTGCTCGACCGGCTCGGCGTCCCGTTTAATCGGACGCCGGAGGGACACCTGGATCGGCGCCGGTTCGGCGGCACGCTTTACAAGCGTACGGCCTTCGCCGGCGCGACCACCGGCCAGCAGCTTCTGTATGCCCTCGACGAGCAGGCCCGGCGATGGGAGGCCGAGGGTCTCATCCGCAAATACGAATTCTGGGAGTTTCTTGGTGCCATCGTCGACGACCAGGGCATCTGCCGCGGCTGCGTCATTCAGGATATGTTCTCGATGGAGATACGCGCCCTGCCCGCTGACGCGGTCGTCATGGCGACGGGCGGCTGCGGCCTCATCTTCGGCCGAAGCACGATGTCAATGATCTGCACGGGGGGTGCGAACAGCCGCGTGTACCAGGAAGGCGTCAAGTACGCCAACGGCGAGTTCATCCAGGTGCATCCGACGGCAATACCCGGCCAGGACAAGCTCCGGCTCATGAGCGAAAGCGCCCGCGGCGAGGGCGGACGCGTCTGGGTTCCGCGCACGCCGCAGGACCCGCGCGACCCGCGCGACATTCCGGAATCCGAGCGGTACTACTTCCTCGAAGAGCGCTACCCCACCTATGGCAATCTCGTGCCGCGCGACATCGCCACGCGGGAGATTTTCGACGTCTGCGCCAACGGCGGGCTGTCTGTCGAAAAAGGGCAGTTCTGCGTCTACCTCGATCTCACGCACCTGCCGCCGTCGGCGCACCACAAGCTTGAAGGCATTCTGGAAATCTACGAAAAGTTCCAAGGCTTCGACCCGCGCGTTACGCCGATGAAGATCTTCCCCGCCGTGCATTATTCGATGGGCGGGCTGTGGTGCGATTACGCGAAGGACGCCCGGACCGGCGGCCTGATCGACGGCAGCCCCCGCAACCAGCAGACGAACGTGCCCGGCATCTACGCGATCGGCGAAGCCGATTACCAGTACCACGGAGCGAACCGGCTTGGCGCGAACTCGCTGCTTTCGTGCATCTTCGCCGGCCTGATCGTCGGGCCGTCGATTCAGAACTACATGAAGGCGCTCAAGACGAGCGCCGCCGACTTGCCGGGTTCGATCTTCGATGCCGCGGTCCGGCGGCACAAGGACAACTACGAGCGGCTCGTGGCCCGGACCGGAAATGAGAACGCCTACAGAATACACGAGGAACTCGGCCAGACCATGACCGCGAACTGCACGGTCGTGCGCTACAACGATAGAATCAAGGAGACGCTGGCGAAGATCGACGACCTCGCGGAGCGATATCAGCGAGCCCCTCTCGCCGACACCGGGCACTGGACCAATCAGAATCTCTCCTTCACGAGGGCCCTGGGCGACATGCTCATCCTGGCGAGAGTGATCGCGCTGGGGGCGCTGCAACGCGATGAATGCCGCGGCGCGCACTACAAGCCCGACTTCGAAATTGCCGGCCTCAATCCCGATGCGGGCGACATCACCGCCCAGGCCCGAAAGTGGTGCGAGCAGTTCAAGGCGCGAAACGAAAAATGGCTTAAGACCACGATCGCTGAGCACACACCCAGCGGACCGCGGATGTCGTATGAGCCGGTCGATGTCGAATCCATTCCGCCGCGCCCCCGCACCTACGGACTCAAGGGGGCGGAGGAAATCGAACGCGTTTGGAAGGGCGAGTTTCAGGGTGGGACGAAGGCCCGGGAGTTGGCCGCGGCGACGGCCTGACGAGATCCCCCTGGTATCCCTCCCCTTCCACGGCGCCCGATCGCAGCGACATGCGTATTAGCCGCGTGGCCGGTCGGTTCGCAGGCGCTTCGTCAGAGACGAGGCGCAGGAACAATTTCTGGAGGGCTCCATCCATGACCCCAAAGCGTCGATCGATTGCGATATGCGGACTGGCTTTCATTTTCTGTAATCATTCTGGAGCGCACATGGCCGTGGCACAGGCAGCGTCACCCGCCGCTATCAAGCAGCGCAGCGACATCCCCGAAAAGTATCGATGGAATCTCACGGAGATTTTCGTCAACGATCCCGCCTATGAGACGGCCTTCCAGCGCACCGAGGAGTTGATCAATCGATTCAAGGCCCTGAAGGGCACACTCGGAAAATCCGGCGACGCGCTTCTGGCCGGACTGAAACTGCGCGACGATATGGCCGCCGAACTCGACCGCGTCGTCGTATATTCCGGCCTTTCCTATCACGAGGACATGAGCGTTTCCGCGGCCCAGGGCCGTTGGGATCGGGCTCAGTCGCTCAGCACCCGCGCCGCGGAGGCGGCGAGCTGGCTCGTTCCCGAGATCCTGACGCTCCCGCCGGAGACCGTCCATTCGTGGATGGAGAAGAACGAGAAACTGGCGGTCTATCGGCACTTCATCGACGACATCCACCGCCAGCGCGATCACTTCCTTTCGCCCCGCGAGGAAGAGCTGCTGGCCATGGCGGGCGACGTCACGTCGGCGCCGGAGAACGTGTACGGCCTGCTGACCAACACCAACCTCGACTTCCCGAAGATCAAGGACGAAAAGGGGCAGGAGGTTCAGCTCAGCTCGGCGAAGTATTACAACTTCATCTATTCCAAGGACCGGCGCGTCCGGCGCGAGGCGTTCATCGGACTGCACGAGACCTATGCGGCGAAGGCCAATACCCTTGCGGCGCTGCTCTCGGCGCACGTTAAGCAACATATGTTCTTCGCGAAAGCCCGCGGCTTCAAAAGCTGCCGCGAGGCGGCCCTGTTCGGCCCGAATATTCCCGTCGCCGTGTACGACAACCTGGTCGCCACGGTCAACAAGCATCTGCCCAGGCTGCATCGGTACGTGGCGATTCGCAAGAAGCTGATGGGCCTTGACGACGTCCGCCAGTACGACCTGTACGTCCCGATGATCGAGGTCAAGGAGGACCAGATCCCCTACGACGACGCGGTCGCGACGATCCTGAAAGGCCTTACCCCGCTCGGCCCGGACTACACTGGCACGCTTAAAAAGGCGTTTGAGTCGCGATGGATCGACGTGTACGAAACACCCAACAAGCGCAGCGGGGCGTACTGCTGGGGCAGCTACCTGACCCACCCCTACCTGCTGCTGAACTACACAGGGACGATGAACGACCGCTCGACCGTCGCCCATGAGATGGGCCATGCGATGCACTCATGGTACACGGTCAAGAATCAGCCGATGATCTACGGCGACTACGCCACCTTCTGCGCCGAAGTCGCCAGCACGGTCAACGAGGTCCTCCTGGCGCACCATCTGCTCCAGGAAGCCAAGGACGACACCCAGCGTCTGCTGATCCTCCAGCAGCAGATCGAAGGCATACGCACGACGGTCTTCCGGCAGACGATGTTCGCCGAGTACGAACAGCTCATTCACGAGCTTGCCGAGGGCGGAACGCCGCTGACGCCCGAGGTTCTGACCGGCAGGTACCTCGATATCGTCACGAAGTATTACGGCCCGGATTGCGTGAACGACCCGTGTGCCGCGGCCGAAGGCCTGCGCATCCCGCATTTCTATCGCAACTTCTACGTCTATACCTATGCGACGAGCCATTGCGCGGCGACCAACATCGGGCGGCGCATCATCGCCCGGGAACCGGGCGCGGTCGAAGGACTGATGAAGTTTCTCTCGGCGGGCAGCAGCAAGTACCCTCTGGATATCCTCAAGCTGGCCGGCGTCGACATGACCACGCCGAAGCCCATCGAGGACACCCTGGCGCTTTTCGACGATCTGCTCACTGAGTTTGAAACGCTCTATCAGAAGCAGTCCGCAAAGGCCGCTCGCTGAACCTGTTCATGCACGTGCACTTGGTCAACATCGGCCGTCCGCAGATCATCCTGGTCGCCGGGCGGCAGTATAGCTCGGCGATTCGCCGTCGTCCGGTGGAGGGCGCCGCCGAATTGACTCCGCTCGGTTTCGCCGGTGATCGCGTTTCCGACGAAAACGTTCACGGTGGGCCGGACAAGGCGGTCTGCTGTTACCCCTTCGAACATTACGCGTGGTGGCGGGACACGCTGGGCCGCACATTGGCCGTGCCGTCGTTCGGCGAGAACCTCACGACCGTCGACATGCTCGAAACGCAGGTCTGCATCGGCGACGTTTTCCGCATCGGGACCGCCGAAGTGCAGGTTACGCAGCCGCGCATGCCCTGCTTTAAGCTGGCGAACAACCTCGCCGACCCGAGGGCCATCGTGCGAATCCACGAAAACGGGTTCAGCGGGTTCTATCTCCGCGTGCTGACAACCGGCGCTGTGAAGGGAGCCGACCCCATTGAGCGTATCGCCCATCCGCATCCCGACCTGACTGTTCACCTCCTGCTGTCGCTCCGAAATGATCGAAACGCCGCGGTGCCGTCTGCGGGGAGGCTGGCCCGGCTGCCGGAGCTTTCGATAAGCTGGCGGGAATACTTCGAACGGCTCGCCGCGGGCGCAGAGTAAAGGCCGGGCACGCTGCGGCGAACCCGGCCTCTCGATGTTTCAGATTGGATTCCCGGTCAGAGCCGCTCAGCCGTCGACTTCAATCCCCATGTTCCGCGCCGTGCCCATGACGATCTTCTTGGCGGCATCGATCGTGAAACAGTTGAGATCGGCCAGCTTCTGCTTGGCGATCGCCTCGACCTGGGCCATCGTGACCTTGCCGACCTTCTCCTTGTTCGGCACGCCGCTGCCCTTGGCCACTTTGGCCGCGTCCTTGAGAAGGACTGACGCCGGCGGGCTCTTGATGACGAAATCGAACGTCCGGTCGGCGTACACGTTCACCACGGCCGTCACGGGCATCCCGTTGAGCTGCTTCGTGCGCTCGTTGAACTGCTGCACGAACTGACCGGGGTTCACGCCGTACTGACCACAGGCCGGGCCGATCGGGGGCGCAGGCGTAGCCTGCCCGCCAGGGCCTTGAACCTTGAACGTCGCCGTCGGGGTTTTCTTCTTCTTCGCCACGGTGCCTTGCCTCGCTGCTTTCTCGCTTGACTCTCACCCGGCCGATCAGGCGGGTTCGATCTGCCAGTATTCCAGTTCGATCGGGGTCGCCCGGCCGAAAATGCTGACGATCACGCGGACCTGTCCCTTGTCGGGGAAGACCTCGTCGATCTCGCCCTCGAAATTCTCAAACGGGCCTTCCTTGACCTTGATGGCATCGCCCTTCTTCATGCCCGCCATGCCCGCCAGAGTGGGCTGCTCGGCGGACTTCTCGACGACGGCGAGCATCTTCTCGACGTCGTGCGGCTTCATCGGCGTCGGCTTCCCGTCGGAGCCGATGAAATCGCCGACGCTCATCGTCTCGCGGACGAGGAACCACACATCCTCGGGGATGCTGCCGTCCTCCTCCGTGGCCATCTCGACGAAGACATAGCCGGGGTAGAGCTTGCGATCAAAGACCCGGGCAACGCCCGCGCGCATGCGCTTCTCGCGCTGCGTCGGGACGAGGATGCGGCCGATGCGATCCTCGAGGTGTTCAATCTTCACCTTTCGCGTCAGGGCCTCGCACACCCGGTCTTCGCAATTGCTCGCCACACGGAGGACATACCAGTGCATGGAGCGGCCGCCGGCCGGCGCGGACTTGGCCGCGGTCTTCGGAGCCGAAGCGGGCGCATCGGGAGCGGAACCCTCCGAGGACTCCATGGGGGACATCTGCGGCGTATCGTCGCTCATCGCTTCGACTCCGTGGCCGACGGCACTCACTTGAACAGCTCCTGGAGGGTCCCGCCGCCCGCCTTCAGCACGCCGATCGCATTGAAGAACACCATGAAGAAGACGTCCACGACGAAGAGCAGGATGCTCATGAAGACGACGACGAAGATCACCACCTTGGTCGAGCCGATGATCTCCTTCCGGCTCGTCCAGTTGACCTTCTTCATTTCGCCCTCGGTGGCGATCAGGAAGTCGCACACCTTGCGATTGAGGGCCAGGAGCCAGTAGGTGACAAGTCCAAGACTGAGGATCGTCGCGACCGCCGCTCCCACCTGAACGTAGCGCGTCGTCGCCCCGGTTCCGACCAGCTCGAGCTTTTCGTAAAGGAAATAGGCGAACCACACGATCAGCGAACCGGCCGCCACCCCCGTCCATACGCGGGTGTGATATCCCTGCGAGGGCTTGTAAATGTCAAAGAAACCGCCGCCCTCGGCGCCGCCCGGCGAATGACTCTCCATCGTGGAGCGACGCTCATAGGATCGATCGCCGTTTGCGTCGTGTGCCGCAGCGTCTGCCATGGAAGACTCCTCGTCGTGCCGGTCGGCCAGGGCCGTCCCGCGATCCGTGCCGCCGGATCGCTTGCTCATCTTGTCGTCATGCTTGGCCATGTTGGCTTCCAGTTCCGCCACCGGTCCGGGATGCGACGCGGGTCGCATCCGCGGGATCAGGAGCGGAGGGACTCGAACCCCCAACCGCCGGTTTTGGAAACCGGTGCTCTACCAATTGAGCTACGCTCCTGTCGTCCATCCGCACGCATTCGCCTTTTCGGGCCGCGGCCGCTTCAAGGGCGACCTGAATCGACCGGCCGACAGACGCGAGCCGGAACCAGGCCCCGCGCCGGCGACGCACGGCTCCTACTTCCTTTTGATCTTATGGAGCGTATGTCGGCGAAGCCGGGGGCAGTATTTCTGCATACCGGCCTTGAGCTTTTCAGGAACGCCCTGCAACACGTTTATCGTCGTGCGGTAGTTCAGGTCGCCGGTCTCGGAGCATTCCAGCCAAACCCATTCTCGCTTGCTTGCTTTCGCCATAAATCACTCTGTCGAACCGTCCCGAGAGCACGCGGCCGGAGGCCGGACGATTCTGAACCGTCTGACAGCCGTCCGGCCGGATGCCGCTCGGGAAAAGACCCGAATTCGTTATTCCAGAACCTTCGTCACAACGCCGGAGCCGACCGTTCGCCCGCCCTCGCGCACCGCGAAACGGACGCCCTCTTCCAGGGCGATCGGCGAAATCAGCGTGACTTCCAGCGTCACGTTGTCGCCCGGCATGCACATTTCCGCGCCGCCGAGCAGCTTGAGGCTGCCGGTCACGTCCGTGGTGCGGACGTAAAGCTGCGGGCGATAGTTGTTGAAGAACGGCGTGTGCCGGCCGCCTTCCTCCTTGGTCAGAACGTACACCTCGGCCTCGAACCGGGTATGCGGGGTGATGCTGCCGGGCTTGGCCAGCACCTGGCCGCGCTCGAGATCATTCTTTTCAATGCCGCGCAGGAGAAGGCCGACGTTGTCGCCGGGATGCCCCTCGTCGAGCGTCTTGTTGAACATTTCGACGCCGGTGACGACCGTCTTTCGCGATTCCTTGGACAGACCGACGATTTCGACTTCCTCGCCGACCTTGATGATGCCGCGCTCGATTCGGCCGGTCCCCACCGTGCCGCGTCCCTTGATGCTGAACACGTCTTCGACCGGCATGAGGAACGGCTTGTCCGAGTCGCGGACCGGCTCGGGGATGTAGCTGTCGAGGGCCGCCATGAGCTTGGCGATGCACTCGCTGGCCTTCTCATCCTTGGGGTTCGCCAGGGCAGCGTTCGCCTGGCCGCGGATGATCGGCGTGGTGTCGCCGGGGAAGCCGTACTTGTTGAGAAGCTCGCGCACTTCAAGCTCGACGAGCTCGAGCAGCTCGGGGTCGTCGAGGAGGTCGATCTTGTTGAGGAACACGACGAGGGCCGGCACGTTGACCTGACGGGCGAGCAGCACGTGCTCGCGCGTCTGGGGCATCGGGCCGTCGGCGGCGCTGACGACCAGGATCGCGCCGTCCATCTGGGCGGCGCCGGTGATCATGTTCTTGACGTAGTCGGCGTGACCCGGACAGTCCACGTGGGCGTAGTGCCGCGTCGGCGACTCGTATTCCACGTGGCTCGTCGCGATGGTCAGAATCTTCGTCGGGTCGCGGCGGCCGTCCTTCTCGGAGGCCTTGGCCACTTCGTCATAGGCCTTGAACTTGGCGAGTCCCTTGGCCGCCTGCACTGCGGTGATCGCTGCCGTCAAAGTCGTCTTACCATGGTCGACGTGGCCGATCGTTCCGACGTTCACATGTGGTTTCGTTCGTTCAAACTTTTCCTTGGCCATGCCAGCGATTCCTCCGCGTACTGTCCAACTTTGGTTCTCTAGTCTCCGTTGCTCTCGTCCAAGCGTACGACACGTTCAGCGGACAAACCCATACTTCGCCGACGTTGCTTCCGACGGCGTCTTCCAGTTCGGTCGTCCGTTCAAACAGCTATGTAAGCGGCATCCGTGGCAGGAGCCCACGGCTCTTTCTGGGCCGCGCGATCCTCACGTCTCGATCGGCCCGGCCTCCGATGCGGGCTCGATGCCGACAAGAGGCCCGCACGTCCGCCGCAACAGACATGCGCCACTCGAAAAGCTGCTGACGGGATTTGAACCCGTGACCTCGTCCTTACCAAGGACGCGCTCTACCAACTGAGCTACAGCAGCGAATGCGGCAAAGCGCGCCCGGTTCGCCGCCAAGGCTCAGCACAGCGGCCGATTCCACGTCCTGGGTCGCGCGCCAGCCTGCGAGTAAGACCCGTCAGTATAAAGGTCTCCCAAGGCGAGTCAATGCCGACACGACAGCCGACAACAATAGATCGGCTTTCGTCCGGAGGACCCATCTAAACACCCTGCTCAGCTGTAACAACATGCAAAATAAGGCCTTACGCGATATACCCCCGGAAAGAACCGATGCGAACCGAGCCGGTCGCCACCGACGCCCTCAGGGTGCGCCCTCGGGCGCGGTCCGAACCACAAACGGCCGGTCCAGATAATACGCAAGCTGGGGCGGAACAATGTTGCGAAACACGTAGCCGCCGAATGTCTCCCTGGAAATGGGATCCCGTTCGAGTACGACGCGTTCGCCGCGGGGGGTTGCCGCACGAAGTTCCTCGCAATACCGCACAAAATCCAGCTTCCACGACCGCTGGGAAAAAAGCGAATCCACGGTGCGCTGGCCCGCGAGCAGAAGGGTCAGGACCGTGATCGCGACCGCTCCCGTTGCGACCCGCTCTCCGAATCGCCGAGCCAGATCGCGGAAGAAAAGGATCGCGGTCGACGCGCACAGCGCGATCGGCGGACCCAGGTAGAAAAGCCAGTATTGATGAATCTGGTACTGGCGGCGAAACAGCAGCAGCCAGATCAGCCCCGTCGCCACCAGAACCCACACGCCGCTTCCGCCGGGCAGCGCCGCAGTCGCGTATGCAGCCGATGGCCGGCCGCGACCGGACGCACGCCGCCAGAGCATGCACGCCAATCCGATGGCACTCAGCGCGATTCCCGGCAGAGTCAGGTTGTCGACCGTGTTGAGCCAGAACAGCTCCGTCGCCTGCCGCTCGATCGCGCCGCTCCGCGACGTAAAGATCGCCACAAGATCAGCCCACTCACCGTCCAGTCCGCCATAGACAATGTGCAGAATCACCGCCCCGGTCGCCGCGAAGGCTGCCGCCGCGACCGCGATGACCCCGATCCCAGCGGCGCGCCCGGTGCGATACGCGCGGAATACATGCACACACAGGAGCCCGGCAAAGAGCACCCCTACCCAGTCAATCAGAATAGTGCACGCCATCGCCGCCAGGCCGGCCGCGAGAAACCCCGGCCGGACCCGCCGCGGATCGGCTGCGGAATTCGCGCGCCGGACCATGTAAAGCGCGACGACCATTCCGCACAGGCAGAATGCCTCGTGGTTCGACATGCGCCCGAAGTACACGGCCATCGGCATCGCGGCGTAAAGGAGCCCCGATAGCAGCGCCGGCTCCCGGCCCCGGCTTTCCGCCACCAGCGCCACCCACGCCGCGAGCGCAACCAGAGACCCGAGGACCGCCGCGAGCCGCGCCGCGGACTCCCCTTCGCCGAAGACGCGAAACGCGGCGGCCATGACCCAGACGAGCCCGGCAGGATGTGTCGCATAGATCGAGCGTTCCTCCGGCGGCGCATCGTCCCCTACCGCCACGAGGGGCATGGCGTGATGGTCCCGGAAGGGATACCGGATAAGGTTGCGCGCCAGTTGAGAGTAAAAAGCGCCGTTCCAGTCATGCAGCCCGATCCACGGCTCGTCCAGCTGGCGAACGAGCCCCACGCCATATGCCGCGAGCAGGAGAGCCAGAAACATGACACTGCGCCCGCGGACGCCCGCGCGGCGTGCCGCCTCGCCAGAACACCCCGCGGTGCGGGACTCCTCCAGGGCGGTATCGGTCGCGGGATCGCTGTTCACGCAGGCATTCTCATCCGAAGGGCATCTGCCGGTCGTGGCCGGCCGGCTCGCCTTTACAACGCCGGGAACCGAGGATACATACTATCCACTTTCTTGAAGGGAAAGCGAGCGTCCGGTCTTCATGAACGCCCCCTCGCAGCCGAAGTCTCTCGTTCTTGCGTCATCGAGTCCGAGGCGGGCCGAACTGCTGCGCGAAGCGGGATACCGATTTCGCATCGTGCACCCGCCCTTCGCGGAGCCAGAGGTGCCGCCGCCCCATGTCGACCCCACCGCATACTGCGAATCGCTGGCGTACTACAAGGCCCGCAGCATCGAGGATTCGAACCCGGAGGACACGATCCTTGCCGCCGATACCATCACCGTGATTGACGGCGAAATCTTCGGCAAGCCCGTCGACAGGAACGACGCGCGGCGCATTCTGCGCCGGCTCGCCGGAACCTGCCATCGCGTGATCACCGGCGTCGCGGTCCTTCATCCTGAGACCGACCTGCGGCTGATGGGTCACTCGGTCAGCGTCATCCACATGCGCCCGCTCTCCGACGAAATGCTTGAGTCCTATCTCGACACGGGCCAGTGGGAGGACAAGGCGGGCGCCTACGGCATTCAGGACCACGGCGACGCCTTCGTCGAGAGTTACGACGGCAGCTTCAGCAATATCGTCGGCCTGCCAATGGAACTCGTGCGCGACCTGTTCTGTCGCTGGAGCTGATCCGTCCCCGTCGCCGCTCCCGGCCAGTTACCACGTGTATCTCACCGTGTACTCCACCGTCTTCTCGCCGTTGGCGGGAACGGTCACTTCAAAGTGAATCGTCCGGGCGTCAATCTTCTCAAAGTCGTCCGTCTTCCGCGTGATTTCCCAGTTCGTCCACCGGAAAAGGTTCTCGCGGATGATAACCTTCTGCGCCGCCTCCTTGTGGTTTCGAAGCTGAATCGAATACGTCTCGACGATGGTCTTGCGGCTCGTGTCGACGCTGAAATCCGTCTGTTTTCGCTCCCCGACCACGTCGAACGCCTGACCCAGTTTGATCAGGACCTTCTCATCCTTGGGCGTGTGGTCGATGAGATCCTCGCCGATGAACTCAAGCGTCCCGTCGGCGTCGTCGCGCTTGTACACCCGCACCTTGCCCTTGGGCAGCGGCATGCCCATTCGGCTGGCTTCGTCGTTTCGGAACCGCACGTACACGTCGACCTTCGGATTGGACTGCGCGCCGAGGTTTCGGTCCTGCATCGGCTGACCGAATGCGCCCCAGTGTGCCGCTTCCGGAAGACCGTAATACACCAGCAGCTTCTCCACCGGTACGTCCGTCGCCGTGGGAAACAGCGTGATCTGCTGTGTCGTGTTCATCAGGATGTCCGTCTGGCGCGGCAGCGTATAGAGGTGATACTCAAAAAAGGACTTCTCCTGAAAACCCGCCTCGGCGGCAACCCCCATATCCATCTTGGCCATCGCCCGCGGGTACATCGGCTCGCGCGGGGCGATGCGTTGTACGTCGCCGGCGATCAGCTTGAGCGTCGCGTTCTTGAAGCCCGCCCCGCTCAGGTTCATCAGCGTAACCCACGCGCTGACATCCGCCCGGCTGTCATCCGCGTTCAGAATGACGTTATAGTCAGACCTCCAGGTAATCCCGCTCGTCTGGTAGGTCGTGCGGACTTCGTGCTCGCCCGCCTTGTTCGAGTTCACCTTCCACACGAGTGTCGGCCGCGTAATAAGCCCGCCCGGCAGCTCGCCCAGTTTGACCTGGTGCGCCGCCCCGCTCAGGACCCGCACGCCCTCCGAAGTCTGGAGTACGAGCCGGCCGCCCGTCGAGGACAGCAGGTTTCCGGTGACAGTCTCTATGGCATCACCGTGGGCCAGTTCCACGGAGATCTCGCGGTCAAGATACTTCTCCATGAGCTTGTCGGGGCTGACGAGATCAAACTGGAAGTTCTGCTCCAGGACTGCCGTGCCCGTTGGGTTGGTGAGGTCCATGAAGCTCACCGTGGTCGGGTCGATGAATTCCGCGACATCGGTAAACCGGAGTTCGTTGAGGCCGTCCTTCAGGCTGACCTTGCGCAGTTCCTTTACAACGCCGAAGCCGGGCACCTGCCACGCAAATGCCGGGTTGCCGCCCTGCCGCTGCTGGGCAATGAACTGCTGCGGATCGAACCCGGCCGGATCGGCGGAGGAATACACCGTGACGGCGGGGCCGGCCCCTTCATCCGCTCTCGCCGGCGGGACCGGAATCAGCATGGCGATGACGGTCGCAATCCGCCACGCGCGGCCCGGTTGGCGCGACGTGCAAGAGCGGCGACGGAAACTCCACGGGAACAAGAACGAGAATCCGCAACGGTTCATGGGGCTCACTCCTTTGCTGGTTTGATGTACGCGCGAATCATATCTCCGCGATCCATTGGACGCACCCCGCGCCGTTCCGGTTCCCTTCCCCCTTCAAACCGAAAAACCGCGTCGGAATCGCCGGAATGAAGTCCTTAACCGGAGATTCGTTCTGACCGATAATGGCCGACCGGGCGGGAAAGGCGAGTCCGGCGGCGGATTCCCGCACGGAGCAGCGATGGAGATACCTGAAAAATGATCATCGTCATGAAGCCCGGTTGTTCGCAGGAAGACGTCAGTCACGTCGCCCACCTGGTGCGCGAGCGCGGGCTCAAGGACATGGTGATCGTCGGCACCGATCGAACGGTCGTCGCGGCGATCGGCGACGAGCGGCTGTGCGACATGACGGCCATCGAAAGCGCCCCGATGGTGGACAAACTCGTCCCCATCCTCGCACCGTACAAGGCGGCGAGCCGGGAAGTTAAGCCGACCCCCTCGGTCATACCGATCGGCGCGGGCGTCGAGGTCGGGGGGCGGAAGCTGTGCGTGATCGCGGGCCCGTGCAGCGTTGAGAACGAAAAGCAGATCCTGACAATCGCCCATGCGGTCAAGAATGCCGGCGCGCACGCCCTCCGCGGCGGCGCCTTTAAGCCGCGGACAAACCCATACGAATTCAAGGGACTGGGCGAAGATGGACTGAAACTGCTCGCCAAGGCTCGCGCCGAGACCGGCCTTCCAGTGATCACCGAGGTGATGAGCATCGACCAGGTCCCCCTCGTCGCTGACTACGCCGACGTGCTTCAGATCGGCACACGGAACATGCACAACTTCAATCTGCTGGTCGCGGCCGGACGGACCGGCAAGCCGGTGCTCTTGAAGCGGGGCTGGAGCGCGACCCTCGCCGAATTCCTCCTCGCGGCCGAGTACATCATGAACGAGGGGAACCCGAACGTGATCCTCTGCGAGCGCGGTATCCGCACCCATGAGACCTACGTGCGCAACACCCTTGCGCTCGGAATCATTCCGGCGATCAAACGGGAGTCCCATCTCCCGATCATCATTGATCCCTCCCAGGGCACCGGCCACGCCTACATGGTGCCGTCCATGAGCCGTGCGGCCATCGCGGCCGGGGCGGACGGGTTGATCATCGAGGTCCATTCAGACCCCGAGCATGCCATGACGGACGGCGCCCAATCGATCACTCCTCAGGTGTTCGCGGAGACAATGGCGCAGCTCGCCCTGATTGCGGCTGCGGTTGGCCGCGCCGCCAAATAACGACCCCCATTGCTGGGGGAAACAGCGAACGCCGTATACAAAATGGCGGTGGTCCAGTCCGCGGCTCTTAATGGGGCCGCCCGCCGGAGTGATTATAAATTGTTAAAAAACAACAGCTTACGGCTGGCGAATATGTACATGTCGCAGGGTGGTCAGGTATCGCCAGTTTTCCTCTGTGCCCTCGCCGAAACAATCCACAGGCCAACGCCCGGGATTAGCGCAATTTTATAAAAATGCTTCCACTCGCCGTGGGGGGGCGATATAATTTAGGCGGGTGAGTTCAGGATCATCGCGGAATATTTGTCCGCCGCACCGTGTTTAGACGGATTGGTGCGGCAAAGTGTGATCGCGCTGGTGGATGGGGGCGAGGGATTGCCGTTGCGGCTGTGCTCGTCGCACCCTCCGCAGTGTTTTGAGCTAGCCCGCCGGACTAGTAAGCCATACCTGCCACCATCCGCAAACGCTGGCTACATGAGTACCATGGGACCGTGAGAGGCCCCGCTTCAGGAAGGAGTCGATGGATATGTCCGTTTCCAATCGTCGCACGCGCGGTTTCACATTAATTGAACTGCTCGTGGTCATCTCGATCATCGCAGTTCTCATCAGCATTCTCCTGCCGGCACTCTCGTCGGCGGTGCAGCAGGCGCGAAAGGTCCGCTGCCAGGGCAGCATGCGAGCCATTGGCCAGGCCGGTCAGGCATACGCCAGCGATGATCCCGAGGGCATCGTCGGCCCGGTGCATCCTGAAGCCGTGAACTTCATTTATGAAGGCTACGCCGATTACGGCGGCGGCCCTGGCGACATGAACTACGTCAACTGGGGCGAGGAGTTTGACCCGCGGACCCGCCCGCTTAACAAGCTGATCTACGGCCCCCGCGGCATTGTCGCAAACACCGAGCCGGGCAACCGCGGTGTGTTCCAGGAATTCCAGTGTGCCGGCGAGGACTTTGGCTGGCAGGAGTGGCCGGGCTTCGGGAGCGACCCGCGCGAGACCGAGCGCCCCTATTTCAAGGGCAACGGCGTTGCCTTCCGCATGAACAACCTGACCTGGGACAACTCGCCGCAGGGCGGAGGCCAGGCCGGCCCGCCGAGCAGCATTGCTCCGGTCGGCGTTTACGGCCGGTCGGTCAATCGCGTACCGGATACGTCGCAGGTTATGTACTTCTTCGAGACCCGCGTCTTCCAGACCCTGTTCACCAACAATGTCTGGGGCTTCATTGAGCCGGGCGAGCTGACCAGCAACCACAAGAAACTGGGCTTCTTCAACGTGCTCTATGTGGACGGCCACGGCAACTTCGCCGACTTCGGCGACGACACCTACTACCAGCACCTCATCGAGTGGAACGAACTCGATGCCCGCGGTAGCTGGGGCCGGTTTGACTGCTACCCAGAGCCGCCGGTTCCGATATGATTCCGGCTTGAATACTCGAAATCACGTCGCCCGGGTATCGTGCCCGGGCGACGGACTTTCAGGACATCCATTCTTTGAAAGAGACATCACATGAAAGGCAAGAAAATCGCGGTTCCCATCATCCTCGTCGTGGGCATCGGCGTGAGCGCCTACCTGTGGAGCGTGGCCGGCGGTGAGAGCGAAGACACCTCGGTGATGGCCAAGACCATGAGCTACACCTGTGCCAACTGTTCGCACCAGTTCTCGCTGACCGTCGAGGAAGCCACCAACATGCGACGCAACCGCGGCGACATTTATTGCCCAAGCTGCAACCAGGCCGCCGCACAGAAAGAGGGCGTTCAGGTCCAGGTGAGCGGCAGCGGCTTCAAGAAGGACAGCGAGGGAGAAACCGAAGAACAGCCCCTTCAGGAAGAGGATCCCAAGCCACGCGCGAGCGGCGGCGCCAAGAAGATCAATCAATAGCCCGCCCGACGCAAAGCTCGACTCCAATCCAAGGGTGGCACTCTTACCGGGTGCCACCCTTGTTTTTTTTGCGCACCCATTCGCGCGGATCTGCCGCCCGAAAGCGTACTTCCCATTTGCATAAGAGACCCCCCCCAAAAACCTTCCCTCCGGCCCGTTCAAAAGGTAAAATGTTTTAGCAGCCGTACACACTTGAGCGGCATCCGTGCCCGGAGGAACTCATGCCCCGTTCTTGCCGTCGTTTCGCCCCGGCTCTCGCCCTTGGCGCGTTGGCGCTCTGCCTGGTTGCAGGCGGTCGGTCATTGGCGGTCGAGCCGATCCACGTCGGCTTCCTCTGGCACATGCACCAGCCGATCTACTACCCCTACGAGTCGATCATCCAGACCGACGCGAACAACCGTTACACCTTCAGCGTCGTCGACGTCCACAACCAGCGCTTCGGTCCGTACACCTCCTGGCCGGGCGATGCGATTGCAGCCGGCTCGGCGATGCCGCACCTCGGCGCGTCCGTCAGCTTCACCGGTTCGCTGATCGAAAACCTCAACAACCTCGCCGCCGCCGGCGTCAACGGCGGAATATGGTCGAACTGGCACAACGCCTACAACTCCGCCCTTGCCGCCACGACTTCCCTCGGCAACCGGCGGCTAGATCTCGTCGCCTTTGGCTACCACCACCCCCTCATGCCCCTGCTCGACACACAGGACATTCGCATGCAGATTCGACTGCACAAGCATGTCTACGCGGAGACGTGGACGGCGCATCCGGCGTACTCGAAGGGCGTTTTCCCGCCCGAGACCGCCTTTTCGACGCGCATCATCCCGGCACTCGTCGCCGAAGGCATCGAATGGGCGCTTGTCGATAACATCCATTTTGACCGGGCCTGCGTCGGATATCCGCACACCAACGCATCCTGCATCTATTCGCCCAACCGCGCCGACCAGATCAATCCCGACCCCGCGGCAAACGGCGGCGCCTGGGTTCAACTCAACAATCTCTGGGCGCCCAGCCGCGTCAGCGTGCCGTTTGGATACCAGCCCCACAAGGTCCAGTACATTGATCCGGCTACGGGGACGGCTACGCAAATGACCGCGGTACCCGCCGCGCGGTACGAAGGAAACGAGGACGGCCGCGGCGGTTACGGCGCGTTCCTCTACGACGCCGTCATGGACGCTTATCTTCCGTACAACACCGATGCGGACCATCCGATGCTCGTGGTGCTGCACCACGACGGCGACAATTTCGGCGGCGGCAGCGAGGCCTATTACCACCACAATTTCCAGAACATGGTCAACTGGGCCGTCGGCGATCCCGACTACGACGTGACCACCATTCAGGACTACCTTGACCGCTATCCGGTCGATCCGTTCGACCTGATTCACGTCGAGAGCGGCTCGTGGGCCGGCGCTGACTGCGGAGATCCCGAGTTCAAGAAATGGCTGGGTGACCCGAACGCGAGCGGATGGAGTCCCGATCGAAACAGTTGGGCCGTCCTCACCGCCGCAAAGAACCGCGTCTTCGCCGCAGAGGCGATCGTCCCCGCCGCCAGCATGCAGAACGTCTGGACGGGTGCCGGCACGAACACCGAAAAAGCCTGGCACTTTCTCCTCGCCGGCGAAGCCAGCGACCATTGGTACTGGGACGGCAGCCCCGAGCCGTGGGACAGCAACGTAACGCGTGCCTGCAACCAGGCCGTGAGCTTTGCCGACCCGGTCATCGCGGGACAGCCTGATATCACTCCACCCACGGTCTTTCTCCCGCAGCGCGAGCCCTACAACCCCGGCGGGTTCGAATGGGGCGCCTCGCCGGAGTCCTCCGACTTCGAAGTCTGGACCTACGCGTACGACGCCTCCGGACTGGCAAGCGTAACGCTCAGGTGGCGGCTCGACGTGGATGGTGTCAATCCGCTGTCATCTATTCAGAACGAGACCTACGCCGGCGGGCCGGAGGTCGGCCCGTGGGATTCCGTACCCATGACCGCTGCGCCCGAGGCCCCGCGTCCGCCAAACATCCTGGCCCCCACCCATCGCGCCGCGCGGTACGCCGCGATGATCGCCGGGCAGCAGGACGTTCTCATCGACTATTACGTCGAAGCCGCTGATTCGCAGGGAAACATCTTCAAATCCGACATCCAGCATGTGTACGTGGGTACAGGCTCGACAGGAGGAGGAGGCAACGTTGTCGAAGTGACCCCGGACCCGCCGCAGGCCGGCCAGAACGTTCTCATTCAATACGACCCCGCCGGGCGCCCGCTCGCCGGGGCGGCCACAGTGAAACTGCACTACGGGTTCAACAACTGGAACCCGGTGATCTCGCCCGATCCTGCCATGACATGGAACGCGGGCGCGTCGGTGTGGGAGATCACGGTCCCCGTTTCTCCGTCGGCGACTCAGCTTGACATGGTCTTCAACAACGGCGCGGGTACCTGGGACAACAACAACGGCCAGGACTGGCACTTCGCGGTGAGCGGTGGCCAGCCGCAACTGGAATGGACGTTGGACGGCCAGCGCGACGCCGATGCCACTCTGGTTGCACAGAACGGGTCCATGGCGCTGTACGCGGGCATTCGCAACGGCCTGCTATACGTCGCCGCCCCCGACGCGGGGGAAGGCAATGATCACTTCATTTTCGTCGCGGCGACGCCCGGCAGCCTGAGGGGCTCCCCCTGGGCCAAGGCCGGGCAGGTGGCCGACTGGAGCGCGTTCCTGGCCGATGAGAACAACAACGACTACGAAGGCTGGTTTGATCTGGGCCCCGGCGTCGCCGCGCAGGCCGCGACCGGCCCGAACGGCGGATGGCTTGAGGGAACGATCGACGTCACGACGCAACTGGGCTCCCTGCCCGAGACGATCTACCTGGCATTCGGAGCTTACGCGACGGCCGACGCCGGCGCGCTCGTGCCGGCGCTTCAGATCGCGGCAAGCGTCAACGGCAACGGGACGATCGATGCGACCGAATACGCGCCGTTTCAGACGTTTCTCCGCGGCGATGTCGATGCCAACTGGCGCGTGGACGTGTCGGACATACCCGGCTTCGTCGATGTCCTACTCGGCAACGAAACGGGAGCGTTCGAAATGCGTGCGGCGGATATGAACGCGGCCGGCGGCCCCAACGCCGACGACATTTCGGGATTCATCGCCGCCCTACTCGACTAGCGGACGACCCACCTCGACCTTCCGCTTGCGGTTGTATTTCTTGCCATTGGCCAGGGCGACGTTGACGTTCACTTCGTAAGTGCCGGGCCGGGCATATCGATGCGTGGGCGACGGTTCCGTCGATTCGTCGCCGTCGCCAAAGAACCACTTCTGGCGCACAACGGCGGGAACGGCGTCGAGCGAATAGCGCACCGCAAGCAGATCATCCGGGTCCGGATTTCGCGCATGCACGCGCACCCACAGCCGTTCCTTGGCAACCTGGGCGAAATACTTCCACGGCACGCTCGCATCGACGCGCTTGTGCGAACCTGGAGACTCCAACTCTTCGACATAGAGTCCGGCGTCCCTGAGCCACTTCAGACACGCCTTGCTCTGGTCGCGAATGAGATCCGCCTGGCCGAACTCCACGCGAATCGACTGCCACGTGTCGAGGCGTTCCGGCGAAACGTCGGCCATGAACCTCGCGTCGAACGCGCCCTGCTGGACGAAGAGCGCGCGGAAAACCTCGGGGTGCTTGAGGCCCGTGTGCAGCACCGCATACGCCCCGCCGGACCAGCCGGTCATGAACACCATGTGCTCGGCGATGCGGTACCGCCGCTTCAGTTCACTGACGATGTCGAGTATGTGGGCCTCGTCCTCGCGCTGAAGGGCAATCTGTCGGTCGGGCGGAGGCGGCAGGTCGCTCTGAACCCCGCGCAGCGTCGGCGCGGCCACGATGATCCCGCGGGCCTCGGCAAACGCAGCCCACTCGCGCATTTGCAGCGGCGCCGTATCATAGGGCCACGTGCCGTGACAAAGGACCACAAGGGGCATCGGGCGTTCGTCGCTGTAGGTACTCGGCACATAGAGCAGGTAAGGCTGGTTCTCGTTCGCGCTCTTGAGCTCTTGAACCGGCGCCTGCGAAGGCAGACGATCAAGCGAAGGGCATCCCACGCAGGCCGGAATCATCAGGAGCGTTGCAGCCTGAAGCACGCGGATCCGACGTTGAAAAGGCATGGTCTCATATCCTCCGGTCAATGCCCGGGACGGCCCCGGCGGCTTGCCCCCGACCAGGGCAGTTCCTATACTCCAGATTAGAGTAATCATTCAAAACGCGACACCGTCCCAAGGCGGGGGCGACAAGCCAGGAGACTCCCATGCCGGCAAAACTGGATGGCCGTTCGATTCTGATCGTCGATGACGACCCCGATGTACTCAACACCGTTCGGATGGCCTTCGACGCCGCCGGAGCGAAGGTGACCACCGCCAACGACGGAAACAAGGCCCTGGAGATGTTCCGCCGCGTAGATCCCGACCTGATCGTTCTCGACATGATGATGCCGCGCCGCAGCGGCTTCCTGGTGATGGAAACGATCAAGCCCAACAAGGATGCAGGCAAGCGCCCCTTCGTCATCATGATTACGGCCAACGAGGGCAAGCGTCACGAACTTTACGCCCGGCATCTCGGGGTTGACGAATACCTCAATAAGCCCTTCAGCATAGACCGCCTGATGGAAAAGGCCTGCCAGCTTCTCGGGGGCGAGTTCATTGAGCCCGACGTGAAAATCCCTTGACGGGCAGGGCTGCCCCCAAGTTCGCGCATAACCCCAGCACATATTTAAAGTTAAAAGTTCCTTGCCGAGCCGCCAGGATTCCGGTACGCTGGCTGGACTAAGTCGTAACAGGTCGGATCTAGCGTCCGCCGTCTGCGTCAGGTCGGGCATGTGCTTGTCATCCCGACGGCGGACCCAGAAGGAGTCGAGTTCAAGATGGCCTTGACGGAAGAGCGTAAGCAGCATGTGGTCAGTACCTACCGCCGCCACGGCAAAGATACGGGCTCGGCGGAGGTCCAGATCGCCATTCTGACGGAGCGCATCACGCAGTTGACCGAGCATCTCAAGTCGCACAAGAAGGATCACTCCTCGCGACGCGGTCTGCTCAAGATGGTCGGCGCCCGATCCAGCCTGTTGAAGTATTTGACGCGAACGGACCGCGAACGGTATCAGAGCATCATTGACAGCCTGGGTCTGCGAAAGTAGTTGTCGGCGGCCCAATGGGCCACTCTCGCACACATCGTTTGAATGGATCCGCATTCCCGCGGGCGTTGCTCAACGAGGACGGTGCAGGCCAGTGACGCTGCGCGACGATCCGGCCAGGGGGCGGCGATCCGGTGCACCCGATCCGGCACCGGCCGGTGGTCCGCCTAAAGCGCCGGCCCACCCACGCGCGACGGCTTCTGCGAGTGTCCCAGGAATGTCACCATGTACGTGTGCCCCCTCCCCATGCTCAAAAGCGAAGTCCGCGCTGTCAGACGGCAAAAAATGGACGTGATGTAGTTCTAGTCGGAAGGATGTAGGTTGGAAGATGACGATTCACAGTGTTGAAGGCGAAATCGGCGGGCGAATTCTCAGGTTTGAAACTGGCAAATTGGCAAAGCAGGCGGCGGGCGCCGTCCTCGTGACCTACGGCGAAACCGTCGTGCTCTGCACGGTCGTGACGGGGCCTCCCCGCGAGGGCGTTGATTTCTTCCCGCTGACCGTGGACTACCGGGAAAAAATGTACGCAGCCGGCAAATTCCCCGGCGGCTTCTTCAAGCGTGAGGCCCGGCCCACCCAGAAGGAAATCCTCACCATGCGGCTGACCGATCGGCCGATCCGCCCCCTCTTCCCGGAAGGCTATCTCGACGAAGTCCAGATTCAGTGCATGGTGCTCTCGTCGGACCAGGAAAACGACGCTGACGTGCTGGCCATGTGCGGCGCCTCGGCGGCCCTGATGGTCAGCCCCGCGCCGTTTGAAGGCCCCGTCGCCGGAATCCGCGTCGGTCGCGTCAACGGCGAACTGGTCATCAACCCGACCATGGAGCAGCGGGCGGTCAGCGACCTCGAAGTCGTCCTCGCCGCGCACGACGAGGCGGTCAACATGATCGAAGTGGCGGCGATGGAGCTTCCAGAAGCCGTCGTGGCCGACGCGATTGAACTGGGCTTCCGGGAATGCCGAAAGATCTGCGCACTCGTCAAGGAACTGAGCCGCAAGGTCAACACGCCCAAGACCTGGACCCCGCCGGAGAAAGACCCCGGAATGCCGGCGAAGGTAAAGGCGCTGGTGGACAAGTACGATCTTCGCGCCGCCAAGCGCACGCCCGGCAAGCAGGAGCGCTACGCGGCCGTCGACGAAATCTACAAGAAGATCGTCGCCGAGTTGTGCCCGGAGGGGGCCGAAGACCTCGCCTACACCCCGGCCGACGTGAAGAACGAGATTCAGAAAATCGAGGAGCGCCTCTTTCACCAGATGGTCCTCGAAGACGGCAAGCGCCCGGACGGCCGCGGTCCCGACGACATCCGCCAGATCATCAGCGAAGTCAGCGTCCTTCCGCGAACGCACGGCTCCGCCCTCTTCACGCGCGGCGAGACCCAGACCCTCGTGGTCACCACGCTGGGAACGGTCCGCGACGAACAGGTCGTTGATGACCTCGTCGAGGAATACAGCAAGAAGTTCATGCTCCACTACAACTTCCCGCCCTTCTGCACGGGCGAGGTGAAGCGCATCGGCGCCGTCAGCCGCCGCGAAATCGGCCACGGCAATCTGGCCGAACGATCGCTTCAGGCCGTGCTGCCCAGCCCTGACAAGTTTCCCTATACCATTCGGCTGGTCAGCGACGTCATGGAGTCCAACGGCTCCAGCTCAATGGCCTCCGTCTGCGGCGGAACCCTCGCCCTGATGGACGCCGGCGTCCCCATCAAGCACCCGGTCGCCGGTATCAGCATCGGCATGGTGCACGACGGCGACCGCTACCTGCTCCTGACCGACATCCTCGGCGAGGAAGACCACTTCGGCGACATGGACTTCAAGGTGGCCGGCACCCAGGTGGGAATCACCGCCATTCAGCTCGATCTCAAGACGCGAAGCATCACCCAGAAGCAGGTTCACGAGGTGCTTGAAAAAGCACGCGGCGCCCGGATGAAGATCCTCAAGGACATGCTCTCCGTGCTTTCCCGGCCGCGCGCCGACATCAGCAAGTACGCCCCGCGTCTCCTCACGATCAAGGTCGTGCCCGACAAGATCGGCAAGATCATCGGCCCCGGCGGAAAGGGAATCAAAGCCATCGAGGCCAACACCGGCGCGAAGATCGACATCGAGGACGACGGAACTGTCTACATCTCGAGCAGCAACGCCAAGGGCGCCCAGGCCGCCTTCGAGATGGTCGAGCAGATCGCAGAGGGCGTCCGCCTCGGCAAGATCTACAACGGCCGCGTCACGTCGATCAAGGACTTCGGCGCGTTCGTCGAAGTGGCGCCCGGCACCGACGGCCTGTGCCACATCAGCGAGCTTTCGGACGAATATGTCCAGCGCGTCACCGACGTGTGCAACGTCGGCGACATGATGCGCGTCAAGGTGATCCTGATCGACGATACCGGCCGCATCAAGCTCTCGCGGAAACAGGCCCTCATCGAGGAAAAGCAGGGCGGGTCCAACTAGACCCGAACGCCATGTCGGATGTCTTGAACCACCCGAAGACCCGGAGCATCGACCCGCTCCGGGTCTTCTCATTGCCGCACCCATGAGCCGCGAAAGGGACCATCCGCAGCTGGCCGAACAGCTCGCCGAGCTTGCCGCCCTCACAGGCGGACTGGCGCACGAGATTCGCAACCCCCTCTCGACGCTCAAGGTCAACCTTCAACTGCTTGACGAGGACTGGCGGCGCGTCGAGTCTCCCGAAGCAAATGCTTCCATCGACCCCCAGGAAATCGCCCGACGCAGCCGAAAGCGCATCGAAACGCTTCTCAAGGAGGCGGGCCGCCTCGAGCAGATTCTCCAGGACTTCCTCCAGTACATCGGACGCCGCGACCACTCCCCGGCGCCCCACGACCTAAACGCCGTCGTCGGCGAACTGGCCGACTTCTATCGCCCCCAGGCCCAGGCCGGCGCCATCGAAATGCGCGTGGAGCCCGCACCCGGCCCGGTGATGGCCATGGTCGACGTCAACGGAATCAAGCAGACCCTGCTGAACCTCCTAATCAACGGGCAGCAGGCCATGCCCGACGGCGGCGCGCTTACCCTCCGGGTGTGCGCCGAACCCGGCGGCACGGCGCGTATCGACGTCATCGACACCGGCCCGGGCATTCCTCCCGATCAACGGGAACAGGTCTTTCAGGCATACTACTCCACCAAGAAGGGGGGCACGGGCCTTGGGCTGGCGACCGCCCGAAGAATCGTCCGCGAACACGGCGGGGAGATTCGACTGACATCCTCGCCGGGGAAAGGCGCCTGTTTCAGCATCCTGCTGCCTGTGCTGAGTTGACATTGTCGCCCGCGTGCGCAGCGGGTCGCCTCGCCTCCCCGCCGGACCTGCTGCCGGGTATCATCATCCCGTTCATTCTTAGGAGCATGGCATGAACGCCGAGCTACCCCTTTTTCGCGATCCGGCCCAGGAGACCTGGCGGCTGTTCCGAATCATGGCCGAATTCGTGGACGGATTCGAAACCATGAGCGCGGTCGGCCAGGCGGTCAGTGTCTTCGGTTCGGCACGTTTGCGGCCGACCGATCCGAACTATCAGCAGGCCGAGCGCCTGGGACGGCGACTCGTCGAGCGCGGCTTCGCGGTCATCACCGGCGGTGGGCCCGGCATCATGGAGGCCGCCAACAAGGGCGCATTCGAGGCCGAGGGCACCAGCGTGGGCCTGAACATCACCCTGCCTCACGAACAGGAGGCGAACGCCTACCAGAACATCAGCATGGAGTTTCACTACTTCTTCGTGCGAAAAGTGATGTTCGTCAAGTACTGCCTCGGCATGGTCTGCTTTCCCGGCGGTTTCGGGACCATGGACGAATTCTTCGAGGCCATGACGCTCATTCAAACCGGCAAAAGCCCGGCCTACCCCGTCGTGCTGTTCGACTCCGCCTTCTGGACACCCTTCGCCCGGCACTTCCGCGAAACCATGCTCGATGCCTACAAGACCATCTCGCCGGAAGACATGGAGCTATTCAAGATCACCGATGACGTCGATGAGGCCGTGGACTATCTGCGGGCATGCGTCGATTCCTACCTGCCCGAACTCCGACACCCCACCAACGAGGAAGAGGCCAAGATGCCCGTCGAGGATCGGATCACCAGCGAAGGCTTGCGCTACGGCAAGCCCTCCAGGCGACGCTGAACGCCGCCGCCACCCGAAAAGACGCGGATTCCAATCGGGTCGTTGCGGTGGCCGTGCACGTTGCTGAGAGAACCCTCAACGAAGCGAACATTCCGCGAATGCCTCACGAGCCGCCTGC
The DNA here is from genome assembly GCA_003576905.1 of Planctomycetota bacterium. Taxonomy (GTDB): domain Bacteria; phylum Planctomycetota; class Phycisphaerae; order UBA1845; family UTPLA1; genus UTPLA1. The sequence continues at coordinate 15,383 of QEVG01000014.1, read as the reverse complement.
CGCTTCATTCACCGGCTTGGCCTCCAGCCTTTCACCGGCCTTCAGCCTCTCGGCGTCTTTCCGGCACTGTGCGAGAAACGCTTCGATCTCGTCGACCACGCCATGATCAGCCGCGCGCAGGCGCCCTTCGGCAATCATGCGATTGAACACATCCACGGACTTCTGCCCCCAGGAAATCGCCTCATTCATGCGGCGCACGGCTTCCTCCGATGAAACGTCCGCCCGGCGGGCGACCGTGTCGCACAATTGAGCGATCTGATGGCAGCACAGTCCGTATGTCCGCTGCGCCGCGGCATTGTTGGAGTCCGCCGCGACCAGCTCTTCGCAGATCTTTATAGCTGCCAGGTAGTTGGCACGGGCCTTTTCCTCGCCCGCGGCCGACTTGGCATGCACATCGCCCATGCGCTGAAGGGACATCGCGAGCTTGCGCCGCGTATCGACGTCCTTCGGGTCGATCTCAATGATCTCTTCGTAAATGCGTATCGCCCCGCCGAGTGCCGCTTCGTCGGCGCCGGCCTCCCCGATATCGGATAGAAGGATGCCCAGCGACGTCTTCGTCCCCGCGATCCCCGTGCGCGCCCACAGATTGCCCGGCTCCGCCTGCACGATCTTTTCGCGGATCGCAATGGACTTCTCGTACAGGCGGCCCGCCTCCGGTTTCCGGTCGGATCGCTCGAATACGACGGCGAGCCAGTCGTAGGCCGATGCCAGGCTCTCCTGCGTGTTGGAATTCGTGGGATCGTTTGCCGCCAGTTTCTCGTGTATGTCCGCAGATTCCCGAAGCGCCACCTCCGCCCCCTTCAGGTCGCCCCCGTCCAGCAGGATCGCGCCGAGCTGCCCCTGCGCCCGCGCAAGGTCATGCTGCGCCCTCGCATTGCTGGGGTCCAGTTCTGCCAGCCGCCGCCGCGTCGCGAGCGCACTTTGATGCAGCTTGATCGCCTCATCGCGCCGCCCCATTTTCTCCAGCGTCGTCGCCACCTGCTCCCGGCTGTTCGCCAGCGTTCTCTGAAAACTCACGTTGTCGGGCGACTGCGCAAGGAGCTTCTCGCGCATGGCCAGCGCCTTTTCGAAGTACGCCAGGGCCTCGCCCGTTCGCCCGATCTGCCGCATCGCGTCCGCGACCTTGTCATAGGCAAACGCCAGAGTAACCTGCTCGTCCCCTCCGGCCTTCGGGTGCGCCACCTGCCTCTCGGCGATCGCGAGCGCCTGTTCGTAGCTCTTCATCGCGGCGTCGGATCGCCCGGTCCACAGCTCGACGTCGCCGACGTCCTGGTAGTTCAGGCAAAGGCGCGACTGCAAGGTCGCGCTGTCAGGTCGTTTCTCCAGGAGTTGCTGAATCAGTTCACGCTCTCTTAGATACTGCGACTCCGCGTCGGCATACCTGCCCATGGACCAGTACATGTCGCCAATGCGACTCTCCACCGTGGAAAGGGTCGAGACGACGCGATCGTCGTCCGGTCGCTTCGTACGAAGGACACTCAGGATCTCCTTTGCTTTCTGATGGCTCTTCATGGCCCCGTTGGTATCGCCGAGGTTCGCCTGCCGCACCGAGCCCTGCACGTCGCCGATCCGCACATAGGCCGTCGCCAGCTCCAATTGGAGTGCGTCATCACCGCCCGCATCCGCAGCAAGCCGGTCCAGATATTCCAGCGCGGTCTTGACAAGCAGTTCCCGCGCCTTCGTCGAACCGGGGAGATCGACAATGGCATCGTGAATCTCGTGAATAAACGTATTGGCAAGACTTCGAACCTGGTTGAACCGCGCCGCGGCCGACTTTTCCGCGGCAACGGCCCGATCCCGCTCGGTGGCGGCCTCCCGCGCCTGCTCCTGGGAATGCTCCCAAAGCCGCTTCACGTCGCCGTACAGGAACAGGAGCGCCACCGTGGAGGCCGTCACCAGCAGGACAAACGCCCCCCCGACCCCGATCGGGAGCCGATAGCGATTCATCGCCTTCCGAACGAGGTACCAGCCGCTGTCCCGCTTGGCATCGATCGGCTCGCCCGCAAGAAAGTGCTGGATGTCGCGGGCCAGCTCGCCGGCACTCTGGTACCGCCGCTCCCGCTCCTTGGCCAGCGACTTGAGGATGATCGTCTCCAGCTCGTCGTTGATCGGGCACTTCGCGTCGTGCGGACCTGCCGAAAGGATTCCCTTTTCGGCCGACCAGGCCCGGGCCGGGGGCGTGGGATCGACATGCGTGATGCTGTGCAGAACTTCCGCCGGCTCCCCCTTCACGCGATAGGGAAATTGACCGGTCAGCATCTCGTACAGGATCACGCCGAGGGCGTAGATGTCGGTGCGCGTATCGACTTCCTCGGTCTTTCCGCGGGCCTGCTCCGGAGACATGTAGGGCATCGTTCCGACGACCTGCCCCGTCACCGACAACAGGGGATCGACCTGTTCGACGATCGCCTTGGCCAGGCCGAAGTCGAGGATCTTCGGATTTCCCTCCGGGTCCACCACAATGTTCCACGGTTTCAGGTCGCGGTGAATAACGCCCTTCTGATGGGCATGATTCACGGCCTCGGCGATCTTTATGAATAGCTCCAGCGCGGGCCGCAGCGATGGCCGGCGATCTCGAACGTATTCCTCGAGCCGCACCCCCGACACATAGTCCATGACATAAAACTGGCGGCCGTCGGCCGTCTGGCCGGAATCGAAAATCGCGACGATGTTCGGATGCTTCAGGCTGGCGATCAGCTCGATCTCGCGCTCGAATCGCCGCCGGGTGGCCGCGGAGGCATAAGGCCCCTCCAGGAGCACCTTGATCGCGACGCGCCGTTTCGTGGAAAGCTGAACCGCCTGATAGACGATCCCCTGCCCGCCGGCATGAATCTCGCGAAGGACGTCGTAGCCCGGTATCGAGCCGGCCGGGGGCAGGCGATGCCCGCTTCGTCCATCCGGCGCGCCCTGCGAATCCCGGTGCGACGTCAGGTCGGCCGGTGTCAGCTTCATTCCACGCACGCGGTCGGCGATGTTCTCGAATCGGCCGCGCAGCGCGTCAACGCGCCCGGAGCAGGTCGCACAACCCACGAGGTGCGCTTCGAGCAGCGCCTCCTGCGAGAGCTCCAGGGCTCCGTCGAGGTAACGATCGAGCACGCTGTCGCTGGGGCAATCGGTGGTCGGACTCACTCCTCGGCCTCGGTGAGCATCGCCATCTTCTCGGCGAGCCGCTTGGTGATGCGGTACTTCGACTTGTGAACGAGATTCGGATCGACGCCCAGCGTCCCGCAGATTTCCTCGACCGGCCGTTCTTCCATAACGTACATCACAAATGCCCGGAAGGTGTGTTCCTCCACCTCCTGCTGGACCAGCCGGAGGGCATGCTTGAGGTGCTCGTCCATCCAGATCTGGTCGAAGAGTTCCTCGGGAGTGGCATCCTTTGATTCGGCCGCCTTGAAAACCTGGCTTTCGGCCGGCCGTTCGTGTCGGTCCCGGTGGTAATTGCGAATGCGGTTGTTCACCATGGTCCGCAGCCAGCCCTTGAAACGCCCCTTTCGCGGGTCGTATTCAAAGCCGGCGATGTGCTCGTGAATGGCCGCCATGCAGACCTGCACGACGTCCTCCGCCGCGGCATGGTCCAGCCCGCGCGCAGTCGCGAAGCGATAGAGGAGCGGGCGGTAGATGTGGTCAAACTCCGCCCATGCGACGTTGTCGCGCTTGTCCTTGATCCGAAGCAGCAGGCTGACCCGCGTGGTTTCCATGTCGGCCCCTTCACGAACTCATTCTATCGCCAGCGGGGCGCGGCACCCACGCGCAATCACCGGCACGAGCCGGCCGGACGCGCGGCGCGCGGTCCACTCCCTACCCGCGCGTCGTCACGAATTCACCCGCATGACTGTCCGGGTGCCAACGCGACAGGATCATCCGCTGCTGCGTGTAAAACGCGATGCCCTCCTTGCCCTGGATGTGCAGGTCGCCGAAGAAGCTGCCCTTGACGCCCGTGAAGGGGAACATGGCCATCGGCGCCGGCACGCCCACGTTGATCCCGATCATCCCCGCCCCGGCCCGGTGCTTGAACTCCCGCGCCGCGTGGCCGTCGCGCGTGTAAATCACCGCGCCGTTGCCGAAGGGGCTTCGGTTCGTCAGTTCGATCGCCTCCTCCAGCGTCGACACCCGGCTGACACTCAGCACGGGACCGAAAAGCTCCGCCTGCGAGACGTGCATCTCCGGCGCTACATGGTCGAATATGGTCGGACCGAGGTAGAAGCCCCCCGGTGCGTCCGACACTTTCACCGCCCGACCGTCGCGGGCCAGTTTCGCCCCCTCTTTTACGCCCCGGTCAATGTTTGACAGCAGCCCCTCCAGGTGCTGGCGTGTCACCACCGGTCCCATCTGGGCGTCGCTCTTCACGTCGGTACGGCCTACCTTCAATCGGGCAGCCGACGCCGAAAGTTTTTCCACGAGCGGGTCGGCCGCAGCGCCGATGGCCACGGCCAGGCTGCCCGCCATGCACCGCTGGCCGCTGCATCCGAACGCCGACGCCTGGAGCGCGCCGACCGCCTTGTCCATGTCGGCGTCGGGCATGACGAGAATATGGTTCTTCGCGCCGCCGTTCGCCTGACACCGCTTGCCATGTTGGACGGATGTTTCGTAGATGTACCTCGCAATGGGCGTCGAGCCGACAAAGCTCACCGCCTGGACCAGCGGATGCGTGAGCAGCGCGTCCACCGCTTCCTTGTCGCCGTGCACGACGTTGAATACCCCCGCCGGCAGTCCGGCCTCGGCGAACAGCTCCGCAAGGCGCATCGCGGACAGCGGAACTTTCTCGCTCGGCTTGAGCACGAAGGGATTGCCGCAGGTCATGGCGATCGGCGCCATCCACAGCGGAACCATGAAGGGGAAGTTGAACGGCGTGATTCCGACGCACACGCCAAGCGGATGAAAGTACGTCTCGCAGTCTACGTCCACCGCGATGTTGTGCAGGGTGTCGCCCATCGTCAGCGTGGGAATCCCGCACGCGAACTCCACCATCTCGATGCCGCGCCGCACCGAGCCGACCGACTCCTCGTGCGTCTTGCCATGCTCCAGCGAAATCAGCCGGGCGATCGACTCCGCGTTCTTTTCCAGCAGGGCGACCAGGCGGAACATGACACGGGCGCGTTCGACGACCGGCGTATCCCGCCAGGCCGGAAACGCCGCGTGCGCCGCCTTGACGACCCCGTCAACCTCGGCGGCCGTGCAAAATGGTACCTCGGCGATCGGCTCCCCGATCGACGGGTTATAGACCTGTCCGCGCCGCGCGGACGTGGACTCCACAAACTCCCCGCCCACGAACATGCGAACCGATGTACGGCCAGTGGGCACGACGGACGCGGTAACGGACATAATCAGTTCTCCAGGCCAGTGTGAACCTCCATGATACCGCAAGTTTCCCGCTTCGTCCCTTTGGAGTGGTGCGAAGCGCACACCGGCAGTCGCCCTGGGACAACGCTTCCCGCGAGCGATCCGCATTGCGGGGGCTTCATGGCACGTAATCCGCGGGTACGGAGGCCGACCGGCTCAGGGAAGGCGCGATTGCGGAGCGCGTCGGCGGCCATTGGGCCGCGATATCGCAATACCCTACGGCTCAACCCCCGACAGCCGACGAGGACACCGAGCGGTCGCCCGACCTCACACGGCAATTTCCCGACCGAGTGCCTGGATCATCGGTTCGATCGCCCGCGCCGAGAAGTCAAACGTGACGCCGGCCGCGCGAAACAGTTCGGGCAGGGGCCTCCGGCCGCCAAGACCCAGCCCCTGGCGGTATCGCGCCACGGCCCCGCCATAATCCCGAAGCGAATTGAGCCACACCCCCAATGCGCCGAGTTGGGCGATGCCGTACTCGACATAATAGAAAGGCACCGTGAAAGGATGGCCCTTGCGATGCCAGCCGAATGCCAGCGCCTCCTCGTGCCCGGTGTAGTCAACCCAGTGGGCAAAGCGCCGATTGAGTGCCAGCCAGGCCGACCTGCGCTCCTCCCGCGTATGCCCGGGATGGGTATAGACCCAATGCTGAAGCTGGTCGATCGTCGCCATGTACGGAAAGAACCGGACGATGCCGTCAAGGTGATCGACCCATGCACGCCGCGCGTCGGCCGCGCTGTAAAAAGCATCGAGGTGCGGTCCGGCGAGAAGCTCCATGCCCATCGACGCCACTTCCGCAAACTCAATCGGCGGGTCGCGCAGGGCGGCGATCGGCTCATCGGCGGCGGCGAAGACGTGAAAGGCGTGGCCGCCCTCATGGAGCATGGTCTGCACGTCGTCATGCGTGCCGACGGCATTCATGAAAATGTACGGCACGCGGCGGCCCTTGTATTCCATCATGTATCCGCCGGGGGCTTTGCCCTTGCGGCTTTCCAGGTCCAGCAGGCCGCCGTCACGCATCCGCTGGAACTGTCCCGCGAAATCGGCGTGTACGCGCGCGAAGATACCCGCGCAGCCTTCGATCAGCCGGGCCGCGCCCTCGAAGGGCCGGAGCGGTTCGCGGCCCTGCGGATCGACCGCCATGTCCCACGGACGCAGCGTCTCGACGCCAAGTTGTGCCTTCCGCTGCATGGCAAGCCGCATCGACGCCGGAACGACGATCTGCTCTATCGCATCCGCGAATGCCGCGCAGTCTCCCGGCGTGTAATCGAATCGTTCCAACTCTCGAAATGCGTAGTCGCGGTATCCTGGGAATCCCGCGTTGACCCCGATCTTGTGGCGAACGGCCACCATCTGGTCGTAAAGACCCTCGATCTCCTCGCAGACGCCTGCCCACTTCGCGGCCATCTTTTCCCACGCATCCCGCCGCACGACGCGGTCCGGGCTTTCGAGATACCGGGCCATCTGCTGCATGGTCTGCTCGCGCCCGTCGTGCATGCACGTCAATCCGCCCGTGATCTTCTGATACTGCTGGCGGAGCTTGTCGTCCTCGGTCTGCAAGGGGACATTCTCCTCGCGGAAAAGCCGGGCGCTGTTCTCGATCTGGCGGATAAACACTTCGTACCGGTCGAGCGGCAGGGCCGACCGGTGTTCACACGCGAGAAACTTCCTTTCAAGTCGATTGGCCCAGACCTTGGCCTCCGGCTGCACGTTCTCGATGAAGTCGAGGTACCGCTTCTCACGGACCGGGTCGTCGGTCTGGCAGGTCATTTCGACGTACCGAATCGCCCCCTCTTCCTCAAGCCAGGCATCAAGGTCCGACCAGTCCAGAAGCCACGTCTCCAGCGTGTCGCGCCCGGTCAGCGGGCGCGATTCCAGATCGCGGTAATAGGCCTCAACCACCGGCCATTCGCCGAGAGGGGCGTCCTCGGCCACGAATCGGCGCAGCGGCTTACGGGTTGCGTCGGGCATGTCCCTCGCTCCATCCCTCCGGCTGTGCGACGGCGTCTCGCCGGCCACGGCAGCGGCGGAGCGCGACATTTAAACGGGGCGCGGCGGGTTTCGCCATTCGAAGGGCCCGACCAGACACCGTACGGGCGTCCGGCGCCCGAACAGCCGGATCGACGCCGCGCCGGGTGCGGGCGCTGCGTCGATCCGGAATCGGTCCCTCGGCTCAACAGAGCGGAGGCAGCACCGCTACTGCGGCATCAGTGCGCCGGCGAACGGAGCGAGGTCGGCGAGATTCACGAGGTTGTCCCCGTTGAAATCGCCGTGGGCGATGTTGCAGCCGGGATAAACGACGGCGTAGCCCGCGGGATCCGTCAGGGCGCTGATCATGGCCTGGATGTCGAGGCCGTTGGCTTCGCCGTCGCAGTTCATGTCGCCGCCGCACAGATAGGGAATCATGCGCAGATGCGCGATTGGTGTCATGGCAACGCCACCCGCCGCCGCCGGGTCGCTGATGTGCCATTGCACGTATACATCGCAGTCGGCGATGGCCGCTTCGTCAATCGGCCATTGCCACGTGCCCGATCCGCCGCCGGGTCCCACACCATCGAGGACGATCGGACCATGCAGCAACGGACTGACAAGCTGCCCGCCGACCGGTGGCTGGGTGGAAAAGGCCACCCAGGCCTGCGCGCCGCCGAGGGCGAGCGACACGCCGATCTTGAAGTCGGTGTTCTCGATGTTGGGCGGGCTCACCGCGATCATCGCGGGCGCGATCCCCGCGCTGCCCGTGACGCCGCCGCCCACCAACGACGGATTCGGGAAGGGCCGTTCGGTGTGCAGCGCCGGCCGATCAAACGGAAACTGCTGCGCCGCGACGCGCGGATCGGTCAGGCCGTTTGCCAGGAAGTCGATTACCGCCGGGCGCACCGCCGGGGGAATCGCCACCGGGAGTATGGGCGACTTGTTGTCCGGGAATTGTGCCGCGCCGTTGGCATAGAAATTCAGCACCTGCGCCAGCGTCGTAAAAACCCCGGTGTGCATGAACGTGGGCTTGAGGCCGACATTGCGCAGCGTCGGCACCTTGAAGCGCCCCCGGTCGCCCGGCAGGCCCGTGACATCCTGCCGCCCGCGGTCTTCCGGCACGGGCCGCAGTCCCAGATTCTGAAACGAGTTGTTCGTGAACAACGGCGGCGTATGACACACGAGACAGGGCGACGCCTGAAGCGCGTTCCAGCCCTGGACCTGGTTGGGCGTCATCGCGTTGGGATTGCCCGCGACAAACGCGTCCCACGGCGTCTGATTCGGCACGAGCGTCCGCTCATACGTGGCGATGGCAAAGGCGATGCGCTCGGCCGTGATCGCCGGGTCGCCGAAGGCCGCCGCAAACAGATCGGGGTAGCCTGCGTCGCCCGCGATCGCCGCGGCCATGTCCGGCGGCAGGTTGGATGCCAGCACCATCGGCCGAACGACCTGTAGCTTGTTGAGCACCTCCGCCCAAGTGCGCCCGTCGTGGCCCATTTCCACGCTGTTCAGGATCGGTCCGACCGCCTGGCTTTCAAGCCCGCCTCCGTTTGCCACGCTCACCGCGCCGGTCTGCGGGTTGATAAAGGTCGTCCGCGCGCGGCCATCCCAGAAAATGTCCGGGGCAAACATCGCAAGAATTGCCGGGTTGGCCGCCCGCCCGGTGATCTGCGGGGCAAAGCCGAATGTCGCATCGCGGAAGTACTTGTTCGTCGCGTCCGAGCGGATCGTGCCCGGCGAGCCGATCACGTCGTCGGGCGTGTTGAGCAGGTTGTCATCGCTCGGGTGCCGGGCCAGGCGCGGGTCGGCCCCGCCGTTTGCCGGCCGGTGACACGTGCCGCAGGCGATCGTGTTGTCGCTCGAGAGCTGTTCATCCCAGAACAGCAGTTTTCCAAGCACCCGCTTGGGCTCACTGATCGGGTTCTCGGGCGGCACGGGAACCGGTGGAAACGGCGGCGGAGGCGGCGGCTGTGCGACGACGGCGGAAACGGTGATCAAAAGGAGCGCGACAAGCGCACAATGGGCGCGAACTGCTCGGGACATGGACTCCACTCCTCCCACAAGCGCGACCGGGCTTCCACACGTCGGCTGGCTTTAGTTGCGCCGGCACCGGCTCACGTGAGAGCCGTTGTTCGGCACAGAATCGCCTCAATGACGGGTCCGGAAACCCGCTGCAACTCTCGGCTTCACCACGGATCTTACGCCCGCGTGTACACGGCGGGGGGGGTCGGACCAGGCGTTTGAAACGGTTCGACCCGCACCGAGAGCGAAACGGCGCGAGGGGCGAAGTTATTGCGACAGGCAGGGTGGTTTTTCTCGAAGTTGAGGGAGGGAGTTTCACCCCGGCACAGCCCTTGTCGTCTCGGCTGTCCCATACTCCCCGCCGTCCGATGGGCGGGTTCCCCGACCTGCCGACGGGCCGCGGTCAGACGACACACACGCAGTCGACCTCCAGCAGCGCGCCGGGCACAACGAAGTCCTTGACGACGACGGTGGAGCGTGCAGGCCGAGGCTCCGGGAAGATGCTCATGTAGATCTCGTTGAATGCCTTGAAGTCGGCGTACTCCTTGAGAAAGCAGGTGCACTTCAGGACCTTGTCCAGCGAGGAGCCGGCCGCCTCAACCGAAGCCTTGAGATTCATGATCGTCTGCCGCGCCTGGACTTTGAAGTCAGGATCAATGTGCGACTTGCCGTCGCGCGTCTCGTTTCCAACGCAGCCGGCGACGTACACGAGATTGCCGACCCTTGTCGCGCGGGAGTACGCCGGACTCGGACTTCCGGGCACAACCTCGCGCTGCGCGGCGGACGGGGCTTCGTCGTGGGCCTGCGCGGTGGGCGCCAGGAGTGTCGCCACGCCGGCGGCAAGGGCGGCCTGTGCGGTTCCGGTCATGAACGTGCGTCGGTCGGTATCGGACATGGACAATCTCCTCCCCCGGGCGATTCCGGCAACCCGGTACGCGTCATTGAACAGTCCGAACGGAGACTTGGCAATCAGCCCCCGCCACAAGACATTTCCTGAATAGTGACCCGTCAGAATGCCGGCGCTAGGACACTCCCGACCTCGGCTCCGCATCCTTCGCGAGCCAATCAAGAACGAGAATCGTCCGCGTTGCCTTTCCTTATCCGCTTCAGTAGCGACGACCCGCGACATCATGGGCCTGTTCCTGCACGCCCGGTCCCTCGGTATTCACCATTCGTTCGCTCGCGCGACCGGCGCCTGCCCGCCGGTTCGGCTCATGGCCGCCAATTTGTCCACGGCCGATGCGTATTTTTTCGCATCTGCTTGCTTCCACGGATTTCTCACATCCGCCCCCATCGCACACGCCTCTCGTGCCAGCCTGCACAACGCCGTGCGATCCCACACACGGCCCGCTTCCGGCAGCGCACCCGCACCCCTTGATTCCACGTCAGATTCACGGATTCAGCGCGTCCGCCCCCGTACTTTCTCAGGGCCGGCAAATGGCACATGGCTTGCCATATCTCCCACGCCCGCGCGTGGAAGCGCGGTCACCATTGACCCGTCACGTTCATTACTCTGGAGCGTCCCATGAACACCTCCTCGATTCTCAAGTTGTCGGCCGGTTTGCTCATCGCCGCGGTGGCCGAGGCCCAGACGCCCCCGGTATCCGAGTTGGGCCTGCTGCCAGGGGACGCGGCCATCGCACCGGCCGTCAACAGTCAGCAGGAACATTCCGCGGCCCGGGGCGGTGATCAGTACCTCGTGGCGTGGAGCGACTACCGCGGCCGCAGCTCAGGCAGCCAGAGCATCCAGAGCGACGGCGACATCTTCGGCATACGCGTGGACCTGAACGGACAGCCCATCGACGCGTCGCCGTTCCTGATCGCCGGCGGCATGGGACTCCAACACCGCCCGCTCATTGCCTGGAACGGCCAGAACTGGCTGGTGATTTACATCTCCCAGGACCCGGTCGGCGGCTACTTCGACTATCAGCTGCGCGCGGTTCGCGTTTCGCCGGGGGGCGAAGTGCTCGACCCGGCGCCCATCCTTTTCCCGCCGACGGAGTTCACGCCGAGCACGATCGGGTTGCAGGTCGCCGGTCAGTCCGGGCAGTGGCTTATCGCGCGCTGCATTTACCACGATGACGGCTATGGCACTTTCCTCGCCGGCCAGCGGATCGACGGCAACGGCCAGCTCATCGATCAGACCCCGATCATGCTGATCGACTGGGTCTACGGACAGACGACCTTGCTGGCCGCTAATGGCGAATACCTTGCCGCCGGCCAGGACTTCTACACGTCCGAGTCTGCAAAGGCCCGACGGATCGGCCTGAATGCCCAGCCGATCGGCAACCCTTTCAGTGTGCCGAGCGTCTCGCTCGCGACGAATGGCAGCGAGTACTACGTCGTGTGGATCGCCGACTACGTCAACATCGTCGGTTCGCGGGTTACCAACACCGGGACCCTGCTCACGCCCGCCGGCACCCTGATCGTCCCCGACTTCGCGCAGTACACTCATTCGACGCTCGCCCATGACGGCACGAACTGGTGGCTCGAGTGGGGCGTATCAGATCAGCTCCGTACGGTCCGCATCGACGCCGCGGGATCGGTGCTCGACCCAGGCGGCGGCGTCCTCCTCCCCATCACAATTGGCGGAAACGTCAACACGGCGTACAGCGTGCAACTCGCACCGCGCAACGGCGGAGTGAATGTGTTCTGGTATGACCTGCGCGTCGCCCTGGGCTATGACACCAACGTCTTCACGCTCCCGGTCAGTGCAGCCAACGTGCCGGGCGTCGAGCGCTGCATCTCGACCGGGTCGAAGAACCAGCGCAATCCGGAGCTCTCAAGCGGACCCGGCAATACCAGTGCGATTGTCTTCGTGAGTGAGGCCGCCGACGATGACGCCGTCCTGCTGCACCTGCTCGATGCAAACGGCAGCCAGACAACGGCCGAGCCGATCGAGATCTTCCGGGGTCCGTCCGTGGGACGAACGGGAATCGCGTGGAACGGATCGATCTTCATGGTCGCATGGGACCAGGGTGCGAGCGGCCAGAACTCGACCCAGATCAAGGCGCGCCGTCTGAATGCGGACGGCTCGTTTATCGACGCGTCCCCGATCAGCGTCATGCCCGGTTTCAACGCGGCGATCGGCGCCCTCGGCGAGGATTTCCTGGTTGCCGGCGATCGATACGGCACCTATCCCCAGTACATCTACCTCTTTGGAAACCGCATCGATGGCCCCACCGGGACGTTGCTCGATGGAAACTCGGGCATCTACCTTGGCGGCTATTACGCCAACGGCATGCCGCGCGTCCGAACCGATGGCACGCAATGGTGGGTGGCGGCGCATTCCATGTGGACCCACGACTCGAGCCAGGGCGACGCAATCCTCGCAAGGGTCCCCCCGACCGGCACGCCGAACCCCGCGTTTAATCCCACGCCTTTCAGCGGCGGCTCGGGCGACCTTGATATCGCCTGGTCGGGCAGCAAGTACCTGCTCGTATGGCGAATGAACTCGCTGTCGAACGCCAACAACTACATCGCCGGGCGAATCATGAACGCGGACGGGACATTCCCGTCGGGCTATTTCACCATTGCCGAGGCGGCTGGACGCCAGCTCCGGCCGACCGTGACCTGGGACGGCTCGTCATTCCTGGTTGCCTGGGACGACCAGCGGAACCAGCAGTCCTTCTTCGACGCACGTACACATGTCTATGGGGCGAGAGTCAGCAAGGACGGCGTTGTGCTCGATCCAGGTGGTTTTGCGATTTGCGCGGATCCCGATGCGGTCGCCTCGCCCTCGCTGCTCTCGCGAGATGACGGAATCACCCTTGTGGCGACGACGAGGATTGAGACGACCCCGCCGCTCGATTCATACCGCGTGGGACTCACGCGCATCGGTGTACTGCCAATGCCCGGCGATCTCAACAGTGACGGTGTGGTCGATACGCTTGATGTGCCCATGTTCGTGGATGTCTTGCTCGGCGTCGATCTCGATTCCGGCCGCCTTGCGCGCTGCGATTTCGACGGCGACGGCGCGGCCACGGGCATTGACAGCGCCGAGTTCATCCAATTGCTGATGGGCTGGTAACCCGGTACTGGCCGGGCCGCGAAGCCGGCCAGGGCACGGCCACGCGACAAACCGGGATTGTTGAAACACGTTGTTGGTCTTCCGTAAAGGCCAATCTTTGACTGCGTTGCGGCGGGTTCCGGTCAAGGATCCCTACTGTTACAACAGCCCCACAGGCGCCGATCTCTGACGTTCCGCGTACTTGTCATTTTACTTATTACCTGTTCCGAATCTTCGGCCACGCAACAGACATACCCCCGCCGCCGCAGGCGTATTCCTAAATGAGTTGCAGCCCGAAGTACTCGTGCCGCGTGCGACGCGGTCGGCGACTTAACTCTGTAAGCCATGCCAATCTATTGGTGACTGTCCCTCGAAATAACGCACGTGCGGGTGACCCGCTGCTCCGCGCCACATGCGTCGGAACCATGAAGATCATCGCGCTTATCGAAGCCGTAGCGCCAGCGCCCCGTGGTCGACATGGAACTGGAGTGCGCCCCCCAGCGTGCCTCTGGCACGACCCGCCACCCAGCGCAGCACCCAGGGCCTTGCCACCCTTCCAATCAGTTCGGTCGATTGCGCTGCCCGTTTCGGCACCCCCCAGGCTACGCCACCGCCCCTCGCGGAATCAAACTTCCTAGCAGTACAGAAAGCTGGCTGCGTCCCTATTCCGAAGCTCGCCCGTTGAATCGAACGAGCCGCTCGGATAGACTGACCGCTTGAAGTCTGGTGTCCGAGATATGTCGGGCCAAGACGAGTTCACGCCATGAAACGAGCACCGCTGGTTCTGGCTCTCGGCTTGCTTGCCGTGACAGGTGTGAATTGTAATATCACTCTTCCGGATTGCTACACGACCTACTGGTCAGAATCGCTAAGGGCGGGCTTCGATCCCCCTGCCAACTACACGCTCGACTACGAGAACATCGACTCCGCAGGCAATGGCGACGTCAGCTTCAGGCTCTCAGCGGGCGCGAGCAGTTGCCGCCTATCTATCTGGGGTTATGCCGGGGCCGCCAACACACTGCAATCGCGGGTCGCCGCCGCCCGGCAAGCGATTAGTGGCAACATACTGTCGGACACCGCGACAACCCTCAAAAACGGCGCTATAGGATGGCTGCTCGCGCACCAGACCACGGACGGCCGCATCTACGTACAGACGATGCTCGTTGCAAACGGCGGGTTTGTGTACGATCTCTATGCTACGGGGATTCCATCCGAAGGCACGAACGACCTCAACTCACTCGTCGCCACGTGCCAGACGTTATGCGTTGAAGGAACTTTATAGACCGAAACGTGAGTGAAAACCAGAGCATACTCGCTCAATAACCCCCCCAACCCCCGGGGACAAAAAGGAGAAATTCTAGAATGCCATTAAGTTAGCACTCGAATCGTCGTAAGTTGCTTTACACGGCGCGCTTACGCGCGCCGGCGCGAAGCGCGGCCTCCTGAGATGATGTGGTTGGTTTCTACAACGTCTTCACAAGGAGGCCACGGATGGCCAGTATCAGGCGAGCCCTGCGGCGGATCAAGGAGAATCTGCCAAGCCATCATGGCAAGAACCAGCTTCAATTCATTCCTGCTCCCCCAGCCTCGAAATCTGCGTGAATCCGCGAAATCCGCGGTTGAAGGTTTTCCCTTCCAGCCTTCCACCGTTCTTCGCTTCTCCCCCTTCCCTTTGTCGCTTCGTAACTTTCTTCCCCTTCGTTTTGGCATTCTGACGTTTTGCCGTTCCCCCGTTTCGACGTTTCGACTTCTCGACGTTTCAAGAAGGCGCGCACACCGAGCAAGGAGGAAGGTCATAACCCGCGAGAACGGGCCCGCGATCGCGCGGATTCTCCCGCGCCCCGCGCCCCGCCCGCTCCGCGCCCGGAGAACGCCCCTATGTTTCACTCACGAAATCCGCAACTCACCGTTCGCGCCCCGCCCCGCCCCAAACCTGAACGCATTCAGGTTGTTCAGGTTCCATTCAGCCTTCCTGCGCAAGAAACGCCGTTTTTCAGGATAAAAATAATTTGTGCATGCCCCCGTTCAGGTTTCTTAT
>QEVG01000013.1 GCA_003576905.1 Planctomycetota bacterium | reverse complement strand
AGCAGACCGCCGCACGGGCACAGAAGCAAAACCGGCAATACCTCATGGATGCGTGGGCGTTCGATTGTCCGGGCCCCGGCTGGTCGCTCGCGCCGGAGGACATACCGAGCGTATTCCATCCTCCCGAAGCGCGTGGAAACGTGATCTACGCGGTCGGGCGGCCGTTCCTTTTCACTCAGGTTCACAAGGGCGATTGCGACCAGGACCGCCCGAACCTCGAAGCGCCGCAATCCGCCATTTCGGAGCCGCTCAAAGTCAGCGACAAGTAAGAAGCGCCGTCGCCACGCCTCAGGAACCGCGCGGGCAGGCGTCCGGCCTCCGTTCCTAACCATCTCGCGGATATTGACTTATGTACCTGTACCAAGGGAGATCGGCCCTGCCACGCCGTCGGCATATTGAATCAATCCACAGCCGGGCTAGCATCCGGACGCATGCTGGTTCTCGAATCCACACGGCCGGTCGTTGAAGGGGCAATGCATGTCGCGATTGACGACGAGGCCATCGCGCGATGGGCGCATGAGGTGTCGCCGGTGGCCCTGCGGCCCGCCGGACACGAACTTCTCTCGATGCTGGCCGGCTCGCAGGAGAAGCTCGCCAACCTCGTGCTCCTTATCGACGCCCTGAACTTTTGCTTCTGGTCGAGCGATCCGCTGCGGTTCGAGTGGCGCGGCCGCACCTACGAGCGGTTTAATGCCATGTTCGTGTCACTCCTTCTCGCCGCCCGCTACGAGCCGGGCTGGTACGATCCGCGCTTCTGGCTGGAAGTCCCCGCCGACGAAATCCGCCAGGTCCTCGGCGGCAAGGGCGAACTTCTGCTCATGGACGAGCGCGAAAAGATCATCCGCGAGACCGGGCGGATCCTTGTCGATCGTTTCGACGGCCAGTTCATGTTTGCCATCGAGTCCGTCGCCAACAGGGCCTGGCCGCTGGCTGTGCTCCTCATGACCGAGTTCGACTCCTTCCGCGACGTTGCCAACTATCGCGGCAAGATCGTCTATTTCATGAAACGCGCCCAGATCGCCGCCCTGGATATCTCCATGGCCTGGCAGACCCATGACTACCCCCCGCTCGCCGGGCTCGACGAGTTGACTGCCTTCGCCGATTACCGCATTCCCCAGGCCCTTCGGCATCTGGGCGTCCTGCGGTTCTCCGAAGATCTGGCCCGAAGGGTCGATACAGAAGAAGAGTTGGCCCCCGGCAGCCCCGAGGAGATTGAAATCAGGGCGGCTTCGATCCATGCGGTGGATCGAATGTCCCGTGTCGCCGCGACCCAGGGGAAACGAACAACCCCTTGGCAGGTGGACTGGTACTTGTGGGACTTGTCCCATAGGCCGGACGTGACCGCCCGTCATCATCGGACCCGAACGGTCTTTTATTAGCCCGCGGACGGCCACCTTGTGGCCGATTCGATTGGCAGGCCTAGAATCGCGGGTAGGTCCTTGCGCGCTGCCGGGCGCAGCGATCCTCCTCGCGGGCAGGATGCAACTGGAGTCAGAACCATGAGCAAGACAATCTTGCGGTCGTTTCTTGCGGCCGCCGTGATTACAACCGGGCATCTCCTGTTGACCGGATGCGCCAAGCCGGAAACGCCCGTGCCTGAGAGCAAGCAGGTTGAGATCAAGGAGCCGGCGGAAAAAGAGACGAAGCCGGCTGAGGGGACGAAGATGCCGATGGCGGCGGGGTCGCCGGCTGCGGCATCGGAGTCTGCCTCCGATACGCAGCAGCACATCGCCTTCCTGAAGGCATCACTGGCCGAGACGAAAAAGCTTAAGACACTTACCGTGAACTTTCTCCGACAGGAACGACTCGGCCTTCTGAGGGAGCTTAAACCGAAAGAGGACATCATCGCCGAGCACCGCAACGAGCCGTTTTCCGTGCGCTTCACCTGGAATGATCCGAAGAGCGAGTATCGGCAGTGCGTGTATGTCCATGGCAAGGAAGACAACAAGGTTCTCCTGATGCCGCGTAGCGGGCTCTTCGGGCTGCCGCCCTCGCTGCAAAAATACCCGGCCGAGTTTGCGGTGACGTTTCAGAAGGCCCGCAACCCGATCACGGACTTCGGCCCGCGGCGCATGATGGAGCGCGTCATCGACCGCATCGAAAAAGCCCGGGCGCACGGCGAGGTCAGGATCACCCGCTCCGACCCGAAGCCAATCGGCCCCCTCAACGAGATGTGCCATCATTTCGAATTGCGCTATCCCGCCGGCGATCAATACGCATGCAAGCTCCAGGACCTCTACATCAGTGCCGCCACGAATCTCCCCGTCGCCACGTATCTCTGGATCCCGGGCAAGGTCGAGCGATCGGATTCCACGCTCGACGCGATGTACATGTACAGCGGCCTGAAGGCGAACGTCGCACTTACTGAAGCGAATTTCGTCATTGAGAGCGGGCCCGGACGTCCTGCCGACGAAACCAAGACCGTCAGCGCCGGCAAGAATTCGGGCGATATACAGGCCGGACAGCATTCCACCGAATCGTCGCCCTGACGGCTGTCCCGCCAACACGGCGGCACGCGCGCCACGCGAACGTCGCAGGACCAGTGCGCCCCCCCGCCGAGACGGCAATCATCACCTCGCGGCGCGATGAGCGCAGGAAAACGTGCATCGGCCGATGCGCCTGCGCTCGGCGATGTCTTTCGGCAGAGCTTTGTTGAAATTCCCGCGTGAATCGCTAAAGTCTGCCGAATGTCCTACCCCTACATGCCAGATGCGGATCCCGTAGAAACAAGGGAATGGCTGGAGTCGCTGGAAGCCGTCGTCGGCGCCCAGGGGCCCGAGCGGGCTCAGTTCCTTTTGACAGCCCTTCATGACTGGGCCCGCACCCGCGGCGTCGCCGTCCCCTTTAACGCCAACACTCCTTATGTGAACACGATCCCCGTGAATCGCCAGCCGCCCTACCCCGGCGACCGGGCGATCGAGCGGCGTCTCAAGAGCTACATGCGCTGGAACGCCATGGCGCTTGTTGTCCGGGCCAACCGGCGCTCACCCGGCATCGGCGGTCATATTTCCACCTATGCCAGCGCCGCCACGCTGCTCGAAGTAGGCTTCAATCATTTTTTCCGCGCCAACACACCCGAACGCACAGGCGATCAGATCTATTTTCAGGGCCACTGCGCTCCCGGAATCTACGCCCGTGCATATCTTGAGGGCCGCCTGACGACGGCCCGGCTTCACAACTTCCGGCGTGAACTCTCCGAGGGCGGCGGGCTTTCCAGCTATCCGCACCCGTGGCTTATGCCCGACTTCTGGGAGTTCCCGACCGTGTCGATGGGCCTCGGCCCGCTTTCGGCCATTTACCAGGCCCGGTTCAATCGATACTTGAATGACCGCGGGCTGGCCAAGACGGACCATTGCCGCGTATGGGCCTTTCTTGGCGACGGCGAGATGGACGAGCCGGAGAGCATGGGCGCCATCACGCTCGCTTCGCGCGAGGGGCTCGATAACCTTATCTTCGTTGTCAACTGCAACCTCCAGCGCCTCGACGGCCCGGTACGCGGAAACGGCAGCATCATCCAGGAACTGGAGGCGGCGTTCCGCGGCGCGGGCTGGAACGCCATCAAGGTCGTCTGGGGCGGCGACTGGGACCCGCTCTTTGAACGCGATACGGACAATTTGCTTCCAGCGCGCATGGCCGGCGTCGTCGACGGACAGTGGCAGAAGTACAGCGTCTCGCCCGGCTCCTACATCCGCGAACATTTCTTCGGAACCGATCCGAGACTTGCAGCCCTCGTGCAGGACCTGAGCGACAAGCAGCTCGAAAAGCTGCGCCTCGGCGGCCACGACCCGCAAAAGGTCTATGCCGCCTACAGCGCCGCCGTCGAAAACACCGGCCGGCCGACGGTCATTCTCGCCCGGACCATTAAGGGATACGGCCTCGGCGAAGCCGGCGAGGGCAAGAACATCACCCACCAGCAGAAGAAACTCAACGAGCAGGAGCTGAAGGAGTTCCGCGACCGGTTTGAGATTCCGATCTCCGACCGCGAGCTGCGCGACGCGCCCTTTTATCGTCCTCCGGCCGGCAGCCCGGAAGAGCGCTATATCCAGGAACGGCGGGCCGCGCTTGGGGGGTTCGTCCCGCGGCGCATGGTCCGCGCCAAGCCCCTCGATGCCGTCTCGGAAAAAGTCTTCGAGGAGTTCTTCAAGGGAAGCGCCGGTCGCCCCGCCTCGACGACGATGGTGTTTGTGCGCCTCCTGTCGCGGCTCCTGGACGATCCGAAGATCGGCGATCTCATCGTGCCGATCGTCCCAGACGAGAGCCGCACCTTCGGCATGGAAGCACTCTTCCAGAAGCACGGCATCTACGCCCACAGCGGACAGAAGTACGAGCCGGTTGATCGCCAGTCGCTGATGTACTACCGCGAGGAGACCGACGGCCAGCTCCTTCAGGAGGGCATCACCGAAGCCGGGTCGATGGCGTCCTTCACCGCAGCGGGCACCGCCTACGTCACCCACGGCATCAATACGATTCCGTTCTTCACGTTCTATTCGATGTTCGGCTTCCAGCGCGTCGGCGACAGCATCTGGGCCCACGGAGACATTCGCGGCAAGGGCTTCCTGATGGGCGCCACCAGCGGACGCACGACCCTCGCCGGCGAGGGGCTTCAGCACCAGGACGGCCACAGCCTGCTCCATGCGACCACCGTCCCCAACTGCCTCGCCTACGATCCCGCGTTCGCCTATGAACTCGCGATCATCATCCGCGAGGGCATTCGGCGGATGTATGAGAAGCACGAGGACATTTTCTATTACATCGCAATCTGCAACGAGCCGTATGAGATGCCGCCGATTCCCGATGGCGAGGGCGTCGCCGAGGGAGTTCTCAAGGGCTTTTACCTTTACAAGCCGGGTGAGCGCAAGCGCAACTGGCCGCGCGTTCACCTGTTTGGCAGCGGCGCGATCCTCAACGAAGCCCTTCGCGCCCAGGCCATGCTCGCGGAGCGCTTCAAGGTCTCGGCCGATGTGTGGAGCGTCACGAGCTATCAGCAGCTTCGACGCGAGGCGCTGATGGTCGACCGATGGAACCGTCTCCACCCCGCCGCCCGGCCGAAAAAGAGCTACTTCGCCAGGCAGATGGAGGCCGATCCGCATCCCATCATCGCGTCGAGCGACTACCTCAAGCTGGTCGCCGAACAGGTCGCGCCGTGGGCGCCGGCGGAGTTTGTCGCTCTCGGCACCGACGGCTTCGGACGCAGCGAGGCCCGCGAAGACCTGCGGCGATTCTTCGAGGTCGATGCGGAGTCGATCTGCGTCGCCACGCTGAACACGCTGGCCCAGCGCGGCGAGATCGTCGCAAGCGTCGCCGAGGAGGCGATTCGCGAATTTGGAATCGACCCGGAACGCCCGGAGCCGGCGCGCAGCTGAACCCCCCGGGCCTGATGAAAGCCCGATTGCAACGTGCGGCTCTACTTCTGGGCGATGCTGAGCTGCGCTTTGGCCCGCTCAATGGCCTTCTGGCGCGCCGCGATGGCGGCCTCGTCGCCGGCGGGCATTCGCTCCGCCTCTTCAAGAGCTCTTTGTGCCTCGGACCGCTGGATGTCCTCGGCAAGCGCTGCGCGCTCAGTCAGAATCGTGACATGGTTGTCGAGGACCTGGGCGAATCCGGCGTCGATATAGACCTGTTTCGCCGGACCGTTCGGAACGTCCACCCGCATCACGCCGGTACCAAGTTCACAGAGCAGCGGCGCGCGGTCCTTCAGAATGCCCACCAGGCCGTCATGCGCCGGAAAAACCACGGCATTTGCCGACGCGGAAAGTACCTGCTTTTCCGGGGTGATCACCGAACAATCAAGGGGTGCTTCTTTGGCCATGTGATCATTTGTAGGGGATGCCCGCGGGCGGGTCAAGAACCGCCCGATTCGCCGCGGATCGTGTGGAGGATGCCGCCGTTCGTGCCGCGTAAGACGCAATCGGGAAGGAAGTTAGAAAAATCGAGTGGCCGCGGGCTTCCCTGCCCGCGTTCGGCAGGCAAGCCGCCTGCTCCACTCGAAAAGTCCACCTGCGCGCGGCGGGTCGCCGCGCCGATCACGCCGGAGCCTGACAGCCGAGCTGCTCCTCCTGCGCCGAGATGATCTGGGCGATCGGCCGGGCCTGTATGCCGCTGATGCTCGGCCAGTTCACTTCCGAATCGGTCGCCAGAAGTTGCGTGATGCGCCGGCAGGCCAGCAGCACCGTCGTGTGGTTCTTGTTGCCCATCATGCGGCCGATCTCCGGAAACGACAGGTCGGTGTGCTTCCGAGCGATGAACATGGCCACGTTACGGGCCAGGGCGATCGTCCGGCTCTTCCGGGATGTATGCAGATCGGCCGTGAGGATGCCGAAGTAGGTGGCCACGCTCTGCTCAATCTCCGCGACGGTCAGCAGCTTCCGCGTCTGGGTCAGGTGGTCCTCGAGGGCGCGCCGGGCCATGTCAAGGGAGATAGGCTCCCGCGTGAGCGAGGCGAACGCCAGGAGCTTGACGAGGCAGCCTTCCAGTTCGCGCACATTCGCCTGGATCTTCTCGGCGATGTAGTGCAGCACGGAATCGGGAATGTTCTGCTGGAGGGCATGGGCGCGGCGGCGAAGGATCTCCTTCCGCGTCTCGACGTCCGGCCGCTCGATCTTGACGACCATGCCGGAGACGAGTCGATTCACCAGCGAATCGGAAAGCTCGCCGATCATCTTCGGGTGGGCATCGGTCGCGAGGACGACGCGTTTGCCCGCCCCGCTGATCGCGTTGAACGTGTGGAGAAACTCCTCCTGGGTCGCCCGCTTGTTGGCGATGAACTGCATGTCATCGAGTAGCAGAACATCAATATCCCGGTAGCGGTGCCGGAACGCATCAAGCTTGTGCTCGCGGAGGGCATACAGGAACTGGTTCGTGAAATCCTCTCCCGAGGCATACACCCAGCGGGTCCGCGGCTTCCGCTCGGAAAGGGCGTTTGCAATGCCCTGCAACAGGTGTGTCTTGCCGAGCCCGCAGGCGCTGTAGATGCAGACTACGCTGGAGTCGCCGTTGGGGTGCTCGATCACCGACTGTGCGACCGAGTACGCCAGCCGGTTGTTGGAACCGACGACGAAATCCTCCATGCGGCCGCGCAGCGTGCGCTGCGGAGGAAGGACGACCGGCTTGCCGTTTTCACCGTCGCGTCCGGATCGCTCCGCGTGCTTCTCGATGAAGGCCGCCTGGGAGTTCAGCGTGCTCTTTCGCATCTTTCGGAAGAGCACGGGATCGACGCAGTACGTGACTTTCACGTCCCCGCCGACGATCTCTTGCGCCGCCTGGCGAATCACGTCGTCGTAGTGGTCCTCGATCCATCCGCTGATGAACAGATTCGGCACGCCCACCTTCAGAATGCCGTCGGCAATCGAAAGCTGCGTGCAGTTCTTGAACCAGATCTTGAACCGCTGGGCCCCGAGGAGTTCTTCAATGCGGTCTCGAAGTCGGTCGACAAGGTCGATTGCGAGGGTCGTCACGGCGCGCTCCTTCCACGACCGCGAATGCATGCGCGATTCGCGGATTCCCTGGGAAAACGGTTGATTCGTCGGGGCAAGAAGGGGTTAAATGCCTGCTTTTGCTTCTGCTCCGGCCCCGCGGCACGAGTCCGATGGACGCCTAAATCCGCGTGCTTCTTGCCGGGACGAAGTTATACGAACGGGTGATATTCCAGTCAATCAGAAACTTTAGCGAAAGTTTTGCACACGCGACTTTTCATCGCGCGGACCGAAACTTGCGACAGAAAAAACGTTTGAAAAATCTCCGCCTCCACGACTTGCCCACACCGCAAGTTCGCGCGTGCATACTCCGTGGAAAACCTCGTGAATAACTTCGCATCTTCAACTTCCATCGGATGTTGATGATATGGCCCGAATCATCGCGCGGCGCCGAATGGTCACCGTGAAGCCGAACGATCGGTAAAGTTGCCATGCAGGCACGTTCGCCGCATCAACCGCGAGCGTAACCTTCTCGAGATGCGCGACGTGCGCCACCCGGAACCCCTCGTTTAGCAGAACGCGGCCCAGCCCCCGCCCGCGCATCGCCGGGTCCACGGCCATGTACACGATTTCAGCCGCCGGCCGTAAGGGGTTTTCTCCCAACAGGATACAGCCCGCGGGACGCCGATCATGAACCGCGAGCAACCACCGAGCGGGATCAAAAAGCCCTGCCCCCTTGTGCCCGGCAATGACATCCTCCATGTCACGCAACCCCGCCAGCTTTGGACAGTCCAGGCTCCCCTCGTATGTACGGGCAATAAAATCGCGGAAAACCGCGTGTCGCGCCGGGGAATACATCTCCCATTCGACGGCGGGCGTCTTCGGCCGCGGCGGCTCGAAGCGTCTCGGCGTGCGCAGAACGTCGGCCTCCATGTAGGCAAGTTCCGCGATCTCGAAGAAACCGGCGGCCTCCAGCGCGCGACGCGTCTCGTGGTCATCGGGATCGATCAGCGACTGTGCCAACCGAATGTCACGACCCTTGTACTCGGCGAGAACGTGGGCCAGAAGTCGATCGAGCGCGCCGCCCTCGGCCCGCACCCGGCCGGAATCGGGCAGGAACACCATGACCGTCCGCCCCGGCGACTCGATACACGTGCACGCGCAGACTGCACGGCCCCCGCGACGAACCATCCACTGCCGAGATAGATCGAGTCCCATCCGCCGCGCGAACTCGACGAACCCCGAGACGTGCTGCTCGAGTTCCGCCGCCGTCTGGCCCGGCGCGGAAAGCGTCAGCCGCAGCGCCAGACGCGCGTCAACAGCAGGAACGCGGATGATCTCGAGTCCGTCGGTCATGGTCCGGGGCAGAGGGTTCGGCTCGGCGCGATTCGTCGCGCCGCGCATCCTAACATTGAATCGCCTCCAGCACGTGCTGCCATACCGTCTGGACGCTCGGCCAGTTCGCGCCGTCGCCACCGCCCGCAACCCGTACCCTCCGACCGAGCGGCCGCCACACCGCCGGGTCCGTCGGCCCGAAGATCGCAACAACCCGCGCGCCCACGGCGGCGGCCACGTGCGATACGCCGCTGTCATTGCCGACGTACGCACGCGCGACCGTGAGACAGGCAGCCAGGTCGATTACAGTGAGCCCATCCAGGATCGGCATGCTCTGCCCGATGCTCGCGCGCTCGCCATCCGAAAAGGTCTCTCGCTCAACCGGGCCAAGCAGGCACACCGGCATCCATCCCGCGCGATGCGCCAGGAATGCCAGCGAAAGATATTCGGCCGCCGGCCAGCACTTTTTCCGCGAGCCGCTGCCCGGCGCAAGGAGAATCGTCCGCTCTCCGGCAGTCCCGCGCTCGCCAAGAATCGCGCGTGCCCGATCGGCAAGTGCCGCTTCGATGTGTATCTCCGGTGCGTCGCCACCCCCGAGGATTCCTTCCGTCTGCACGGCCGCCAGCCATTGATCGGTGATGTGTCGGCGCGTACCGGGTCGCGGCCGGGGATCCAGTTCAATCACGGCTCGTACGCCCGCGCGCTTCAGGTGACCCGATACGACGCCATCGCCGTCAGGCAGCATGTTCACCGCGAGATCGAAACCGGCGAGCCATTCACGCGCCGCCTCGCCGAGCTCGCTTTCCGCCGAGAAGAGACGATGATAGCCATGAGCCTCGATGTCGCGAACTTCATCCACGCCCCCGCGCGGACACGCAATCCCGCACACCGCCGGCCGCCCCAGCACCGACACGTGCGCCGCCCCGGACGCGCGAAGCGCCGACACCACGCGCAGGCTCAGGACGAAATCGCCCAGCGTTCCGCCGTGAATCAGGAGCGCGCGGGTCATCGTCGAGACGTCTCTTGTTCCAGACACATCAGCAGCAGGTTGTCCACGAACGCCGCGGTGGATTCCGGCAGATACCCTGCGCGATTCCAGATGAAATGACCCTCCAGTCCCGCGCTCACGTCGAAGGGACAGCCGACGAGTACGGTACGACCTTCCGCGACGCGCAGATACGCCGGAGGCGCGAGTCCGCCCTCGACCAGCCCGGCCCCCGACTCCGTCGTTTGCAGGTCCCCAAGCGCCCGCCCGCCGGGCATCCTTCCGGACACAATCGAATGGTCGGCCATGAGGAGCGATCGCTCTCCCGAATCAACCCCGTCCACCCACGCGCGAACCGACCCGATGCCGTCCGGCTGTCCGTCGGCCGCCTCGATGAAGATCAGTGTCCCTTGCGCCGCGGCGGCGCGCAGGATCGCTCGCGTGCCATCGTCCGGCGCCGTTGAATCGGGCACGGCCACGTGGAGAACGTCCGGCCGGGCGTCGGCGAGTTCATCCGCGGTGCGAATCGGCGCCGCGACGACCACGTCTATGCCGGTTCGACGGCGAATGCCGGCGCTCGCCCGATTCCAGACATTGGCGTGCACGTTCCACTTTCCGCGGTGCGCCAGCCGCGCCACGCGAAGCGTCCCCCGCGCCAGCGAGGGCGGCTCGAACGACCTTTCGGCCGGCAGCGGGCGCGGCAACTCCGAGTACGGCGGGACCGAGAACACGCGCACGTTGGCAAGAAGTTTAAAGCAGTCCGCAAAACGTTTCTTTTCCTGATGCCACGCGCCCGCAACGTCGGTAGTAATGAGCAGAACACAAGGTCTCGATCCGTCACTCATGGCACTTACGGGGACCGGTCGCTCCCAATTCGACCCCGGCCCCCCGAAGTAACATGAGAACAGCGGATGCCTTTCGGGCAGGTCGGCGAAGCGCCAGCCGCGCTCGGCCATGAGGCCCTCGAAAATCCGCGCCGCCGACTTGGCGAATCGGGCGCTCGCGCGATCGGCGTGAAGGAGCACGGTCCCTCCTGAGTCAATGTAATCGCGCACCCGCTTCTGCGTCTGTTCCGGGAGGACCAGCTCGCCGGAGCCCCCGATGTACAACAGGGGCGCGGCAAGGAACTCTCCCAGGGAGGCCCGTTCCGAAATGATCTGCCATCGATAGAGCTTTTCAAAGGTTCGCGTGAGGTAACGGCACAGCCCCGCCAGATCGCGGTGATAGTAATTCCACTGGTTCGGGTCCGTGCCGTACTCCAGCTTCTGGATCAGCACGGGGGCATGACCGTGCGCCAGAAAGATCAGCGCGAACGCGTCGCCGATCGTGCCCTTCCCCCAGACCCGCTGTGATACGCCGCCCACGTAGCGGAGAAACCAGTCATTCGCCCCGACGACCGAGCGCCCGCTGGCCAGCCCGAGCCGCTCCAGCCCGAACAGCTCGTATCCGTCGAATTGACTGATGTCCGGCGGAACGCGCGCCAGCAGTTCGTCGCCGCGGCGAATGGCGTCGTAGAGGCGCGTCATCTGCTCCCGGGCACGCGCATCCGGCACGGATCCCTCGCCCCAGCGATAGGGCCCGTCGCTTTTCGAGTGCAGCCGGTCCAGAACCAGGTAGAGGCTGTTGCACCCCGCCACGGTCATCGACGCCGTGCTCTGCGTTTCGTTTTTCGTATAGGACCAGCCGCCGTCCGAATTCTGCGTCGAGAGCCAATGCTCCGACACGCGCCGCCAGTAGCTCGCCGGAACCGCCGCGCCACCGAACGTCCCGGCCCACACGCCCAGGTTCGCGAACTGCGTGTTGGAGTTGTCCCAGCGCGGCCCGTCGGTCGCGGTGTACCCGTACCCGCCCTTCTCCCGGCTCGCCGTCACCAGCCAGCGGACCTCCTGCGCGAGGTACTTCTTCAACTCGCGCCGCCGCGCGGGCGTCAGTGCCCGGTCCAGCGCAATGCTCCAGGCCACCGCGCGCAGGCTGCGCACGTACGTCCCCGCCTGATCCGCCGTCGATGCCCCCATTGTATCCAGCACGCGCACCATCTTCGGATGCGACGGCGCAACCCCCGCGGAGAGCAGCGCGACCGCCGCGAGAGCCGTCGGGCCGCCGTGGTGATAGCCGTCCATTTCCTGCCGAACATACCCTGCGCGATCCCATTGCAGGATGTGCTTTCGCTGAATCTCGATGACCCGGGCGTTCTCCGTTGCGATGAATACCCGGTTCCTGGACTGGCGCGTCACCTTGCCGCGAACGCGCTGAACCGACCCGCCCTCGGCGGCGCGATACTCGATCACGTCCTCGTCGCCGATTTCACCCAGCAGCGCGTCCACGCCGCGCTGAATCGCGGCATCCACCTCTTCCGCGGTGGGCAGGCCGCCCCCCTGCGCGCTCGCCGCCCCGTTCAGGATCGCGGACAAAAGGCTGATCGCAAGGAGCGTAGGCATTGTCGATGCCTCCGTCGGCCGGGCCTATCCGTGGGCGTCGATTGTCGCGAGTTTCGCAAGACTCTCCGCCGCCCGGTCCACGTCGGCGAGCGTATTGAACGCCCCGAAGGATATTCGCGTGGTCCCGCCACGCCCGTGCGTGCCGATTGTCTCATGGGCGAAGGGGGCGCAATGAATCCCCGAACGCGTCTGGATGCCGAACTCAGCATCAAGCAGTGCTGAAAGTTCCTGCGGCTCCAGACCGTCCATGCGAACGCTGAACACCGCCACCCGGCGGCGAGGGTCGCGCGGCCCGTACACCGTCAGTCCCTCGATGCCCGACGTCTGTGCGATGAATCGCTCCGACATCAGCCGATCGTGGGCGCTCAGCGATGCGATCGTCTCCTCCTCGATCCAGCGAAGCGCCGCCCCCAGCCCGGCCAGTCCGATCGCGTTGTGGCTGCCCGATTCAAACCGGTCGGGCATGAAGTCAGGCTGCGTCGGCAGTTCGCTGACGCTCCCCGTGCCGCCCTCAACCAGCGGCGTCAGCTCGCACTCCACGCCCTCACGAATGTACAACGCCCCGGTCCCAAGAGGCCCCATAAGACCCTTGTGGCCGGGCATGGCGAGAAGATCGACGTTCATCGAATCCACGTGGATCGGCATATGCCCCGCGGTCTGGGCCGCGTCAACGAGAAATCGTATGCCCCGTTGCCGCGTCACTTCGCCCACCGACTCGACCGCCTGAAGCGTGCCGGTCACGTTGCTCGCGTGAACCAGCGCCACCAGCCGTGTGTTCGCGCGGAAAGCAGCAAAGATGTCCTCGGGTCGGACAAATCCCGACTCCCGGTCGGCTGCAACAAGGGTCACCTCAACGCGCCCCCCGGCGGCCATCGCATGAAGCGGACGAAGCACCGAGTTATGCTCCATGCGAGTCGCGACCACATGGTCGCCCTCTTTGAGCAAACCCTTGATCGCCTGGTTGAGCGCCCCGGTGCAGTTGAACGTGAAGATAACCTGCTCCGGCTTGCGGCAGCCGATCAACCGAGCCAGGCGCCTCCGGCAGTCGGTGAGGATCTCGCCCGTCTCGACGGCCTCTCGATACGCGCCGCGCCCGGCCGAAGCACCGAGCGTTTCGGCGTATCGGCGCATCGCTTCCAAGACCTCCGAGGGCTTCGGAAAACTCGTCGCGGCATTGTCGAGGTATAGTCGCTCTGGCACCCTTGCGGCTCCCGTTTTCGGCCGGGGTGGATTCCGCTCCGCCCGCCGTGTATTGTAGGCCCGACGACCCGTTTCGCACGGTTCAAGGAAGCGCGTATGCCGGCTCAACGAAAAAAGCTCGCCAATCCGGTGGACGGTCGCACACGCTGCAAATGGGCCGCAACCGATCCCCTCCTCGCCGCGTATCATGATACGGAATGGGGCGTTCCCATCCATACCGACGCGGGCCACCTTGAACGCATGTCGCTCGAAGTCTTCCAGTGCGGCCTCTCGTGGAAGATCGTGCTGGTGAAGCGAGCCTCTTTTCGGGATCGCTTCGAGGGCTTCGATCCGAAACGCGTCGCGCGCTTCGGCCGGCGGGAGATCAACCGCCTTGCAGAGGACCCGTCGATCATCCGCAACCGGCGTAAGATCGAGGCGATCGTTCAGAATGCCCGCGTGTTTCTGGATCTCGCGGAAGGCCACGGCTCCTATCGAAAATGGCTGGCGGGACAACCCGCCGACACACCCCGGCAGGTGGCAGCCCTGTACCCGCTCTTCCGCAGGACCTTCAGGTTCATGGGTCCGGAAACCACGAAGTGCTACCTCATGGGAATCGGTAAAATCGCTCCCCCGCACGATCGAACCTGCTGGTGCTTTCAGGCGTCCAGATAGTGGGTGGTGTCACCGTCCGGGCGGCGCGCCTCCGGGTGCCAGACGATTTTGGGCGAAATTTCTAAAGAACCCTTGCGGAAGCCGATAAAGGATGTAATACTTTTCGCATTGGGGCCCGCCGGGCTGACGCGTTTCAGTGAGATCGCGCGGCACGGCACCAAGCATATTCAGCTTCTACACTACAACGACTCACGAAGGAGCGTGGCACCAGTCATGACCAGGATGGTCGGAGCCCAGGGCGAACGCAGATTCGTCCGGGCAAATGCGGGGATTGCAGACGCGAGCCGGTCCAAAGCGCACGTGAACAACTCCCCCGCGAGAGGAAGACAAGGATTTCGAAGCATGAGAATGACGGAAGAGAAGTCTCGGCACGAGATCATTACGCGCGCGAAGATCAGCTACGGCGAGCAGAAGACGAACATGTCCATGCGCGCCTGGATTGACCGCGAACTGCGTGAGATCGGGCTGCCGGCGATCACGGATGACGAGTGCAAGCAGTACGCCCTCGCGTCCCTGCCTCGCATTTTCTGACAACCCGCTCAGCATCCCCAGTACCCGTCCGGTTCGTGCGCCGCCTGCTCCGCGCCTGTTGGCCGTCGCCCGCTGCGCGCGGATGCCCCGGGTGAAACAGCGCCTCGCGCCCCGGTACGTCCGCGCACGCGGTCTCCGCGAATTGACCCGCCCCCGGCTGATTTATAAGATGCGCGCTTCCTCCGCGGCCGCGCCACCGTTTGGCGCGGGAGGGTCCGCGGCACGTGACTTCTTTTCGAGTCGATGTTCGCGCGATTTCTACATCTTCACGAATACGGGCCGACCGGCGGTGCGAAACGCCCGAGCCCCCGCGCGCGCCGGCGGAGATCATTCCACCTACGAAACGCAGGGTTACTTTGCATGGGCTTCTTCTCGTGGCTGGCGGCGGGATGTTCCTTTGCGGAAAAATCGGTCGATCTCCGCACGGAGGACCATGTCCCGGTGCGGATGACGGAGGCGGCGGAGTCTCCGCAGCGCACCGTGCGCGACTGGGTCGTCGAAACGCAGAAGCAGATCGGCGGCCTTCTGCCTCCGGCCAAGGCGTCCCCCCTGCTCACCGCCGACCTCGTCGGCGACGACGGGCGCCCTGTCGACGTGTTCGCCCATTTCGGCATGGGCCGCGACGCCCTGCACTCCATCCTCGGGAACTTTACCGGCCTGCGGCTGACCTCTCAGGCCATGAGCAAGACCTACCACATCGACAACGTGCCGCCCCCGTGGCCCGGGTTCACCGACGTCTGGATTCCCATTCACGATGGGCTTTCGCTCTCCGGCCGCATCGGGTTCGCCGAGCGCGACGGAAAAATCATCGACGCTCCCTGCATCATCCTTCAGCCCGCCCTCTTCGGCGACAACGGCGTCCTCCGTACGCGAAGCATCGCCAAAGCCCTGAAGGACTATGGGTACCACGTACTGTCCATCGAGTCCCGCGCGCATGGCCAGACCGAAGCGAAGTACCCGGACAGCTACAGCACCTGGGGCATCCTCGAGGCCGACGACCTTCTCGTCGTGTCCGACTGGGCCATGCGCCAGCCCCACGTCCGCGAGACCGGGCTCATCGGCTACTGCTGGGGAGCGAACATCGCCCTGCTCACCGCCTGGCACGAAGCGCGGCAGGGAGATGACCCGCTCGTGTCAGAACATATCAAGCCGTACTTCGCGAGCGAGCGGACCGATCGGCGGCGCTTCACCGCCGGGATCATCGCCTTCTCGCCGATGATCCGCTACGAAGAGTTCATGGACGCCCTGGAAACGCCGAAATCGCTCGTCGATGACCCCGTGCTGGCCACGATTCAGGGCATGGTGCGCGACCGCATGGTCCGCAAGAAGTACCCCAATCCCAGCGGCAGCATGCGCAAACTCATTCAGTACGAGTACGATCGCTACGGCGTAAAGATGCCGAAGGGCACCGAAGAGGGCACACCCATCGTGCGTATCCTTCCGTACAAGAATCAGGACGCCGGCGACAAGATGGAGGCCGCGCGAATGCCGGTGCTGATCGTGCAGGGCGCCGACGATCCCGTCGGCCCGGCCCAGGACGTGGCGGACCTCATCGCCGTCACCGCCAACCCGAACGTCGCTGCGATCGTTCTCCCCTCCGGCGGGCACGTGGGCTTCGCGGGTTACGCCAAGGAATGGTACGTCAGTCTCGTGCTGAACTTCTTCGACCCGGTGCGCGGCGCGGCCGCCGCCGCAAGAGAGAGGCAATCCTTCGCGGGCGCAACCGCGCGGCACTCAAATCGCCCGGCCCGGCCCGCGGCGCGTCTCGAATCGACCGTCCGCTGTGCGCCGACCCCGCTCGCGCATTACTCTTCGAGGTAAGATCGCAGCATCCAAGCCATCTTCTCGTGCGCTTCCATGAGCCCGGTCAGGAAGTCGTTCGTCCCGGCGTCACCATACTTGTCGCCGCAGCTCGCAAGGTCGAGCCGCAGATTGCGGATAATCGACTCCTGGTCGGCCAGGAGCTGCGAGAGCATCCCGCGGGCGTTTGGAAATTCGCCGGGCGTCTCCTTGAGTCGAGCCTGCTTGAGAAACTCAGTCATCGTGCCGGGCGTACGACCGCCCAGGGACCGGATGCGCTCGGCAATCTCGTCGATCGATTCCGAGAGCTGGTCGTACAGCGTCTCGAAGAACGTGTGCAGATCGTTGAACTGCGGCCCGACGACATTCCAGTGGAAGTTTCGCGTCTTGATGTAGAGCACGTGCTCATCGGCGAGCAACGTCGCCAGGATCTGGTTGACGCCGCCGCGCTGCTGTTCCGAAAGGCCGGTGCTGAGATTCATGCGGTATCCTCCCTTGCAACGAAAGATTGCGAAAGCATAGTCAGTGGCAGCCGCGTCGGCCACGCATTCGCAACGCCCGAGGCGGCGGCGCCGCTTCGTTAAGAAAAAGCCCGGGGTCCCGGACGCTGCCATTCCCTCGTGCCGGGGTGGTACGGGTACCGTCACCAGGGTCAATCCGAAGGTGCCGGCTTTGCGAATTTCGCCCCCTTTAATTCGGATTGGGATCCGCCCAAAACTATCGCGTATCCCCGCCACGAAGTCGCTTGCTTCCCTCGACACTCAGTCCGCCCCGCCCATCGCCTCTCCCAAACTTTTTTTACGAGGCAATACCGCCTTTTCGTGAGAGCGCCGAGCAAGCTTGCAGGCTCGGACGGCGCTCTTTCTGCGGCGATCGACTCGCCCACGCCTGTCGCCCGCCGTTTAGGAGAATTCAGGCGGATTTCGGGGAATTTGCGTTTTTCTTTTTTTTTTTTGTGTGTGCGGCGCGCCGGCGCGGCCCGCCCGGTTACGGTCTGGATCGGCGCAATAAAAGTTAGTTATCTTTTGCGAGTACGCCGGGCAGCGCCGCCGTGATCCACGGGACGTGTTCCAAAGAAAAGCGCGACTGACGGATCGACGGTACACAACGGACCGGGAAAGGAGGGCCGACGGTGCTCGCCCCGCCTGCATGATCAAACGTGCGCGCGGCATGACGGAGGAGACTGAAGCCTCGGGAGATGACCGGTCCCCGGCGGTCGGACCTTCGTTCAAAGCCGCACCCGGCCGCCAAGCTCGCGTCACGCCGGCTTGCGGATCCAGGTCATGTAATCGAGTTCCACTATCCCCCCGCCGGCGCGGCGGATCATGTTGACCCCCTGTGCCCGGTGGTGCAGGGAGTGCGTGATGCCCTGAAGGATCATGTCACCGAGGCTGGCCGCAAAGAGGCTGCCCTTGGAGTCGCGATAGATGACCTCGCGCGCCAGGTCGCCGTCGCCGAGGGCAGCGAGAAACGCCGCTCGGTCGCCCGACGTCGCCTCCATGCACCGGGCGATGTCGGCTACCGGCGCCTTTTCTTCCTCGTCGGGCCAGGGCGTTTCCGTTCGGCCCTGCCAACGCTGGAGCCAGACGTGCTCGCCCGCGAGAATGTGCAACAGGGTCCTTCGCAGGGAGCCGCGACCCATGTCGAAGGCCCGGTCCAGGGCCTCGTCGGCAAGCCCGGCCGCTGCGCCAAGCACGCGCCCGTTGGCCCAGTCGTTGTAGGTCCACATCGTCGTCGCGCTTTGCAGGTTGATCATCGCGAAGCCTCCGGACGACGCGCGGCACGCGGCGGGCACTCGCCACGCGCGACGCATCACAGCCCATCGGCGCGCCGGGGGGATTCTCCCCGGAAGGTGCGCGCGTGCCAACCGGCGGCCCCGACGGGTGACCCACCCGCGCTGACAACGCCGCGCCAAAAAGGTACGCTTAGCGCGTCCAACGTGAACACGCTGACCGTTACAACCGAGGGCACGACGCTGACCGGCCAGGTACGCGGGTCCGGGCCGGTCGTCGTGCTGCTGCACGGCGGACCCGGATGCTACGACTATCTGGGCGAGAGTGTTCTCGCCGACTGGCTGATCCCATTTCGCACCGTCGTGTCCTACGACCAGCGCGGCTGCCGGCACTCGCCTTCGGCCGGGCCGTTCACCCTGGACGACAACGTCACCGACCTCGAGGCCGTGCGAAAGGCCCTGGGCGCGGAGCAGTTCGAGCTGATCGGACATTCGGCGGGCGCGGCGCTGGCCGTTCACTACCTGCGACAGTATCCAAAAGGCGTGCGGCGGGCCGTGCTGCTCAGTCCCGCGGCCCTGAGGGACGGCTGGCGGGCGACCTTCAATCGAACGCTTGAGAGCCGAATGACGGACGATCAGCGCCGGGCGGTGGATGAGATCGACCGGGCGCTGGCTTCGACCGAGGCCGCCGAGGAGCGAAGCGAGCTGTATCGCCGGCGCTTCGAGTTGATGTTGCCGTGCTACGTCGACCCGAGTCGCCGCGACCGCGCGCCCCGCATGCCGCACTTCAACCGGGCAGTGAACATCAGCGCGTCGGCGAATGCGGGCGCCGGCTTCCTCGACGCGACGTGGCGCGACGCGGTTCGGCGAAGCGCCTGCCCGGCGTGCATCATTCACGGGCGGAGCGATCCCGTCCCGCTTTCGGTCGTCCAGGACTATGGAGCGATACTGCCGGCAGCGACGATCCATCTCCTTGATTCGTGCGGTCATTTCCCATGGCTTGAAGAGCCCGACGCGCTGCGACGCCTGCTGTTTGCCTTTCTCGGGGTGCCCGGCTAAAAACGAGCGGCCCAGATGCCAGGCGGAGGAGAGCGACGATGAACGCGCAGCGGCTGTCCCGCGTTACCGAGGCAATGAAAAAAGAAGGACTGGACGCCCTGTTTGTGTCCAACCCGAAGAACGTCCTGTACCTGACCGGGTTCAAGACGACGATGCCGGGCGAAGTGCAGCACTTCGGAGACCCGGAGGGATACGCCGTCATACACGACGGCGTGTGCCACCTGCTTTGCGACGGGCGGTACATCGCTGGGGCGCAGAAGCTCCCGGGGTTTTCGGCGCGAAAAATCGAGTCACCGACGACGGCGAAAGTCTTCGCCGACCAGATCACGCAGATCGTCGGTTCCGCAGGCAGGACGATCGGCTACGAGCGGAACGCGGTCATCCACAGCGACGCCACGGCCCTGCTCGAACTGACGCCGAATCTGAAGTGGAAGGCCGCCGAGCATATCCTGACCGACCTTCGCGTGCGCAAGACGCCCGAGGAAATCGAGCTGATCCGAAAGGCCCAGGCGATCACCGGGCAGTGTTTCGAGCACATGAAGGGGTGGATCCGCGTCGGGATGACGGAGAAACAGGTGGCCGTGGAGATCGAGACCTTTCTGCGGGCCAACAGCGAGGGCAACTCATTCGCGCCGATCGTGGGCTTCGGCGAGACCTCGTGCAACCCGCACTACACGCCCTCGGCGACGCGGAAACTGGAAAAAAATCAGATCGTTCTGCTCGATTTCGGCGGCATCTACGAGGGCTACTGCGGCGACATGACGCGCATGCTGTACTTCGGCAAGGCGGATGCCCGGTACCGCGAGGTGTACGACCTGGTGCTCCAGGCGCAGCTCAAGTGCCTGGCGGTCGTGCGGGCGGGCGTAACGTGCCATGAGCTTGACAGCATCTGCCGCGACTATTTCAAGGCGAATAACTGCGCCGACGCGTTCATGCACGGCACGGGCCACGGCGTGGGGCTGGCGATTCACGAGGACCCGCGGCTCAAGCAGACGTTTCAGACGAAGATCGCCCCCGGGATGGTGTTCAGCGTCGAGCCGGGGCTGTATTACAGCGGTTGGGGCGGAATACGCATCGAGGACCTCGTGGCGGCCACCGAAGCAGGCCACGAAAACCTGACGACGACGCCCAAGGACCTGATCGAGATACCGGTGTAACGGTCCGCGTCCGGGTGAGAGATTATTGACACGGCGGCGGCGCTCCCAACGGCGCGGCGCCGCGAGCCACAAGCGAGGAAGCCATGAAGCGCGTATCGGCCCTGGCCATTCTGTTCGTTGCGTTGCAATGCGCATGCTCCGACACTGTGACCGTCGTCGAGACCGGCAAGCCCGCACCGCCGATCAGGAAAATCGATTCGGCCGCCGCCCTCAAGCAGAAGGCGGCGGAGCCGGGCGTTACGGTCGTACACGCCCTTGACGCTGAGCACTTCAGCAAGGGCCACGTGCCGGGCGCGATCAACGTCGATTACGAGAAGATGACGGTCGAAATGCTGCCGGCCAACAAGGCGGCGCCGCTGGTGTTTTACTGCGCGGGCCCCGGCTGCCCCGTCAGCAAGATGGCGGCGCGCAAGGCGGCAAGCTGGGGTTATGAAGACGTCTGGGTGTTCGAGGGCGGCATCAAGGAATGGAAAGCCGCGGGCCTGGAAGTCGCGACCGGGCCGTAAGTCGCCGCGGCTCAGGATTCGATAAGTGACATATCCTCGGCGCCGCGCGGAGCAGAGGCGGGGCCTTCGGCCTTTGCGCGGACCGAGCCGAGGAGCGGCTCGACGCGGCTGTGGAGGTGCGAGGGGACGACGCCCCAGGCGAGCCGCCCGACGGCCGAGAGCGGCGGCGCGGGAGGCGCCGTGCGGCAGACGCTGTCGATAAGAAGGCGGTCCTCGTCGAAACGCAGCAGATCGGGCCGCTTCATCTCATCCCACGTCTTGAATATCTGCTCGACGAGGTCGGAATCGGAGCCTTCACGCGCCTTCAGGCAGGAAAAGGTCAGCAGCGCCGCCGTCTCGATCCGCTCCTCGAGATGATGAGCGATGCCAAAGCAGCGCGCGGCCTGGCGAATACGCCCCTCGCGAAGCCACGAGACGCCCGTGAGATACCATGCGGCGGCGCTCGGCCGATCGGCGGCGCGCAGCGGCTCGAGCGCATCTGCGCGGCCCGAGGCGGCGGCGCTTTCCCAGACCGTGATGGCTTCCCGGCAGTCGCTGCGGCGGCGGCGCGCGGCGCTGTGCCAGGCCAGCAGCACGGAAACCGCGCCAATGACCGGGACAGCCGCCAGGAGAAACATCTTCATTCGAGAACCCTGATGATTACCCACGCGGGCGGCGACTTTCGCCCCTCCTGCGACGTCCATCCGCCTCACGCCGGGGGCGTCCGATATCCTAATTGATGAGGCACGGAGAGGCGACGACGCAATTGGTGCCGACAGGTGCACGGAAACGGGGCGTTTCACACCTCTATAACCATGCGACGGCGCGGGCTCGGCCCTCGGACTACGCCCTGCTGGCGAGCGCGCGACAGACGATCGAATAGGGAAAACACTGACTCGAACAGGCGCAAAAAGCCGCCGCGCTGGGCACTGGAAAAGCGAATTCGCAACCCCGAAAAGCCGATGATTTTCCGGGCACCAACCGGAGGGATCCCAATGTCAACGCGACCCGCGCGTCCACCGATTGTCAGCGAACTGGGTAAGGACCCGGAGATGCTGGAACTCGTGGAGGAGTTCGTGCGCGCCCTTCCGCAGAAGGCGGCAGACCTGTACGAGAAACTCCGGCAGGGCGACCTCGACACGCTGACGCGGCTGGCTCACCAGCTCAAGGGATCCGCCGGAGGCTATGGATTCCCGGTGATCACCGAGGCGGCGCGACAGCTTGAGCTGTGCGCCAAAGAGGCCGGAGACCCAGGGCTCCTGGAAAAGCAGATTCGAGAGATCGCGGACCTTTGCCATCGCGCGACGGCCACAGCGCCGCGCGGGTGAAACAGACGAATGAACAAGAAAGTCCTCATTGTTGACGACGACTCCTTCTCGCTTCGGCTGCTTGAGAAGTATCTCAAAATGTCGGACTACGAGGTGCTCAAGGCCGCCGACGGGCGCGACGCGCTGAAGCTCGTTCTGGAACATGCGCCGCCTATCTTGATCACGGACTGGACGATGCCGGAGATGGACGGCGTGGAGCTGTGCAAGGCGCTGCGCGGGCATGAGGGGGTTCGTTTCATTTACGTCGTGATGGTCACGGCGCATTCGGACATCGGCCGGTTGGTCGAAGCCTTCGACGCCGGCGCGGATGACTTCCTTCCCAAGCCGATTAACCGGCAGGAGTTGATGGCCCGGCTGCACGCCGCGGAACGAATCATCCACCTCGAGGAGGCGCTGGCCAAGCGAAGCCGCGAAATCACGCTTCTCAACGCGGAAATGGCGATGGCCAACGAGCAGCTCGGCGTCGCCAACGAGAAGTTGCGGCGCATGGCGACGACCGACGAACTGACTGGCCTGATCAACCGCCGCGAGGCGATGACGCGGCTGCAACAGCTCTGGACACAGAACGAGCGATACGGCCACTCCTTCTGCGCCATGATGCTCGATATCGATCACTTCAAGAAGATCAACGACACGCACGGCCATGCCGCCGGAGACGCGGTCCTTCAGGAGGCGGCGCGCGTCATGCGCAAGAACACGCGGTCGGCCGACATCGTGTGCCGAATCGGCGGAGAAGAGTTCCTGATTCTTTGTCCGGGCATCAATGCCGGCGGCGGGCTGGTCTGCGCGGAGCACGTTCGAGAGGCGGTGGAGGCCAGCCGCATTTCGGTCAATGGACAGCGTATCCACGTCACCGTGAGCGTGGGAATCGCGGAGCGGACGGTCGAACTCGGCACACCGGATGCTCTGCTGCACGAGGCCGACGAAGCGCTGTATGCCTCGAAGCGGAACGGTCGAAACCGCGTAACGCTGGCCGCGGCACAGCTTTCGTCGGTCGCGCCGGTTGCGCCGAGCGCAACGGCGGCACGGTGACGGGCACGCCGGTCGCTTCGCCGAAACGGCGTGCGAATCCTTCGCACATTCGTGTACCGCCTTGATTCGCAGGTCCGCGCCCATCACAATCGAGCCGATGGAACGAAACTACGCGTCGATGGCGCAGCGGATCAGTGCGACCGGCGACCGCGCCGAGCGGATGCAGCGATTTGTCGATGCAGTGTGGGACGCGCTCCATGCAACGGGCGTTTCATGGATTGGGTTCTACGTGCATCTGGGCGACGAGGAACTCGTGCTCGGCCCGCGCCGCGACAAGCCGGCGTGCTCACCCATCGGGCTTCACGGAGCGTGCGGAAAGGCATTTACAACCAGGCGTCCCCTGGTCGTGCGGGACGTCGCCGAGCTTGGAAGCAACTACATTGCCTGCGACCCGCGCGACCGATCGGAAGTGGTGATACCCTTGTTCGAGCAGAGCGGCGGCTGCTGGGGCGTTCTCGATCTGGACAGCTACCAAGTGGGAGCGTTTTCGCAGCGTGACGTCGACGGACTTCAAATGCTCCTGGAGGCGGCGGGGCTAACCGGCCGCCACGCCGGCACCGACCAAGCGCCGCCAGGCCCATGAGTGCTTTGCCCGGAAATCACCCATCTCCCCGCCGTGAATGAGTCCGGCGAGGAGTTCGAGGCTGTCCACCATGCGGGGGCCGGACCGGTTGAACAGGGCATTGCCGTCGACGGCGAATACGCGGCCTTCTCGGACGGCGGCGATTTCCGGCCAGCCGGGCATGCCGAGGAGCGAGCTGCTTTCCGCGACGGCGCGATCGAGGTCAAAGCCGCACGGCATGACGACGATCACCTGCGGATCGAATGCGCGGAGCACGCTCCAGTCCGTGCATGTGCTGTGCGCGCCGCCGTTCGTGAGGTCGCATTGCCCACCGGCAAGGTCCACCAGATCGGGCATCCAGTTGGCGGCGATCATCAGGGGATCAATCCATTCCATGCAGGCCACGCGGGGACGATGCGTCTCGGCACAAACCATGTGCGCTCGGCGGGCTGCATCCGAAACGCGGCTCTGGAGCGCGGCGACAAGGGACTTGCCCGCGGACGAAGCGTTGCACGCCACGGCGACAGCGCGAATATCGGAATACAGGTGTTCAAGGCGTGTCGGATTCAGCGCGACGACGCGGCACACGTTCAGCGCGGGGGTCGATTCAACCGCCCGCCGCACGTCCTCGAAGCGCACTGCGCAGACGTCGCACTGGGCCTGCGTGATAATGACGTCGGGGCGGAGGTCGGCCAGCCGTTTCACGTCAATCTGGTAGAGCGGCTTGCCGCGCGTGCACATGCCGCGTACCTGTTCGTCGATGGCCCTGCCGGACGCGGCTGCATCAATCACGGTACGTGTCACCCTTGGAAGCGGCCCGACCGCGGGCGGGAAGTCACATTCGTGACTTATGGCGACGAGCCGGTCCCGCAGCCCGAGTGCGCATACGATTTCGGTGCCGCTTGCAAGCAGTGAGGCGATTCGGAACATCATTGGAGTCTCACGAATCCTTCGTACGAGTGAATCGACGCCTGTCGTCGGAGCACCCGGTTGTTGCCGATGGACCAAGGCGATGGCGATTGGCGGCGAACCATCGGTACATGCGTCGGCACAGGGTATTCAGTCCCGGCACACGGTAGAGCCATGCAAGCCAGCGCCAGCCGGGCAGCCGACGGTAAACTTCGTATACAGCATCCGCGCCGATCACCACTCGTCCGTCGGCACGAACAAAACCCAGTCCTTCGTTTCGCGGGAGGTCCGCAGCGGCGGGAAACCGCCCGGCCAGATCCGCGTCCTGCCAGGTGGCAAAGCGAAGACAATGATTCCGGTCGCGACGAAGAATGTCGGCGGCGCGGGCCCTACAAAAACCGCACGCGCCGTCGTAGATAATGACGTCGCCATCGTCGGGAGTCCGGCCATTCGCAATCTTGATTTCAGGCGTTTCCACTGCGGCGCGATTATAGATGAGGGCAACGCAGCGCCGCGAACGATCCGGCCGTTTTCTAGTCTTTCACAAGCGGATAGCCGGCATCCTTCCAAGCGCGGAAGCCGCCGTCCATCGAGATTACATTGTGGTAGCCCATCTTCATAAGACTCTCGGCGGTCAGCGCCGATCGGTAGCCGCCCCCGCAATAGAGAATAATCTCGGCATTGGTGTCGGGAATCCGCGCCTCGATGTCGCGTTCAATGATGCCGCGGCCGAGATGGATCGCGCCGGGCAGATGGCCGGCGGCCCACTCGCTTTCCTCGCGGACGTCGACAAGGTGGAATTTGTCGCCGCGGTCCAGTCGAGGCTTGACATCGGCAATCGTCACTTCGCGGATGCCCTTCCGGGCTTCGGAGACGAGATCCAGAAACTTCGGCGAGTGCTTGGCCATTAACGTTCTCCCAACGCGGACTTAGTGGCCGCATTCTGGATTTGCGGGTCCGGCGCGTCAAGCCGCGCGGCACGGACTGCACTTGGCGCGAGCGAAGAATGGCAGGTGAACCAAAGAGCCTCGACCGCCCTGTCCTGCGGCACTACTATTCCCTTGTTCGGTACGAGGAGGAACAATTTGCCATGCCATGCGCGGTTGCGGTCATTCGTGATCTGATGTTTGCAACAAGAGTCAACGGCGCGGGGAAGGACCTCGGCGTCCCGGTACAAATTGTCTCCACATCCGAAGGCGTGGCCGAGAAACTGGACGCCGGTCCGGTCGGCGTGGTGCTGGTCGACATGAACCTACCGCCCGACGATGTCCGCGGCGCCATCGAAGTGGCGGCGCGGCACGCCAGCCGTCCGAAAGTCGTGGCGTTCTATTCGCACGTCGACACGGCGCTTCGCGACGCGGCACTCGGGGCGGGTGCGACGGAAGCGATGCCGCGCTCCCGATTCGTCGTCGAGTTGCCGCGTCTGCTTCGCGCCTGCGCCCCGGCTGAGAGCGATTCCAACGCCGCTCGCTCGTGAGAGCGCCCGTTGGCCCGCGAACCCGCCGGGGCGTACGAACCGCCGCGCGAGAATCGGAGGACCGTCTGCCCCGGCAGACCCACCAGCGATAGGATGACCTCCGGAACCGACACTTGAAGACACGGGAGCACACATGTCCACCGCACCTGCCATCGAATTGGGTAACACGCCCGCATACCAAACAAAGCTGATGAACCTACTTGGTCCGCGAGACCCGATTGAGACGCTTTCGGCCACGCCCGACGCGATCGACCGGTTCACCCGGGAGAATGACGCGGCTACGCTGCGGCGGCGTCCGTACGAGGGGAAGTGGACACCGAATGAGATCATCGGACATCTCGTCGACGCAGAGATCATCTACCTTCACCGGGTGCGGCAGATTTTCTGCGAAGAGACGCCGGTGATCGGCAGCATTGATCAGGACATGTGGGTGTCTCGCCAACGGCATAACGAGCGCGTTCCCGCGGAGCTGGCGGCCGAGTTTCGCTCCCTTCGACAGATGACGCTTCGGCTGTGGCGCATGATGACGCCGGAGGACCTTAAGCGAACGGGCCGCCACAGCGAGCGCGGCGAGGAATCGCTGGGGGTGATGATCCGCATGCACGCCGGACATGACCTGTCACATGTTGACCAGATTACGCGGTATCTCGCGGCGATTCGAAACGGATAGTATTCGGGATCAGTGGTCCGCGCGCGCCGACGCCGCATGGGGACCACGCCGGGGCAATCGCGCAAAGTCGAGTGCGATGGCCGCGCAGATCAGCACGGACCCAAGGGCGAAGTACGCCGACAAGGGCACCTCGAAGAGGGCGCGCTCGACCAGGACCGTGATGAGAAACTGGACGTTGACGAAGATCATCGCGCGGGTGGCGTCAAACCGGGCAAGTACGTTGTACGTCAAGAGATAGCCGGCGTAGCCGCTGATGAGCGTGATAAACAAGAAGCCCGCCACGCCGCTCAGTGTTACCCCGCCGGCGGCAAAGTCTCGGGCGGACCAAAGGGCGACCGGCGTGTGCACGAGCGCGCCGAGCAGAAAGACGGCGGCGAGCGTCGGCAGCGCGCCGAACCGCTCCAGCATCACCTTGCTAGCCACGACGAAAGCGGCCCACGATCCGACGGCAAGCAGCAGTAACAGGTCGCCCGCGAGCATCGACTCCCACGCCTTTCGGCCGCCGCCCGGCGCGACGATGGAGGGCCATAGCACGCAGGCCGCGCCGGCGAAGGCCAGGAGAGCGGCGGCGAACATGATGCCCGAAAACCGCGCGCGGCGGGCCAGTACGGAGCCCCAGAAGACGAGCACCGGCGTCAGGGCGTAGAAGAGTGCCGCATGTGAGGCATTCGCCAGCTTAATGCCACCCATGAATCCGAGCTGATTGACCGGGACGCACAGGATCGCCAGAAGCAAGAGCCGCGGGACTTCGGCACGGGTGAAACCGAGCCGCCGCCCCTGGAAGCGAAGGGTCAGCCACAGCAGAATCCCCGCCGTGCCGAAGCGCAACCACGCCGCAAGCATCGGAGGAATCTCCGCGACGGCCATGCGCGCTCCGATCGGCGTGAGGCCGCCGATGAGGGTCATGATGAGCAGGCAGACTACCAGGGTCGTCTTATGGCGCGATGCGGAATCGTCCGGCTGAAACATGGTGGCTTTCACGTTAGAAGTCAAGGCGGCGCGCGTGGCGCGGCCGACTGACGGATTCGTTTTCACCCGGACGTCCCCCGTCGGAAGTGCCCATTGAATCACATGACCCGCAGCCAAGCCGCCTTGAGATAGACCGATTCCGGGCAGTTGAGCATGACGGGATGATCAGGACCGGCCCCGGACAACTCGAGCAATTGGATTGTCCGGCCTGCCGGGCGCGTGGCGCGATGCAGGGTCTGCACGAACATGTCGCGTGAAACGAGGCCGCTGCAACTGCACGTAAGCATTAGCCCCCCCCGCCGGACGACCTGCATCCCGAGGCCGTTGAGGTCGTAGTATTTTCGCATCGCCTCATCCACCGCGGCACGCGAGGTCGCGAGCTTGGGCGGATCAAGCACGAGAACATCGAATTTGCGGCCGATGGAAATCATCTGGCGGAAGTAGTTGAATGCGTCGGCGTGGGAAAGTGTGATCCGCGTGTTATTGAGGTTGATATTCTCCTTCGCGACGGCGAGGGCCGCCTCGTCGAGATCGACGCAGGTCACGTCTTTTGCCCCGCCGAGGACCTTCGCAGCGAGACCGAACCCCCCCGTGTAGCAGCACATGTCCAGTACATTCGCATCGCGACAAAGCCCGGCAAGCTTTCGGCGGTTGTCGCGCTGGTCGCAGAAGAAACCGGTCTTGTGCCCCCCGGCAATGTCGACCCGGTAGCGAATGCCGTGTTCACGAATGATGAGACGTCCCGCGTCGGGACACTCTTCGGCGCGCACCGAGAAGCCCTCGGTGCGCTCGATGGACTCGTCGGCACGAACAAACACGCGCCAGTTGCCGGCAGCACCGTCCGGGCGCTCGAGAGATCGTGGCGGCCCAAGCGCCGCGGCGGCGAACTCGGCAAGCGCGGGATAGCGCTGATAGATACCGAGAGAGAATACCTCGAACACGAGGCAGTCCGCAAAACGTTCGAGAATCAGCCCGCTCAGTCCGTCGCCTTCGGAGTGCACCAGGCGATAGGCGTCGGTCACGTCATCGAGGCGGAGCGCGCGGCGGAGTTCGACGGCTCTCTCAACGGCCTCGCGCCAGAATGCGTCATCGACCGAGCGACTTTCGTGGGTAAGAACGCGGAGTGCGACCTGCGAGCGGGGATTATAAATGCCCCGGCCGAAGTACCGTCCCGCCTTGTCGTAGATGGTCACAACG
The DNA here is from genome assembly GCA_003576905.1 of Planctomycetota bacterium. Classification (GTDB taxonomy): domain Bacteria; phylum Planctomycetota; class Phycisphaerae; order UBA1845; family UTPLA1; genus UTPLA1. The sequence goes on along the minus strand of QEVG01000013.1, from coordinate 64,737 downwards.
TCGCCCGGCCGGGCAGCGGGATCCGCGCCGCCGATCATACGCTCGAAGATAAAAGGGTGATTGGTCGCGGAGCGCAGTTGCACCCAAGGCGACTCGGCCGCTGGAGGAGCCGCCGTGGCGAGCGCGGGCTTGCGGGAGGGTCGGCCTGGACGCGTGGGACGACGGGTCTGGCGGGGAGTTTCTCGCATTGGAGTAGTCTGGGGGCGCGGAAGATCGGCGGCAAGGGAAGTCATTGAAGCGCAGGGGGCGGTCAGGGTATGCTTGGGCCGGCCAATCACTCCTTAAGAACACCGGGACCGGCGGGCTCCCGCGCGTGTCAATCAAGGTCTATGCCAGTTGCTGGCAACGGGGTCACTCATGGACATCCGCCGGGAGAATCGCCTTCGCCGCCGCCTTCTTGTGTGTTCACTCTCCCTCGTTTGGACGCCCAGTCTCGTGCGAGCGGCCGGCGATGATACTCCGCCGCAACCGGAGCCGATTGACACTTCGTCTTCGGGACAGCCCGAACGCCCCACCGACCGGTATGTGGTGCCGTCGCTGCTGCGCAGCCCGCGCCAGGTCGTCGAGCACAACGGATACACGAGCGTTCAGGTCAACGTGGATGACAACGGTAACAACATCAGCCTGGACGCGGCGAACGAGCCATCCATCGCGGTGGACCCCACCAACCCGAACAACATCGTGATCGGGTGGCGGCAGTTCGATCATGTGTCGTCCAACTTCAGGCAGGCGGGCTATTCGTTCAGCACCGACGCAGGGCGGACGTGGCATCGCGTGGAGGTCATTCAGCCGGGCTTTTTCCGAAGCGACCCGGTCCTCGACGTAAGCCCGGACGGTGTGTTCTATTACATGAGCCTTCAGTCCAGCTTCGTCTGCGACCTGTTCCGTTCGGCGGACGGCGGCGCGTCCTGGCCGGATCGTTTTTTCGCATATGGGGGCGACAAACAGTGGATGACGGTAGATCGAACCGGCGGCCCGGGACACGGCAACATCTACATGTCGTGGAGTTCCAACGCGGCCTGCTGCGGGCTGCGCATCTTTACGCGTTCACTGGACGGCGGGGCGACGTGGATGGACCCGATCACTATTCCCAATCGCATGATCTTCGGTACGCTCGGGGTGGGCTCCGGGGGCGAGGTTTATGTCTGCGGGGTGAACCCATCCAACTTCGCGGAGTACCGGGTGGCGAAGTCATCCAACGCGTGGAACCCGAACGTGATGCCGACGTTCGATTTTTCCATGTCAGTGAACATCGGCGGGACGATGCGGCTTTCGACGGGGCCGAATCCGGCTGGGCTGTTGGGGCAGCCGTGGATCGCGGTGGATACCTCGGGCGGGCGTCACCATGGGACCGTCTATCTGTGCGGATCTGCCGATCCCGCGGACGCGGACAACATGGACGTGCGCATCACGAAGAGCGTCGACGGCGGACTGACCTGGAGCCCGACCCGAAAACTCAATACGGACAACTCAACGCTGCACTGACAGTGGTTCGGCACGATGTCGGTCGGCCCGTCGGGGCGGATCGATGTCATCTGGAATGACACGCGGAACAACCCGTTTACGTACCGCTCGCAGGTGTTTCACACGTCATCAATAAGCGGCGGCGTTACGTGGACGCCGAACGTGGCGATTACGCCGAGCTTCAACCCCGGCGTGGGCTATCCCAATCAGAACAAGCTCGGAGATTATTATCACATGGTATCCGACCGGGTCGGGGCGAACCTCGCCTATGCGGCGACTTTCAACAACGAACAGGACATCTATTTCGTGCGGATCGGGGAATATGACTGCAACACGAATGGCATCGGCGATGCGACGGAGATCGCCCTGGGATACGCCCCTGACTTCAACGCGACGGGCATTCCGGACTCGTGCGAGGGCGTCGGCGATTTGAACTGCGACGGGCGGGTTTCGACGGACGATACGGAGGCCCTGGTGTTAGCACTTTTAGCGCCGGACGCCTACGCGGTGGCGTATCCGTCGTGCCAGATCGGGCGGGCGGACACGGATGCGAACGGGATGCTGGACGGCACCGACGTCCAGTGGTTTCTGCGCATGCTTATTACGCCGGATTGAGTTTCGCGAACTCGGCTGCGCTTCTTGGAGACACCGCGCAAAGGCATTCGGCCCGCCGGACGGGTGGCGTCCGACAGGCCGATTGCGCGAGAGCATTCGTTTGGATTCTCAGCTGCGCCCCACGTTTTTTCACGAGGCGGCGCTGCGGGATTATCAGCACTCCCCTTCCACCTGCGCGAGCAGCGGCGGCCGGCGCCGGCGCCGGCGCTTTTTGGGGGCGCCGGGGGCGCGCGATTCCACCTGCCGCGGCGGGGCCTCAATCGCCAGTTCCAGAGCTTCGGCGGCGGTCTCGGCGAACAGATCGGCCTTCACTTCCTTCCACAGTCCCGATGCGCGGTTGAACACGCCGCCGGAGACCATGATGTTCATCTTCGGGCAGGCGTTGATCTCGCGCACCTGGTCGATCAGGGCGCGGACGCCGGGCGCATCCTGCGGCCGACTGCCGAAGATCAGGAGCACGTCGGGCTGAATCTGACCGACGAGGGAGACGATTTCATCTTCCGGAACGCCACCACCAAGGAAGAAGACATCCCACCCGTCGGCCTCGAAGAGATCGGCGCACATCTGTGCGCTGAGTTCCTCCGGTTCGCCGGCGGCGCAGGCGATGAGAATGCAGCGATTGATGGCGGGCCGGCGATCGAGGCTGCTCTGAATGTGATCGGCAACCGTGCGGTTTATTCGCGTGGCCATATGTTCCGCCGCCAGGTTGATTCGATCGTCGCGGTAAAGCTGTTCAACCCGGGCCATCGCGGGCCAGATAAGTTCCTGATAGAGCCGGCGCGGCTCGATGCCTTCGCGCAAAGCGCTCTTCACGATGTCGCGGCAGACCGACCGGTGACCGCTGAGAAGCGGATCCATGTACTGACTCAAAAGCTTTGCATTCGCCATGAAACAGTCTCTCCAGCGGATGCGGACGTTCGGGCGGGCGGCCCGGTGGACGGTCCGGTCGCTTCCTGCGCCGAACCGCGTGTCGCATCCTCAGCAGCCAGCCTTTTGCCCTGGCTCCACTAGGGCGTTAAATGGACGACCTATGCCACTCCGCTCACTCATACCCAAGCCAACGCGACGACTTGCGTATTTGGGTGTAATAGATAATTTGGATAAGATAGAGAACATAGATAGATAGAAAATCGGCCCACGCGTTGAAAAAACTTTAAGGGGGACGCAGTTTCTGCGCGGGATTATGCAAGATGCGCCCGACCGGAAAATGGCCGAATGATCCGCCCAGGGGCCGAGTCTTTACCGGGCGTGAACGTGCGCTATCGTGACGAACGAGAAAACGGACGTGGCATCGGCCGACGAGCCGAAACGCGCGTGAGGTATCTGTTGTGTGCAGGTCGGGTCCGCGTGGCAGCTAGGAACCCGAAACGCCACTTTCGACGGCGGAGACACCTGCGGCCCTCGGCTGCCGCGGCGGCCCGAGGCTGACCTTCTGCACGCGCCAAGAACCGTTGAGATGGGCAAGGCGCACGACGATAGCCGCGCCGACGGGTGGGCAGACGCCCTGTGCCAGCGCGTCGGCACGCACGGAGCCATCGGCCGGGGCCGTGGTGGGGGCGGCGCCGGTCGTCAGGCGGGCCAAGACCTCGTTGTCCCTTGCGTTCTCGGCATTCACGTAGACTTCCACCTGCTGGTTGGGGACCATAATGGCGGTGGCGAGCGTATCGAGCCTGTAGCCGTTGACGTAATGCGCCACCATTGAGACCCAGCTCTCCACGGTCAGCGTAAGCGCAGCGTCCCTGGAAATGTCCCTGGGAATGGACCCGGAATTGCTGGTGCGCACATTGTGGTAGATCTCGTCAGCCGACGCGAGACTTCGCAGAGTCTCCATCGCCTGTTCGTACCGCCGGCGGTTTTCTGGCGCACCGAGGCCTCCCGCCCGGCTCACCTGTGCTTCGCGCAAGGCGTCCAGAACCGCCATCGCCACGGCCTCGGGCGGCGCGTCTGCAGAGAGAGGCGGGGCGACCGGAACAAATTTCACGCCTTCGCCGGCCAGGTGGCGGCGCTTGTCTTCGCATCCGCAGGACAGCCATACAAAAAGGACCAGGCAGAGCACCAGCGCGCTCGTGCTCGCCAGCCGGGACCGAAGGGGGGAATGGCAGCCTTCTCGGGTTCGAGTGCACATGGTCGCAGTCTATGGATCGCCCGGAGGGTTGGCAACGCTTGCGGGCTGTCGAGGGCGGACCTACACTCCCATGCCCTTGGGGTCACAACCGTGCCGCGCACCGACGTCATCGCCCGCCGGACTCTCGAAACAACCACCCGGACCATTGGCGAAGAGATATTCAAGAGGGCCGAAGAGGCCGCGCCGTCGATCCTTTCGATGGAGTATCTGCAGAACGCGGCCATGCAGTGGATGACCCGCAATGAGGACCTGAAACTGCGGCTTTTCCGATTTGTCGAGGTGCTGCCCTCATTGCCGACGCACGAGGCCGTCGCCCGACATCTTCAGGAGTACCTTGGGACTTCGGATGAGCCGCATCCTTCGCTGCCTGTACCGATGCAGGCAGCGCTGGGGTTTCGCAACTGCCGATCGGTGCATGCGGCGCTGGCGGCGTGGGCGGTCCGGCTCGGATGCACGCTGTCGGCGCGGCAGTTCATCTGCGGCAGCACGCCGGAGGAGGCGATCGCGTCAGTCCTGCGAATGCGGCACCGGGGCATGACCTTCACGCTCGACGTGCTCGGAGAAACCGTCATCGCGGATCGCGTGGCACGGCAGCTCCAGGAGTTGTACATCCGCCTGATCAACCGGCTGGGCGAGGTGTCGGCCTCGTGGCCCTCGGTCCCCCTTCTCGACCGGGCGCCCTGGGGACCGATCCCCCGCGTCAACGTTTCAATCAAGCTGACGGGCATCGTCGCCAAGTTCGATCCGATCGACCCCGAAGGGACCACGGCGGCTGTACTGGATCGGCTGCGGCCCATTTTCGGCGCGGCGCGGAAGCGCGGGGCATTCGTCAACATCGACATGGAGCACTACGCGGTCAAGGACCTGACGTTTCACATCTTCAAGCGCATCCTTACCGAACCGGAATTCGCCGGGTGGCCGGACTGCGGCATCGTCGTGCAGGCTTATCTGCGCGACGCCGAGCGCGACATGGAGGAGCTAATCGACTGGGTGCGCCGGCGAGGGGTCCCCATCGCGATTCGCCTCGTAAAGGGCGCGTACTGGGACGCCGAGACGGCCGGCGCGATCCGCAACGGCTGGCCGATACCGGTCTACTCGTATAAATGGGAGTCGGATGCATGTTTCGAGCGCTGCGCCCGCATGATGCTGGAGCACGCGGACATCATCCGCCCGGCCTTCGCGAGTCATAATGTGCGTTCCATCGCCGCAGTGCTGGCGATGGAGAAGATGCTCGGATTGCCGCCCAACACGGTCGAGTTTCAGATGCTTACGGGCATGGGCGATCAGCTCAAGCGCGCCCTTGTCGCGATGAAACAGCGCCTGCGGATATATTCGCCGTTCGGAAATCTCGTGTCGGGCATGGCGTACCTGATCCGCCGCCTGATCGAGAACACCGCGAATGAGTCGTTCCTCCGGCAGAGCTTCGGGGGCGACGCCCCGATCGAGCAGCTCCTGCGCGAGCCGGCCTGCTTCGCGACCCCCGCCCCGCCACCCCTGCCCAAACCGGTCATTCAGGACCCTGATGAGTACGCCGAGATGAACCCCTTCGAAAACGAACCGGACGTGGATTTCTCGCGACCCGAGTCGCGACAGGCCATGCAGGACGCCCTTGCGCGGGCGCGGACGCTGGCGGGAGAAAAGCTTCCCGCGCTGATCGACGGACAGCCGTGCGAAGCGGGGACGTGGACGGCATCGCTTAATCCGTCGAATCCTTCCCAGATCGTGGGACGGGCGACGGACAGCGACCCCGCGCTTGCCGACAAGGCCGTGGCGGCGGCGGGCCGCACTTTTGAGCAGTGGGCGGCGATACCGGCAGTCGATCGTGCCGCCATAGTGTCACGTGCCGCCGATCTTCTCCATGCCCGGCGCTTCGAGGCGGCCGCGTGGGTCGTTCTGGAAGTGGGCAAGAACTGGCGCGAAGCGATCGGGGACGTCGTGGAGGCGATTGATTACCTGCGCTATTACGCCTACGAGATGAACCGGCTTACCCGGCGCGTGCGGCTCCGTAACCTGGCGGGCGAGGCCAACACCTATGCCTATCGGCCGCGAGGGGTAGCCGCGGTCATCAGCCCGGTGTCGTTCCCGTTTGCACTCATGACCGGCATGACCGCGGCGGCGCTCGTCAGCGGGAACACGGTCGTGGTGAAGCCCGCCACGCAGGCTTCCGTCTGCGCCAACTGGCTTGTTCGTCTGCTCCATGAGGCGGGCGTACCCGCCGGGGCCGTGAACTTCCTGCCCGGTCGGGGGGAGGCCGTCGGCGATTATCTCGTACGGCACCCGGACGTCGACCTGATCGCGTTCACGGGTTCGAGCGCCGTGGGAACGCGGATCGTGGAGACGGCGGCGCAGCATCGCGCGCGGCACGCATTCTTCAAGCGTGTCATCGCGGACATGGGCGGCAAGAACTCGGTTATCGTGGACGACGATGCCGACATCGACGAGGCGGTGCAGGCGACCATCGCCTCGGCCTTCGGCTTCTCGGGCCAAAAGTGCACCTCGTGTTCGCGCGTGATCGCCACGGCCGGCGTCCATGACGAGTTTCTCGCCAAACTGGTCGAAGCCGCAGAGGGAATTCAACCTGCCGCGGCGGACCTGCCGGGCACGTCGTTCGGGCCGATGATCGACGCGGCGTCGCTGGAGCGCGCGCGCAATTGGGTCGAGATCGGCAAGAAGGAGGCCCGCTGCGTGCTGGAAGGCCGGCCAGCAGCCAGGTCTGGCGCGAATCGGCCGGAGGGAGGATACTACTTCTGGCCGGTGATTTTCGCCGATGCATCGCCGAACGCGCGCATTTCTCAGGAAGAGATGCTCGCGCCGATCCTCACCATCCTCAAGGCTCGCGGTTTCGAACATGCCGTTGAGATTGCCAACGGCACGCCTTATGCGCTGACGGCGGGCGTCTTTTCGCGAAGCCCGGCGCACATCGAGCTGGCGCGGCGGGCGCTGCACGTCGGCACGCTGTACTTGAACCGGAAGACGACGGTTTCGCGGGTGGATCGGCAGCCGTTCGGCGGCTTCGGAAAGTCCGGGCTGGGCATTAAGACGGGCGGGCCGGATTACCTTCTTCAGTTCATGCTGCCGCAGACAATCTGCGAGAACACGATGCGGCACGGCTTCGCGCCGCCGGGGCAGGAGCGGGCGTCGCCCCGGGCTACGAGCCACGCGGAAGCGCAGCCGACCGCGTAATGACGGCGGACCGTGGACCTCCGTTTGCGGCGCACGATGAAAGGCGTTTTACATGAGGTTCGGGGGAAACGGAGAGGGGGGGATTCGAACCCCCGGTACAGTGTTACCCGTACAACGATTTAGCAAACCGTCGCTTTAAGCCACTCAGCCACCTCTCCTGCCGGACCGCGGCGGCCTTGCTTCAAGGCTCCGCGGGGCTGGACTAGAAAAGATAGGGCAGACTTGGTTTCCTGTCCAGTACCGGGTGAGTGCTTCCCCTCGCCCGGGAGCCGCTGCAGGCTTCACAATCTGCTCAGCAGGAGCATGACGTTCAGGACGATCAAAAGCGAGATTGCCTGCGACGAAAGAACGACGGCGACGGCATGGGGGAAGCGAAGGTAATGCCGGTACGCGGCCATCAGGCGAATCACGAAGATCAATAGGCCTGCAATGCACACCCACCGGATGAGTCGCTCCAATTGCATCGCGATGGGCAACATGCCAGGCTGAAAGCCAGTGCCGTATACCACCTCGGCCGCCAGCAGCGCCCCCCGGATGAGTGGCAGGACCAGGGCCAGCCACCAAACTACATCACCGGCGTACGTCACGCATCGCAGGAAGTGAATCCGACGGATGCCGGCTCGACGCCGGCTGATCTCGAACACCGAGAGTGCCAGCCATGTGCCAGATAACCAGAAGATGATGGCAACCGGCAGGGCAAAGTCGGCCCGGAACTTCTGCCGGGCGTCCGCCCGCAGCAGCAGCTTCCATGGCGTCGTCAGCCCGTCGCGATCGAGGTATGCGTCCAATGAGCCCCATTTCTTTATGACCTCTGCGCGATAGGGTGCCATCTGGGGTCGTCGGAGGGACCGGTCCTCCCATGCTCTCTCCTGAGTATGCCGTCTCCACATCCCGTAACCTGTCTCTGCCACGAAGGCGCAGCCCATCAGCAGGCAGGCCACCAGGAGCAGTGCCGCGTACGCAGACAGGCGCCTCACGCTTACCGGCTGACTCGGCTGGAGCGAGCGCCAGAATCTGCCCGGCCGAAGCCCCCCCGCCAGTGTCCGGACAAACGACCACACGGGACGATCCGGGTGATGCTCAAACAGGTACGGGTGCAGCCGGCGCGACGGGTCCAGCAGATTGGGCCACTCAAAGCGATAGCCGCACTCCGGGCATCGAGGCTCCGCAAGCCCGCGCAGGTTGTATTCGCAGAGGGGGCAGAGAATCTCCTCGGACACGCCGGACCAGTCAGGGGCGGCGGGCTCTTCGGCGCAAGTGGCCGATTCGGCAGCTTGTTGCCCAGGCGCGGTCAGGATTCGCTCCGCATTGGCCCTCACAACAGGCGTACTCCATTTCATCGGCCGCGGGCCACGGCCCGCCCGGTCATGGTACGCGGCCGGACTGCAAGAGTGCATACGTCAGCGGAGGGCAGACACACCCGGAAATCCGCGAGGAACTTTTTTTGTGCTGAAATAAGCTGAATTGCCCAGAAATGCCCTGAAACGGGCGATTCCTTTTTGCGGTTGCCGCCGGGCGAACACCCGGTCCCGCATGTACTGCTCCACGGGCGCGCTTCATAGCCATCAGACTAGCTCAGCGTGCGCGCAAAAAGCGGGCACCTGCGCGGTATTGTCGTGGGAATTCGTGTGCATGGATTGGACGCAGAGATCGTGCGGTCGTGCCCGCAGGCGGGCACGGTGCCGGGTGGCACGGTCTGCCAGCAGACAGGCCACGGGCAAGTGGATGACAGGGGCCGGCATCGTTCTCGCGTTGTCGGAAGCGAGGGGGAACATCGCTCTGCGCGGGCGGTAGTTGAACGATTCTGTAGACGTGGGCCTGGGCGTGATCGCAGGCCGGTCTGACCGACACGGCCGGCACGGCTACAATGACGGCATATGAACACGCAATCCGCAAACAAGCCGCGCACGCTGGGCGAACTGAAGGCCGCGGGATGGAAGTCGCGCAGCGTCAAGCAGGAGCTGCACGACAACCTGCTCAAGGTGCTCGCCTCCCACGATGACCTGTTTCCCGGCATCATCGGATATGAGGACACAGTCATCCCCGCGATCAGCCTGGCCCTGCTGGCTCGGCACGACATGCTCTTTCTCGGCGAGAAGGGGCAGGCCAAGAGCCGCATCATGCGCGGGCTTGTTCGTCTGCTCGATCCGGAAATTCCCTATGTCGCGGGCAGCGAGCTGCACGACGACCCGCTCAAGCCCATCAGCCAGCAGGCGCGGCGGCTGATTGCCGCGGAGGGCGACCAGACCCCGATCGCCTGGTGGCCGCGCGAGCAGCGCTATGCCGAGCGGCTCGCGCCGGGCACGAAATTCGCCGACCTGATCGGCGAGATTGACCCTTCGAAGCTGGCCATGGGGACCAGCATGTCTGCGGAAGATGCACTGCACTTCGGGCTGATTCCGCGGATGAACCGGGGCATTTTCGCGATGAACGAGGTGCCGGAGCTGGATGAGCTGGTGCAGGTCGGCCTCTTCAACATTCTCGAAGAGCGCGACGTTCAAATTCGCGGGTTCCCGATACGGTTCGACCTGGACATCGTCATTCTTTTTTCGGCGAATCCTTCGACCTACAACCGGAGCGGCAAGGTCATTCCACAGCTCAAGGACCGCATCGGCTCAATGATCCGGACTCACTACCCGCGCGACCGCGAGACGGGCATCGCCATCATGGAACAGGAGTCGGGAATCCGGCTCGACGGGCCCTACCCGGTGCACGTGCCGCTGTTCATGAAGGAGATCTGCGAACAGGTGACAATCGAGGCGCGGAAGAGCGATTTCATTGACGCGCAGTCGGGAGTAAGCGCGCGGTTCTCAATCGCGAACTACCGCACGATGATCGCCAGCGCGCGGCGCCGTGCGGCGGTGCTCGGCGAGGAGCACGCGGTGCCGCGGATCAGCGACCTTGCCCACCTGACCAGCAGCTCGATGGGCAAACTGGAACTGGACATGATGAGCAGTCACCAGATGAGCGAGGAGCAGGTGATCGACGCGGTGCAGGTGGAGGCGATCAAGAAAGTCTTTGATGAATATTGCGACCAGCACGGCTTCGAGGACATTGCGGGGATCTTCGGCAAGGGCGTGAGCATCGAGGTGGGCGACATGCTCCCTTCGTCAGCGTACGCTGAGAAGCTCAAACGGGTGCCGCCCGCCTGGGAGAAGGCGTTCGAGATCAACCCGTCACACGACGCGGCGATGCGGGCATCCTGCGTGGAGTTTGTGCTGGCGGGGCTGCACGCGCACCAGAAGATCTCCCGATCTGCCAAGCACGGCCGAGTGAGTTACCAGACGTGATCAGAAGCGAATGACTTCCCACGACAATCCCTCAGAACGCGCTCTCGCCAACTCCCTTCGTGCCTGTGTTCGCCCAAACCTGGCCGTTTGTGGGGTTGTAGCACCAGCCGCCGGTGTTTCCGACGATTGTGCCTTTTGTCGTGCCCGTGGCGTTGACGACGTTGGCGGGAGTTCCATCCGAATCGAAAGGGTTGGGGGGAACGGCATCCTGAATCACGACTCCGACGGTTGTCAGATCGCTGATGGCCGGATAACGGGGGACGCCGCCGCCCGCGTCCGTGGCGGACCAGGCATGATAGGACCCGACGGCCGCGCGAAGCGCGCCGAGCGCGCCCTTGCAGGCCGAGACCTTCGCGTCGCGCGTGTAGTCGAGATACACGGGAATCGCGACGGTCGACAGCACGCCGAGAATCACGATCACCGTGACAAGCTCGATCAGCGTAAAGGCGGGCGCGGCACGGTTCATGATGCGGGACGCGTACGCGGGGGCATGCAAACGACCAGCATTCATTTTCTCACCTCATTGCTCGATTCAGTCTCCGAACCGTGTCCATCGACCATCGGAGGCCTCGGGTACATGGAGCGAGCCAGTTGGTTTGGGCATTTGCCGGGCGGCGGCGTCAGGCCGGCGTCGCGCAGGCGTTTTTGCGCCCACGTGGCGCAGTTAAATCCGCCATCCCAGTCGCCTACCTGGTAGGGATCGTGCGCGTGGCGGTCGATCGATTCCTCCAGCATGCGAAGAGTTTCCGGGCAGGCTGAATAAGAAACGACGTAGTCGAACGCGGCGGCGGAATCATCGCGAAGAAAGCCGGGACGGGACTTCGCGAACGGGCTCAGGTAATCCACCAGGCCGATGTCCGACTCGTGGTGCGTGCGGAATCCGACGGTCCGTGCGGGAGTGGAAACGAAGGCATGTCCTATGAAATCGATCGCGTCGGACGAAACGCGAAGCTCCACCCGGGCCAGCTCCGCGCGTCGGCAGCAGCGGCCCGCGTCATCGATCACAAACTGCCGTGCATCCCAGGGGTCGCCGGGCGCGGATTCGGCGCCATGTGCCGAGGCCAGAACGGACCATGTGGCGGCGCGTGTCGGCGGGCCGTAAAGATGAAGAAAAAGCTGCCAAAAGGCGAGCCCCATCGGAGGCGCGAGGGCGACGGCGCACAGCACCAAACGGATCACCCGTTTCTCCGCTCGTCGCAGCCAATTCATCAAATGGCCTCCGCGCTATCGATTCGGGACTCGCTTTTCCTTGCGCCGGCGCGTCAGGGGGACTCAGCCATGATCGGCACGGGCGGGACGACCGCACGAAGCAGGTCGCGCCAACTCACGATGCCGATCGGAACGCTTCGGTCATCTATGACGGGAAGACAGGACACTCCGCTTTCGAGCAACTCCCACGCGGCGTCGGCGATCGGAGTTTCGCGTGTGACGGTAACGAGCGAGCGGGTCATCACCTGGTGGATGCGGCGTTTCAACGTGGCGGCGTCCTGGGTTCGCTCGGCAAGGTTATTGATAAAGGGACTGAGATTGCGAAGCAGGTCGCGATCGGAAATGATGCCAACGAGGCGGCCGCGCTGCACGACGAGCAAGTGATGAAAGCCATGCTCATCGAAGAGCGCCTGCGCATACTCCAGGCTGTCATCCATGCCGATGGTGACGATATTGCGCGACATTATGTGGTCAACGATCATGGGCGTCCTGACCTAACCCGGAGGTTCGGCGCGTTTCACGAATGCGATTCACCCGTTTCTATCGGCCGCTCAGGGCTGCTGCTGATGGAAAGACGTTTGAAAGGGTGTGCGGCCTTGCGGTCGGGGACATTATGCGACGCCGGCCGATAATCCAGGGGCAGGGGGCGAGCCCCGATGCGTCGCCGAAGTTGCGAAGGGATCGCGCCGAGCACTACGATGAAGTCCTGGCGAGAAGCAAGGCCGGAGCCACGAATCGAATGGTGACGTTCGCTGCCACGATTATTTACTCTGCGTCCTGGGTGTGCATCATCGCGCAAACCGCCTTTCCTGGCGAAGGTACGTCCGCCACGCAAACGGCCAAGCGCGCGGCCGACGCCTACGCGCGGGCGGCATTCGTGCTCGGTCTCAATCCCATCCACTGGGAACAGGTAAAGGAAGACGCGGACATCATCGCGGAAGTGGTCCGAACGTTTGACGTCGCCCATGCCGAGCGAATCGTTGAGACGATTGAGCACGTGCGGGCGGTCATGGCTACTCAGGCACCCCCGCCACCGGATGTGGACCTACCGGCGAATCCGGAAGATTCCGAGATTGACATACTCCCGCGCGAAGAAGCGGCGCGGCAGGTGTTCATTCAACTGACGCGGGCCATGAGCGCGATCGTCGTGAACCGATTGGAACGGCTGCCCGCGGACGGCGGTGCGGCAGCGGCGCGAGCAGCGTTCGGCGCGTTTGTTCCGGCGCTTGAACGATGTGACCCGGCGGCGCTGGCGCGGCTCAATTCACACTGGGACGCTCTTTCGAGGATTTCGACGACGGTCGCCAGCAGCCGGCCCGCGCAGATTGGCGGCGAAGACACCAAGGCGTACGTCGAAGCGATTCGAAAGTATTTCGTGGACAACTTCGGACCGGACTACACGATCTCGAACGACGCGCCGCTCGCGCCCATTCCAAAGGCAAGCCCGACGAGCAATCCCCGCGCGCGGGTACTGATCACACTCCCGCCGGGGAGCCATATCGCCAAGCCGATTCCCCGGCCGCGGCAGATTCTCAACAGCGTCGAGCGCGGGGCGCTGGAGCGCGACATGACGCTCAGTTCGCTGGGAGCGGCGGCGTTCAACAATCCGCTGATGTTCGGGGAGCCGGCGCGGGCACTTGGAATCACATGCAATTCCTGTCACGACAAATCGGGCAATAACCCCGCGTTTTTCATACCCGGCCTGTCATCGCGGCCCGGCAACATGGACGTGAGCAACAGTTTCTTCGCGCCGCATGGAAACAATGCCGTGTTCGATCCGGTGGATATTCCGGACCTGCGAGGCATCCGTTTTGCCGCGCCGTACGGCCGCAACGGGCGCTTTGCGTCGCTGCGCGATTTCGTGCGCAACGTGATCGTGAATGAGTTCAACGGAGAAGAGCCGGACCCCGTACTTCTGGACGCAATGATCGTCTACATGAACGAATTCGACTTTCTGCGGAATCCGGCTTTGGACCGCGACGGGACGCTGAATCACCGTGCACACGAGGCGGCCCTGCGGGGGGAAAAGATCTTTAACCGCGTATTCCCGACGATGAGCGGGAGAAGTTGCGCAAGCTGCCACATTCCATCGGCGAATTTCCTGGATCACCAGCGGCACGACATCGGCACGGTCCAGGGGTACGCAGAGTATTCGCGCGATCGGGCGCTCGACACGCCCACCCTGCTTGGCGCGGCGTTTACCGCCCCCTATTTTCATGACGGGAGCCAGCCGACGTTGCGCGCGGTGGTCGAGTGGTTCAACCAGGAGTACAAGCTGGGGCTATCGGAGGCCGAGCTCGCGGACCTGACATCGTACGTCTCGACCGTCGGAAACGGGGTCCATCCATACATGCCCGGCGATACGTTTGTCGCCGAGGACATGGAGGACCAGTATTCGTTCCTATCCGCCTTTGAGTTTCTCGCGGAAAAGGGAAAGTGGAAGGAAATCACCAGCCTTTGCCGCGCAGTGGGAATGGAAACGCGCCGCCAGGCTGGAAACGCGGCCTATCCGCCGGCCCGGCCTATACTAAACCAGCTCGCCGACCTGGCTGACGAGGCCGCGAGGGACGCCGCGGAAGGCAGGCACGCCCCCGCGCGTGAAAAGATCGTTCAATGGCGGCAGACGCACCAGCGCGAGCAGGGCAAGTTCTGGTGAACGAACGGGGGCGCGCCACCCGTACCTCTGAAAAAGGTCGCAACCCGCACGCCGCCGTTGTCGCCGACGCGGCCGAATCGGCGGGGCCTGCACTCAGCGGATAGAATGTCCGCAATGAGCGACGCACCCTCGCAATCTCCGGCCGGCGGTATCGTCCATACCTATCTCGGGTACGACCCTCAGCGTTTTCCGATGCCCGCATCGCAGGCGCCGGACCTCGTAACGCCGGCGTTTGAGCACCTCCTGGAGAGCGGAACGCTGCGCGATTTCTCCGAGGAGGAGCTTGCCGAGGCGATCGAACTCGACCCGTCGCAAATCAGCGGACTTGGTCCCAGTGTCAGTTCGCTGCTCGCGATGCTCGAAGAACGGAAACGGAGGATTCTTGAGACGTACGAGGTCTCCGCCGCGCGGGAGGAGTCGGAGCGGGCGTTTCTGGAGGCCGGCGCACGCATGAAGCCGCCGAAGGAATTCGCCACCGCCTTTCAGCGCGCGCTCAAGACGCGGCAAATCGCCGAACTCGAACGCATGTGGTACCGGGCGGACAACTTCGCAGCGAAGACGTTCGCGAAAGAGTTGCTCACTCTGATCGAAACGCTCGGGAATCAATATGAAGTGGAACAACTCGCGGGAAAATACCGGTTCAGCGGCAAGAAGGAGATGACGGTCCCGCAGGCGATAGAAATCAAAGAGGAGCTTGAGACGATCGACCGGCTGATCGAACAGCTCAAAGAGGCGGCCAGGAATGCCAAGCTGTATCTGATCAACATGGAAGAGCTGGCGCGGTTCGCCGACCGTGCGCAGATGGCGGAGCTTGAGCGGCTGCGGCACCAGGTGGAGGAACTGGTACGGCAACTCGCGGAAGAACAGGGTCTTCAGAACGACAATGGTCGGTACACGCTGACGCCGCGCGCGTTCAGGATTTTTCAGTCCAAGCTGCTCGACCGAATCTTCGCCGACCTCCAGGCCGCCAAGACGGGCCGACACTCCGAGCCGATCGCCGGAGAAGGCGTCGTGGAGACGCAGCGCACCAGGCCGTATGCGTTCGGCGACAGCCTGGCCAACATGGACGTCGCATCTTCAATGACCAACGCAATGATCCGCGAAGCGAGCCGAGGCGGCGGACCCGGCCAGACCGGGCCGGAGCGCGGCCCGCGCATCCGGATGCTCCCGGAGGACATCGAGATTCACATCACGCGGAACACGCCCAAATGCGCGACGGTCGTGTGCATGGACATGAGCGGCTCGATGCGCTGGGGCGGGCAATACGTGAACGTCAAGCGCATGGCACTCGCGCTGCACGGGCTCATCCGAACGGAATATCCAGGTGATTTCGTCGATTTCGTGGAGATTTTTACCTTCGCCAAGCGGCGACACATCTCCGAAGTGCCGCAGCTGATGCCGAAAACGGTGACGATTCACGAGCCATGGGTGCGGCTCAAGGCCGACATGAGTGACGAGCGGCTGACCGAGCGGGACATTCCACCGCATTTCACGAATCTTCAGCAGGGGCTCCGGACCGCCCGCCAGATACTCCAGGTGCAGGACACGCCGAACCGGCAGATCATTCTGATCACTGACGGGCTTCCGACAGCGCATTTCGAAGACAAATGGCTCTACCTGCTGTACCCGCCCGACCCGCGGACGGAGCATTTCACTCAGCGCGAGGGGCTGCTCTGCCGGGAGCAGAACATCACGATCAACATCTTTCTGTTGTCGGGATGGTCTCAGAGCGAGGAGGACATACGCTTCGCAAACCGGCTCGCGGAGGGCACTCAGGGCCGCGTCTTCTTCGTCGGCGGGCGAGAACTCGACCGCTACGTGGTCTGGGATTATCTCAAGCGCCGGCGCTACATGATCAAATAGTTGCCCGGGCGGGGCATGCGCCAACGACCGTGCGCGGCGCTAGGGCGCCCGTTCCGCGGTGACCAGGAGTTCCATTGCTTGCTGCATGGGCCGGCCGGGCGGCCGGCCGAAGATGCGCTCAAAGCGAGCGCTGACCAGGCTGACATCCGGCGGGCGCGGTTCGGGCGACGCCATCTCCCGCTGATTCGCGGCCACAATCCCCGCGCCGGATACGCCCAGGGCGCGGGCCATGACGCGGCCCATGTCAAGCCGCGACATCCGCTCCGGTCCGCCAAGGTGAATGACACCAGTGATGTCGGATTCCGCGATCATGAGTGTCGCAGTCGCGGCATCCTCAAGCCAGATGGGCGTTCGAAACTCATCGGCGAACAGGCGCAGCGGGGCATCGGTCCGCAGGGCCGAGAGCTGAGTGAGAAAGGTCGTGTTCCGCTGCGCCGCCGGCCGGCCGTACATCAGGGCCAGGCGCACGACAATGCCGTGGTCGAATCCGAGCACGATCCGTTCCGCCTCGACCTTGGATCGCGCATACACGGAAAGCGGCGAAGGCAGAGAATCCTCGGCGTAGGGGGCGCGGGTCCCGTCGAAAACCAGATCGGTGGACGTCAGAACAAGCTTTGCGCCGATCGCGCGAGCGGTCTCGACCAATGTACGCGTTGCATCGATGTTGACCCTCCGGGTGTAATCCGGCGCGTCGTGTGCAGCCTGTATGCTTGTCACCGCCCCGGCGTGGATGATGAACCGGGGGGCCAGGTGGCGCACCGCCACGGATAGGCCGGCGGGGTCAGCCAGGTCCACGCGCCAGACCGCGCCGGAATCCGGCGACGGCCCGGTGGGAGACGCGAGCCCGGTCGCGGGCACCCCTGAATCGGTAAGCCTTCGAAGGAGAACGCTTCCGAACTGTCCCCCGGCACCGGTAATGAGCCATTGCTCCATTAGCCGAATGATAGCTGCGACATCCCCGCCCCACGAGGCCGACGCTCGGCCCACTGAGCGGATTGCAAGTCCCAACGAGAACAGGGATTACGTTTCGAATTCGTGCGGACGAATCGGTGCCCTACTACGATTCTGACTTGCAACGGGACCCCAAAGCCGCTACAACGCCCCGTTTAACTTGCAGGCTTCCGACCCATCCGGCGGCCGAATGCCCTAAGCGCTGGCCGCGCGGCCAGATATGATCGTTTGCGCCTTGAGAGTGATACTCAGCCGAGCATGAAGTTCATCCTGATCGACCGCATCCTGAGTCTCGCGCCGCCCAGCCGCATCGTCACGCGCAAAAATCTAACCCTGGCCGAGGAGTACCTGGCGGATCACTTCCCCACGTTCCCGGTTATGCCGGGAGTGATGATGCTGGAGGCGATGGTACAGTCGGCCGCATGGCTTGTGCGTGCGACGCAGGATTTCACGAAGAGCATGGTCGTACTGGAGGAAGCGAAGAACATCAATTACAAGAGCTTCGTGGCTCCCGGCCGAACGCTGGAGGTCGTCGCCGAGGCGGTGGAGATCACGGAACACGGAAGCGATTTCAAGGCTTTCGGGCGCAGCGACGGCGAAGAGATGGTGAAGGCGCGCCTGAAGCTGAGGCATTACAACCTGGCAGAGAAGAATCGCTCGCTGGCGGACATCGACGAAAAGCTGATCGCCCACGCACGGAAGACATTTGAGTTGATCGGGGG
The DNA here is from genome assembly GCA_003576905.1 of Planctomycetota bacterium. GTDB lineage: Bacteria > Planctomycetota > Phycisphaerae > UBA1845 > UTPLA1 > UTPLA1. Next base: position 46,659 of record QEVG01000013.1, on the reverse strand, counting down.
CCCAGCGGCGATGACCTTGCCGGCGGCAGTGACGGTAAACAGTTGAGAAAGTCCCAAGGGAGGACATTGCACATGGCTATGAGTCGAGAGGATGTGTTTTCAAAGGTCAAGGAAGTCCTGGTCGACGCCCTGGGCGTAGACGAAGATGAGATCAAGGAGGAAGCCACCCTGACGGGTGACCTCGGTGCAGAGTCCATCGACTTTCTCGATATCGTCTTTCGCCTGGAGAAGACCTTCGCGATCAAGATTCCGCGCGGGGAGCTCTTTCCAGACGACATCCTGAACAATCCGGAGTATGTCGAGGGCGGCAAGATGACCGCCAAGGGCATGGAGACGCTTAAGAAGGCCATGCCGCACGCCGATTTCACGGATTTTCAGAAGGATCCGGACGTTTCCAAGATGCCGAACCTGTTCACTGTGAAGACCATCGTGAACTACGTGACGACCAAGCTCGGCGCGTAGATGAAATACGAAGCCGAATGACGCATCGGCGCTGGCCGACCGTCCGGCATCGCCAACGACCGTAGCGGGGATAGATCTCATTGCGCTGGATCTGGATCGACAAATTCATTGCGTTTGAGTCGGGGAAGCGGGCGACGGCCATCAAGAACGTGAGCCTCGCCGAGGAGCACCTGCACGACCACTTCCCCGCCTATCCGGTCATGCCGGCGAGCCTGATCGTCGAGGGCATGGCGCAGACGGCGGGGATTCTCGTCGGAGAGGCGCGGCAGTTTCAAGAGAAGGTGATTCTCGCCAAGGTGAAGCGGGCCCGGTTCGAGCGCGAAGTTCGCCCGGGAGAGCAGCTCCGCTACGATGCGGAGATCGAGCAGGTGTCGCCGGAGGCGGCCAGCACGACCGGGAAGGTGTACGCGGACGGACAACCCCTCGCCGAGATTGACATCGTTTTCTCGCACATAGACAACAACCTCAGCGGCCTGTCGTTCCCCGAGGAGAACTTCGTCTTCACCGACGATTTCAAGTCTCTCCTGCGTACTTATAATGTCACGGTCGGGCAGGGCTAGCAGCCGCGCCTCGTTCGGAACCGGTGGTCATCGCCATGAAAAAACATCGTGTCGTCATCACGGGTCTGGGTGTTGCTTCGCCGCTGGGGATCGGCGCGGCGGAGACCTTCGAATCCCTCGTCGAGAAGCGGTGCGGAATCAGCCGTATCTCCGCGTTTGACGCGGGCCGTTTCACCAGCCAAATCGCGGGCGAAGTCCGCGCGGGGGACGTCAAGGACTGCGTCCCGAAAAGCTATCGCAAAGCCACGAAAGTAATGGCGCGGGACATCGAGCTGGCGGTCATCGCGGCCTACCACGCGGTAAAGGACGCCGGGATCAAGACGAAGTGTCTCTTCGAGCGCGGCGAGGCCGAGGCGATCGATGTCGATTCGACGCGCTTCGGGGCGAACATCGGCGCGGGCCTGATCTGCGCCGACATCAACGAACTGGCGGGCGCGCTTTCGACGGCGGCCGAACGGCCGGACACGCCGCACGATCGCGGCTTTTCGCTCAGGAAGTGGGGCTCGGAGGGAATGAACAACCTCACCCCGCTCTGGCTGCTCAAGTTCCTGCCCAACATGCTGGCGTGCCACGTAACCATCGTGCACGACTGCCAGGCACCCTCGAACACAATCACCTGCGGCGAGGCAAGCAGCCACCTGGCGATTGGAGAGGCCTATCGCACGATCGAGCGCGGCGCGGCCGATATCTGCATCTGCGGCGGCGCTGAAAGCAAGATCAACCCCATGGGGCTTATGCGGCAGTCTTTGCTGCACCGCTTGGTCACGGAGTACAACGACCGGCCCGAGAACGCGTGCCGGCCGTTTGATGTCAATCGCAGCGGTACCGTCATCAGTGAAGGCGGCGGACTGATCATTCTGGAAGACCTGGATCGGGCCAACGCGCGCGGGGCGCGCATATACGCCGAGCTCGTCGGCTTCGGCGCTTCCGTCAACGCGACCCACTGGCTGAGCCCACAGGCCGACGGACGGGCCCTGGCCCTGGCGATTCAGAAAGCCCTTCGTGACGCGGGCGTCACGCCGGCCGACGTCGGCCTGGTGAATGTGTTCGGTGCGGGCACGCGCGAGCACGACGCGGCGGAGGCCGCCGCATTGAAGTCGGTCTTCGGCGACCGTGCCGCGACGATTCCGGTGATGGCGGTCAAGGGCTCGATCGGAAACAACGGCGCCGGCAGCGGCGCGATTGATATTGCGATAATGACGCTGGCCCTGTCGCGCGGCATCATTCCACCGTCGCTTAATACTGACAAGGTGGACCCGGCCTGCGGCGTGAATGTTGTTCGGGGCGACCCGATCGACTGCCGGGCCGACGTCGCGCTGACGATCTCATCGGCGCTTTCGGGCGGACAGACGGCCGCCATGGTCATCCGGAGGTATCAGCCATGACACGTCGTGTAGTCGTTACCGGCATGGGCTGGATCACGCCCCTTGGCCATGACATTGATGGCGCCTGGCAGAGCATCCTGGGCGGCAAGAGCGGCATTGCGGCGACGACGATCTTCGACGCCAGCACGTTTCCGACGCAGTTCTCGTCCGAGGTGAAGAGTTTCGACCTTCGGAAATTTCTCGGCGACGCCTACGACACTCACAAGGATGTGAGCCGGCAGGCCCGGTTCGCCCTTGCCGCCGCGAAGCTTGCGTGGACGCACTCGGCCCTGGACAAGGCGGCGAAGCTCGACAAGACACACATCGGCGTGTACCTGGGCGGCGGCGAAGGGCCGCTGGACTTCGAGAACTTCACGGCGTCGGCCGTTGAGGGTTGGAACTACGCCGAGAACCGGCTCGACACGCAGCGCTGGGCGGACGTCGCCTACGAGCGACTTCAGAAGATCGTCGAAGCGGAGCAGGATCCAAACATGGCCGCGGCGCATATCGCCGCCCTTTTCGGTCTCGAGGGACCGAATTTCAACACCCTCACCGCGTGCGCCGCGAGCACCCAAGCCATCGGCGAGGCCACGAACATGATCCGTCGGGGCGACGCGGATGTGATGATCTCCGGCGGATGCCACTCGATGATTCACCCGTTCGGCGTCACGGGCTTCAACCGCCTCACGGCCCTCTCGACCCGAAACGACGCGTGCATCACGGCTTCGCGCCCGTTCGATCGGACGCGCGACGGGTTTGTGCTGGGCGAAGGCGCCGGCATGCTGATCCTCGAAGAACTTGGCCATGCCCGTGCCCGCGGGGCAAAGATTCATGCGGAAATAAAGGGCTACGGATCGACGGCGGACGCCTTTCGCATCACGGATATTCACGAAAGTGGTCGTGGGGCGATGGCCGCCATGCGCCTGGCCATGGCCGACGCGGGGCTCTCCCCCGCCGAGATCGATTACATCTCCGCACATGGCACCGGGACGGAGGAAAATGACAAGATCGAAACGCTCGCGATCAAGGGCGTCTTTGGCGACCGGGCCAAGAACGTCCCGGTCAGCAGCGTCAAGAGCATGCTGGGGCATCTGATTGCCGCAGCGGGGGCCTGCGAATTGATCACCTGCATCCTGGCCATCCGAGATCAGGTCCTCCCCCCCACGATCAATTACAGCACCCCGGATCCAAACTGCGATCTGGACTATGTCCCTAACCAGCCGCGCAGGACCAAGGTGCGGAATTGCCTTTCCAATTCGTTCGGATTCGGCGGCCAAAACGACACGCTCGCCGTCGCCGCCTTTGAAGGCTGAGTGTCGCGTCAGACCCGAGACTAATCGGGCCGACCCGTGGCGGAATCATGCACTCGGCGCAATTGGAGATTTTGTACCCATAATTTATCGCTCTTCGATCTCCAGAATCGAGCACGCTGGGCTCACGCCGATTTCGATCAAGTCAGTCACGTGGCCTGCTTCCCAACAATTCAGCAAGATCCCATGCCTTTTTTGATGGGAACTGCGCGCAGATTTCAAACTGGCTTACAGGTTTGCATGCGCGGGTCGCCGGCGGTTCTTGGAAGCAGAACGCGGTCCGAACGGTACCCGTCTTAGGGGACATACCGAGGTCGTATTGCGGGACTGATAATTCGGACCGAAAAGAACGAGACAGAAACGCCCGGTTGTGTCTATCATGGATGACATCAACAAGCCGGAGCACAAGACGCCAGACGCCCCTCGGGGGGGAAAACAAGTCTTGGCATTCATGACAGTGGGGGTCGCGTCACCTGCAACCCAGGGAGAAACGCCCACGGCACATACACAGGATGAGGATATGTCCATGTTCAATTCAACGAAGCGATCCACGGTTCGACTTGCACTCGCGCTTGGCGCAATGGTCGGCGCCGCAGGCACCATGATCGGCGGCTGCCCGAACAACGGCGACGCGCCTCCCGTCATATCGCCCAACACGGGGACGACGGCGGGCGGCACGGAAGTCACGATCCTTGGGTCCGGCTTCTCGGCGCAGACGGCCGTGCTTTTCGGAAACACCTCCGCCCAAGAGGTAGTCTTCGTCAACCCGGGCCTGCTCCGCGTGAAAACGCCCGCCATGCCTGCCGGCACGGTGGACGTTCAGTTCCGAACAAGCGACGTGGTCAACTCCATTGTCCCCCAGGCATTCACCTTCGTGGAGCCTCCGCCCGAGCAGCCGGACATGACGTTTGCAACCATCGCGCCCGATTCGGGCTCAACGCAGGGAGGGACACGGGTGACGATTACCGGCGAACACTTTGCGCCGGGGATGGTCGTTCTCTTCGGAGGGTTTCTTGGAACGAACGTGGCGGTCGTGAATTCGCAAGTGCTTTCGGTGGATGCGCCGGCGCAGGGCGAAGGCGTCGTTGATGTCGTGCTTATTCGCCCGGACGGCGACAGCCTCGTCCTCGCGGCAGCCTTTACGTACGAACGATCGCCGGTGCGCTTGCCAGGCGGACCGCGCGTGGTGAGCGCGATTTCGACGAGCAACACCACGGTACGGGTGACGTTCAACGAATCGGTCGCCGACGGCGCGGATGACGCGTCGAACTACAGCATTGTGCAACTCAATCAGCAGCCGGAAGCCGGCGTCTTGCTGGTCAGTGCGGCCGCTCCAAGCGTCGATGGCACGTCGGTCACTCTAACGACATTCCCGCAGAACGAACTGACCTACCTTCTGACCGTCACAAACATCAAGGACGTCGATGGAAACCCGCTGGCGCCGCCGGACATCCTGGTAAACCCGACCCAGGCGGTCTTTGCCGGCACCCCTCCCCTTCAGGGCGGAGTCGATCAGGACGGCGATGGCCTGCCCGACAACGAAGAACAGCGCGGATGGGTTGTCTTCGTTCAGCTCGTGAACGGCACGATCGTGTCGCGCGACGTGACCAGCGATCCGACCAAGGCCGATTCCGACTCGGACGGACTTTCCGATTTTGACGAACGCGCGATCGGCATCGACCCGCGCAGCGCGGACACCGACGGAGACCAGGTCGCGGACGCGGACGAGTGGAACGAGTGGTACAGCGATCCGACGGCGCAGGACTCGGACGGCGACAGCCTTTCGGACTCGCTCGAGATCTTTTTCAAGACGTCGATGGTGCTGGCGGACACCGACGGGGATCAGATCAGCGACGACGAGGAGATCATCGGCGCCAACCGCAATCCGCGGATCAGCGATCTTCCGAAGCCGCGCATTGACATCGGCAACATCGCGCTGAACCTGGACGTGCGGTTCACTTACACCGACACGCAGGGCAGTTCGCAATCCGTGACCGAGTCACAGGGAAGCACGCTCACGGAAGGCACGGAGCAGACCTTTGCCACGAGCAACGAGGACAGTACGAAGGCTTCGATCGAAGCAAGCACAGAACTGGAAGTGTCGATTGATATTCCAAAGGGCGGCGGGGTGACCGGCACCTTTGGATTGAAGACGGGCTTCGAGCAGGGACATACCACGAGCGTCAGCGAGGAGAGCAAGGAATCGTCCGAACAGGCATTTGAGCAGTCGCTCAGCACGACGGCGCAGGTCGACCAGTCCCGGTCCGTTACGCGCGAAGTCGTGGGCGCGTCCATGCTCACGGACGTGACCTTGCAGAACATCTCCACGACGGCGTTCACGATTTCCAACATTGAGCTGACGGCGCTGGCGCAGGATCCGCGAAACCGGAAGAACTTTCTGCCCATCGCTTCACTTCGGCCGCAGAACCCGAATTTCGCCCCGGTCAACCTCGGCCCGCTCGGTCTTGTTTCCGAGCGAGGTCCGTTCGTCTTCGAGGCGGTTCAGGTATTTCCGCAGCAGGTCGAGGACCTGATGAAGAATCCGCGCGGGCTGATCGTGAAGCTCGCGAATTTCGACATCACCGACGAACTCGGGCGGAACTTCGCGTTCACGTCGCAGACCGTGTTCGACCGCACGGCCGGACTCAGCATCGACTACGGCGACGGGCGGCTCGAGACGTTCCGCATCGCCACCAACAGCACGTTTGACGAGTTCGGCGAGTCGCGCGGCATCACGATGGCCTTCGCGCTGCAGGATATCCTGCGCCTTAAGACGGGCGACGCCATCCGGGACGGCGGGAACATGACCTGCGAGTCGACAGCGGCCAACGATGACATCCAGGTCGTCCCCGTGGGGAATGCAGTCCCGGCAGACGGTATCGTCGTGCGGGCGGGCCCTGACGGCGTCCTGGACACAACGCCGGGCGGAGATGACGCGACCGGCGGCACGGGTTACGAGACGACGTTCGTCGACCGCGATGTCAACGGAGTCGTCACGCCGGTGCAGATCCTCACGCGCGTCAAGGACGTCAAGTCCGGCTTCGCGGATGATCCGCAAACCCCCCCGCCGGGCGATCTGACCGCGCGTGTTCTCGACGAGACGCGTACGTTCTGGGTGGTCTTTTCCGATGGAGCCCTTACGGACAACGCGCTGAACTTCGACGAGATCGTCATCAAGTCAGGCGATCAGTTCGCCATGACCTTTGTGCAGGACAAGGACGCCGACCAGGTGTATGCACAGGAAGAATTCATGTACGGGAGCTCCGATCGCAACCCGAACACGGACGGATGCCCCAACGACGACCTGAGCACTCCCCAGTATGACGGGACGTGCATGGATCGCACCTTTGATCTGCTCACCGATTACGAGGAGATCAAGGAGGGCTGGGTTGTACAGGTCGAGGGCCGCACGTCACGCCGGGTGTATTCCGATCCTGTCCAGCCGGATTCGGACGGAGACATGTTGCTCGATCATGAGGAGCGCGATTGCGGTCTTGACGCGCGGCAGCGCGACACCGACGAGGATGGTCTGACAGATTATGAAGAACTGACCGGGTACAACATCAATCAGCAGAACGGCCTCCTGGTGTTTACGGTTCCGTTCTACGAGGGCCAGGTCATTCTGGACGGCGGCAACGGCATCGCCGAAACCACCGTCGACGCGAACGACGTTGCGGCGACCGGCACCCTCGTCAAGGGTGGCATCGTCGTATTCCCGGGAACGGACGGCGTTATCGACAGCACGCCGGGCGGCGACGACTTCATCGGCGCCGATCACCCCGTGATCATGGGCTGCATACCTCCGGGCCAGACGGGCGAGGGCTACGGGTCGAACCCGCTGAACGCGGACACCGACGGCGACGGAATCACCGACGGGGCCGAGTTCAACCTGAGGATCAATCCCAACAATCCGTTCGACGGGGCGCGCTTCCGGGACGCCGATCAGGACGGAGTGCCAGACTTCTTCGAGACGAACGGGTTTGAAACCGTGGTGAACGGCTCGATGGTCACCTACACGTCGGATCCGTTCGATCCGGACAGCGACGACGACCGCCTGCCGGACCTGCTCGAGCACAAGCTCGGCACGAACCCGCAGAACGTGGATACCGACGGGGACGGGCTTTCGGACTTCGACGAGTTCGACGGTCCGGATACGTGCGTCACATCGGCGGTGCCATGTGGAAACTTTGCGGCCGGATGGGGCGAGTTCGTGAGCGAATGCCAGGACGCGGACAACTGCGAGTTCACCCTTCTCGTGCTGGATGACTTCGGTTCGCGCCGGCTCGGAACGAATCCGAAGCACCGCGATACGGACGGCGACACGCTGGAGGACGATTTCGAGCTGGACGTCGGCTGGAACGTCAGCGTAAACGGCGGCGTGGCCATGAACAAGCGGCCCAGCCCGTTTACGCCGAATTCCGACGTGGACGGATGGAACGACAACGTGGAGTTCTCGAACCTGACCGACCCGACGGAGGAAGACACCGACGGAGACGGAGCGCTGGACAACGCCGAAGGGGCGATCTGCGCAGGTGCAAACTGCCGCAGTCCGCTATTCAGCGACCAGAAGATTACGTTTACGTACACGACGATCGAGGTGAGTGGCGACTGTGATGCCGCGGACAACGATGGCGAGTTCAACTTCTCGCTGAGGTTCAAGCGACCGACGGACGCGAGCTTCTTCCAGATGGCATCGCAGAACACGCTCGGCTTCCCCGCGTGCCAATCGGGCGACGACCAGGGCTGTATCAATGGCGACGGCTATCTTCTGGTGGACAACAACTACACAGTCAGCGTGAGCGCCAGCGAGTCTTTCATCGCGCGGACCGGCCAGGTCTTCCAGATGGCCGGCTTCGTGCAGGAAATCGACGACGGCGCGGATGCATCGCTTCGATACGGCCCATCCGGCTGCGACTGCGGCTTCGCGGGATCGATCGACGTGACCGCCAACACGTCGTTCGCCGTTCCGACGACAGCCCAGACCTACAGCTGGTCAAAGAGCGGCAACTGCGGGAATGTGGACGAGCAGAGCTATACGTGGACGGTATTCGGCACCGTCTCCGTCGAATAACAACAATCGGAAAACCGCGGGGGCGCGCTCTTGTTGGCGCCCCCGCGATGGAACGTGCGCGGATGAAGTTTTTTTTCGGAATCGCGGCAGGCATTGCGGCGTCCCTTCTGCTCGGCTGCGAGCAGGGCGCGCCGCTGCTGTCCGGGTTTTCGCCGCCGCCCTCTGCTGACACGCCGGCGGGGCCGACGTGGGACCCTGTCCCAGCGACGCCCGGCGCGGGCGGCGAGATTCCAGAGACCGACGACGACGTTCTTGCAGCCCTGCTTCACGACCACGACGGAGACGGTCTGCTTTCATTGACGGAACTGGGGAACGGGACGGACCCCTTCGATCCTGACAGCGACGATGACGGGCTCGACGACGGCGAGGAGGAGGTCGCGGAAACCGACCCGCTGGACAACGATTCGGACGACGATGGCGTGAACGACGGCGAGGAGGTCGACGACGGATCGGATCCCAACGACCCCGACAGCGATGATGACGGAGCGGACGACGGCGAGGAAAAGGAGGACGGCACCGATCCGAACGACGAAGACACGGACGACGACGGCGACGACGACGATGACGAGGACGACTGCGATGGCGACGGCGATGAGGATGACGACGGCGACGGAAAGGACAACGAGGATGATGACGACGACTGCGGCACCGATCCGACCAACCCGGACACCGACAGCGACGGCCTGACCGACGGCGAAGAAAAGGAGCTCGGCACCAGCGGCGTCGATGCCGACACCGACGACGACGACATCTACGATGGGCTTGAACAGCTCTTCGGAACCGATCCGACCGATCCGGACACGGATGATGACGACATCTATGACGGGCTTGAACAGCTCTTCGGCACTGATCCGCTGGATGAAGACAGCGATGACGACGGCGTGGAGGATGGTCGCGAATTTGAGAACATGACGGACCCGCTCGACGAAGATTCGGACGATGACGGGCTGAACGACGGGGAGGAAGCTCAGCAGGGAACCGACCCGAACGACGACGACACCGATGACGACGGACTGGCGGACGGGCTGGAACTGCTATTCGGCAGTGATCCACGCGATAGCGACAGTGACGACGACGGCCTGAGCGACGGACAGGAGTCCGCCCTGTTGACGGATCCGCTCGACGACGATTCCGATGACGACGGCTTGAGCGACGGCGAAGAAGTCGATTTGGGGACCGGCCCACTGGATGACGATTCCGACGATGACGGTCTCTCTGACGGGTTCGAGATTTTCCAGGGAACGGACCCGAGCGACGAAGACAGCGATGATGACGGCAACCCGGACGGGTCGGACAACAACCCGAACGATCCCAACTCTTAGTCTGCAAATGATTAATCGCCCGGCGGCCGTCCGGGCCCCGCGGCATGGCGATTGCGCCCACGAAAACCACTAAGTCCTTGACACATCTATAACTATCGCTTTGAATGTGGGGTTCTCCCGTGAGGGGTCTGACAACCCTCCAGGGAAACTTCATGGCAACGCTGGACGAATTGAGAAGGCAAATAGACGCGCTCGATGGGCAGCTCGTGCGGCTGCTGAACGAACGAGCGGCGGTAGCCGTGGAGATTGGCAAGCTGAAGATGTCGAGCGGCGCGGGCGTGTATGCTCCGGACCGCGAGACGGAGGTCCTGTCGCGCGTGGCGCGACTTTCGACTGGCCCCCTGACCCGCGAGTCGCTGCATGCGATATACCGCGAGCTCATGTCGGCGTCGTTCGCCCTCGAGCGGCCGCCGCGCGTGGGTTATCTCGGCCCGCGTGGGTCGTTTACGCACGAGGCGGCGCTTGGCAAGTTCGGCGCGTCCGTGGAATACGAATCGCTGTCGCAGATCGCGGCGGTGTTTGAGGAAATGTCGCGCGGTCACGTGGACTACGGCGTGGTCCCGGTTGAGAACTCGACCAGCGGCGCAGTGCTTGACACGCTGGACGCGTTCCTGAAACACGGAACGAAGATCTGCTGCGAGATGTATCGCGCGATTCACCACAATCTGATGGCGTCGTGCAGGCAGGAAGACATCGAGGTCGTGTACTCGAAGCCCGAGGCGTTCATGCAATGCCAGCGATGGCTGGCCGAGACCGGACTGGCGGCCAAGGTGTCGCCCGCGCCGAGCACCAGCCGCGCGGCGGAGATGGCGGCCAGCCAGCGAAACGCCGCGGCGATCGGAAGCAAACTGGCCGCAAAGCTCTATGGGCTTTCGGTCCTCGCGGAGAACATCGAGGACAACCCGAACAACGCGACACGCTTCTTTGTTCTGGGGCGGGATGAGACGCGGCCGACGGGCCACGACCGCACGAGCCTGATGTTCGTCACGGCCCACAAAGCCGGAGCATTGGTCGAAGTGCTGCTTGTTTTCCAGAAGGCGGGCATCAACCTGACAATGCTCACGTCGCGTCCAAGCCCGAAGGCGGAGGTCGAGTACAATTTCTTCGTTGATATCGACGGGCACGCGGCGGACGCCAATGTGAAGAAGGCGCTCGACGATGCGCGAACTCACTGCCATACGCTGCACGTGCTTGGCTCGTATCCAAAGTCGACAGCGGTGCTCGCGGCCTGAGCCCGGAAAAGAGAGAGGTAGCACGCGACATGCGACGACCCTTCGTTGCCGGCAACTGGAAGATGAACCTGGACCTGCCGTCCGCGCGGGCGCTCGTCTCGGAACTTCGCACGCGCCTGCCGGCCGCGCCCCCGATCGACGTGGCGATCTGTCCGTCGTCCGTGTACCTGTTTCCGATGGCACGGGCTATCGCCGATTCGCCGATCAGATTGGGCGCGCAAAACTGTTATCCCGAAAAGTCGGGGGCGTTCACCGGCGAAATATCCCCACAGATGATCAAGGAAACCGGCTGCACCTACGTCATCCTCGGGCACAGCGAACGAAGGCACACGATCGGTCCCAAGGGCCCGGATGGTCGCGTTGCGGGCGAGTCGGATGAGATGGTTGCGGCGAAGTGCCGGGCGGTTCTCGCTGCCGGGATGATTCCCATCGTCTGCGTCGGCGAAACGCTGGAGGAACGAGACAAAGGCCGAGCCGAGGATGTGCTGACTCGCCAGCTCGCGGGCAGTCTGGCCGGAGTCGACCCCGCCGCCTCGATGGATATTGTAATCGCCTATGAGCCGGTCTGGGCGATCGGAACCGGTCGGAACGCAACGCCGGAACAGGCCCAGGAAGCGCACCGCCATATTCGCGGCCGCCTCGCCGAGCGGTTCGGCCGGGATGCGGCGGAGCGCATGCGTATTCAGTACGGCGGCAGCGTAAAGCCGGACAATGCCTTGACGCTCATGAAGTGCCCCGACGTGGACGGCGCGCTCGTCGGCGGGGCAAGTCTCAAGGCGGCTGACTTTGCCGCCATAATCGACGGGTGCATTCAGGCCAGATGCCATTAAGAGGAAACTTCGTATGACCCCCATGGTGCTCGCAACAGTTGGAACAACGATCGTGACGATTCTGCTCGTCGGCGTCTCGGTGATGCTGATGGGCCTGGTCCTGCTTCAGAAAAACCGCGGCTCGGGACTTTCGGGCGCGTTCGGCGGAGTCGGCGGACATACCGCCTTCGGCACAAAGACCGGAGACTTCCTGACGTGGATCACCGTGGCCTTTACGGCGCTTTTCCTCGGTCTGTCGGTCATCGGCGTGTACGTGTTTGTGCCAGAGAAGATCGGCGCGACGCCCACGCCCCAGATTGCTCCCGAGCCAGGCCCTGCCGGCGACGCGGCTCCGGATTCGGTACCGGCCAGTCCGGCGCCTGCGACGCCCACCGAAGGCACGGCGACTCCGGCTCAACCGGCAAGTCCGTCTCCGGCGGCGCCCGCCGAACCGGCGCCGGCGCAGCAGCCGACGACTCCGCCCGCGGGTTCAGGACAATAAGGGTCCTTGGAGCGATTCATGATTTTGAGCATGACGGGTTTCGGCGCGGGGGAGGCCTGCGAAAACGGCGTCTCGTACCGCGTCGAGATTCGCAGCGTGAATAACCGCTACTTCAAGGCGTCGATCAAGATCCCGGAGCACCTTCAACGGTTCGAGGGAGAAGTCGATCGTCAGCTTCGGGCCCGGCTGGGACGCGGAAGTATCAGTTACACGCTCAAGGTCAAAGACGAGAACGCCCCTGCATCCGTGGAGATCAACCGGGCGGCGATCGGCCGGTATCTTTCGGTGCTGACACAGGTCGCGGAGCAACACAAGCTGGCTTCGATAGACGTGGCGGGCCTGCTGGATTTCCCCGGCGTCTGCGAACCCATCGAGATGGATGAGGAAATTCTGACCGGGCAGCTCAAGGTCGTACAACGGATCACTGACGAGGCGATTACCCGGCTGATCGAGATGCGCCGCTTGGAAGGCGTCGCCCTTGAGCGCGACCTTGCAGAGCAGTGCGCCGGCATCCGCGACCGAATCGCACAGGTCGCCGAGCGGGCACCGGTCGTGGTCGAGGAGTACCACAAACGCCTCCGCGGACGTGTTCAGCAGCTCATGGATACGTCCAGCGTGGAGCTCGATCAAGAGGCGCTTGTGCGCGAGGTTGCGATCTTTGCCGAGCGGTGCGACGTAAACGAGGAGCTTTCCCGGCTCGCCAGCCATCTGGACCAGTTCGCGGAGTTGTGCGCCGCGCCGGAAGAAACTGGCCGCAAGCTCGACTTCCTCGCGCAGGAAATGTTGCGGGAGGCGAACACGATCGGGAGCAAGGCCAGCGATGCCGTGGTCTCGCGGCACGTGGTGGAAATCAAGGCCGCGATCGACCGGATCAAGGAGCAGGTACAGAACGTGGAGTAACCCGCCGTCCGCCTTTGGCGCGGGCGGCATCCGACACCTGGCAGGCATGGACGCGACCAAAAGAGGAAAAGTGATCGTGATCAGCGGGCCCAGCGGCGTGGGAAAATCGACCGTCTGCCACCGGCTCTGCGAGATGCTGCCCGCCGAATTCAGCGTGTCGGTGACGACGCGCAAGCCGCGGCCGGGCGAGCGAATGGCGCGCGACTATGATTTCGTCACGCTGGAGGAATTTGAGCGATTGCGTTCCGGCGGCGGACTGCTGGAGTGTGCCCAGGTCTATGGCCACATGTACGGCACGCCCTTGAAGGCCGTTCAGGATGCGGTCGCCCAGGGACGCACGATCATCCTGGAGATCGACATCCAGGGCTGCATCCAGGTCCGCTCAAAGATGCCGGATGCCCGGGCGTTTTTCCTCCTGCCGCCGACAGCGGAGGAGCAGCGCCGGCGAATCGAGGGGCGCCAGACGGACGACGCCGAGACGATTCGCAGGCGGCTTGAAAAGGCGGACGGCGAGATTCGGTACGCGATGGACGCCGGTTGCTATGACGATTTCGTTATCAACGACGATCTGGAGCGAACAGTCAAGAGGATCTACGAGAAAGTGGTCGCGCCGGACTGACGCCGGCGCCATTCGGTCAGTGAGGTATTGACGCGATGATTGAGGCACTCAAGAACGAAGATTTGATCAAGAAGGTCGGCGGCCGGTTCAAGCTGGCCGCGCTGATTCAAAAGCGCATGAAGGAACTGATGTTCGGCAGCCGCCCGCTGGTCGAGCCGGGCAAAATGACGCCCATGGAGATCGTCATGAAGGAGATCATGGACGGCAAGCTCGAAGGCATGATCGCGGAAGCCAACCGTGACGAATCCGACGCCTGAGAATCCGCGGCCCGACCCCTCGGAACTCGCCGGTTACGAGGTCGTCGTCGGCGTGTGCGGGGGCATCGCGGCGTACAAGGTTGCTTCGCTGGTTTCCGCCCTGGTGCAGCGCGGCGCCGGCGTTACCGTGGCCATGACGGCGGCCGCCCAGAAATTCATCACGCCGCTTACGTTTGAATCGCTCACCGCCCGGCAGGTCTTTACGGACCTCTGGCATTCCGAAAACTACCACGATCCACAGCACTTGAACCTGACCGAGCGCGCAGACATGTTTGTCATCGCGCCGGCCACCGCCAATACGATCGGCCGTATCGCCGGCGGCCTTGCGGACGACCTCGTCTCGACGATGGTCATGTCCGCCGATTGCCCTGTGCTTCTTGCGCCCGCGATGAATACGAGAATGTGGCAAAACCCGATCGTTCAGGCCAACCTGAAAAAGCTCGTGTCGCTCGGGTACCGAATGGTCGCGCCAGGCGAGGGCTGGCTGGCCTGCCGAACGATCGGCGCGGGCCGAATGGCCGAGCCGCTGCAGATCCTTGCCGAGTCCATTTCGCTTCTGAAGCAGTCGCCGCCCCGGTCAAAATCGAGGTAGCGAGGTATCCCCGTGGCAAGCTCTCGCAGGAAGACCCGAGTCCGGCGAAATGGCCCCTCGCGGAGCAAGATGAACATC
Source organism: Planctomycetota bacterium (assembly GCA_003576905.1). GTDB lineage: Bacteria > Planctomycetota > Phycisphaerae > UBA1845 > UTPLA1 > UTPLA1. The sequence continues at coordinate 31,581 of QEVG01000013.1, read as the reverse complement.
GTCATCACAGCCGGGCCGACGCGCGAATACCTCGACACGATTCGGTTCATTTCAAACCCCTCCTCCGGGCGAATGGGCTATGCCATCGCACGCGCAGCCGCCGAACGCGGGCACGACGTCACCCTGGTGAGCGGCCCTGTGGAGGTGGAGTCGCCCGCGGGTACCCGCATAATCCGAGTGGAGACGGCCGAAGAGATGCTTGGGGCGGCGCGGCGGGCATTTCGGCGGGCGGACGCGGCGATATTCACCGCTGCGGTGTGCGACTGGCGACCTGCGCGGCGCGCGGATCGAAAGCTCCCCAAGGCGAAGGTGTCAAGGCTACTGCGTCTTGTTCCGACGCCGGACATCGCCGCGACGCTCGGTCGAGTGAAGGGTTCGCGGCTGACCATCGCCTTTGCGCTGGAGGATCACGACGGCCGCCGTCATGCTGAAAGCAAGCTTGTCCGGAAAAACTGCGACGCCATTCTGCTCAACGGTCCGGGGAACATCGGATCCAAGGCCGCCCGGTTCGAATACCTGGCGCGTGGGGGCACGTGGCAGTCGTGGCCGGCCGACCATAAGTCGGCAATTGCGCGGAGGATAATCCGAGCGCTTGAGTCCATGCACGCTCTGAAGGCCAAGAAACGCCGCAGCTGAGAGACGTCGGAGCGCGGCGCTGCTCCAGGGCTTACGGCTTGTGCCGCACGCGGAACCGTGCCACAAACGCGGCATAATCGTCGGGGGTGTCAATGCCGACCGCCGCGCGCTCGACGATTCCCACGGAAATTGCATAACCGTTTTCGAGGAATCGCAACTGCTCGAGCTTCTCGCATTGCTCGAGAGGCGTCGGCGAAAGCCGGGCCAACTCCAAAAGCGTGCTGTGCCGGTAGCCGTAAATACCGATATGCAGCAGCCAGCGCGACGGATCGATGACCTGTCCGGCCGCTTCGCGAGGGTACGGCACGAGGGAGCGCGAGAAATACATCGCCCTCCCCCGCCGATCAACCACCGCCTTGACCGCGTTCGGATCGGCTGGGTTGACTCCGGCCGCGAAAGGGCACGCCAGGGTCGCGATGGATACATCCTCGCAGCCATCCAACAGCTCAACAACGCGATCAATGCCGGCCGGTTCGATCTCCGGCTCGTCGCCCTGGACATTCACCAGAATGTCCGCATCGATGCGTGAGGCCACTTCGGCGACGCGGTCGGTTCCGCTGAGGTGGTCCGCACGGGTCAACTCGACCTGACCGCCGAACGACCGGACCGCCTCCGCGATTCGGTCATCATCGGTAGCGACAATGACCGATCGAATCCGGCGGGCCTTCGCCGCCTGTTCGCAAACGTGTTGAATGAGGTACTTGCCCGTCTCCTTGAGCAGCGGCTTTCCGGGCAGGCGGGTCGACGCATATCTGGCAGGGATGACGGCCACGGCATTCACGGTGGGGAACTTAGCCTGCACGGCCGGAGGTGTCAAAAGCCGCGGGCCTTCGCGGGGTGACTGTTGCCGTGCCGGCGGCTATCATCCCGTCAAATCGTTTCGAGCCGCAGGTCACCCTTACAGGAGATGCACATCATGGCCACCGGAAAGTCCTCGCTCAGGCAACACGGCACACTCCTTGCAACGCTCGTACTTTTTGCCGCCGCGTCGATGACACCGCTCGCGATGGGCGATTCAGGCGGCGAGTCGGATTTCCCCCCGCCGGGAGGCATTTCACGAAAAAAGCCGAAGCCCCGGAGCATGTCGGAGAACAGCAAGATGCCCGCGCTTCAGTTCAAGATGAAGGACATCGACGGCAAGGAACAGGATTTGCGGCAGTACTACGGCCACGTGATCCTGATGGTAAACGTCGCGTCGGAGTGCGGTCTGACGCCGCAGTACAAGGGGCTTCAGGAACTGTACAGCAAATACAAGGACAAGGGCTTCCTGGTGCTCGGCTTCCCGGCCAATGAATTCGGCGGACAGGAGCCGGGCAGCGACACGGAGATCAAGGCGTTTTGTTCGAAGAACTACAATGTGACCTTTCCGATGTTCTCCAAGGTCGTGGTCAAGGGGGAGGATATCTGCCCGCTCTTCGCATATCTGACATCAAAGGACGCCGATCATAAGCACGGCGGCGAGATCAAATGGAACTTCAATAAGTTCCTGATCGACCGCAATGGAAAAGTGATCGGGCGGTTTGAGCCGCGGGTCGCTCCCGACGCGGAAAAGCTCATGCGGGAAGTCGAAGAGGCATTGGAAAAGCCGATTCCCGATGATTCGCCGCTGGCGGAAAAGATCAAAAAGGAGAATCGCGCCAAGCCGGAGAAGAAGGAGTAGCTTCCGATTTCCGGCCGGGCGGCCGAGTACGCCGGTTTCCGGGCGATCGAGTGCGACCGCTTTGGCGTCGAAGACGATCCTCGCTTATATTTCCGGGCACGATGAGAATCCGCGAACGTCTTTCGACCGGCCGGCCCTGTTTCTCGTTTGAGTTTTTCCCGCCCAAGACCGACGCGGGACTCGAGCAGTTGCGCGACTCGATTCGGGCGCTTCGCGACCTGGCTCCGTCCTACGTATCCGTCACCTACGGCGCGGGCGGAAGCACGCGCGACCGAACGATCGAGCTGGTCGGCGAAATACAGCGGCACTACGGCTTCGAAGCCATGGCCCACCTGACCTGCGTGGGATCAACGCGCGAGGAGATCGCACAGGTCGTGGACCGGCTGCGCTCGGCGGGAGTGGATAACATCCTGGCACTCCGCGGCGATCCACCCAAGGGCGAATCCGCCTTTACGGCCGTCGAAGGCGGATTCCGTCACGCCAGCGAGCTTGCGGCATTCATCAAACAGGCGCACCCCGGCATCTGCATCGGCGGCGCATGTTACCCCGAAGGACACCTGGAATGCGTGGGCCCGGACGGACGGCGGGACCTGGACCGCGACCTGAAGAATCTTCAACAGAAGATCGACGCCGGGGCGGAATTCCTGATCACCCAGCTCTTTTTCGACAACAACGCGTACTTCAACTTCGTCGCGCGCGCCCGGTCGGCGGGGATCGGGGTGCCGATCATTCCCGGCATCATGCCGATCACAAACGTGGACCAGGTGCGCCGCTTCACGCAGATGTGCGGGGCAAGCATTCCCGAGAGTCTGTTGAGGGAACTGGACCGCCTGAAGGACAACGAGGACGCGGTACTGAGCCAGGGCGTCGCCTATGCGGCGGCACAGTGCTTCGACCTCATGAACCGCGGAGCGCCGGGGATTCACTTCTATACGCTTAACAAATCCGCCGCGACGCGAACCATACTCACCGCGCTGCGGACGATCTGGCCGCCGGCAGCGCGCCCCGCGTGATGCGTCGAAGCGGTTTGGCAATGCGCAACCCGGTGGGTCATGGCCGGACAACCTTTAGCTAGCTCGAGCACGGCCCCCCGACCCGAAGCGGCAGAACGTGCCGTCGCGGACGATACATTGGAAGGAAAGGGACGGGCCGTAAAGCCCTATCGCGCGATCGGCCTCCTGCTTGCGGCCCTGACCTTTGGCCTTACCCTCAATACGGACATCGACGGTCCGCTCGACCTCTATCACGAAGGCGAACGGCTTGCACACTACGACGCGCTGAAGCGCGGCGCGCTTCCATATCGCGATTTCTTCGTTCCGCATGGACTGGGCGAGGACGTCGTGAAACCCTATCTCGCGTGCCGGCTCCTGGGGGAATCGGTCGAGAGCGTCCGGCGCGCGGGAAGAAACGCCTACGTCTATCAGGGACTGTTGCCGGCGCTGGGCGCCGCCGGGCTTATCGTCGCGGGCGCTACGCTGTTTCGCGCGAACTGGGCCATCGCTCTCGTGGCAGGTTTGACGGCGGTTTCGCTTTACGAAGTGAGCGAGCGGCCCTTGTTCGCCTACCTTGGCCTCGCCTCCCTGGCGTGTCACCTGCATGGCCGGCGGCGCGCGTGGCTGGTACTTGCCGGCGCTCTGATCGGTCTGGCCATGCTCTACAGCATTGAAACCGGTATATACGCCGCGGCGGCAGCGCTTGTCTGGCTCGCCCTGGACCCGCGTACGCCCCGACGACGATGGTACGAAATACCGTCTCCCGCCCGAACGCATGTTCGATTCCTGCTGCTCGGCATGGGGCTGGTGATTGCGCCGGCGCTTCTGGCGTGCCTTGGCGCCGGCGTATTTCGCGACGTAGCCGAGAACCTCCGTATTCAGGTTCTGAACCGGGGCGAAGTATGGCGCAGTACGTATCCCGTTCCGAAATGGGCGGCGGAGGCATCCCTCCTGGAAAACCTGCACTTCAACGGCGGGTTGCTGATGCTCTTTTATGCCATTCCGCTGCTCTTCGCAGTCGGGGCCGTCGTATCGATCCGCGCGCGATCAGGCAGCGACCCCGAGCGCCGATCCGCACTCCTGTTAACCAGCCTGTTCGGGTCCATGTTCTGGTCGAGCGTCGTCTCGCGGGCGGACATCTGGCACCTGGCGTACGCGTCCGGGCCGTTCTTTCTCTTTGTCGGCGCGTGGCTGACTGCGCTGACAGAAATGCCGCGAGCCAAACGGCTCACCTTCTGTGCGGCTGGAATCGCCCCGCTGCTCGCATGCGCTGCGCTGATAGATTTCGGCGAGGGCGGCTCTGTCGGCCGGATGCTGGGGCGCGAGTCCCGCCTGTTGCCGAGCCACCTGCGCAAGGGAGACGAGCCGCTGATTGCATCGAGCATGCCCCGCGTGGGGCGCGTGCGCATCCCTCCAAGGCAGGAAGGCGAATTGCGCGCGATTGTTGATTACATCCACGCCTACAGTGACCCGGACGATTTTCTCCTGGACCTGTCCGACCAGGGACTCGTCTATTTCCTCGCCGAGCGGCGCTGTCCTTCGCGGTTTCACTTCCTTTCACACTGCAATACTCCGGAGCTCCGGAAGAAAATGATCGACGAAGTGCGTGCCCAGCCGAGACTGCCTCGACTTGTGATTCTGCCCGGTGGATCCGAACTCGCGGACGACGCCGTCAGGCGGTTCGTAGTCGAGCGTTACGAGCCGGCAGCGCGCATCGGCGGCGTTGAGCTGTGGCGGCCGCGCGATGCGGCTCCGGGGGCTGCGGCGGTCGATTTCCACCCACCCCCGCCGTAGGATGACCGCATGGCAATACCAAAACGTGTGCTAATCACGGGAGCTCGCGGGCTCCTGGGCACACCGACGACGACGCTGTTTCGTGCAGCCCAAGGCGTGGAGGTGTCGGCCGTCGGGCACCTGGAGTTTGACATCACCGACGAAGCCGCGGTGTGCCGACATGTCGATGCTTTCCGCCCCGACCTCGTCATCAACTGCGCCGCCTTTACCAAGGTCGACGCCTGTGAGGAACAACATGCGCTGGCCGATCGGGTAAATGGATACGGTGCGGGGATTGTCGCGGCGGCCGCCGCCGCGCACGGCGCGCGGCTCATTCATGTTTCGACCGATTACGTATTCGACGGACAAGCGACGCGGCCCTATCGCGAGGACCACCCGACGGGCAATCCCCGCGCCTTGTGCGCGTACGGGCGCTCAAAGCTTCTTGGTGAACAACGAGTCGCCGCCGCCCACCCCGCCGCGATCATCGTCCGCACCGCATGGGTTTATGGCGAAGACGGTCCGTGTTTTCCGCGCACGATTCTGCGACTCGCCGGCGAGCGGCCGTTGCTTCGCGTGGTGAGCGACCAGACAGGATCGCCAACGTATGCAAGGGATCTGGCCGGCGCCCTGTTTGAACTGGCCCGCACCAATGCCCAGGGGGTCTTTCATGTCACGAACGCCGGGCAGTGCACGTGGTTTGAGTTTGCCCGCGAAATTGTCATGCAGGCCGGCCTGGGCACGCCGGTGGAGCCGATCGCAACGGAAGATTATCCGCTTCCCGCCCGGCGGCCGAAGTATTCGGTGCTGGACAATGGACGATACGTCACGACGGCAGGCCGGCCGCTGCGGCCTTGGCGCGAAGCCCTTTCCGAGTACTTGAGGCGCGCTAGCTGAATCGGCGACGCCCGTTGACGCGGGCTTCTGCAATCAGCGGTTCTTCATGCGGGCCAGATCGGCTTCCGCCGCGATGAAGCCAAAGGCGGGCCAGTATCCGCCCGACACGACCTTTTCAAACACGTGGACGGCCTTCGCTCGATCACCCTCGCACAGGTACCAGTTGCCGACGCCGTACCCCATGGTAGCGAGGTCAAGTTCGGATGCGTTGTCCACATCGAAGATATCCTCCGGGCGGATTTCCCGTTTATACATTCGGAGGCGCTTGAGATAGGCGTGGTTCTCAATGATGTCCATGTCGGCGCGGATCGGCGTCAGCAACAACTCGGCTTCGGCGTCGCGGCCCCTGCGGCGAAGCGACATGTAAAGCCAGTCGGTAACGGCAACGAGATTGTCGTCGTACTTCCCGCGGCATTGCATCGCCCGGTCGAAGGCTTCTCGTGCCTTATCGAAGTCACCTTTCGCGTAATGAGCCACACTGAGGTGGTACCACACGTTAAACTGGAGCGTCGTGAGCGGGATGTTTCGTTCGTTAGGCAGGCCGTCCTGCTCGGTCATTTCGGGCAGGCCGGCCATGAGCCGCGAAGCCTTTTCGAGGTCGGCTGTCGCCTTTTCGAACTGGCGAAGTGTAATGTACCGATGGCCGCGATGGCGATACAGCGCGGCGTCGTTCGGATGGCGCTCGATGCCGTGCGTATAAACATCAATCGCCTCGTTCATGCGCCAAAGATAGCCCAGCCGACGCCCCACCCACACCCACGCGTCCGGATCGTCGGGCCGCCGGGTCAGGCGTTCGCGCGCTTCGCGAAGCAGGGCTTCCTGGCGCGGCCGGTCGTTGGCAGGCGGCGTCGCAAAGAGCGGTCGGCCCAGAAGGGAGATAGCTTCAACGGACCGCGGGTCATCCGCATCCGGTGACACCGAAGTCTCCGGAGCGTGGGACGAACCGCCACATCCGGCCCAAAGCCATAGTGCAATGAGCCAACCCGCACGCTGAATTCCGAAGCTTTTCATCTGACCTCCCATGTTTTTCGGGACCCGGCGCCCCTTCCGCCGGGCCCTTGATTTTTCGGCCCGATGCCGCGATAGTGCGTGGCTCAGGATACCCGCGTTCAGGGGGTATCTCGACAAAAGTGAGCCCGGGCGTGTGTCCGAGTGGCCAAAGGAGACGGGCTGTAAACCCGTTGGCTTATGCCTACGCTGGTTCGAATCCAGCCGCGCCCAATCCTTCAGGTCTAATCACGCGCATTTCGGCCAGCGGATCAGACGAGCCCGCATGAGGATGAACCTCCCCAACCAGATTACGACGGGCCGCTTCCTGCTTTCTCTTGTGGTGCTCGGCTTGCTTGCCCGGTTTGAACTTTCCCATCGTGACGAGCAGCTTTGGCTCCTCGAGGCAGCCTTCTGGCTGTTCATCGTCTGCGCGCTGGGCGACATCCTTGATGGCTACCTCGCGCGGCGTCAAAACCAGGTGACATCGTTCGGGCGCATTCTCGACCCATTCGCCGACAAGATCCTGGTGTGCGGCGCGTTCATTCTGCTGCTCGGTCGCGGCTACGTGGATGGCGACGGGCGCAATGTGACGGGTCTGTCGGCGTGGATGGTCGTGATCATCGTCGCCCGGGAGCTGCTCGTCAGCAGCCTTCGCGGCTTTTCGGAGGCGGCGGGCAAGCCGTACGGCGCCAACTACTGGGGCAAGACAAAAATGCTCGTGCAATGCGTGACCGTCCCGCTGATCATCAGGACCGTCGGGCCTTGGCGCGACGTCGAATGGGCGATCGCCTGGCGCACGTTCATGATCTGGGGCACGGTCATTGTCACCGCCCTATCCGTGGGTTCGTATCTCGCCGCGTCGCGCAAGGCACTGATGGAGCAATCGCGTGGATGACTCTCTCCGTGCCGTGATTCTCGGCATTATCGAGGGCTTGACCGAGTTTTTGCCGGTCTCGAGCACGGGGCACATGATCCTGGCCATGCCGTGTCTGGGTATCGACGGGCAGACGGCGCCCTGGCCGACGTTTCTGTACTTCATCCAGACCGGGGCGATCCTTGCCGTGGTCATCTTTTTTTTTCGCACACTGCTCCGGCAGACGCTCACGAAGCCGCCGCGCGGAATCGGCGAGCACCTTTTCGTCAAGCTGCTCGTGGCGATGGTCCCCGCGGCGGTGATCGGACTGCCGCTCGATGACATCATGGAAAAGCATCTCGAGAAGCCGGTGCCGGTGGCGCTGGCACTCATCATCGGCGGAGGGCTTATGGTCCTCATTGAGCGCAATTGCCGGCGGACGATCAGCTCAAGGGTCGAGGACATCAGCCTGCGCCAGGCGTTCCTCGTCGGGCTGGCCCAATGCGTCGCAATCATCCCGGGCACCAGTCGTTCAATGGCGACGATCATGGGCGGGCTGGCGGTCGGCCTGCCGGGAGCCGTCGCCGCGGAGTTCTCGTTCTATCTGGCGATTCCGACGCTCCTCGGGGCGGGCCTCGTGCGCATTGTGAAACACCGGGACGCCCTTACCGGCGAACATGCACAGGTCATGATGATCGGCTTTGCGGTTTCGTTCCTCGTCGCATGGGCGGTGGTCGCCGCATTCATGCGATACATCCAGACGAAACCGCTCTGGCCGTTCGCGGTCTACCGCGTGGTCTTAGGGATCGTGGTGCTCATCTGGACGGCGGGCGCCTTTCGTTAAGGCATTGCGGAATATTAGCTTAACGCGACACCGACTCGACGCGGTTTTTCTTTCCGCGGCCACCTAACTATCCTGATTCGGGGTGTGTCATAGATACTACCGGGCCGCGTGGGCGGCCGTCCGCATTCGCCGGAATGCGGACTTCGGTACTCAAAACCTTGCCTGCGGAGACGTCACGACAGGAGGTTTTTCAATGACCATGAATCGGGTTTCAAGGCTGACCACGGGATTCGTTATCGCGCTCGGCAGCATGCTGGCGGCAAACGTCAGCGAGGCCAAGGCCCACTGGGGGTTCGGCGGCTACGTTGGGGGCGGCTATTACTATTCAAGCTATGGCTGGGGAGTCCCGTGCGGGCCGGTCTTCGCGCCGGTGGCGTATTGCGCGCCGCGGCCCTACTGGGGCTACGGGTACGGCTATGTGCGAGGCGGCTACTGGGCCCCGGCGCCGCGCTATCGATACGGCTTTTCGTTCGGGTATGCCGGCGGAGGATATCGCGGCGGTTACTATCGCGGCCACGGCTATTATCGCGGCGGCGGCTGGGGCTGGCGCGGCCATCGCTGGTAAGAACACAATCACCCACTGCCCGTGACCGGCGCGCGGGCGGCTGTCCGACGTTGGGCTTGATGCAGACCACGAGGGAGGGATCGACGAATGTCGATCCCTTTTTTTGCGCCCCCGCCAGAACGAACGGCCTCCCGCGCCAGTGTCAATCGACAAGGGATGGCTCACTAAGCCCCAATCGTTTGAGTGTGGTGCGAAGGTCCCTGGGCCAGGCCGAGTCCACCCTGACGCGATGGCCGGTCTCGGGATGCAGAAACGAAAGCCCGGCGGCATGAAGGCAGAGCCGGGGAACGTTGGGCAGTTGGACATCTCGGGCATAGGTGTCTTCGCCCAGCAGCGGACAGCCCATGTCGGCGAGATGAACGCGGATCTGGTGCAGCCGGCCGGTCTTGGGGCGAGCCTCGATAAGTGACACATTTCCGGCACTTTGAAGGATCTTGTAGGCGGTGATCGCCTGAAGACCGTCGCGAGCGATCACCGCCTTCTTCCGCGTTCCCACCACTTCGGCGATTGGCTTCTGAATCACACCCTGCGCGGGTCTGGGGTGTCCGAGCACGATGGCCCAATAGATCTTTTGGACTTTTCGCTCCTTGAACTGGTTCAAAAGGCTCTCGTAGGCGGCCGTCCGGAGGGCCACCAGCACGAGTCCGGACGTCTCCCTGTCCAATCGATGAAGAAGCCCCCAGCCGCGCGCCTCGCCGAGATTCTGAAGGGCATTGCCGTACTCGACGAACAGCCCGTTGAGAAGGCTGTCGTGCATGTGCTTCTTTCCCGGTTGCGTGACGACACCGGCCGGCTTTTCCACGACGAGGAATCCGGGCTCGGCAAGCCGCACCTCGAAGGGGACGTCGGCGTTGGGTTTGACGGAAAACGCGCGCATCGCGTGACTATGGTATCAGAAGCGCTCGGCGCCTGGGATTGCACCTCGAATGGCGACGATCGCGGCCCGAAACCGCCAAAAAACTCGACGGATTCACCCGCTGCGTTTACCATCTCCCACCGGCGCGGCTTCATTGTCCGCCGCACGGGGACGAGCACGGGACACACGGCAGCGCGTGGATCGAAAGTGAGGATTCATGATGGGACTTGAAGAACGCATTCAGCAAATGCGCCAGCTTGCGGAGACCGACCCAAATGACGAAATGGCCCATTTTTCGCTGGGAAGCGCCCTGCTTGACGCCGGGCGTCCGGCTGAGGCCGGCCCCAGTTTTCAGCGTGTTCTCGCGATCAATAGCCAGAACTCCAAGGCATATCAGCTTCTGGGCGAATCGCAGATCGGCGCGGGACATCGCGACCTGGCAATCCAGACGCTGACCAACGGCTACCGCATCGCGCATCGCAAGGGAGACCTGATGCCCATGAAGCGCATGGGCGAACTCCTGGAGGAGTTGGACGCACCCGTGCCATCCGTCGGTATGGCCAAGCCGGATGTCGGCACTTTGGGCCCAACCGTCGCAGGGTTCTCGTGCCGCCGATGCGGAGGGGGCGGCCCCAAGCTCAAGGAACGACCCTTCAAGGGCCCCTTGGGCGAGCGCATCCTGGCGGAAGTCTGCGAAGGCTGCTGGAAGGAATGGGTCGCGATGGGCACGAAGGTGATCAACGAACTGCGGCTGCCCATGTTCGACCCGGTTGCGCAGGAAACCTACGACAAGCACATGAAGGAATTCCTGATGCTGGCGTGACCGATTGGCGCGGGGCGGGCGCGGCGATTCGACCGGCGCTCTTCAACACTCGAAGCTGGCCCCAGATACATCCGAAGATCACTGCGCCTGTAGCCGCTGGTCGGCCTGGGGCGACGAGCGCGAAAGGTGCATCATCGTCCCCGCAGCGAGCGAAAGGAACATAGCCCGAAGCGGCGCGCGGCCGTACGCGCGACTGGTCCGGAGCAGCTCGGACGCCTGCGCGTAATGCCCCGCGCGCCAGGCTTCGCGCCCCGCCTTGAATGTGACTCGCGAAAGGCGCTGAAGCGACGGCTCTTCCTGAAGAACGCCGTTGCCGCGGTGGGCCTGATAGAACCGCTGCAGCATGAATGACTTCACGGCAAGGTTTCGGCACATGTTGGACTTGCTCAGCCGCTTGTCGTGCAGCCGACGCCGGGCGAGCGGCTCGGCAATGTACCCGAACGAATGGCGGACGCTCAGCCGCAGCCACAGGTCGTAGTCCTCGCACACGGGGAGTTCCGCGTCGAACCCCCCCGCCTCAACCAGGAGCGACTTGCGACAGACGACCGTGGGGACATCGACAAAACAACTCGCGAAAAGGCGCTGGGTGATGCTGCCCTCGTGCCGCGGTTTGGTTCGGCCCGTTACCGGCCGCCCGGCAGCGTCGACGGGGATCATCGGGCCGTAGAAAATATCCGTGCCGGGGGCAGCCCGCATCGCGTCGAAATAGCGCTCCAGCTTGGAGGGCAGCCACATGTCGTCGCTGTCGAGGAAGGCGATCCACTCGGCGCGGGCTTCGAAGATGCCGCGGTTCCTAGCTGCGGCTGGCCCTTGGCGCGTCTGGCGGATGACACGCGGTCGGACGAGATGTGCCTCGGCCGCCTGGGCAACAGGCTCGTCAGAGCCGTCATCGACGACGATTACTTCGTAATCGCGAAACGACTGTGCGGCGACGGTATCAAGCGCCTCGGTCAGGTAGTTCAGGCGGTTGTGCGCCGGTATAACCACTGTGACCGCGGGATGGCTCATAGCTCTCCGATCGACTCGATTCTGCCGTTTTACAAGCGCCCTTGCTCGCGCGGCCCAAGGCCGCCGGGCCCAAACACCAGATTGCCCGCCCCAAAAGTCGTACGGCAAGGCAACGTGTCGGTCAAGGGTTTGAGCCCTGTCGAGCCACGGACCTGTCGAAAAATGTTGATCGGGGCCGCCTCCGGAGCCGCATACATCGATTCTTCACGGGATCGAGAACTGGAAGATCTCAACGGGCCGGGCCACGCGCAGGTAATCCGTTGTACCAAGGATCAAGGAGTCGGTCAGGCTGCCGGCGTTGAAGGCGATCTTGTCATTGGCCGGGATGGACTCGTCCACGAAAAGCTCGAACGGCAGGATCGGCGATCCGAAAGGCGGCACGCTTCCCGGCACGAGGCCGGTGAGTTCCGCAAGCTCCTCCCGGGTCGCAAATCTCGATTTCCTAACGCCGAACTTCGCGCGGAGGGCGTCGGAATCAAGCTTCCGGGCGGCGCTAAGCACGAACAGGCGAAAGACTTCGCCCGTCTTGACGAGAAGCGCCTTGCCGCCGATGCGCACGTCCTCGCCTCGTGCCCGGGCGGATTCCTCGGATGTGTAGGTCGCTTCATGATGCACGGTGCGGTAGACGACGCCCTCGCGATCGAGCAATTGGCGAATGGCATCAAGTACGGAGGCGCTCATCGCACACGTCGCTGATTTCGAATAAGGCGAATTGTTTCGCCGACATAGGCGAACAACCGGAACTGATAATAAACGATCATCAAGGGGAGGCACAGTGCCGCGCCGGCGAGTGACTTGCCCTTTCGGAAGACTTCGTTGTAGGCCAGCGCCACGACAAAGACGGCAAGCAGACCGCCGGTAGCGTACCATGTCGGGGGAAACACCAGAGCGACCGGAAGGCTCATGTACAGCAACAGAAGCGGCATGAGGTCGAGTCGTGGCGGCAGGCGGTACCGATGCACCAGGAAGGCCGCGCCCCGGCCGCCGTTAATTGCATGGCGAAAGAACGACGCGCAATCGTAGCGGTGCTCGTGAAGAACGACGGCATCCGGAATGACATGCTGATAATAGCCCGCGGCGCGGAGCGAAAGATACAACCCCTCTTCGTCACAAACGGGCGACGCGACGGCCGCGCCGACCCGCGCGGATTTCCATCCGGGATCCTCGTCGAAGGGAAATCGGAGCAAGGCCTCCCGCCGTACCGCCATATTCCCGCCGACAAGGCGCGGCGCCGCGTCGCGACCGTGCACGCGCGCGATTCCGGAGAGGGCATGCTCGTAGATGTTGGCGGAGGGCGGATCGGTCACGAGGCCGGTCACCGCCGCCACGTTATCCCGGTCAAATCCTGCGATGAGCCGCTCCAGCCAGTCCGCGCGGGCGATGCAGTCGCTGTCAAGAAAGGCGACATATTCCCCGCGGGCCTCGCGCGCGCCGCGATTCCGGCTGACGTTAGTGCCGGCGTGCGTCTCATTGCGAAACCACCGCAGGCTCAGGGCCGGGTGGGCCTCTGCAAATGCACGGAGTAACTCGGGTGTGTCGTCGCTGGAGCAGTCGTCGACCACGATCACCTCGTAGCTGGGGTGGGTCTGCCGCGCCAGGGCTGACAGGCACTTTTCGAGAATCGCGCGGCGATTGCACGTCGGGACCACGACGCTGACAAGCGGCGGCTGCGACTGCCGAACATCAGGCGCGGATAATTGCTCGCTGGGATTGACACGGGGGGCGCTCAAAGTGCGGTCTCCTGCCGAGCGCGGCCCGGCGGAAGGGCATCACGAGTCAATACGCAGCCGCGCGAGGACATAAGGGCGACGCATCCAATGCCGGGCGACGTGGCCGACCGTCCACTGAATCGGCACACCGACCGGAAAAAGATACTCGGCGGCGTATCTCCGAAAAAGCCCGCGGCGCGATTCCCACGGCGTTTCCGGAATGAGCATGGCATGCAGATCGTCGAAGCGCCGCGCCATGTCCGGCACGCCGTTGCTTGCGCTGACCGACACCACGACATGGCAGTTGTACGCCTGCACAAGCTCCATTCCCATTTGCGGATCGGCCACGACCGTCTGCCGCGCGGGCAGACTTTCCGCCAGAAAATCGCGAAGGGCGCGCAGCTCACGCACGTGCTTCTGGCGCTCGGCCGCGGGCTCCGCCGCTCGTGCCAGCCAGTGCTTCCAAGTGAGCGGAGCCTCGCCGCCAGCCCACATCGCCCCTGCCGGACACGCGATTGCGACGAACAGCGACTGAAGCATCCGGCTTCGGAGATACCCTTGCAGGTGGGCGACAAGGGCCGGTGTGACGAGGCAGAAATAGGCCACGGAAAAGACAAACTCGATTCGTGCAAGCACCCATGCTTCACCCGTACGGCGGACAATTTGCGTCGCCAAAGGGGGTACGAAGAGAGCGGCCGCAGCCGGCGCGAGCATGGCGAGAATGACCGCAGTCTCGACACGGCGCTTCGTCGCAAACGCCACAGCCAAAGCGCCGAAGAAGACGACCACGCCGATCGGTCCTCCCAGCGACCGAGCCGTGGCCGCCGGATCGCGCAGGACCGAACCGCCATCCAGGGTAATGGTCGCATAGTCGGGATCGTCCGTCGCCTGCGAGGCCTCTACGCCCTGTGAGAGAATAATCGGGTAGCTCGTCATGCGTGAAACGGCCACGAATGGCAGCCCGACAAGAAGCACGGCAAATGCCCGCAGCGCGGCGATGCGATCGTCGCGCCGTATCGACCGGCTTCCGGCGGCACGGACAAGCAGAACGGGGCCGATCAATCCGACCGCGAGGACGGCATACAAACCGTGCAACTGTCCGAGGACGATCGCGCCCGCCGCAAGGAGGATGATGCACGATCGATCAAACCCGCCGCTCCACCCGCGGACGGCCAGGCCCATCATGACGGGGATCACCCAATAAGGTGCAAGCTGATTCGGATAGAGGGCGTAGTGGATCGGTCCGCGCGCGCCGATGCAGAATAGCGCCGCCGCCCAGGCCGGTAGCGTGTGCCCGAAGACCCGCCAGGCGAGATAATAGGCCGCGCTCGCCACGACGAGCTTTGCCCAGGCAAGCCCGACAAACCACACGCCAAAGACGTCGACACCTGTCAGCCTGGCGCACGCGGCGAAGAGCGCGTGCAGGAGATTTGTATGGTAGACCGGGAAGAAATGCGGCTCTCGGATGAACGGGTCAATATTTGAGAAACCATTATCAAGCAGGAAGCGAATGCGCGCTACATGAACCCTGGCATCGCCGCCCAGAAACGCGCCGTTCCAACCGCCGAGCGCGGCATCGGCAAGGACGATAACCAGTTCCACGCCGGCCGCCGCGCCCAGCATGCGGGCGATTTCCCTCCATGCACGCTGCCGGCTCAGATCAAGGATGCCCCAAATGACGAACACGAGGCACGCGAGCGCGAACGCCGTTATTGGCAGGCGCAGGAGATAGCAGGCCATCGAGATCGGCGACAAGGCCGCGAGGGACGCAAGGTACACGACTGCGACCGACCCCAACAGGCCGGAGCGAAGTTCTTCAGCCGCGATGCGGCGGACCAGGGCGAATCCTGGAAAAAGCAGCGCAAACCAGAACAGCACCGGAAGGAACATTCAGCCTGCCTTGTTCGCGCTTCGGTCCGGCGCGTTATGAAATGCGTGCCCAATCAGTCCCTGAAGCATACCGATCCCGCGCCAGAATGCCCGAACAACTCCCAAAGGAACAAACGCCAGATAGCGTACCCGGCGGGTGCGCCGGAGCAGTGAGAGAGTCATCGGGATTTGCAAGCCGAGCAGGATTAGCCCCAGGGCAAGGAGTGCCCATTGCCCAGTCGGCCCGATTGCAAATGGTGTGCAGGCGATAATCAGCAGCGCCAGGACCGGCTGCGCGTGATCTACGACACCGCTGTACGCGTCGCCGGCCGCCGTGCCGATATGGGCCATGTGGAGTGCGACCCGCCAATACCCATGATGCCGTTGGGCCCTCAGGTAACGGCGCAATCGCGTCGGGTGATAATGTCCAACCCGCGACTCCGGCTCGAAGAGCAGCCGGAAACCCGCCGCATGAACTCGATAGGACAATTCCGCGTCCTCCGCGCCGGGGGAGCCGGGACCGTTAAAACGGGACTCATCGAATCCGCCGACCCTTTCGAGCACATCGCGACGATAAAGGACGTTAAACCCGCCGAGGAAGTTTACTTCGCGCGGCATCCGCCGATGCCGCGCAATGATCTCCTCGTGTATCAGACACGCAAGCAGCGAGGACGGGCATTGATTGCCATAGCTGCCCCCCACGCCACCGACCACTTGCGATGAATCTGGGCGCCCGTCATCGCCTGTTCTCTCCCCTGTTCCCGAGCGTTCAATGCGGACGAGCAACCGGGCAAGTGCTTCAGGCTCGGCCACACAATCCGAGTCGATGAACCAAGCGAACCGACCGGACGAAGCACGCCAGCCGATGTTGCGCGCCGCGCCCGGTCCCCCGCCGTGCCCGTGAAGTACCGTGACCGGATACTCCGCGAGAATACGGGGCGTCTCGTCCGTTGAGCCGTCGTCAACGAAGATGATTTCACCCAGTGGGGAGCGGTCGGCCCGTTGAATCGCGATGGCGGCATCGAGACAGGCGCGGATCGTCCTGGCACAATTCCGACCGGGTATCACCAGGCTGACGCGGGTGTCGCTCACGTGTCCTCAATGTAGCTTGGCTGCGGTGCATTTCAATTACAGCGGTTCGCAGCCTTAGGCCCACGTAGAGCAACCGGCTTTTCTTGCAGTTTTCGGGCAGAAACGCGAGAGCCCCCTGGAATGGGCACACGGCGATGTGCCTGAAGGATTCAAAACCCGTTGCCACGGAAACGAATTACGGTGCACGGCGAAAAACAGTCGGATCGCTCACTTACGCCGGCGCGGGCTCACGTCGTCGGCGACCACGCCCGATGCAATCTTCCCCGCCTCTCCCGGACCCGGTCCGCGCGCGAGCGGCAATCCGGAACGCCCGCAACGCCGACGCAGACTTTCGCGTCGCAGCGCCGATATAATCCCCTCGACCGAGAGACTGCCTGTTCTTTGGCAGACTCGCACGGCATGTCCGTCTGTTTCGCTCCGACAATCTGATACCGGCTTGCAGATGCGGCGTCAGATTGCCGCCCCGGCAAACGGCTGCACGCGCGGCGAAGGAACACAATCGCCCCAACGCAACGAATCACATCACGCGCCTCGCCCGTCGAGAACAGGCATGGATCGGACAGGAGGCGACACAAATGCCAAGCACATCGAAAAGCACGCGGCGCCACACGAAGAGAACTCGACTCGCCCGGGCCGCCATCGGCCTTGCGATACTCGCGGTCGTGTGCATGGGACCGGAATGTGACGAGGTCGAACCGAACAACGACACCGGAACCGCAAACCTTCTGCGCCGCGGTGAATACGGCCTGGGGGCGATTACGCCGATCGGCGATACGGACTTCTTCGTGACGCAGCCTGTTGAAGAGGGGGACCTGGTATTCGCCTACTGCGACCCGCAGGGATCCGCAAGCAGCACGGACACTCGTCTGGCACTCTTCGCCCAGGACGGTACCACCATGCTTTCCGAGGATAATAACTCGGGGCCGCCGCCCGTTACGCTTGCATCTGCACTTGCGGGCATCCTCATTCCGGCGGGACAATCCGGCCCCGTTTATTTCCGTGTCGGCGAGCACGGCGCCGATGCGGAGATCAGCGTGTACCGGCTCTATTACGCGGTGGTAAACCGGTCCAACGGGGTCATCGAAACCGAGCCCAACGATTCGGCGCTCACCGCCAATGTGCTCAATAGGGAGATCATGAGCGCCGCCGCCGCCGATGGATCCGGCGACGTGGATTTCTACAGATTCACGGTCCTTGAACCCAACGCGCGCGTTGTCGCCATTCTGAACGACTACCCGACGGGGACCGGCGCGCTCACGGACACCGGCATAAACATCATTGATCAGGACGGTACGACATTGCTTGCCGTCGGGGACAACGACGGCGGCAACCGCGCCAATGCGATCGGTGCAGTTTCAATCGCCGCCGCCGGCACATACTACGTTCGCGTCGGTAACGGCGGGGCCACGAGCGGCGATTTTTACGACCTTGTCCTGATGATCAACGGCGTTGTGTACCGGGACTCCGACGCGGACGGTATTCCCGACACCGATGACAACTGTCCGGCCGAGTACAACCCCGGCCAGCAGGACCTCGACGGCGACGGCACCGGCGATTTGTGCGATCTGTGCCCAAGCGACGCAATCAAGCAGACGCCCGGAGCATGCGGCTGCGCGCAGCCCGATATCGACATCAACGCCGACGGCGCCGCCGACTGCGGCATTGCTGACCCGACCGCCGCGCTGCTTGGAAGCGCAGGTCTGGTCCTTGCGCCGGACCCGGACCACGACCGCGTGATCGCCTTCGACCCCCTTGACGGCGACCTCGTCGATCCGAACTTCATCCCCACGGACAACGTGAATCTCGCGACACCGGTATCGGCGATCCTCGCCCCCGACCAGGCGTCCATCCTCGTTGCCGACCAGGCGATGAACGTCGTCCAGCGCTATGACTTTGACGGCAACTTTCTCGGCACGTTCGCTCCGGCCGGCGGCGTCAACCTCGCACAAGTTCAGCAGCCCGGCGGAATCACACTCCTTACCAACGGCCATCTCCTGGTTTGCGTACAGGCCGGGCCAAACGCGAGCGCTATCGCGGAGTTCGACACCGGCGGCAACTATGTTGGCAATCTCATCGCTCCCGGCGCGGGCGGGCTCAGCGCTCCCACGGATGTCCTCGTGCTGCCCAGCGGGCATTTGCTTGTCGCCTCGGCAGGAAGCGGCCGGGTACTCGAATTTGACGCAGCCGGCGCATTCGTCTCCGAACTCGCTGCTGTCGATCAGGACGTCTCGCAGATCGCCCTTGAAGACGGCGGAAACATTCTTATCGCAGGTGGCGCGCTTTACCTGAGAGGAGTTTTCGAAATCGGCCCGACGGGGGAATTGGGAGCGCGCGTCGCTCCCCATCAAGTGAACGGGTTTTCAGGGGTTCTCGAACTCGCGAGCGGCGTGCTATTGGTCAGCGCCGAAAGCCGCATCGCCACCGGCGGGACCGACGGCCAGATCAGCGGCGGCGCATTCACGATGAACCGTTCGGGGACGATCTTCGCCCCTAAGTACGTCGGATCATCGCTCCGCCATCTGGAACTTGTCGTTCAGGATGCCGACGCCGACGGATTGGGCGACGACCTGGACGGCTGCCCACTTGATCCGGCAAAGACGGCACCCGGCCCCTGCGGCTGCGGAGTCCTCGACACGGACACGGATGGGGATGGCTCGGCGGACTGCGTAGATGGCTGTCCCACGGATGCGACAAAGAGCGCGCCCGGCACGTGCGGATGCGGTATCCCTGACGCGGATGCCAACGGCAACGGCACGCCGGACTGCCTGGATGTCGCGCCGCCGTCCCCGGCGCCGGCTGGCGTCGGGTGCTGTGCTCCCGGCGTCTTTCCGACCGTCGGCTTCGTCACTCCCCTTGTTCTGATCGGCTGGCGATGCCGAAGACGCCCCCGGCCGGAACGCTGATCCGCCGCGCACGAGCGTCGGATATGCGGACACATTGATTGTGGCCGACGGCAGCCCATCGCCCGCAAAAAAGTGGTGTGGCCGCTCGCCAAAAGTGCCTTCGACCGACTCGTGGATTCCGACTGGGCCGCCGGATACGATCCACAAAGCATTTCGCGCGGTTTTGCCGGCGTCCGAAAAAACGAACCAATGACCCAGCCCTCCACGACAGCACATGACGCATTTCCTGCATCGCGAAATCCGCGGGTGTATGTTGTCATTCCCGCCTACAACGAGGCAGCGGTCATCGCCGACGTCATCACCGCGGTCAAGGCGTCCTGCCCGGACATCATTGTCGTGGACGACGGTTCGCGCGACGCGACGGGTGCGATCGCCCGTCGATCGAGCGTGTACGTCATTCGTCACGTCATCAACCGCGGCCAGGGCGCGGCCTTGCAAACCGGCATCGAATTCGCGCTGATGGCCGGCGCGGACATTATCGTGACATTTGACGCTGACGGGCAGCACGACGCTGCGGACATTTCGCGGCTCACCGCTCCGATTATCGCCGGCGCATGCGACATTGCCCTCGGATCGCGCTTCCTTGGAGAGACGATTGATCTTCCTGCCGTTCGACGCCTGCTGCTGCGCGCAGGCATCCTGTTTACGCGCGTAACCAGCGGCGCGGCGGTGAGCGACACACACAACGGGCTGCGGGCGTTCTCACGCCGGGCGGCGGAATGCATCCGGCTGCGACTCGATGGAATGGCCCATGCCAGCGAGATCATCGACCAGGTCATCCGGAGCGGGTTGCCTTGGCGGGAGATTCCCGTCACGATTCGGTACACCGATTATTCACGCACGAAGGGCCAGTCCTCGCGCGGGGCGATCAAGATTGCGATGCACTATCTGCTTGGCAGGGTGATGCGATGAACGGCTTCCAGGTCCTGATACTGTCGGTTCTTACTCTCCTTTTCGCCGCGAGCCTGACCGCGCTTCTGCGCGGGTGGTCGGGGCGCCGGGAAGGGATTGTCTGGTGCGGACTGTGCATGATCGCGGCCGTGGCCACCATATGGCCACAGGTGACCGTGCGGGTCGCGAACGCCCTGGGCATCGGCCGCGGCGCGGACCTTGTGTTCTACTGCGCGGTCGTGGTCATGATGGTCGGCTTCTGGATGACATATATCCGCCTGCGCTACCTCCGCAGAGATGTAACGCAACTGGTCCGCCATATTGCCCTTCTTGAGGCCCGGTCTCAACTACCTGATGCAGATCCCGGCGACGATTCCGGCGGCAATCCGTCTTCGCGGCAACATTGAATAACTCTCGCCTTTCCACTTGCGGTAAGATGCTTCCCCTCCGTGGCGGGACACTCGGCCCGAGTGCCGACAGCCGAGCGCTGTATTTTCGTTGGCCCGCCGCGGTGAGCACCGGGAGCACACATCATGTTCACACTGAAGAAAGTCCTGGCACTGGCGTCCCTGATTGTATTAGCAGCCTGCCTGGAGGCCGGCGCAAACCACCTCATGCGCTTCGCCGACGTTCACGATGACCGCGTGGTCTTCACCTACGAAGGAGACGTGTGGATCGCGCCGGTGGCCGGAGGCGACGCGCGGCGCATCACAAACGACTGGGGCGAGGAGCAATACGCCAAGTTCAGCCCGGACGGATCGAAGATTGCGTTTACCGCCAACTATGACGGCGGCACCGACGTGTACGTCATGGACGCCGGCGGCGGAGTCCCCACGCGTCTGACGTGGCATCCGGCGTCGGACAGCGTGCTTGACTGGTTTCCAGACGGCAAGAGCATCCTCTTTCGCTCGCGCCGCAACTACCCCTTCCGGGCGGACCAGATTTACAGCGTCTCAGTCGAGGGCGGGACGGAGCAGCTGCTGCCCGTCGATCGCGCGGGACTGACGGCGATCAGCCCGGACGGCACGCGCATCGCGTACAACCGGATCAGCCGCGAGTTTGCGACATGGAAGAAGTACCAGGGCGGCATGGCGGCAGACATCTGGATGGGAAGCCTCGCCGAGGGCGACTTTCGGCCGATTATGGACTGGCCGGGAACCGACAGCTACCCAATGTGGCAGGGCGAGGCGATCTACTTCACGTCGGACCGGCAACACGGGCGCCTGAATCTCTATCGGTATCACGTCGGCACGGGGCAGGTTACCCCGCTCACGGATTACCGCGACTACGACGTAAAGTATCCATCGATCGGCCCCGCCGGAATCGTGTTTCAGTACGCCGAGTCGCTCCACCTGCTGAGCCCGGCCGACGGCAGAGTCACGGCGCTCGATATCCGAATCCCAAGCGACAAGGTGCTCGTCCGGGAGGCGTTCGTCGATCCGTCGGAACACGTCGGCGCGTTTTCACTTTCCCCGTCGGGCAAGCGGGCGCTCATTGAATCGCGCGGCGAAATCCTGAATCTCCCTGTGGAGGCCGGCGAGCCGGTCAACCTCACCGAAAGCGGTGCGACTCGGGAGAGGTGCGCCGCCTGGTCGCCGGAGGGTCGGCGCATTGCGTTCATCTCGGACAAATCGGGCGAGGAAGAACTGTACATCGCAGATCAGGCGGCAGCATCGCCCTGGAAGCATCTTACAACGGGCGGAAAAGGCTTTCGCATGCAGCCCGTCTGGTCGCCCGATGGCAAATGGCTGCTGTTTTCCGACAAGAGCATGCGGCTCAATCTCGTGGCGGCGGACTCCGGGCAGATAACCACGATCGATCAGGGCGAGTACGACGACGGATGGGAGCGATGGGGCATTCAGGACTATACCTGGTCCCCGGACAGCCGATGGATTGCCTACACGAAGATGACGGGCAATCTGAATGAGATCATCTGTTTGTATTCAATGGAGCAGCGGAAGGCCGTCCCCGTTACGGATTCCATGTTCACCAGCTTCAGCCCGAGCTTTGATCCCAAGGGACGATATCTTTATTTTCTCTCCGATCGCACGTTCGCACCGATCATGTGCCGGGTCGATCAGAACCATGCATTCCTCGACCTGTGCCGGCCGTACGTCGTCATCCTCACGGCGGACGCCGAGTCGCCGTTTGCGCCGCGCAACGTCGCGGAGGACGCAAGGGAAGACACGAAGGGCGAAGAGTCTGCCGCCAAAGAAAAGAAACAGGACGACGAAAAGTCCGTCACTGTTCAGATCGACATGACCGGCCTTGCGCGCCGGACCCTGGCCGTTGAGGGCGTGCCCGCCGGGAATTACTTTCGCCTCGAGGCGACGTCCGATGGTTTCCTGTACCTCAAGAAGAACGAACACGAGTTTCTCAAATACCAGGCCGTCACCGATCGCACGGGCGGAAAGCTCGACCTCTATCACTACAACATCGAGGAAAAGAAGGCCGAAGACCGCAAACCCGCGAAGATACTGGAGGGCATCAGCAACTATCACCTTTCGGCCGACGGGAAAAAGCTGATTTACAAGTCCGACGCGACGCTCGGCGTGGTCGATTCGTGCAAGGAAGCAAAGGCCGGCGACGGCAAGCTTGACCTGGCCCGGGCGAAGTTCAAGATTGATCGACTTGACGAGTACCGCCAGATCTTTGATGAGGCATGGCGCGTCCAGCGCGACTGGTTCTATGACCCCAATATGCACGGCGTCGACTGGAAGGCCGTCGGCGACATGTACCGAAGGTTTCTGCCAGATTGCGGCACCCGAAGCGATCTGACCTATCTGATCGGCGAGATGATCGGCGAGCTGAATGCCGGGCACACCTACAGCTACGGGGGCGACACGCGCGATCACCGCACGCGCGTCTCCACGGGATTGCTCGGCGCGGATTTCGACGTCCCGACCGGCTCGCCATATTACCGCATCACACACATCGTGCCCGGCAGCCCTTGGGAAGACGCCGAGCGGTCGCCGCTGGCGGGCGCCGACAGTCCCGTACGGGAAGGACATTTTCTCATCGCCATCGACGGAGACGAGATCAGGTCGACGGACAACGTGTATCGATTCCTGGAGAACAAGGTCGGCCGCGCGGTGGAGATTACCTTCAACGAAAGGCCGACGAAGGACGGCGCGCGGACCTATCGCACGGTGCCCGTTGCGGGCGAGGAGGCGATCCGGTATCGCGAATGGGTCGAGAAGAATCGCGCCTACGTCGACAGCGCAAGCGGCGGTCAGATCGGCTATCTGCATATTCCCGACATGATGGAGCACGGGCTGATCGAGTTTGCGAAGGGTTTCTATCCGCAGCACGACCGCAAGGCCCTGATCATCGACGATCGGTACAACACGGGCGGCTTCGTCGGCGACATGATCATCGACCGGCTCGAACGCCGCGTCTGGGCGCTCACGCAGCCGCGCGAGGGAAAGGTGAGCCGGAATCCCGAGCGGGCATTTCACGGCCACCTCGCCGTCATCGTGAACGAGGACACCGGCTCGAACGGCGAGTACTTCGCCGAGGCGATCAAGCTGAAGAAACTGGCGGTCATCATCGGGAAACGGACCTGGGGTGGGGCTATCGGCATCGAGCCCCACCAGCTCCTTGTGGACGGAGGGACGACAACGCCGCCCCAGTTTGCACCGTACGGACTGTCCGGGCAGTGGCTCATCGAGGGCCGCGGAGTCGAGCCGGATATCGACGTGCAGAATATGCCGGGCGATGTGTTCAAGGGCAGAGACGCGCAGCTCGACGCGGCGATCGAGTACCTCAGGAAGAAGATCGCCCAGGAGCCGATGGAGATTCCCCCGACGCCCCCCTATCCCGTGAAAACGCAGTGACGCGAGGCGGAAGTCGGGTGGATTTGCCCCGGAATCATGCCTTTCGGCCCGGATAGAATATGGCAAGACCCCGGCGAGGTGAGCGCGGGGCCACGCCAAAGACGTTGCGTGATTAATCATGCCCGAACACGCACGCGATCATCCTGGTGATCTGAAGCGGCGGGAGGCGGCGTTTGAGCATCTGCGCGCCGAGCTCTTTCGCGAGGCCGGCAATCGCGCCGCCTTCACCGCGGCCACGAGGCGGATCCTGGCCCGGCCGGAGGTGCAGCGCGACTCCGAATTGCGCGCCATGTTGAAGCAGGTCATCAACGAGCGCGAGGCGCAATTCCCCAAGGTGCACGCCCACCTCGCGCCGCGCCCGCTCGGCGTGCTCCATATCGCGGCCGAAAAGCCCTCCCAGGAACGGCGTGATCGCGACGCCGATTCGCGCGAACTGCTCAAGCTCCTCATCCACCAGTTCGAGGACGCGATTCATTATTATCACGAGACGACCGCGCGCGCGACGTTTCAAAAAATGAAGGCGGTGTGGGAGCGGCACCCTGCACTGAAGCCGCCCCATGAACCATCGCACAGTGAGGGCGAACTGGCGCGGCTTGTCGAGCGGCGCAATGAGTTTCTGGCGCACGTGGATGAACTGGCGAACAAGGCGACCGTCGCGGCCCGCGAAGGCAACGCAGCGCAGGTCTCGCGGACCCTGCGGCGGCTGACATCGATCCATGCGATGCATCCGGAGCTGTTGCCCGCCCCCCACCTCGAGGACATTCGCCGCCATATACAGGCCGCGGCCGAGCTCCACGAGGACAAAGTCCTCGCGCGAAAACTGCTGGAGCGGGAACGGACGGTTGCGGCGGAGATTCGCCATCTGGCCCACGCGATTCATCACTTTCAAAGGGTCGCGCGAAGTGTCCCTCACGATGCGGCGGCCTATGCCGCCGCCGAGGCGCGATATCGCGAGGCCGTCAAGGCACTATCCGCACATGACGCCGACTGGCTCGCCGGAATCATCCTGGAGCTCGTGGATATACTTGGCGCGTTTCATACCCCGCAAAAGACGCCGCAAGAGCAGGTGGATCGCTTCGTGGCCAGCGTGCGATCCGCGCTGGTTCAGTTGCGAAAGGAAGTCCGGCAAAACGCCTCCCCGACAGATTCGCAATCGCTCCATTTGATGTAACGTTTCACCCCGGTTTGCGGACGCCGGGGGTTCAACTGTCCGGAGGCACTCGTGGATTTCGTCGCGTGATCTCGCGGCCTATCGAATTCCCGCTTCGCCTTCAGGCGACGGACGAATCACAAATCTAAACTCCGCGCTCCGGCCATCCGACACATCCATGAGTACATCAATCGGATGGTGCCCCATGCTCGATGTTCGTACCGCCCGCGACCGTGCCATGCGCCTCGCCGTTTTGACCGGCCACATGCCCCCCATAGACCTGATTCACATGCGCCAAAGGGCGGAAGGATTTGAGGCGTGCTTCGGCCGGTGCACGTCGACCTGTCCACAGACCGGGTGCCGCTGGCACAACGAGTGCAGCCGGCTGGCCGGCGCTTGCGAGCCGGCCGCGCGCGACCTTTCCTCGGCGCAGCTTCCGCACATGACCTATCGGGCTTAGAGAAGCCGCCAGCGCCCGACCCGTCCCTCGAACGCCGACACATGGTTGCCGTGGTATCGTCGCACGCCGGGCGCCATCTGCCCGACGCGCCACCGTCCCGCTACCGCCGCTGCCCTCCTCAGAAGCTCTGTTCGGCGTCGACGAACGTCGATGAGACCTTGGTCCCGAGGGCGGCTACGGCCCCGATAATCACCAGGAATACCAATGCCAACATCACGGCATATTCCGTCGCCGTGGCCCCTGACTCGCAGGATAGGAAACGCCTGAATGCCCGAACGATCGCGCGCATGACACACCTCCGTGAAACGCTGAATAAGCGTACGAAAGGAGGCGGACAAATCCAAACAGATTGCCTGTCTTGCCGGAGATGTCCGTCCGTTATCCGTGTGCCGTGCGCGTCCGCCGATAATTGTCGCCCGGCTGCATGACTGGATACCCGGACGATTCGGCCCTGGCGCGAAGGCGGTGATTCAACTCAGACGCTCGATAAACGCGCCGAGGCGGCCCAAGTCGGACACCGGGGGCCCGTGGCCGAAGACGACCAATCGGGGATTGATCTCCAGAATCCTGCGCATCGAAGCGCGATTCTGCGCAGGGTCGTGCGAAAAGAACTTCGGTGGCTCGCGAAACCCTGGTCGCAGCGTGATGAAGTTCATGTTGGCCATGACATCGCCTGCGATCAAGAGAGCGTCGTCCTCGCGGTAAAACATGCAGTGCCCCGGCGTATGCCCCGGCGCGTGAACGACTCTGAGCCTGCCGAGCATGTCGCCGTCCGTAAATGATCGCGCCACTTCGTACGCTGGGCCGGTGAAAAAGCGGTTGCTGATGCGAATCGGCAGGGTATCCGGGCCGATCGGCGCGCGGCCCTCCATCGCCGCGCGATCCGCTTCATGACACGCCAAGGGCACCTTGAAATGTTCGCAGATCGCCCGTGCCGCGCCTTGATGGTCCGGGTGACAATGCGTCAGCGCGACCATCGACAGATCACAGCCTTTTAGCTCTTTCAGAAAGCGCCGGGCCTCCCACCGGGTCCCGCAGTCGACGAGGATGTCGTCCACCAGGTACGCATTGATCGAGAAGAACGGGAAGCCGCCGATCCGCCATGTATTTCGCGCCACGCCGATCATCGATCGCCCACCCTCCCCTTAGTCCGCGGTCAGCGAGAAACGAAGCCGCTTCGCCCGGCGAACGGGCAGACGCGCGGTTTTTGCGACGATCGTACAACGGGCCGTCTGGCACCAGCCTGAATCAGACTTTTCAAGATCTTCGAGGCGGCGGTGACGCGCCAGAGGTTCGTCATGCAGCATGACTCCGGAGCATTGCGTCCGACCGCCCGTCGTCAGCTTCACAACCACGGCCCGCTCGACCGGGGCATCCTCGTAATCGCCGCAGGCACCGTCGACAACCAGTTCCACACCGTCCACATCGCCGTCCTGACGAATCAGCGTCGTGCGGACCCTGCCACCCTGGTATGCCGTCGACCACCCGTCGTCCTCGTACAGCGTGAACTCCGAAGAGCCGGGCGATTCGAAAACGCGCAGCACAAGTTCGTCTCGGCGCGTGCCGTCGCGCCGCCTGCCCGTCGTGTTCATTGTCTGATCGTCCACGTGCATCAGCGGCACGATCGCGCCCGCTCTCGCAAAGAGCGGCAGACGGAAGCGGCCCTCCCGATAAAGCGGAACGTTTCGGACGACTTCGCCCGCGCTTTCGATGCGCTCAGCGGAGTACCAGTCAAACCAGCGTCCGCGCGGAAGGTAAACATCTCGCGTTCGACGACCGTACTCGGCGACCAGGGCGGTCATCAGGGCATCGCCGATCATTTTCTGGTCGCCGCATTCGCGAAGGGCCGGATCACCCGGAAAGCAATAGACCGGCGGAGGAAAGACCGCCTCACCGTGAAGATAGGCCCGGTGTGCAAGCGAATAGATATACGGAATTAGTTCGTACCGCAGCCGAATGTTGGCAAGGTTACTTGCAGAATCACCGACCCGATCCGGGGCCGTTTCATATTGGTTGGACGTATTGGCGGTATGCGGCCGGACCGGCACATCGACCATCGCCCCGGCGGCGAACCATTGCGTGTACATCTCGTTGAGGTCGCCGTCGAGCGCGGTCCGCTTGAAGCCGCCGAGATCGGAACCGTAATAGTCCATGCCTGACATCGACATGTGCAATTGCGTGTTGAAGTGCGCCGCGAGACTGGGCAAGTTTGATCCGATGTCGCCGGACCACATCGCCGCGCCGAACCGCTGAATGCCCGATACGCCCGAGCGGCTCATGAAGAATGGCCGCTTCCCAGGTCCGCCCCGAAGATAGCCTCGGTATATGCTTTCGGCCCACGCGAAATTGTAATAATTGTGAACGTCGCGGTGTCGGCCCCCTCCGCCGGGCACTCCGTGATAAACCGCGGAGGCCGCGTAGTCCTCCGGCTCGCCGAGGTCGGTCCAGTGTCCGACGACGCCGTCGTCAATCAGGCGCTTCCGCTTCCAGTCATGCCAGAAATCGCCCGCCGCCGGCTTCGTCCAGTCGATCATTCCGCCGTGACCCCACCAGCTCTTGATGAATACCGGCGTGCCGTCCATCGCGCGGACGAGGTACCCCTTGGACGCAAGCCGCTTATGCTCGGGCAGGCCGCGCGTGACGTAGGACTCCTCGATCGGAACGATGTGCACGCCCTCGCGCGCGCGCAACTCGGCGATCTTTCGGCGCGGATCGGGAAACCGCTTGCGGTCCCAGGCGAGACGCCCCATGCGGCTCTTCTCGCCGCCGGGATCAACCCCGCCGAACCACTGAAGGTCCAGAATGAACCCATCCACCGGAAAACCCGACTTCCGAAGTGAGGCGAGCTTGCTTTCAAGCTCGGCCCAGTCCTCGTAACCATATTCCGAAATCCAAAGTCCAAATGCAGCCTTTGGCGGTACGGGTGGCCGGCCAACGAGATCCATGTATTCGCTTCGAAGCTCAGGCAGACTCTCGCCGAGAAGTACATAACCGCGAACCGCCGCCCCGGTTGACTTGATTCGCCAGGGGCGCGTCGAAAGGTCCCATTCAAGCGCCGAAAGGTCGTCCAAAAACAGCGCGCAAGTCGTCCCGTCGGCCGCCATCATGTACAGCACGGGGAACATCGCATTTCCGACGGCCCCGCCCTTGTACGGGACCATTCGATTGCCAAACTCGCAGCCAGGCATGCGCACCCGACCCACCCAGTCGCCGTTCGCCTCGCCGGGTTTGGGAAACTGCTCGCCCAGGCCCCATGCGTGCGTCATTTCCGGTGCGTCAATGGCGATAACGCACCCCTCACTTGTCATCTCCATGAGACGGACTGAAAAAAGTTCATGCTGCACCGGCTCCTCGCCACAGGCTGTCATCGAAAAGCGCGTGGACAGGTCCGAGCGATCGATGCCAACCTGCCCTTCTGCGGTCTCCAGGCGGCCATTGCCGGGTCGATTCAACCGGCTCGGGCCTGGAAAATCGGCGCGTGCGATCATCGGGGTCCGCCCGATCGTCTCTTGCCGTACATCCGGCGGGGGGGCGTATTCAAACCTGAACAGGTCATCATCGAGGACCTCAATCCGAAGAAGTGCCTTTTCGCCTCTCGCGGAAAGCGAAGGCGGAGCCGGCCGCGCACAGCCTGCCACGGGCAGTACATTGGCACAGGAAACGAGAATCGCCGCGCAGATGATGCGAACTGGGAAGATCCGTGATTTCATGCGGGCAATGTAGCGAGCGACGGCGAATGAGCAATGGCGCGGGCCTGCCGGCCAAACCGCCGCCGCTACGGGGTTGTGCGACTCTCAAGCATCGCCCGGGCGGCAATGAGTTTTCCACGCACGATCCGGTTTGAAGGGTCGATCCGCGCCGCGGCCTCAAGATGCACTATGGCTTCGTCCACCGCTCCCTCTGCCAAGAGCAGGCCGGCCAGGTTGAACCGCGGCATCAGCGCGCCCGGATCCAGCCGTACGGCCTCGCGCAGATGGGCGGCGGCCTCCTCCAACTGCCCGCGCGATGTGTAAAGGACGCCGAGCTGGGCGTGTGATGCGGACAGCGACGGATCGAGCCGTACAGCCTCGCGAAATGAATCCAGTGCCTCCTGATTGCGCCCAAGGCGCGAAAGCGTCATGCCCAGGTTGTGCCGGGCGAGGGGGTCGTCGGGCGATAGTTCCGCCGCCCGACGATGATGCGGCTCCGCCTCGGCCGGACGCCCGGTCTGAAGCAGGAGATTGCCCAGGTTCGTGTGAGCCTGCTGAAACGCCGGCTCCTGCGAAAGGACGTTTCTGTACCGGGTAATCGCCTCCTCCGAACGGCCGCTTGCCGCCAGGACGGCGGCGAGCTGGAACTCCACGTGCGGCGCGTCGGGCTTAAGGGTCAGGCCGCGATGAAAGTGGTCGATCGCTTCGTCGAGCCGCCCCTGCCTTGCAAATATGGCGGCGAGATTTCCATGCGCCATCCACGAGCTCGGATTCTTGCTCAGCGTGTCCCT
The DNA here is from genome assembly GCA_003576905.1 of Planctomycetota bacterium. GTDB lineage: Bacteria > Planctomycetota > Phycisphaerae > UBA1845 > UTPLA1 > UTPLA1. The sequence continues at coordinate 1,294 of QEVG01000013.1, read as the reverse complement.
CCAAAGCGTCTCGCCATCGTAATAGACGCGGCATTGACGCCAGGTCAGTATGGCAAGCAACGCGAGCACGGCAACGGCGATCACTCTTCGCGCCGATCGCGCTGCGGACACCGACCCCACCATGCCCGCACACAGCGCAAATACGCCTGCGCACGCGAGGTATTGAAAATGATCGGCAACGAACGAGAACCGCATGGGATAGACGTCGACAAAGCCCAGCGCCGGCACGAGCGTGCCGATGAAGAACAGGGCGGCGGTCAGCGGTCCGCGGCCCGTGCGGCGTCTCAGAAACCACAGCAGAAGGACCGCGCTGACCACTCCAAGAGGGAAGAGGTGCTGCCGCCAGTCGGCGGCATCCACGATCCATCGAGGGTAGCTGAACGTCAGGTTCCTGGGCCAGAGCAACTTGCTAAGGTAAAACCAGACGGCCCGCCCGGCAATGAGGATTCGATCGAGAGTGGACAAATCCCAGTCGACGTATTTTGTGCCGACATGGTGACGCTCGACGTATGCCGTAAGCAGGCCGGCACTGACACCCGCGACGAAAAAGGGCAATAGCGGCGCGACGTCCCTCCAGCCGATTTGCCCGCGCTGCCACCAGATGATCAGCAGAATCGCGGCGGGCAGACTGGCCGTCACCGTCTTGCTGAAGAGAGCCAGCAGAAAGAGCGTCAGCGCCAGGACATATGTCCGCAGGCGATGCGCCGTTGCGCTTTCCGCCGTTTTCTCGATAGCCGGGCCTCCCAGGCCAGCCCACCGCAGATACGCCAGCATCGATGCGAAGTACAACAGACCGGAGAGCGTATTCTTGCGCTCCGTCACCCAGGCAACCGACTCCACCTGAACCGGGTGCACGGCAAACAAAAGCGCCGCAAGAATGGCCCAGGGGAGCCCCATGCGTGTGAGGACTTTCAAGAGCAAGACCGCGCCGGCGGCATGAAGCAAAACGTTTACGACGTGATACCCGACCGGATGAAGTCCCCAAAGGTGATACTCGACCCAGAACGTGGTAAAGACCAGCGGGTAGTACTGGTCGGTCGCGCCGACTTCGAACCAGATCCGCCGCAGCCCGTCAAGGCTTCGCAGCGTCTCATTGGACTCGACGTAATGCTCGTCGTCCCAGACATAACCGGCGCGATAAGCCGGCCCGTACGCGATCAAGGTGATAAGGACGATGGCGCTTGCCGCGAGAAGCCCCCGCGCGGTCAGAAGTCTGTGACAAATCCCCGGCGACTCGACATGTCGGCGTTTCGACGTTTGCACTTACTGGGCGAGGTGGGACTCGAACAAGCCT
>QEVG01000047.1 GCA_003576905.1 Planctomycetota bacterium | reverse complement strand
TCTTCATCAGAAAACTCCTCCCGCCAAGGGCGGGTCTGATGACCGAAATCTAGCAGATTTTTCTCGTTCTCGATGGATCAGAATTTGGGGGGAAGGTCAAACTTTCGATCCTGCGAGGCGGCTGTTGTCGTCTTCGCGGGAGGGGAAGAGGCCGGGGTGCAGGGGCAGAGCCCCCGCGACGGAGTCATGGTCACGGCACCGCGCCGCAAAGGCCGCCGGCGTCTGGTAGTCCAGCGACGAGTGCGGCCGGATCAGGTGAGCGTGCCAATCTGCGCCGCCTCCAAGTCGCTTCGCAGCGCCCGGGCGACGAACTCCGGTCCGTTATCCGAGATGATCCGCGGCCGGGCCTGCGGGAACTTCTCCCGCGCCGGCTGGATCAGGATCTCGATCTCGCACTCGGTCATCCGCCCACCCAGCTCCCCGTCCACGATGGCTCGGCTGTAGCCGTCGAGCAGGCTGCACAGATAGCAAAAAGTCCCGCACACATTGATGTAACTCACGTCCAGGTGGCAGTGCGCGTGCGGCCTGATTGCCAAGTGGGCAACGCTCCCTGTCGGCGACGTTGGTCGCATGCCGGGCGCGGGATAGAATGGTCCCGTGGACGCGCATACGCTGCAAAAGCTGGAGTTTGACCGAATCCGCGAGCTGCTTGCGGCGCAGGCGAGTTGTTCGCTGGGCCGTGAACTGGCGCTACGGATTGCACCCTCGCGCAAGGCGACACAGATAGGCCTCTGGCTGTCGCAGGCCGGAGAGTTCTGGCGCTGGGTGGACGGCAACGGCTACCCGCCCTTCGGGGGAATTCGCGATGTCCGCCCGCAGGTGAAGCGGGCCGTGCCCCCTGCGAAGCTGGAGCCGGGCGAATTCGCCGACCTGGCGTCGACGCTGGAGGGCGTGAAGGCGGTCCGAGACTACCTGTCGGGGCCGGGGGCTCCGCCGGACGCGGTGACCCGGATTGCCGGCCGGATCGGGGATTTTCAGGTGATCGCGGGGCGGATTCGCACCGTGATCGACGAGCGGGGGGAGGTCCGCGACTCGGCAAGCGACCGGCTGTGGCGCATCCGGCAGGAGATCGAGCGCGTCCGGGCCGAGACGCGGCTGGTATTTGACCGGCTGCTTCGGCAGCCGCACATCACCCGGTACCTGCAATACCCCAACTCGACATTTCACGCCGACCGAATGGTGCTTCCGCTGAAGGCCGACCAGCGCGGTCGGGTCGCGGGCATCGTGCACCGCAGCAGCGACACGGGCCAGACGCTATTCGTGGAACCGGCAGAGGCGGTGGAACTTAACAACAAGCGAGTGAGCCTGCTCCAGGAGGAGTCCGAGGAGATCGGCCGCATTCTGTGGGAACTGACCCACCTGGTGCATTTGAACCAGAAGGAACTGCTCGGCACGCTCGAGGCACTCGCGGTGATCGACCTGCTCGCCGCCAAGGTTCGCCTGGCTCGCACGTACGAGATGACCCTTCCGGCGATCAATACAGAGCATCGGGTGCTGCTGCGCCGCGCGCGGAACCCGATCCTGCTGACGCGGCCGTTGACCGGGGGGGGCGACACGTCCGCGCAGGAAACGAAGGTCGTGCCGATCGACGTGCGGCTCGGCGATGACTTCGACGTGATGATGATCACGGGGCCAAACACCGGGGGGAAGACGGCGACGCTCAAGACCGTCGGTCTGCTGGTGCTCATGGCGCAGTCCGGGCTGCCGATCCCGGCCGACGCCGGTTCGACGCTCCCGGTGTTTGACGGCGTCTGGATCGACGTGGGGGACGAGCAGAGCCTTCAGCAGTCGTTGAGCACGTTCAGCGCGCACCTGAAGCGGATACTGGATATTCTCCAGCGGGCCCGCAAGAGCACGCTGGTGCTGCTGGATGAACTGGGGGCGGGGACGGATCCGGACGAGGGCGCGGCGATCGGGCGGGCGATCGTGGATCACCTGCTTGGCACGGGCTGTCTTGCGATGGTGACAACGCACCTGGGAGCGCTGAAGGCGATGGCGCTGGAACAGAAACGGGTGGACAACGCGGCGGTCCAGTTCGATCTCGAGACGCTCCGGCCTACCTACGTGCTACTTATCGGCGAGCCGGGAAACAGCAATGCGATTGCGATTGCCTCCCGGCTGGGGATGCCGCGGCGGCTGGTTGATGCGGCCCGGCGACACCATTCGGGCCATGCCCAGGCGCTGAATCGGGCGATCGGAAAAACGCTCAAATCAAAGCGCGATGCCGAGCGGGCGCGTCGGGATGCGGAGATGGCCCGAGCGGAGGCCGCCCGTGCGACGCTGGCGGCGATGGACCGGGCCAAAGCGCTGGAGGAGGAGCAGCAGGCCTACAGCCAGTGGGTGGAGCGGGTGCTGCGGCTCCAGCCGGGCGACGAGGTGCATGTCAAGAAATTCGACCAGCCAGGCCGGGTGGTTCGTGTGCGGCTGGAGAAGCAGCAGGTGTCGGTCGATCTCGGGACGATGGAAGTGGAAGTCCCGCTGACCGAGCTTGGATTCCCCAAGGGGTAGGGGAAACGCGCAAATCTACAGGGGGTGTGATCTTGCGGGTATCGGCGGGCGCGGCGGATGAATTCGTCGCTGCGGCTGAACTTCGCGCCGGCGAATTGGATATAATCACATCGAAATCGATCGTTCCTGCGCGAGAAGGAAACGGCGAGACCTTGAGCCCGGTTGGGCGGCGCATGCACATGGTCCTGTTCATCCTGTTTGGCCTGCTCTCCGCCGGAGCCATTGCACGGTACGGGCTTCCGTTATGGTTTGCGGCGGTGCTTCGCGGCACGGCCACCCGCATGGGCCTTCATCAGACGCGAGAAGACGACCGGATTGCGGTTGAGTCGGCGTGCCGGGGGATCAGCCGGGGAGTGCTCGTACGCATGGTTCATCCCGGCGGTGGATGGGTCAGGTCGTGCCAGAATGCCAAGGCGCGGGGCCAGGCACAGATGGTGGAGGGCGTAGGGTTCGCGCACGCTGCGCTGTCGGCGGCGGCATGGCGGCGCGCCGAGGGGCCGATACCGGGCAAGACGAGCGCGAAATGGGCCTGGCCGCTTCACTTCGGGCTCGGCATGTGGAGCGCGGCGCGGTACGGGCGCAACTACGAGGAAGTCCTGCGGCTGGCGCAGTCGGCCGACGCGTGGTTCCGCTATGTCTGTCTCGATGGATATGGCTTCAAGCATGGGCTTCTGGACTTTCCGCGGCACCGTTCGTCGGTCGCGCATTTCCATGCGATCCCCGGTTATTACCGCCGGGCGGCGTTTCAGGGATTCGGGAGGGCGCTCTACCTCACGCATCCGGGCGACCGGCGGGCGCTTTTCGAGCTGATCGGGGACGTCGCGCCGGAACACGACTCGGACATGATCGAGGGAGCGGCGTTTGCGTCGGTGTATTACGAGCCGGACCGCGCGGTGCGGGCCATGCGCCTTGCACGGGCGGTGCCGTATGAATGGCGTCCGCATGCCCATCTCGGCATAGTACTGGGCTTTCGCGTGGTGGCGATGGTGGACCCCGTTGTGCTCAATACGGCCCTGGGGACACTTTCAAGCGCGGGAGCGGAGGCGATTCGCCACGCGATTCACATCGCCGATGAGACTGAGGAGCGCATTCGCAATCAACACCCGGTGAGCGGCTACGGTCTGTGGCGGGAGTCACTCGCGCATCGCCTGGAAAAGGAGCGCGTGCTGGAGCCACTGTACATCGAGGAGTCCGCCGAGGGTCGGCGCGGGAATCGGGGGCTGGTCTCCTGACGTACGGGACGGGGCGCTTGTGTGCCGGCTGACTTGCCGCCGGCGGCGTCCGACGTAAGCTTTCGGGCATGCGATTCATCGAACTGCCTGCCCCGGCCACTCACGACGAGCAGCGCGCCTGGCTCGAGGGCGTTCGCGGCATCGCAGAAAAAAGCGGGCGCGCGGCGCGGCGCGCGGCGATAGGCTGGTCATGGGGCCGGCTGGCGACATTTCTGTGCATTCCCTACGGGATATACCTGTGGCTCGGATCGGGGCCGTGGTACGGCTGCGCTCTTTCGCTTGTCGGCGCGGGCCTGTTTTGTCTGGCGGTGCGAAGGCATGAGGACGCGCGGCGAGAGGTCGATGCCGCCCGGCAGCTCGCGGGGGTGTGCGATGAATCGACCCGGAGGCTTGACGGAGCGCCCGAGATCGTTCGGAGCGGCGTGGAGCCGCCGAACACCGCATTCTGGGCGGACTCGGCTGCGCGGTGGCTCGGAAACACGCCGCACCAGGAACTGAGCCGGCAGGAGATTGACGACCTCGACGTATTCGGGGAACGGCTGAGCCTTTTCGGGCTGCTTAACCGGACTTCGACTCCGGTTGGAGCGGCCACACTGGCGTGCATGTTGACGCACCCTGTAACGGACGGGGAGATGATAAGGGCGCGTCAGGATGCGACACGGGCGCTTTCGACCGACGGCGCTGTCAGGGTGAGGCTTCTCGCGGCGCTGGCGGCGATGCGCGGCATGGACGCCTCGTGCGCGAAGCTTCGGGAGGCGTTTGCAGATGCCAGCGCGCCGCCGCACGCGGGCAGGCTGGCGGTCGTGCGATGGTGGGGGCTGGCGGGACCGGCGGCACTGGTGGTGTCGATCGGACAGTCCGCGGGTTGGTGGGCGGCGAGTGTAGGATGGATGGCACTCGTCATTATCCTGATCGTCAACGCGATCATCCTGCCGAGCTTCATGCGGGGCGTGCGCGAGCGGCTGCGACCGTGGCTGGAGCTGGAGCCGATGGTCGCGCGGCTTGGGGACCTGGCGGAGGTAGCGAGCGCGCATCTGGCCCGCGAAGGCGTGCTCGGGGACATGCGAGGCCGATTCGCAGCACTAAGGACGCGGGACGCGCTTCCGATGCTCCATCGACGAATCCCGTTTGTGTATCTGGGCCTGGCCGGGATCGTGCACACCCTGATCGACGTGCTGTGCTTTTGGGATCTCCAGGTGCTGTGCCTGCTCAATCGCCCGCTGTTGACGCACAAATCGACGTTTCTCGATGCGATGGCGGCGATGGGGGAGCTGGAGGGGCTTTGCAGCCTTGCGTGCCATGCCGCGGAGCAGCCGGGGGCGATGTTTCCGCATGTCGTCGAGGGTGGCGATGTATTGCGGATCGTCGAGGGCCGGCATCCGCTGATCAACCATCGCGAAGCGGTTCCCAACAGTCTCGAACTCATGGGCGATCGGCGTACCTGGGTAATCACCGGCTCGAACATGTCGGGGAAGTCTACGTTTCTGCGGATGGCCGGGACGAACGTGCTCCTCGCGCAGATGGGTGGGGCGGTGTGCGCGAAGGAGATGACCTGGCGGCCGATGGAGCTCATCACCGACCTGCGGATTCGAGACGATCTCTCACGCAAGGAAAGCTATTTTCTTGCTGAAGTGCGGCAGGTGCGGCGCATGGTCGAGGCGGCCCGGCAAGGGCGGTCCTTTCTTGCGCTGATCGACGAACCGTTTCGCGGGACGAATTCTGCGGAGCGGGTGGCGGCGGCGGGGGCGGTGATCTGCGCGCTGATCGGCGGCGGGGGGCTGCACCTCGTCGCGACCCACGACGCGGCCCTGTCGGCGCTAGCCGATCGGAAGGGGATTCCCAATTATCATTTCCAAGAAGAGATGGAGCGCGACGAACTGGTCTTTGATCACCGGCTGCGATCCGGTCCGGCGCGGGGCCGAAACGCGCTGCGCGTATTGGAGATCGAGGGCTATCCGGCGGATGTCGTCGCGGAGGCGCGGCGGTTTGTGAGCGAGTTGACGGATGCCGGCGCTTCGACGGCGCCGGGGGGCGGCGCGGAGCCTAATTGACCGCCGCCGATTCGTTTTCCATGTCGCCGCTCAGATAGGCAATGAAGTCGCTCTTAGTAAGAAGGCCGATCGGCTTGTTGCCGTCGCGGACGATGATCGCGGTGGCGCCAAGGGAGAGGGCCTTGAAGCCTTTCTCGATCTCCGTCGACTTGTCCATCTTGGGGAAGGGCGAGCCCATCACCTCGCCGACGTGCTTGTGGGCGATATCGACATGGTCGAAGACAAGCTGCATGGCGGTTACTTCCTGAATTGCGCCGACGATGACGCCGTTTTCGTCGGCCACCGGCACCTGCGAGATTCCGTTCCTGCGCATGAGGTCGATTGCCTTGCGGACGGAATCCTTCGGGCTAACGGTGATCAGTGCGGGTGTTTCTCCCTTCGCCGCGAGGACATCGCCCAAGGTCGTGCCCTGCCCGGGCGGGGCGAGGAATCCGAACTGCTGCATCCAGTCGTCGTTGTAGATCTTGCTGAGGTATCCGCGGCCGGTGTCGGGCAGGAGGACCACGACCAGCTTCTCGGCGGGCAATTCGGACGCGATCGTCAGCGCGGCGCACATCGCGGTACCGCACGAGCCGCCGACGAGGAGGCCCTCTTCCCGCGATAGCCTTCGGGCCATCAGAAACGAGTCCTTGTCGCTGACGTTGACGACCTTGTCGACGAGTTTCAGATCGACGGTCCGCGGCACGAAGTCCTCGCCGATGCCCTCAACCTTGTAGGCCTTCGGCATGCTGCCGGGGGTGTAGATTGAACCTTCCGGGTCCGCGCCGATGACCTTGATGTTTGGATTCTTTTCCTTGAGAAACCTTGAAGTGCCGGTGATCGTGCCGCCGGTGCCGATGCCGGCCACGAAATAATCGATTTTCCCGTCCGTCTGTCGCCAGATTTCGGGGCCGGTGGTTTCGTAGTGGGCCTGCGGGTTGTTCGGGTTTTCAAACTGGTTGGGCTGGAAGGCGCCGGGGATTTCGGCGGTGAGCCGGTTGGCGACGTTGTAATAGCTTTCGGGATTGTTCGCACCGACGGTCGGGACCGTCACCGTCTCGGCGCCATACGCCCGCAACAGCGCGAACTTCTCCGGCGCCATCTTGTCGGGCATGACGAGAATGCACCGATAGCCCTTGATGGCAGCGGCCATGGCAAGGGCCGCGCCGGTGTTTCCGCTTGTGGGCTCGACAATGGTTCCGCCCGGCTTGAGGAGGCCCGCCCGTTCGGCCTCCTCCAGCATCTTCAGTGCCGGGCGATCCTTGACGGAGCCGCCGGGGTTGCAGTACTCGACCTTGGCCGCCAGGGTGCACCTGATGCCGAGACTCTGAGGAATGCGTCGCAGTCGAACCAGCGGCGTGTTGCCGATGTAATCGAGAATACTGTCCAGTATCTGCATGGTGGCTCGACTCCGGGGGGCGGATCCCTTGTGCGCGCCGGGGTTTCGGGGCGCAAGGGGCGCGATTCTGCAAGGCACGTCCACGTTTATGCCCGATTGTCACGGTTTGTAGGCCGAGTCGCAAGCGCGGCGGTTTGTCGCCAAGTCGGCGCTGCCCGCACCGCGCCGCGCGATCCGACTGGGGCGGCGCTCACTGAGCGACGTGGTGCGGGCCGCACCGCCACACGGCGAAGAGAATCCCGGGCGCCATCAGGCACAGCACGATGAGGCCGGCGGGCCATCCATGCCCCGCAGTAGCGATCGTGGCGTCAATTGCAATGTGCGCGACGGAGAATGTGGCTGCCACGTAGGCAATGCGCTCGGGTCTAGGATCGCGGATCGCCCGGCGAAGCACGCGCATGAGGTGAATGGACAGCGCAAGCCAGAGCACCAGGGAGAACGAATCCTGTGCCATCCGAAGCGCGGAGAGGTATCCCAGCAGGAGCAGCGCAAGGCCGGTTCCAAGAGTCGCGCGGACCAGCCGCCGCCGGTCGACGACGTGGATTCCTCGAAGTGAATCAGCACTTGCGACAAAGATCGCGAGTGCCGCGGGAAAGACCGCGAGCACGGCGGGCTCCCACGGATATGAAAGGGTCATGCCGGCCAGCATTCGCAGACCGGACGCCACCGGGCGAGCAAGGGGCTGGGCGAAGCTCTCTTGAGTGCGGACCCGCCAGCGGAAGAGCGCCCCGACGCAGAGGACGGCGGCGATCAGGGCGATGACATCGAGGCCGATTCCGGGGCTGGGACTCGCGACCCAGTACCCCGCCAGGAGGTCGGCTATGGATGCGTTCATTCCCGCAATCCGGACAGTGCGGGATTCCACGGGGATGTTCGAAGACTCGGATGGTTCCGTCATGCAGGACCTGTGAATCGCGGCCGAGTGACCCGGCGACGGCATGATGGCGTATTGGAAAGCGCCCCGGAACGAAGCGGCGGAGACACGGCCCGAAGTTTGTTTCTGACGATACTGCGCGACCAGGGACTTGAACCCCGAACCCGCTGATTAAGAGTCAGCTGCTCTGCCAATTGAGCTAGTCGCGCTGTGTCCCCGATGGTGGGGGGAAAGAGGGCTTATAGCTCCGCAATTGACGACCGTCAAGCGCCGTTTTTCGGACAGGTCTGCGGCAGGGTCCGGCACTATGATCCATCTTGACAATCCCGGCGCGCGGGCCGACGATTCCGAGGTCGCCCGGCGGTGCCGCGACGCGGCGTCCGGGGCGTTTAGCTCAGTTGGCTAGAGCGCCTGCTCGACATGCAGGAGGTCGCAGGTTCGAGTCCTGCAACGCCCATTGTTGGTTGGAAAGGTGTCTTGCGGCGATGTGGTAGAAACAGTGGCCGTGGTCAATCTGGTGCAGTCCGCCCGGCCCAAGAGGGCGGTTGGCATTCAGGTCGCACGGCTCAAGAGCAGGCGTGGATCGCCCCAAGAGTCAGGCGGCGCCGACAGGCCTGTGCCGAGCCCCGCGGAGAGTCGGCCACAGCGCAGCGCGATCGAGTTCCCGGGTTCAGACGAGAGCGAAGGCAGGCTGAATCGTTGATCCCGCATAAATATTCCAGCCTGCGCCCGCGTAAATGGCCCGCACGCGTGTCGCATGGATGCGGCGCGAATGAAGGCTGAATCGACATGGAGCCTGTGTGAACAGCGATTCTTCGAACGCAAACGTGGCCCAGTCTGAACTGGTCGAATCCACCCTGGCATCGCGTTCCGCCAAGGTGTCAGACTTCAGCCTTTTCTTTTCCAAGTTCGTCGCGAAGGGGCGGCAGATATCCTCGGCGGTGCCGTCCAGCCCGTCGATGGTCGACGCGGTCCTGCAATGCGTGGACTTCAGTCGCCCCGCAACGATCGTTGAACTCGGCGCGGGCACGGGGCCAATCACCGGTCAGATCATCGAGCACCTTCGGCCCCATCATCGATTCGTGGCCGTCGAAAACGACCGCGACTTCTGCGGTATTCTCCGCCGCCGGTTCCCCGAGGTAACACTCCTGGAATCGGATGCCACGCGGCTGGCCGACCCGCTTGCAAAGCTGGGAATTCACAAGGTGGATTATGTTTTGAGCGGCCTGCCGACGCCGTCGCTTCCGCCCCGGTCGCTGCTTCGCCTCATGCACTGGCTGCGCGACTGCCTGACACCCAACGGGCTGTTCGTTCAGATCACCGTCGTTCCCGTGCTTTATCTGAACTTCTATCGCCGCCTTTTTGACCAGGTGGATTACAGCAGCGTCTGGCTGAATGTCCCGCCGGGCGGCGTCTACCAATGCTCCCAGCCGCGGAAGAGCTTTCGCCGCCGGCGCTAGTCGTACGCCGGTTTCGCACGATGTGACAACCCTCGCATCTGGAATCACCGATTGCGTCTCGGCGTGCTATCGGTGCGCAAGAGAATAATCGCTCGGCGCGCGAGCGCGCGCTGGAGAGTCTCCGGTTGATGAGTTTCTTTGATTTCGCGCTGCGAAGTGCCCGATGAACAGGCGAGATTGCAGGGCGGCGCGTGGTTAGAACGGGCCGACCTTGGTGACGCGCCGCTTGCTCTTGCGCATGTTTCGACGGCGGCGGTCCGAGGGCTTTTCGTAATAGGCGGTCCGCTTCATCTCCCGAAGGACACCTTCGCGCTCGCAGAGCTTCTTGAGGCGGCGCATCAGTTGCTGGACGGGCTCGTTGGGGCGGGGTCGAACTTTAATCATGTGTCGCCAAGACTCTCCAGTCTTTCATAATGCCGAGCCTGGGAACTGGGCTGCCCTTCCCCGATGGCAGGGCAATCGATCCCAAGCAGAGCCAGTGTAGGCGAGTATCGGGAGTCATGCAATGGCTGCTGAAGACTTCACCGGGCGGATTGCAACCATTTTCCGATACGGGTGTTATGTCGGGCCCGCCGAGCCCTTTCCGGCCGGGCCAATTGCCAAGTGTCATGGGCTGCCCGGCGGCAGGTGCCCATGACCCGCCCAAGGGGGGTTCCCGTACAATCCCGGGCGAACGATTCATTGGGGACATGAGCGCGATGGACGTGAACAAGACAACCGCCGAGGATCGAACGCCGCCGGCGGAGAGGCTGGACGATCATCTCACGCTTTACCCTCACCTGGTGGACCGGATTCTGCGTCAAATCCTGATCGAGCTTCACGAGCGGGGGGCCGTCAGCATCGACCAGGTTTATGACGAGGCCCGCGCCGCGGCGGGGAACGAGGAGAGGTCGGCCGGAAATCCAAACGTGGCCGAAGCGCCGCGCGGCGATCAGCGCGAACGCGACCTGGTCAACGCGCTGACGCGCAAGTACGCGGAACAGTATTTTTCGGCACACGAGATCGACGAGATCGTGAACCTGGCCCTCAAGCGCGAGGAAGCGGACAAACTTCGCGCGATCGTGTCGCTCGGGTCCGTATCGTTTCGGCTCCTTTGCGACACCGTGAAGCGATTTTGCTCCCTCCCCGAGGGTGAGACGCAGCTTGCCCCGGACGAGGCGATGGGCGTGCGCGTCGGGCTGATCCGGCACCTCATCAGCGACCAGCTTGAATTCATCGCAGTCGCCAAGAAGTACCTTCGGATTCGCGATTTCGAGGAGATCATCCAGCGGATCATCGGTGCGGAGGCGGGCATGGGGCGCATCGGCGGAAAGGCGGCGGGCATGTTCCTCGCCTCCAGGATTCTGCTGGGGCCGAAAGTCCGGCCTTACAGTGATTCTTCACGGCCGGCGGAGCCCGCGACCCCGGCGGCGGGTCCACCGCCTGTCACCGACGCGAGCGTGGTGATCCCGGAGTCTTATTACCTGCGATCCGACGTCATCGAGGACTTCATCGCCTTCAACGGGCTGGGCGAGTACCAGAATCAGAAATACAAGTCGTCCGAGGACATTCGAAAGGAATATCCGCTCATCAAGTCGGTGTTTCGGAACGCGGAATTTCCATCGGGCATCGTGGACCGGCTCCGCGGCGTGCTTCAGCGCCTGGGCGACAGCCCGCTCATCGTTCGATCGAGCAGCCTGCTCGAGGACCGCTTTGGTACGGCATTCAGCGGGAAATATGCCAGCATATTCGTCGCGAACCAAGGCAGCTTCGAGAAGCGGCTCAAGGCACTGCTCGGGGCCATTGCGGAAGTCTTCGCGAGTGCTCTCGGCCCGGACCCGCTGCTCTATCGCCGCGAGAACGACCTCATCGACTATGACGAGGACATGGCCGTCCTGATTCAGCGCGTGGTGGGTTCCCGGTTCGGCAATTACTTCGCGCCCTCGTTCGCGGGCGTGGCGTTCAGCCGCAATGAGTACCGCTGGAGCCCGCGGATCAAGCGCGAGGACGGGCTGATGCGGATCGTGGCGGGGCTTGGGACGCGGGCCGTCGACCGGATCGGCGCGGAGTTTCCGCGCATGGTGGCGCTGGGGATGCCCACGCTGCGGCACGAATCGAGCGTCGCCGAAATCAAGACGCGCGCGCAGCGCACGCTGGACGTGATAAATCTTGCGAAGAACCGGCTGGAGACCATCTCGCTGGACATGGTGCTTGAGCATGCCGCCGATTTTCCGATGCTCGATCGAATCGTCTCGATCGACTCGGACGGCATGCTGACGCCGCCGATGGGGACTTTCATCGATGCGAAGCCGTCGCAGCTCTACATTACATTTGACAAGCTCATGTCGGAGGGTTCGTTCCCGGCCCAGATGAAGAACCTGCTGCGCAAGCTCGAACTCGCCTACGGGGTGCCGGTCGATGTGGAATTCGCGCACGACGGAACGCAGCTCTACCTGCTCCAATGCAGAACGCTGAGCCAGCGGGAGGATGCCGGGCACGTGCCGATCCCCGCCGACGTGCCCGAGGAGCGGACCATCTTTACGGCGCAGAAGTTCATCCGATCGGGGCTGGTCGAAAACGTGGAGTTCATCGTGTACGTGGACGGTCGCGCGTACGACGCCCTCCCGACGCGCGTGAAGCGAACGGCAGTCGCCCGGCTCATCGGACGGCTGAACGAAAAGCTCTCCGGGCGAAATTTCATTCTCATGGGTCCGGGCCGGTGGGGGAGCAATGACATCCGCCTTGGCGTGCCAGTGAGCTACGCGGATATCAGCAAGTCAAGGATGCTGATTGAAGTCGCTTACGAGCGGGACGGCTATGTGCCGGAAGTGTCTTACGGCACACACTTTTTTCAGGATCTTGTCGAGGCGGGGATTCTGTACCTGCCGCTTTATCCGAACGACCGGCGCAACCGGTTCAACGAGACGTTTCTGCACGATTCGCCGAGCAGCCTGACGGAGTTGGTACCGGACGCCGCCGACATGGTCGAAATCGTGCGAGTGATCGACGTACCGGCGGTGAGCGGCGGGAAGTCGCTTCGCATCGTGATGAATGGCGATGAGGACAAAGCGCTGGCGTACCTCGCCGACGACGGAGGGCGCTGATCGATCAGCCCGGTCCCGGCCTGCCGGGGCGCCCTTCCAGTCTCCTCCGGGCAGCGTCGAGCAAATCACGGGCTCGCTGGTCGTCCGGATTCGCTTTGAATGCGGATTCGAGGTAAGGCAGCGCGTCGGCGGGCCTGTTCATTCGCAGCAGAACGGCCCCGACGCTTCTTTTTGCGAGCGGATCGTCGGATAGTCGCTCGTCCAGTCGTTTCATTGTGGCCAAGGCTTCGGGGAGCATTCCGGTTTGTAGCTGGACCTTTCCAAGGCCGAACAGGGCCACGGGCTGGTCGGGAAGGAGCTTCAGGGAACGCGCGTATCTCGCGGCGGCCTTCGCGAATTCCTTTCGGCCCACGTCTTCCGAAGCGCCGAAGTTCAGTCGTTCGATTTCAAGCCAGTCGGCGCGGGCGTTGCGCACTTCGGCGGTTGGGGCGTCGCGGACGGTCATCAGGGACGAGTCCGCGAAATCGGGCACGCACCACTTCAGCAAGGCTAAATCGCTCAGGATCGGGCGAAGGCGGTCCAGGCTCGCCAGCCCGGCATTTTCAAGCCCCTTGAGGACCGCGATTGGGTCGTAGGTGACGACAGCAGGGAGCCCGCGCTCGTGAAAAATGTAGCGGAAATCGTTGTGCTCGTCCCGCAACACCGGACCCGCGGCAAACTCGGAGCGCAAGGTGGCGTCGAGCTTGACGATCCGGGCGAGGACCTGCTCCGGTCGGGTCAGCGAGATGCTGCGCAGGTCGCGGCGCAGACGCGGAGTCGCTGCAAATCGCTTCTCGATCAGGCGCAGATCAATCTCGGAGGGGCTACCCATCAGGATGAACTGCTCGCTCGTGCCGACGAACAGCAGGGTGTGTGGGAATACCGCGATGAAGGATCGGATGGCGATTTCGACGGCGCGCGGCGGCATCTGCTCGATGGGGAGCCACTGGGTCATCATGCCGTTGGGCGTGAGGTGTTCGAGAATCGATTCGTAGTAGTCGGTCGTGTAGAGGCGGTATACGCCCTCTTGCATGGGCGGCGGTGGCTCGCTGGTGATGAGGTCGTACCTGTTGTCCGTGACGGCGAGGAAGTTTCGTCCGTCGTCGTGGATCAGCCGGACGCGCGGGTCCTTGTAGACGCCGTGGTTCTTGTTGGCGAATTCGGGGGCGGTCTCGAAGACCTTGTCGTTCAGGTCGACGGCGTCCAGCCGTTCGATGGTGTCGTATGCCGCAATGGCGGATGCCGTGTTGCCGACGCCGAAGCAGATCAGGAGGGCGGTCTTCGGGTCAGGATGGGCCAGCAGGGGGAAATGGGCCATCAGTCGCATGTAGCGCTGAGCCTCCGGGGACGTGGCAGACATCGAGTGATGGTCGAAATAAAGGAGCTTGCCGCGCGCCGTGTTCACGACATAGGAGGTGTGTGCGCCGTTGCTCTTGACGCTGGACACTGGGAAAGTGAGGGCCAGGTTGCCCCTGGAAAGCATGGACTTGTCGAAGTCCGCCGGGACCATGGCGCAGGACGCGACAGCGGCGACAACCGCCACGGGCACCATCCATCGGCGAAACGCCCCGGTTTCGGGAATGAACAGGAAGAACAGCAGCCCTATCGAGAAGACCAGGAAGAAAAGCTTGAGCGAATAGAAGATGTTTACGAAGGGGGCAAGCCAGCCAAAGGCGATGACGCCCAGGCAGAAGGCGATGGTGTTAAGGCCGTAGGCAAAACCGAGGTGCCTGCGCTCCACCTGAAGGCGATTGCACACGTAGGGAAGGAGCAGGGACACGCAGTAATAAAGAGGAAACACGAAAACGCCCACGAAGAGCAGCAGGCCCATCGGGCTGTCACCGAAAGTGGCGTAGTGTCCTCGGAGCGGTTCGCGGCCGTCGGCGAGGGAGGGCAGGACCTCCTCGGCGATTTGGGCAAACGCACGCGAAAGGTACTTCATGAGCGTCTGGCGATACTGCCACGCACCGGCGAAGGCCAGCAGGCCCACGACAAACGCGAACTTGATGTGCAGCAGGCGCAGCCGCCGGGCTCCATCAACCGTCCAACTCGCCAGGAAGATCGCGAGTATCGCCCAGAAGGAGATGAACGGCATCGTGGGGCCCCCGGAGCAGCCCATGAACCAGATGCGCTTGAAGACGTCGCCTTCGAGCGACCCGGCGAGAAACCCGCTGAGGACCGCGCAGGCCAAGAGCACGCCCGGCGCGTGGGAACCGGCGGCGCGTTGCATGGCGGGCACCGTGGCTTCAGGTGCGGCGTCGGGGTCGGGCCGCGCGAAGCGCGTCCCGCGCGCGAGAAAATAGATCGCGAGAGCGAGATTCACCGCGATGACCAGCCAGTAGCCGTCGCGGTGCCCCATGTAGCGAATGACCACGAGTTCCATGAAGAGAATGCCGACGCACGCACCGAGGGTGTTCCATGCGTAGAGCGCCGAGGGGAAACGCTCGCGGCCGCGGTAGGCATAACACAGAAGCGGGAAGGTCGTACCCATCAGAAAGCAGGGAACGAGCATGCAGATTGTCGCGACGACGATCTGCATCGCAGTTCGGGGGAAGACGGGGCGATAGATGCCCGCATCCAGGCGATAGGGGAAATGTCCGAGGAGGTCCGGCGGAATGAGCGGCGCAAGGAGCGTGAGCAGGGCGGCCGCGGCGAGCAGCAACTCAATGAGGCCGTACATGCGCAATGGGTGTGCGATGCCGGTTCGACGGCCGAGCCAGTTCGTAAAAGGTCGGCTGCAGATCGCGCCAAGGCCAAGTCCGGCGATGAAATTGCAGATGACGAGCACGAAAGTGAGATTGGTGGAGCCGAAGCGGTCGACGAAGATGCGAAACCACGCCGCCTGGTAGCTCAGGCCCACGAGCCCTGAAACAGCGTACAGGACGTACAGGAGCCGAATGCGATAGGGGCTTTCCACCACGAGTCGACCTGCCTTCCGAGTCGGGCAAATTGGGTCGCATTTTTCCCCGACACAGGGCGCCGCGCGGGGGATACATCGGAGATATTACATCGGACATCGAGGGGATGCCGCTCTCCGAGGAAGCGGATAAACCGCCCTGCCTCGTGCCCGAAAAAAAGCCGCCCCGGGGGCCTTGCGGCGTCCGGGGCGGCGGAAATGTCTCGATCCCGTGTTGAGAATCAGTAGCGATAGTGCTCCGGTTTGTAGGGGCCATCGACCGATACGCCGATGTACGAGGCCTGCTGGGACGACAACGTCGTGAGCTTGACGCCGAGCTTCTTCAGATGGAGCCGGGCGACCTTTTCATCGAGCTTCTTGGGCAGCGTATAGACCTGGCCTGTGGCGTACTTCGCGCCAGAGAGCGTGGGCTTGCCCTGGTGGCTGAGCCACAAATCGACCTGGGCGATCACCTGGTTCGAGAAGCTGTTGCTCATCACGAAACTGGGATGTCCTGTGGCGCAACCGAGGTTGAGGAGCCGGCCCTCGGCGAGAACGATGATGGCGTGCCCATCGGGGAAGACGAACTCATCCACCTGGGGCTTGATGTTCACTTTGCGGACGCCGGGCATCTTCCGAAGTCCGGCCATGTCGATCTCGTTGTCGAAGTGGCCGATGTTTCCGACGATGGCGTTGTGTTTCATCCGCTTCATGTGCTCGGCGGTGATGATGTTCATGTTTCCGGTCGCGGTGACGAAGATGTCGGCCGTCTCGATTACGTCTTCGAGCGTCAGGACCTGGTAGCCTTCCATCGCCGCCTGGAGGGCGCAGATGGGGTCGATCTCGGTGATGATCACGCGGCATCCCTGGCCGCGGAGGCTCTGGGCGCAACCCTTTCCGACGTCGCCATAGCCGCAAACGACGGCCACCTTTCCGGCGAGCATGACATCCGTCGCCCGCATGATGCCGTCGACGAGCGAGTGGCGGCATCCGTAGAGGTTGTCAAACTTGCTCTTGGTGACACTGTCGTTGACATTGATTGCGGGGAAGAGGAGCGTGCCGGCTTTCTGCATTTCGTAGAGGCGGTGAACGCCGGTGGTGGTTTCCTCGGAAACGCCGACGATGTCCTTTGCGATCTTCACCCAG
Source organism: Planctomycetota bacterium (assembly GCA_003576905.1). Lineage (GTDB taxonomy): Bacteria > Planctomycetota > Phycisphaerae > UBA1845 > UTPLA1 > UTPLA1. The sequence goes on along the minus strand of QEVG01000047.1, from coordinate 7,578 downwards.
TGCTGCGGGTCGCGTTTCTGCTCGGCGGCGAGCAGCTTGAGGATGAGCTGCATCTCCTCGTTGTCGGTTGTGGAAGGATCGGGCACCTTTCCGGCCTTGTTGAACTCGACGCCCTTATGCACAAGAAGGGTCGCGTCGCCGCCGTCGTCGAGAATGATCGTGGGGCCGCGTCCGTCGGGCCAGGTCAGGGCCTGAAGCGTGCACCACCAGTATTCCTCGAGCGTTTCGCCCTTCCACGCAAAGACCGGAATGCCGGCCCTGGCAATAGCCGCCGCGGCGTGGTCCTGCGTGCTGAAGATGTTGCAGCTCGCCCAGCGGACATCTGCGCCAAGCTCGGCGAGCGTCTCAATGAGCACGGCCGTCTGAATGGTCATGTGCAAGGAGCCGGTGATCCGTGCTCCGGCGAGCGGCCGCTTGCCCGCAAATTCCTCGCGAATGGCCATCAGCCCTGGCATTTCATGCTCGGCGAGCTGAATTTCCTTGCGGCCGAAGTCGGCGAGCGACAGGTCGGCGACCTTGAAATCCCGGGTCATCACAGCGGTAGACATCACATTTTTCTCCAATACGGTACTTACTTGGACAAACTTATCCGGCGCGGGTCGTTTTCCGTGACCGACGCGAAGTCAGAACAAAAAGCCGCGGGGCATCCATCTCCTTCGGAGAGACGGTCGGCATGATCAAATCCCGGTGAGAGACAACGTCGAGGCCTGCGGCCGTGACGCGCGCCGCCAGGTCTTCCGGCTCGAAACCCCACCACAAATCCTGCATGTCGTCGTAAAATCGCTGGTTCTCGTGGGCGTGCTGCTCGATGATCAGGAGCCGCCCGTCGGGTTTCAGGATGCGTCGCATTTCCGACAGGGCCGCGGCCGGATCGTGCACGTGGTGCAGTACGAGGCACGCGATGGCCAGGTCGCATCCGGCATCCGAAAGCGGCAGTGCGCCAAGATCGCCCTGATGAAACTCGACCTTCTTGGCGTGCCGCTCGGGCACGCGCTGCCGCGCGCACTCGAGCATCGCCGTGGCCGGCTCGACGGCCATGACACGATCGAAGTGCTCGGCCAGGATGGGGAGAAGATGACCCGTCCCGGTGCCGATGTCCGCGACGGTCCATTCGCGCGGCAGAAGCGTCACAAAGGCCTCGGTCGCAAATGCCTCGCCGAAGGCCGCCGTTCTCAATTCGTCCCACTTTTTTCCCAGGCGCTCGAAGAACGCGACCGACTCGTCGTGGTGTCCGCGCAGGGTTCGGTCGAGCCGGTCCTTGAGGGCGCGGCTCAGCGGCTGTGCCCGAAGCCAGCCGAGCAGGACGTCGCGCACGTCGCCCTCGGCGGCGGGGTGCGACGCGGCCTGGTAAAAAACGGTCGTGCCTGCGCGGCGATCGCGAACCAGGCCGCAGTCTCGCAGGACCTTCAGGTGCCTCGAAATAGTTGACTGGGGCTGGCGGAGTACTGAAACGAGCTGAGATACATTGAGATCCATCGCCAGCAACAGTTGGAGAATGTTTCGGCGCGTAGGGTCGGCGAGGGACCGAAAGACCTCGTCACTGGCGTGGTTGGGGTGTTTTGCCGGCGTGCTGGGTGCCATATTCATGTATCCGGATTGTAGGATATATCGGCGTCCTGTCAATTCGGATCAATGAAATAATCGGGGGCGGATAAAGCCAGTTCGCTGAACGGCTTACGGGCTGTACAAAGAAGGAAGGGGGTACACGCCAAAAAGGTGTTGTTCGCCGGCACTTTTCGGCAACAGTGGCAGGGCGGCGTGGTGATCCCGGGAGGAAGCGGACAAAAAGCGACGTCACCAGACCACGCGAACGGGGCCCAAAAAGAGCGGAAGGGAGGTCAGCGGACGTTTTTCTGGAGATACACCAGCGCGTCGAGAGCGGGGGCGAGCAGGGGACTCTGCTCGCGATTCTCGACGGCTTCCTTTAGCGTGTTGTAGGCCATCTCCTGCTGCGCGAAGCTTGCGTCGGCGTCATCGGCGACGAGCGCGGAATGCAGCATGTGACACGCCGCCTTGCCGATCTGGGCCTGCCAGACGTAGTTTTTCCCGCTCGCACTTGTGTTGTCGGCGAACCGAACGTTGATCCGGCCGACGAGCGTCGCGACCTGGTCGAGCGCCTTCTGGGCTTCGGACAGGTCGTTAAGAGCATCGGTGCGAAGGGTCTCGATGTCGTCGGTCGCCGCGGGGGACTCACCCCCGATCAGCCTCGCGATATAGGCAGCGGCAGCAACCTGATTCTGCTCCGCCTGAATCCTCAGGAAGCGGAGCTGCGCCGCCTCAAACAGGGCCTGGCCCGCGAGGGTGTGAAGATAGGCCTCGGCCTCCACGTCCTGACTGACGCGCTGGAGCCGTTCGTCGACCTTTTCACCGGATCGAGCCGCCGCGGCCGCATCGCCCGCGCGCTTCTTGGCCGCGCCGATGCCACTCCTGGCTGCCGCGGAGGCGTCCTTGAGAAACTTCAGGGCGGCGTCCTCGCACTTGGTCGCCTTGCCCAGCCGTTCGGCGGCTTCGTCGGTGACCCTTTTCAATTCGGCGGCATGGGTCTGAAGGGCTTCGGAGATTCCCGATCTCTCCTGGGCCATCTTCTCTTCGAGCTCGCGAAGGGACGAGAGCTGTTTTTCGTGAAGCTCGAGCATTCCGGAGACCGAGGCAATGTGCTCGTCGAGCTGCCGGGCGCGGAATTTCAGCATCTCAAGGCCAGGCTCGGGTGTGCCGCCCTCATACTGGGGCGGAACGGGATCCACCGTTTCCTGTGGAATCTCGGCGGCGTCGCGCAGAGTGCCGAACTGAAGCGCCGCCACGCGGGCTTCGGCGACGCGGACCGTGTCGGAGAGTTCGCCGTAGCGACGCATAAACTGGTCAAACGGGAGATTTTGCTGGGTCAGGCGCTCCACCTCTCCCCGGGCAAAATCCGCCTCATTTCGGAGACGTTCGAGCTCGGACTCGCGCGCCTGAATCGCTCCGGCGAGCTGCTGCTGCATCTGGCGCAGGCGGTCCAGTTCGGACTTCGTGCTCGCGATCACTTGCTCGGCGTCGGCGATCCGCGGGGCGGGGTCCGTCGCGTCGAGGGAGGAAAGTGTCGATTTCATGTCACCCAGGGCGGTGGCGCGGTCCTGCGCTGCGGCCAGGAGGAGGGCCGCCTGATCGTGCTCGAATGCGGCCTTGTCGGCTTCGATCCGCGCCTTGATGAGGTAATAGACGGCGCGAACGCGGTTGGCATCGAGATGGTTGGCGGCGGACAGATCGCCGGCCGTCGCGGATCGGAGCGTGTTGATGGCGGCGTCGGCCTTTCGGAGAATCTCTTCGTGTCCCTTGAGCAGGGGCTGAACGTCGCGAACGACGTTTTCCGCCTTTACGCCCGTGCCGCCGATGCGATTGATCGTGCCCTTTCCGATGACCGTGGTGCCGCGCTGCCGGTCGCGGGCCTCGAAATCCTCGAGGTAATCGACCAGCTTGTTGATTTCCGTCATGAACGACTTCGGGAAAATGCCCGGATGTTCGGCAGCGAAGCGATACGCCGCGTCGCGGTCGAAGTCGCCGTTGGGGACGGACGCGTACATGGCGGAAAGGGCGGCGAGTTCGTGGTCAAGCGTGGCAACGGCTCGGCGGACGCGCTCGGCGTCCGCTTCTACCCTGGCGTCGAGGGCCCGTTCGGGCGACTGAAGCAAGCCGAGATAAAAAGGTGTCGCAGCAAGTGCAGCGACGAGAACCAGCGCGACAATAACGCCGAAGATGCCACCAGCTTTGCCGCCCACGACTCGCCCTCGCAATTGATGACCGGCAGCGGATCGCCTCAATCGGGTAATCCGTTGGCCCCCCAAGGCAGGATCGCAACCAACACGTTGCGACTGCTATATTTATCACGCCAGAAGGGCAAAGTCAATCAACAGCGGCCGGTTGGGAAGGGAGCGAAAATGCGAGGGGGCGGGGTCGGCGTCAGCGCCGATTACCGGTCCGCTCGTCCGGCTCGATGTACTTGAGGGCATCGCGCAGGGCCTGCGGCGACCAGCTCAGGACGAGGAATCGGTCGGTCACCTTCATGGCGGGGCCGAGAATGCCCAGTTGGAGATACCACACGCCGTCCTCGTCGTGGTGGACCTTTGCGCGCACGAGCACGGTCTTGTTGCGCTCGGCCCTGTCGTCGAGGTATTGTCCCCAGGCGTCGAGCAGGGCATCGGTGGCCATGCGCACCGCCTTGGGGTCGTTTATCTCAATGGCGATGGTGAGGGCAAAGGGGATCTTGAGCGGGTGTTCGGGGTAATCAAAGATCACGACGGTATCGCCGAGGTGGTCGATGAGGTTGGCGCTGATATCGAGGCCCTTCTCCTCGTTGAGGCGCTCCCAGGCAATCTCCCACTTGCGGACGTTGCTCGCCGACTGTGCCGCAACCCAGGCACGTGGGAGATTGTCCACGAGCCAGCGCGTCGGGACGTTGACGATGGCCAGTCGCCGGGCCTTCGGCGGGATAATACTAAGGTATCGCGAGGCATAGCCGGATGGCTCGCTGTAGCTTCGGACGACGTTTTCATCGCCGCGGCGGTAACAGCGGCGCACCGCCAGGGCCCGTCCCTCCTGGGCGATTGCCCACAGGTCGTGCGTCATGTTGCTGGCCTGTAGAGCTGCCGCCACGCGGGCCACGCGACCCTCGGCGGCGTCGCCGAGGCGCTCCTTGAGGCGCGAGAAGCCGACGAACCAGTGCGCGAGGGCCCCGGCCGCCCTGGTCTTTTCGGAGGCCTCGACGTACCACGGGTCATGCGTCATTGACCTGGCCCCGCCGGCGTGAACGCGGATGATTCGCTCAAAAGCGCCCTCGCCAAAACCGACGACGTAGTAGTCTCCGATCTTGCCCCATTCCCAGATGGCCCAGTCCTTCAAACGCTCGTCCGCCAGCCGCTGATAGTTAATGCCGGCGGATTCATGGCTCGTCAGCATGGCCACTTCGCGATTGGTGTAGCGACCGATCACCCGGTTGAGCTGCTCGAGGACCACCTGATCGTCGCCCCCGGTGCGGAAGATGACCGCCGCCTGAAGCTGATCGAGCCGGAGGATGCGGCCGGCGGGGGCGGAAGCCGTCGCACGGCCCTCGGGCGATCGCTCAATGACCTGTGTCGAGATATCGAGCAGGACCGCGGCGTGTTCGAAGCGGCCCAAAAGCGGCAGGGCGGTGACGATGTCGGCGTAGACCTGTCCTTCGCCCGGTATGAGTCCCGCGGCATTCAAAAATGCAATGATTGAACTGATAGGGACCTGGGCGGGTTCGTCGGGGCTGCTTGTGGCAGACGTTGCCGGGCCGGCGCTCAGAAACGAATAGGGCTTCGCGGCGTACATCACCATGGAATCCGCAGGGACGAGATCGGTGATCGAGTCCCTGGCGGCGGCGGACGTCCGAAGACACAACGTCAAGCAAGCTGCCGCGACTAAAAGTGACAGCTGCCCCGGTCGCGAACTAACTGAGATGAATCGGGTCATGGGTTTATTTTACATTCCGACGGGCGTCTGGGATGCATCCCGAGCCGCGTGCGATCGTGGAATGGGTCGGCCTCGGCGCAGCTAATCCAGTGAGCGAACCGCGGCAAGGACCTCAGCCGGGGGAGGGCGGTCTTGGATGCGCTGCGCGGCTCTTCGCCAGGCGATTCGCCCGCCCTTGGCCAGGAGAATCATGGCAGGGCGGGCGACGTCGGTACCGCCCGGTCCCATTCCCTTGTGTACGAGGCCGAACGCGGACAGGACGGCTCGCGACTCGTCGGCGACAATATGGAAACCAAGCGCATGTTTTTGGACGACCTCACGGGACTTTTTGGGGGGATCGGTTGAAATGGCCAGAATCCTGCCGCCGCGCCGGGTCAGTTCGTCGTTCACATCGTGGAGCCCAACGAGCTCCGTCACGCACGCCGCTCACCAGTGGCCGCGATAAAACACGAGCAAGACAGGTCCGGACTGGACCGCCTCGCGCAGGGAGACAGGCCGGCCTTCCTCGTCGGGCAGCGTGAAATCGGGGGCGGCGGCCAGGGCTGCGAACTCCTCGCTTGCCGGAATCCGAGCCATGACAAAGAACGCGAATGCGAAGAGGAGGGTCAACGCGACCCCGAGGCCGGCCGTGAGACGCACCCTGAGGCGGCGGTCGGTCGCGGCGGCAATGATGACAATGAACGAGCCGAGGACCATCAATGCGAATGCCGGCAGGCCGGTAGACATGACCCAGGGGATGCCCATGAGGGCCATGTATGCAAAGGGGCCGGCAATGACCAGCGCAAGACCGAAAAGGGCCTTGAGACCGGCGCGGGGCGCGGCGGGGGCTAAAGATGGGGCTGGGGTGTCAGTTTCCATGGCAGTAAGCGTAGCTGCCGGTCGCCGCGATCGCAATATCCGTCTCAACCGGAGATCAAAGGGCTGCGAATTCACCAGTTTCTTCGGGGAAATGCGGGCAGAGGGGCAGCCGCTACTCGTTGGCGCGGCCGGGCGTCCAGCTTTGTGATCCGGAGGCGCGTCGGGAGGTGCGTGCCGGTGCCGGGCGGACAGAATTCGGGCTGGTTTCGGGCGATAGGGTGTACGGCGTCGAATTTACAATTACATGTAATAACAGAAGAACATAGTTATTTAATAATATATTAATGGCGGTCTGCCGCCGTTGTCGATGAGTCGGAGCGGGCGAGGTTGTTTTGATTCGCCGCCCGGAGGCATTATCATGGCAGCGCAGGCGCGAAATCGCAGGCCCAACACCAGGAGATCTCGAGCGATCGGGAAGGCTCCGGCGGGGCGGCTGCGAGATCGGAAGCCATGTTCAGCAGGGCCGGCCCGCCGTCGCCCGCCGCCGAAAAAGGAACGAGCCGCGCACTGGATCGCCACTGCCATCCCAATGATTGCGGATGCGCGAAAACCCTATGGCCTCGGGGTCGTTGTCGGGTTGGCGTTCAAGTCGGAGGGCATTGCCCGGTGCTCGATCGGCGCCTGGTCTGACTTTACCCGGCAGCCCGGGGGGCGACACACCGCATCGCTGATTGAGAGTCTTCCGGCGGGGTGTGCGTCGCGGCTTGCCGCGAGCCTGGCCCACCCGGACCGCGTGCGGATTTTGTGTGCAATTCTGTCGGGGGCTAGCACGCACAAAGACCTGAGCGGCCGCGTGGGGCTTAAGGCGGGACCGCTGTATCACCATCTCCGGGCGATCGAACGCGGCGGGCTGGTCCGGCTATCTGCTCGAAATGCCTACCAGATGACGGAGGCGGGCCGAATCGCGGTCGTTCTTGTGACGCTGGCTGCCGCATACAGCGAAGGAGCGTGCTGGAAGGCTGCCGAATGGCGGTCGGTTCGAGCCCCACGATACATTTCGAGGGCTCCGAGAGCACGTCGAGGGGATTCCATTCCGGCCGAGGAGGCAACGAGTGCGGCGGTCGGTCGTGAAGCCCGCTCGAACATGCGACTACGGCGTGAGACTCATCAAGGCAGGAGACGACGCAAAGACAATCTTGAAGGTCCCATAATGAATGTTATGTTGCATTGACGGTGGGGCGGGCGGAGGTGCGTGTGCTTCAGGTCAATACTGCTGAAATGCGGTTGTCTCGTATCACTTCCGCCCCGGCG
>QEVG01000012.1 GCA_003576905.1 Planctomycetota bacterium | reverse complement strand
CCCCTCGAAGTATTCGAACGCGTACGCCTCGCCGTTCTTGTCCGTAATGCCCGCAATCTCGTAGTCCAGCGTGTAGCCCCAGAGGATCGGCGGGTGCGCAGGCGCCTCCGGGTCCATGTCCGGACCCTGGAAGCCGACAAAAGGCCCGTCTCCCTCCGGGCACATAGGATCATTGCCGCAGTACCCCGAAAAGTTCTCGTACAAGAGCCACCACACGCGGCCGATCGGGTCCGTAATCGTCGCAATCTCGCCCTGGGCGTTGTACGTGAGTACAAGCTCACGCCCCGCGGCGTCGATGACCTTGTGGAGCTTTCGATAGTACGGCTCCTCGCTATGCTCCTCGCCGTCGAAGTACTCAAATGTCAGCCGATTCTTCGGAAGGCCCTCGCCGTCGACCGCCGTGGTGGCGTCGGCGATCCATGCGAGTCGTGTCGTGTTCTGGCCATCGGCAACGCCCGTCCCCTCGAAACGATACCGCCACTGGTCTTTCGTTGTCAGGGTGTAGCCGCCCTGGCCGTTGATCAACTCCGACTCAAGCCTTTCGTAGATGCCGGCCGGGGCGTGGTATCGATTCTCCGCCTGATACCACTTGAACGTGTCCACGCGCCCGTCGTCGCGATGGACATACACAAGCCCGGGGCCATAACTCAGGTGCATCCAGTAGCTGTGCGTCCACATCGGCGATCCCGACAGCAGCAGCGAACTCGTGAACCCGTCCAGGTCGTCAAGATCGGCCTGTTGATTCCCGGAAAAGTCCGCCTTGGCGACTTCCTCCGCCGTCGCCGACTCCGACAGCACGATGTCCACGAACGGGTCGACATCCGCCAGATCGACTTCCCCGTCCCCGTTCGCGTCCCCCATCAGGCCCGACGAACCGCCGCCCGACGCCTCCAGCGGAAGAACGCCCTGCGGCGATGTCATGTTGTGATAAAGCGAAAACGACACCCCCGGCCCGCGTCCGCCCCACCCGACGACCGGGAGCGTCGTGATGACCCGACCGGTGCGCAGGTGCACCGTCTGGTACGGGCTCACCGCCATCCCCGCCACCCACCGCTGCGGCAGCCCGTGCCCGGACTGCGGCTGCGCCAGTATGCGACCGGTTGGCGCAAGCAGCGCTGCCAGCGCCACGAAGAAAATTGCGACGCGACGCCCTGTACACACCGCCGCGCGACGGAATGCAATCCCGGCTGGGTACTTGATAGGAAAGCGGCTGCGACGAGACGACACAGGGGATGTAAAAACATCGCGAGGACAGGTAGTTACGTACATTGTGGCCCTCTCTCAAGGACTGCGCCCGAATCTGAAACACCCTTGCCCATTGCCGGTGCTTCGATGCCTCCGATAAGGCACTGAAAACATAATCTATCTACGCAGGCCAGTCAACAAAATCGGATCAATTCTTTGTGTGCGAGCCAATCGGCCCAACATGAATTGTGATTCACGTCCATCGCTCACCCGCCGAATGCCCCGCGCACCTGGCCCGCCTCTGATTACATCCCAGCGCCCCGCGGCTCCCCCCCCGAACCGTGCGCGCGACGCAGCTGCCTGACCCCTCCTCCGAATCCCGCGCTTACGCCCCCACAACTTCTGCCTATCACCACCGCGCGCACGGCGAGCAAGGAGGAAGGAAATAACCCGCGAGAACGGGCCCACGATCGCGCGGATGCCCCCGCGCCCATCGCCCGCGCCCGCTCCGCGCCCGGAGGACGCCCCGATGCTTCTCTCTCGAAACCCGCAACTCAACGTTCGCGCCCTGCCCCGCGCCAAACCTGAACGCATTCAGGTTGTTCAGGTTTCATTCAGCCTTCCTGCGCAAGGAACGCGGTTTTTCAGGACAAAAAATAATTTGTGCATGCCCCCATTCAGGTTTGCTTATCCGGACACACGACAGGATGCGCGCGGTGCGCAGCGCCCGCCCGACCACTGCGAAAACACGTGTCGTATGATCTGCACTCCAATCTCGCAGATTGACCCATTCCTCATGGCCGCGGCGAGGGACCGGCGAATGGCGACTGGCAAAATCGGGGAGTCGCCCTCTCGCCGCCGGGCGCCGGCGCACAACAAGCGATCACACCCGGTTGAAATCCCCGTCGCCCGCGCCTGGGACTCCGTCGCCCGTCCCTGCTTCGCCATCGGCGACGCACTGCGGCCGCGCCGTGTCGGTTCGTCGCGCCCCTCGCGACGCGCTCGCCGCCGCCGGGCAGGAGCGCATTGCCAATGCCATTTTTCGCTGGCGTTTTTCGGCTGCGGGATATAATCAGGCGGCAGGTCGTCCCATCGACGCCGGAGTCCTTCAGAGCGAGGGCTTGACATGTCCCTGGTAAGGCACGTTCTCGAATCCAAGGGCCGCGACGTGGCCCGCGTCCCGCCCGATGCCACGGTTCTTCAGGCCGCCACGATCATGAACGAGCGGCGGATCGGCTGCGTCATGGTCATGGATGGCGACAGGATCGCCGGCATCTTCACCGAGCGCGACATCCTCTGTCGCGTTGTCGCCGCCCGGAAGGACCCGGCGCTGGTCAAGGTCTCCGAAGTAATGACGACCAAGGTCGCGGTCTGCTCCCCGGACACGACGATCGAGGCCTGCCGCTCGGCCATGACCCGCAACAAGCTCCGCCACTTGCCGGTGGTCGACGGCACGAAGCTCGTGGGGATGGTATCCAGCGGCGACATCCTCGCGCGCGAACTCAAAGAGCAGGAAGAAACCATTCACTGGCTCCACCAGTACATGCACGGACCCAATTGACCCGCCCTTCGGGACCGCCTCGCCGGCCTCCCGGCGACCGCGCAGGAAAACGGGCGGCACGCGCGCGTGAGACTGCGCGGGGCCGCCCGCTTCGTTTTCGGTCCGAGAAGGGTCGTGGCGCTCAGATCTTTGAATCGTCGATGCCGAGCGTGCGGACGAGGAAGGCCCACACGTCGGCCTGTTCCTCGATGATCTTGGCGGTCGGCTTTCCGGCGCCGTGTCCGGCGCGGGTCTCGATTCGGATCAGCACCGGGGAGTCGCCATTGTGGCACTCCTGGAGGGCCGCCGCGAACTTGAAGCTGTGGCTGGGTACGACGCGGTCGTCGTGGTCGGCCGTGGTGATGAGTGTCGGCGGGTAGGCCGTGCCGGGCTTGAGGTTATGCAGGGGACTGTAGGCGTAAAGCGTCCGGAACTGCTCGGGTTTCTCGGAGCAGCCGTAGTCGCTCGTCCAGGCCCAGCCAATCGTGAACTTGTGGAACCGCAGCATGTCCATGACGCCGACGGCGGGAATGCACGCGCCAAAGAGATCGGGCCGCTGGGTCATGCAGGCCCCGACGAGCAGTCCGCCGTTGCTGCCGCCCATGATGGCGAGCTTCTTCGGCTGAGTGTACTTGTTGCTGATGAGCCACTCGGCCGCGGCGATGAAGTCATTGAAGACGTTCTGCTTGTTGGCCAGCCGCCCGGCGTCGTGCCACTCCTTGCCATACTCCCCGCCGCCGCGGAGGCACGCCATGGCATAGACACCACCCATCTCCATCCAGACGAGCCGGCTGACGGAGAACGAGGGCGTCATCGAGGCATTGAACCCGCCATAGCCGTAGAGAAGCGTCGGGTTCGTGCCGTCGAGCTTCACGCCCTTCTTGTATGTCAGGAACATCGGCACCTGCGTGCCGTCCCTGCTGCTGTAGAAGATCTGCTTCGTCTCGTAGTCGTTCGGGTTGAAGTCCACCTTCGGCTGCTTGTAGACAACGCTCTCCCCGGAGCGCATGTCGTACCGGAAGATCGTCGGCGGCATGTTGAAACTGGTGTAGGAGTAGAAGGTCTCGACTTCCTTGCGCTTCCCGTCGAAGCCGCCGGCCGAGCCGATGCCCGGCAGCTTCACATCGCGCACGTGCCGCCCGGCCAGGTCGTGAATCTTGATCACGCTGTAGGCGTCGTGGAGATAGGAGCAGACGAACATGTCGTTGACGACGCTGACGCCCTGGAGCGTGTCGCGCGACTGGGGGATCAACTCCTTCCAGTTGTTCCGCGCCGGGTTGCGGATGTCGATCGCGATGACGCGATACCGGGGGGCGTCCTGATCCGTCTTGAACCAGAAGACCGGGCCGTCGTTGTTGATGAAGTCATACTCGGCATCGAAGTCATTGAGCAGCTCGACGACCCTCGCCGACGGGTTGTCCAGCTCCTTGTAGAAGACGCGGTTCTTCCGCTCGGTGCCCTGCCAGACGCTGATGACGAGGTACTTGCCGTCCTCGCTGACACCGCCGCCGAAGCCCCACTCCTTCTGGTCGGGCCGCTCGTAGACGAGGATGTCTTCCGACTGCGGCGTGCCGATACGGTGGTAGTAGAGCTTCTGGAAGTAGTTGGTTCCTTCCATCGAGTCGCCGGGCTTCGGCTCGGCATAACGGCTGTAGAAGAAGCCCTTGCCGTCCTTTGTCCAGGAGGGGAAGGAAAACTTCACCCATTCGATCTTGTCCGACAGGTCCTTTCCGCTGTCGACGTCGCGCACCAGGATCGTTCGCCAGTCCGACCCGCCGTCAGACAGGGCATAGGCCATGAGCCTGCCGTCGTCGGAGATCGAATAGTCGGACAAGGCGATCGTGCCGTCCTTAGAAAGCTTGTTCGGATCGATCAGCATGCGCGGCGTCTTGTCGAGCGACTCGGTGACGTAGATCACCGACTGATTCTGGAGCCCGTCGTTCTTGGAGAAGAAGTAGCGGTCGCCCTCCTTTTTCGGCAGGCCGAACTTCTCGTAGTCCCAGAGGCTCGTGAGCCGCTTCTTGATTCGGTCGCGTGCGGCAATGGAGTTCAGATATGCAAATGTGACCTTGTTTTCGGCTTCGACCCAGGCCTTGGTGTCGGACGAATCCAGGTCTTCCAGCCAGCGGTAGGGGTCGGCGACCTTGGTGCCGTGGTAGTCATCCACGACATCGACCTTTTTGGGCTTGGGATAAGAGAGGTCGGCGGCGGAGTAGGTCGTCGGCTGCGCGCAGGCGGCCATCAGAAACAGCGGGGTTAGTCCGGTCGCCAGCAGATGGACTCGTGCGTCCTTCATCGAATGCTCCTTGCAGATACGGCGGCGTCGGCGGCATCACGAGATGCCGTTTCGCCCGGCTGTCCGTGTCGATTCACAAGGCAGGCCAGTATATCCGGTCAGGGCGCGGCGTCCATTTCGTCCTGACGCAGGGACGGCACGCGCGTGGAAAGGGCCTCGCATCGGCGGACTTGTCGCGGCGGAAGAGCGGCATGACAATTCCGTTTCAGTTCATGGTGAGCAACCCGCGATACGGAGGCGGTTTATGACCCGCATTTGGAGAATTACCCTTCTGACTATGGCGGCGGTCGGCACGTTCCGGGCAAGTGCCCTCGCCCAGCCCGAAACGGACGGTAAAACCGCAGAAGAAAAGAAACCACAGACGGCAACCGCCCGCCGGGCCGAGCTGGAGGAAAACTTCCGGAGGATGCTCTCGGGGAGCGTACTGAAAGGGACGTGGCAGATGGTGCAGGGCGAAGAGGGCAAGCCCCTGACCGGTCGGCCGCTATCGGAACCGCGGCCGGAGGAATACGCGATCTCCAAGGTCTCGAAGGCCGGCGAGGACTACTGGGTGATCGTCGCGCGGATAAAGTACGTTGATAAGAATGTCAACATCCCCGTCACCGTGCAGGTCAAATGGGCGGGGGATACGCCGATCATCACGCTCGACAGCATGAGCCTGCCGGGTCTCGGCACGTATTCCGCGCGCGTGATGGTGTATCGCGATTTCTACGCGGGCACGTGGTTCGGCAACTGCTACGGAGGCATCCTGTCTGGGCAAATCGTCAAGCCGGAGGTGGCGCCGACTGCCGGCGGCGACGACGCGGAGAAGAGGCCCGCGCCAACGACGCAGCCTGCGGACGATTGACCCCCCTCGGCAAATCGTTTCCGCATCGCATGTCCGTGTCGAATCCCGGCGACCTCGCGAGAGAGTTCCCCGCTCAGCCGCAATCCGAGACCCGGACACCGCGACGGCCAGGTCTGCGCGGGTATAATTCGCCCCACCATGGATCATTTTAATTATCAGAACGGTGAACTTCACTGCGAAGACGTGCCGCTCGCGCGCATCTCGGAGGACGTCGGCACGCCGGCGTATGTCTATTCGACGGCGACCCTGCTGCACCACTACGACGCGGTCGCGAAGGCGTTTGCGGAAGTCCGCCCGATCATCTGCTACTCGATCAAGAGCTGCGCGAACCTGTCCATCTGCCGCCTGCTGCGGGAACGCGGGGCGGGGTTTGACGTGGTTTCGGGCGGCGAACTGTATCGGGCCCTCGCGGCCGACGGCGACCCGGCGAACATTGTGTTTGCCGGAGTCGGCAAGACGGACGCGGAGATTCACCAGGCCATCGACGCGCGGATCGGCTGGTTCAACATCGAGTCGGAAGCGGAACTTGAGAACCTCATCGCCATCGCCCGTCTGCGCGGGGCGAGTGTGAACGCCGCGCTGCGGGTCAACCCCGATGTCGACCCGAAAACGCACCGGTACACCTCGACCGGTAAGAAGGAATCCAAGTTCGGCGTGGACCTGGAACGTGCCCGCCGCGTGTTCAATGACTACGGGCGGCAAGACGCCGTCCGCCTCACGGGCATTCACCTGCACATTGGTTCGCCCGTCAACAGCGTGGAGCCCTATGTAAGTGCAATCACCAAGACACTCGGTCTGATTGATGCGCTTCGTGGTGATGGCTTTGCCATCGACACGCTGGACATCGGCGGCGGATTCGGGGCGCATTACAAGGCCTCCGAGGCCCCGCCGGCGGTTCGGTATGCCGAGGCGATCGTGCCGCTGCTTCGCGGCCGCGGCCTGAAGATTATCCTGGAGCCGGGCCGGAGCATCGCAGCGAACGCCGGGATCCTCCTGACCCGCGTGCTGTATTTGAAAAAATCGGGCGAGCGGGACTTCCTGATCGTCGACGCGGGCATGAATGACCTTATTCGACCGGCGCTGTATGAGGCGTATCACTTCATCTGGCCGGTCGCGCCGGCGGCGGGGTTCGTACCGGCGCAGCGCGGAGAGGGCGTGAGCATGCCGGGCCTGCGGCTGATGGACGTTGTCGGCCCGGTGTGCGAGAGCGGAGATTTCCTCGCGAAAGACCGAATGCTCCCCCCGATGCAGCGTGGCGACCTCGTCGCCGTCTTCACCGCCGGCGCCTACGGCATGGTCATGGCCAGCCACTACAACACGCGCCCCAACCCGCCGGAGATACTGGTCGATGGGAATCAGTATCGGGTCGTCCGAAGGCGAGAGACCTATGAAGATTTGCTGGCAGCCGAGCGGGAATGACACCGGAGTCTGCGAGTAAGCTCCGCTGCCTGATGACTGCCACATGGTCACAGCCCGGCTTGCAGACCATGAATTCTCGAACGGATCATCCTAGTCGTTTCATCGGTAAACCGATGTGGCTTTGATACGTAATCCCGCGCCTCATCCAGTTCCAACGCCTGCCGCAATTGCTCGGCCGCGGCCTTGCGTGCGTCACCTGAACCGGTCGTCGTGGCCAGCTTCTCGTACAAGTCGGCGAGAGTCAATCGCCGCGTGGGAGAGGTCGGGTACGCCGCGACGGCTTCTTGCATCGCGTCGACGGCGCATTGCAGGTCCTGCACGTCGCTGCCAAGAACATAACGCTGGTAGTAAAGAGTGGCCTTGTGCTGCCAGGCGGCGGCGCTCTGCCCGTCGCGGCGCATCATCACATCGATCCGCGCCAACGCAAAATCAGCGTGCTCGACGCGGGCAACTCTACGCTCAAGCTGCTCCAGGAGTTCGTCCAGGGCCGTCGCGTCGAGGGGGTACGCATCCACGGCGCGGGAATAGGCCGCGAACCCCGGTGAGGCAAGATAGCCATCCCAGTCTGCCGCGGCGGATTGCGTGCGTCCCACGCGCAGAAGCTGGCCGGCCTGCCCCGCGGGGACGGCCAGCCCAACCACGATCGCGAGACTCGCAATCGCGGCGACGACACCAAGGACGGGCGGCGCGGTGCTCAGACCGACACGCGCGTGCGCGCTCTGGTCCGGCGGGCGATCGCCGGCGGGCATGAAGTCCCGCACAGCCACGCAGACGGCAATCAGGGCGAAGAAGCTCGTCGCCGCACCCCCGTTGAACATCGCCAGGTCAACACCGGCGTGCACGATAAAGCCGATGAGTCCCGCGACGAGCGGCGCGAGAACCGGCCCCAGCGGCCCTTCCGCGAATCGCCGCTGTGACCCCGGCTCCAGCGACACGGCAGCGAAGCCGACGACCCAGACGATTGCGGGAAGATGAAGCACGAGTGCGGCGTATCCTCCGTGCGCACCGGAAATGAGAATCGCCCACCACGCGAACACAACGGCGGCGAGCGCGGCGGTCCAGAGAATCACCGCCCCGCCGGGCGGGGGGTACGGAATCGACGGGTCTGGCCCCGCGCCGCGCGGACGGACTCGATCTGGCGGAGAATCAGACCCGTCCACCGCTTGTGCGGCTGTCCTTCCGGATGCCAGTTTCCATGTCACTCCGACGAAGACGAGAAGCAAACCCGCCAGGCCGATGCCCCCCCACTCAGCGAGCGCTTTGACCGCCCAGCTATGCGGGTCCTCGACATCCTCGGGGCATGCCACATCCTTGTACCTTGTGAACAGGCGGCCGAAATTTCCGGCCCCGATGCCAAGCAGGCCCTGGTCCTGAACGAGGCGGGCTGCTCCCTGCCAGTAGAAGTACCGAAACAGCATGGAGCGGCCGAGTGCCTCCGGACGGACACTCAGCACGCCGACCAGGAGAGCCGCCCCCGTCAGCAGGGTGATCCAAACGCCCGCCGCTGCCGTGCGCGGATGCACGGCGACCCATCGCCGAACGGCCCAGGCGCCCGTGCACACCGCGAGCGCCAGCGCGCAGGCGAGACCGGCTCCCTTGCTCTGGCTGCAGACGAGCATGCCCGCCGCCGCGGCGGCAATCGCAACTGGTGCGAGCACGGCGCGGCGGGATACGCGCCGCCATCGGTCGGCGGCGAGCGCCAGGCTGCTCATGATGACAAGAATGAGATAGCTGGCCAGCACATTCGGATGGGCGAAATAGCCCGTGACCGCGCCGGCGCGAAGGCGCTGCTCGTAGTCGTGCAGGAAACCTGCCTGCCGCTCGGCCTGCTCCGGGGAGCCGGCCTTGAGGAGTTCGGCGCGGTTTTCCTCGAAATAGCGAATGGTGTCCGGCGTCTCGATCCACTTCTGATAGGCGCACTTCGCGACGACGACCGCTCCGGCCGCGACGATGACACAGAGGGTGAGCCGAACGTGCCACGGTCTTGTCAGCAGCCGGCGAAGAACCATCGCGTAGATGAGCAGGCCGAGGAAATCCAGGCTGCCGATCAGGGCAAGGTGCTTCTGGCCCGCGCGAAAGGTCGAGATCGCCATGGCCGCCGCCAGCACCGCCGCGCCAAGCTCGATTCCCGTTCGGGAGCCGGCCCGCTCGAGACATCGCCACTCGCGGAGGGCGCCTATGGCGGCGACCGCCGTGATGACCGAGAACAGAACGAAGGTCGTGGCGGGCATCGCGGCATCGGGCACGTCGAGGTGGCGAAAGAGCCTGGGAACCTCAAAGGTGTGGGTCTCGCCGATGACCGCGCGCAGGGGGATCCATGCGAGGAGGACGAGCAGGCAGAACTTATCGACCAGGGCAGAACCGGCTTCCGCGGATGGTGTCGCGTGGAGGGATGTACGTTTGCCTTGAGCCATTCGTCACTTGCCGTCCACCGCATCGCGCGGGCCGCCGGTTTCGAGAAGCGCGACGAGCGTCACGACGAGGAGGGTTTGAATCACGACGCCCCACGCCAGCGGCCAGCTCGCCCCCGGCAGCAGCAGTGCCGGCATGGATGTCACCAATGTTGCCAGCCAGATGACGAGCACGGCGCGGGGGACGCTCATGCCGCGACGGACGAGTCGATGCGAGAAGTGCCGGCGGTCTCCCGCCCAGACGGGCACGCCGAGCCGCCACCGCACAAATACGACGCTGGCGGTGTCGTAAAGCGGCACAGCCATCACCACGAGCGGCGCAAGGACTCCGAACGGCCTCTGTCCCTGGGATGGTGACGCGAACGTCGTCAGGATCGTGAACACCGCAAGCAGCATTCCGATCACCAGGCTGCCGGCGTCACCCATGTACATCCGCGCGGGGTGAAAATTGAGCGGCAGAAACCCCGCGAGGGCCCCGGCCAGCAGCCAGCAGCATACCGGGACGAAGAGCTGCCCGGCGTTCATGGCGGTCATGGCAAAGACGGCGGCGGCAATCATTCCCACGCCGGAGGCGAGCCCGTCCATGTTGTCGAGGAAGTTGAACGAATTGGTCAGAGTCAGGATCCACAGGAGGGAGAGAAGGACCGAGAGCCAATAGGGCAGGTGCGACATGAGACGCAGGTCGCATGCCATGACCAGGAAGAGGGCGATCAAGAACTGACCAAGTAACTTCGCCCTCGGGTGCATCGGCCGGGCGTCATCGGCCAGGCCGAGGATACACATCGTCAGTGCCGCAATCATAATGCCAGAGGCGACGAAGTTCTTGCTGACAACTCCGTCGAGGTGGACGAGGACCTCGCCCGGTAGCCAGGAAGGCGGGCGACCGACAAGAAGGTTCGCGGCGGAGACGGCGGCGATCATGGGGAGGAGAACCGCGAGCGTGATGGCGATTCCGCCGCCGAGTGCTACGGGCGCGTCATGTCCCTTGTGCCCGCCGGGGACATCGACGAATCCGCGCGTGATCGACCACCGCCGCACGAGGAGCGCGCTGGCGGCGGAGAGCGTGAGGCCGGTGGCGAATGCGGCGAGCGAGAATGTCCAGCTACTTGTCACGAAAGGTTGTCCGCCCTCGGTCATGAATCCCGGTAAATTTCGTCGCGGGGTCAGGGGCGCGGATTTTTTTCCAACGGTTCGGCGATTCCCGAGCGGCATGCTATTGAATCGATGGGTCCCAGTCTATATCCTACGGCTCAGCCGCGCGAGGGTTTGGTGAAAAAGGAACTACGCAGCAAACTCCGGGCCGAGCTGGCCGCCCTTCCCCCCGAGGAGATCCGTCAACAATCTCAGCGCGCCGCGGAACTGCTGTTTCAGCAGCCGGAGTACCGCCGCGCCGAGATCATGATGATCTACCTGAGCCTGCCCCACGAGGCGGACACGACGGCCATCGTGCTTCAGGCGTGGCAGGACCGTAAAAAGGTCGTTGCCCCTCAGGTTCTCTGGGAAAGTCGGCAGATGATGCCGATCGAGATTCGCAATCTCGACGAGGACATCGGCAGCAACCAGTTCGGAATCCGCGAGCCGATTCGCGGCATGCCGATCCCGATCGAACTGATCGACCTCGTGATTGTGCCAGGGCTGGGGTTCGATCCGTTCGGGAATCGACTGGGCCGGGGGCGCGGCTTTTACGACCGATTTCTCGGAAAGCTCGGGCCCAAGGCGATCACGTGCGCATTCGCGCTGGAGATCCAGGTCGTGGACAACATCCCGGCGGCCCACCACGACGTGAAGGTCCGCATGCTGGTCACGGACGAGAAAGTGCGGCGGTTCGATCCGTGATTGTGACGCCATCGCCCGTCGCGACCTGACGCCGGAGCGCTCTGACCGCCGCGGCGAGGCCGTCGATAATCTGGCGCGGAAGGGGTCGATCGTCCACGCGGCCCATGCAATCGGCAGGCAGTTGGCCGACCAGAATCTTCTCGGGATCATTCCATACGTGAATCCGAAAGCGGATACCCTCGCGCGTGAATTCCGCGACGCGTCCGTCATTTTCCTCGCTGGAGAGCCGCACCGAACGACCGATCAAGGCTCTGCCCTCTCGGAGCAGGCGAAGATGATCAAAACCCTGACGAAGCACAGCTGCGAGGTTCGCCATCGGCTCGATGTCCTCACCTGAAAGCGGTGTCGAAAGCGCCGCCAGGCGCGTTTCAAGTTCTCGAAGCGAATCGTCGTCCTCCCCGCGAAGGAACGCGCTTCGGCGGCGATGCCGATCCGCCGGAGTTCCGTCCACGCGCCACGGCGAATCCAAGTCGGCGGGGATACATTGCGCCGGCGATCGCGCCCCAGGGAACGCGCCAAAGGTCTCCGCGCGACGGCGCGCCCCGGTCGTTGAGACCGCCGCGGGCTCACGATCGCCGATGTCGAAATGCAGCGCGACCGCCGCCATGAATTGTTCCGCCGACACGCGGCTGCGGAAGGGACCATAACAATCGTCACAACCGTCGACCGGCTCGGCGACGATAGTAAATTTGCCGCCAGGCGGATCGCGCTCGATCACATAGCAGTAACGAGCCCAGCGTCGCATCTGCTGATTGAACGGCGGAGACAGGCGCCGTATCAGCTCCGCCTCCACCAAATGAGCCTCCAGATCGCTGTAGGCACGGCGGGCCTCCGCCCGCGCGACCTGGGCCGCCCAGCCCTTGAAGTAGTTTGCCCGCCCGAAGTGCGCAAGATGGGAGCGAACGCGGGCGCGGACATTCGCCGCCTTGCCGACGTAGAGGAGGCGGTCTTCCGCATCGTACAGCGCGTACACGCCGCGACTGGCCGGTAGCTCTGCAATCCGGTCGACGGTCGCACTCGCCACGCATTCAGGTGGCGCGTCGAGACAGGCAAATGCCGATCGAACCCGGAAGACCGCGCGGGGCGCATCGCGACCACGCTCGAATTCGATCCCCTGCGCGGAAATGGAAAAGTGGACATCCGGCCGGAGAGACCGTGCCAACTCGGTGAGCCGAAGGCCGGTTAATTCGCCGCCGGCGGGGCTGCCCGTGAGTCGCAGTTGGGCGACGGCGCCCGCCGCCACGCCCAGGAGCCAGTCGAAGACGTTGTCCCGAATTCGCGGCACTGCAAGCCCGGTAATGGCCAAGGGCAGCACACACATCGGCCGTACCTCGTGCTCGACGAACTCCGGTACGAGTCGCTCATGCTCCAGGGTGACACGTACGAATCCCTTTGGTTCGTCCTTCTCGGCGAAGGAAATGCGATCGGGCGATCCGGAGTAGACGATGGGCGGCTGACCATCACAGGTTGGCTTGAGAATCTGATGGCGGTGGACGTGTCCACATGCAACATAATGGAAACTGTCTGGGATGGCGGCCCGGTCGATAACGTCCTCGCCGCTCCGAAACCTGTAACCGGCCGGGCCGCAGGTGGCGGATTCAAGAGTTTGGTGAAGCGCGAGGATGCGGATGTCGGCGTTCTTTTTCTGCCATGATGTCTCTGCCAGAACGGCAGGAAACCGTTCGGCGGACGCCCGGCGGATACACGGGAATGCCGATACCGCGACGTTCAGGCCCTCGCATTTCAGCGCAATCGTGACCGGGCGGGTCACGAGGTGAATGTTGCGATGCGCAAGGAGCAGGCAGTCAGGTATCGCGGATCGCTCGTGGTTTCCGGGCACAATGATGACGGGCACGCCCGCGGCGGCAACCTCGAGCAATGGCTCTCCCGCGGCGAGGATGGCTGCGGCGGTCGGGGCCGGGGAGTCGAAGAGGTCCCCGGCGTGAATCAGCAGGTCGCACTCCCCGAACAGGGCGCGACGCACCGCGCGGCGAAAACTCTCGATGAAGTCGTGGCCGCGGCGATGCACATTGAGCCGGGGCCTGCCGGGCATCTCCGCGCCGATGTGGGAGTCCGCCGTATGAAAAACCGTCAACGCTCCGGGCACCGTTTCCCCTTTCTGGTATTCCGCGGCATGGTCCGACCTCCGCGAGGGTGTCCATTTTACTACCGCGGCGCGGACAATTCACAGTGCCCGGCAACCGCGTGGGAGCGCTGCACGTGTCCGGGCGACGCTTTCGGGTGGTATCACTGCATTCGCCAGATACTTAAGATTCGAGAGGGCGGGCATTCGTGGCGGCGGAGCTTGATTCCTCGAACAAGGCCGCTAACCTACCCGTAAGGAAGTTCGCGACGCCTTTCGCCGAGCGCAGCCGCGACTCAGAAGGTCAGCCTGCAATCCCGCAAACCACCCTGACACCTTCGATCACGGGAGTATTCCCTTGGCTGGTATCGACATTGGCATGATGAAGCGTTCATGGACGATCCTCTCGGCCGCTATCGTCATCGCGGCGGGCGCATGGGGCTATTACGCATGGCGGCACATGCGCGCCGACATGGAAAACCCGGTCGTCGCATCGGGCGGGTCACCGCCCGGCGTCGAAGCGACTGCACAATCCACGTCGCCGACACCGCTTCGCGCCACACGACCCTCCGCGCCGACCTCGGAGCAGCCGTCGGCAATGCCGGTCGACGAAAAATCCATCGAAGAGCGCGCCGACGCGGCGGAACCGACGGCGGGCGTTCTGGCGAACCAGCCGCCGTCGAACGCGCAGCCGGTGGAAATCACGCTCTCCCAGCCGCCGAAACCAGCCTCTCCGGCAATCGATACGCTGGAGTCCGCCCGGCAGGCGGTCCAGCGCGGCGAATTCATCCGCGCCAGGACGGAATTTGCCGCCGCGCTCCGAATGGAGCTGACGGACGAGGAACAGGCGGAGGCGCGCAACGAACTGCTGCGCATCGCACAAACGCTGATCTTTTCACGTGCCATCGGCACGGGCGATCCGCTGGTGGAGGTGCATACCGTCGCCGCCGGAGAC
The DNA here is from genome assembly GCA_003576905.1 of Planctomycetota bacterium. GTDB lineage: Bacteria > Planctomycetota > Phycisphaerae > UBA1845 > UTPLA1 > UTPLA1. The sequence goes on along the minus strand of QEVG01000012.1, from coordinate 80,885 downwards.
ACGCTTTACAGCATCGGCCGGCAGTACATGGTCACCGAGGAGCTTTTGGCGAAGATCAACCAGCTGGCCGACCCGCACCGCCTTCGAGTCGGCCAGACTCTGAAGGTCGTTCGCGGCCCGTTCAGCGCGATTATCAGCAAGACGCACCATCGCATGGATGTCTACCTGGAGGACATCCTGGTGCGAAGTTACCGCGTGGGTCTTGGCGTCAATGGCGGAACACCCACGGGAACCTGGGCGGTGAACACCAAGCTGATTAATCCCGACTGGACCGACCCGACCACGAATCAGCACTACCTGGCGGAGGATCCCGACAACCCGATCGGCGAGCGCTGGCTGGGCCTGGAGGGGCTCGCCGGAGAGGCGGTGGGCCGCACGGGGTTCGGCATTCATGGGACGATCGATCCCGAGAGCATCGGGCAGAACATGTCGCTCGGGTGCATCCGGCTCAAACCCGACGACGTGGCGGAAGTCTATGAACTGCTGGTCGACCGGCATTCGCGCGTCACGGTCGTCCCCTGACGCCCCATCGAGCGGCCGCGCGACGGGATGTCCCGTCAGTCAAGCTTTTCCATCACCAGCATCATGTTCATGATGTGCCACTGGCCGGCGTAGGTCTTTACGCGTGACAGGTTCTTGTCATCCGGGGGATAGTAGCCGGGCAGGACATCGGTACCGCAGCCGCTGAACAGGCCGAACAAACGGTAGCGCAGCGTGACAAGAAAGGGACTTGGCACGAGTTCCTCAAGGTCCTCATTGGGGAGCAGCCCCGCCTTTCGGATGGCGTCTCGCAAAAGCGGCGCCGCGTCGAGCGTGATCGTGCCGGGCGTGGGCGCCTTCAACACCTTGTGATTGGGCAGGCGCAATGGACCGATCACCTCTCCTTCGGGCGACGGAGGCGCACCGCCGTCGAAGGGCTTGACTCCCGCGACGTCCCACCATGCAGGGGAGGCGGTCAGAACGGGAAAATAGGCCCTTGGGCTTCGAATGGGCAGCACCTGCTCCATGACGCGTCCGCTGCCCACGACGTTGTCGTCGGGGACGGGTTCGCCATCGCTTCCGGCGAGGGTGAATGCCCGGCCCACGATACACCCCTGGCAGATGACATAGACCTGGCCGTCATCCTTCTCGGTCGCTCGAAGCTCGATCGGCGGCAAGGGGAGCGTGACGCGTCGCGAGAGATTCCATTGGGTGGGTCCGCCGGCCGCAGCGTCGGGCGAGCGTTCGGCCCGCGACGTAACCGCGAGGACAACAAGTCCGCCATACAGGCCGTCGACGAGTCGGCCCCGGCGGAGGTTTATCTGGGCGAGGCGATCGGCGCGCTCGGCGCGGGTCGCCGCGGTGGTCAGGCGCTGGCGATCCTGGTCAGTCATGTGACAAAGCTTGCTGAGCCAGCGCTCGACACCGAGGGATGCAGGCGGTGGGAGTGCCTTTCCAAGAGCATCGAGATCGTCAATGTTGACTCCGCACTTGAGGGCGGCGCGAATCCGCCAATGCTCCGAGGGCGGGGTCTCGGCAGCCAGGGTATTCAGATAGGCGATGATCGCGGGCGCGTGCTTTTCGGCACCGGGCGCGAGGAATCGACCCAGGAATGCCAGCATCGCGTCTGAACGATTGACCGTGGGATCATCGATCAGGAGCATCGGGTCCGGACATGTCGCAGAGGCGTCCGCTGCGGAGGACAGATCGGACGCCTGGGAATCGCCGGTCGCGTCGATAATGCATCGCGCCGCCTCGTCGGCGTAGCCCAACTCCAGAAGGGCGCGCAGGGCGTCGAGCCGGACCGGGGAAGTCCCCCGGCGGGCGGCGTCAAGCACGCCGTCAAGCAGCGCATCGTGCGAGGCGGGATCGATCATCACTGGGAACGGCCCGCGGCCCGGCGAACCGCGTGACGGGGGCGCGAAGGCCTCGGCGGCAGTGTTTTCGCGCCGGAGTCGAAGCTGAGCCAGCAGAAAGCGCCAGGCGGCTTCCCGCACGGACTCTTCCGAGTGAAGCGCCTCGTCCACCATTCGTGAAAAGCGTTTCGAGTACACCAGCTCGCCCAGTGCAACGCCGGAGAGAACTTTGAGAAAGGCGGCGCGGCGCTCATCGGAGTCGAGATCGGCCCATTGCGTGAGGATAGACGCATCGGTGTCCTTCGCGCGAAGGCCGAGGATGCGCGCTTCGCGGGCGACGTCCTGGGCTATTTCGGGTCGGGCACTGAGCATGAGGGCCTGAAGCAGCTGCGAGACAGACGACTCGCTTCGAATGTCGCGGATCCGCGAAAGAGCATAGCCTTGCGCCGGGGCGGAGGCCAACCGCATGAACTTCCAGTCGGTCGCGGATTCAGGCAGCGAGAGGAGAATGTCAAGCGCCTCGGAACATACGATGGCATCTTCGGACTGGAGAAGCGCTTCGAGGAGGCGGGCGGTGCGGCGCTGAACGGGGGCGACATCCGTCGAAGGGGCCGAGGATTTCAGCGGTGCCGGCGGAAAGCCTCCCGACCCATGGTCCTTTGCCCCGGATGAATCCGCCTCGGCGTCCGCCCTGGTCCGTGTCGGCGCGCCCTGTCGCCACCAATAGGTGCACGGATCGCGGCGCAGTCCGCAGTCAATCATGCGCACCCACGCAAACTGCAAATCGGGCTCGGCACGCGCCAAGAGCTCCATGGCATGTGTCGAAACGGGCGCTTCATACTGGGGCGGATAATCGCAGAAGTAGCGAAATGCGGCGAGCCGAACCTGTTCCTCGCTCCGCATCGCCGAGCGCAGCACGGATTCATCCACCGCCTCCGACCATGCGTCGAGATCGGCCTGTGTTTCCGGTCCGATCCGCCAGCCCAGTTCGATGCGTATGCGGCGCAGCCGCTCAATGGCGAGCGCGGCCATTGCGGGCGACGACGACTGGATCGTGGCCAGGGTCGAGACGATCGCCGAGGCCGATGACCAGGGCCATCCCGGCGGCTCACCGCCCTTGATCGCGCCGGAAACCGAGCGCTTGATTTCGTCCGGCGAAATGAGGGCGGCGGTGCGTATGAAGCCCAGGTCAAGCGTCTCCTCGCCGCCCTCGGGCCAGGCGACCTTGAACTCAACGGCGTCGGCCGGCAGTTCGAAAATGAACGCCACCCAGCCGGTGGCTCTTTCATTGATCGGCGGGCCACGAAGACGCGTCTGACGCGCGGCGCGCGGCGGGCGCTGCTTGTCGTCCTGTGCACGGACTTCGGCGCTGCGAGGACCGAGCTGGTTTCGCAACTCCGCCATGCGGCGCGCGCCTTCGCCCGGCAACAAGGTGATGCGCTCGACAACCGGCTGCACTTCATGCCCGTCAATGCGCACCCGGCCGTCTCGCATGGTGAGCGAGCGAAGGCCGTAAAACTCGCGGGCATCCTTTCGTTTGAGCGTGTTGCGGGTAAGGCTGGGGTTTTCGCGGCGCTTTTCGCCGGCCAGATCGGGGTCAAACCGCACCGGCAGATTGAAAAAGACACGGCCGGGATCGGGCTGCACGTTGGTTCCCTCGTCTCTCACGAAGTCGGAAAAGAGCGAGGCATCCATCGCGGGCGTCAGGTCGATCGAGAGCCAGCCCTCGAGCTTAACCCCCCATTTCGCGGCAAGGTCGACAATCTCGGGCGCGGAACGGTCATCGCTCCATGCTTTTCGGAGGTAATATGCGGCTTCCTGTTTAAGTCCCGCGCGATTGGCCCATGCGGCGATTTTCAGAAGTTCGCCGATATCGCCCGGCGCGAGGCGGTCGTCCATTTCGTCGAGAATGACCAGATTCCAGAATCGCGAAAAATCCTTCCCGGGGCGCGCGCCCCCGAACAGGGCGGGATCCGTTCGCGTGGTGACCGGGGCATCGGCAAAGGCCTTGTCGAGGGTCATGGCCCGTCGCATGCAGCGCTTGGCGAGCGTCTCGTACCCGGCGCGATAATACGCGGCCGTCCACCGGGCCAGCCGGGCCACTTCCTTCGTTGCTTCGATCCGCTCGAGCTCGTCCGCCGCCTGCCAGCGCTGCTTGACTTCCGAGGGGGCCAGCCGGCGTTCCTTCCTGCCGGAGGCATCGCCCGATATGACTGTGAGCATTCCGTCGGCGCCCTGGGTTACGCGGCCGACTATTTCCTCGTCCTGAATCGTCTGAATGATGTCGGCCGAGGCGCGCGCGGCTGTGATGATGGCAATGCCCGCGCAGGCATGGCACACCCAGGAACGCGGTGACAGAGGATGGCGGGCTTTTCGCATCATGGCAGGGGCCGGCGGGTCGGGGCCGGAAGGCAAGGGGGAAACTCTGTCTGATCTTATTCTATTCGCCACCTCTCCACCTGCCAAATCGAATCGCGACATGGGACGACTCACCGTCGGCACGCACCGGCGCATACGATCCCCTTCGTACGGCGTCCGCGGATAAAATCGCGGTGCATGAAACTGCCGCCGCCGCGCCATCCGTGGAGCCTCTCGCCGAAACGGGCCATCGCCCTGCAGGAGCGGCTGCGGTCGGAGGTCCTTCACCGGAGACTTCCTCGGGGCACACGCGTTGTCGCAGGCGGCGACTGCGCGTTTGTAGACGGCGGCACGCGCATCGTCGCATGCTGGGTCGTATGGAATCTCGCCACGGAATCGGTCGTTGAGACGGCGAGCGCCATCCGGCCTGTCCGTTTTCCGTATGTGCCGGGGCTGCTCAGCTTTCGCGAGGCACCGGCGCTGCTCGCCGCGGCGCGAAAGCTGCATACGGAGCCGGACGCGTTCATGCTCGACGGCCACGGACTGGCGCATCCCCGCAGATTCGGGATCGCGTGCCACGTCGGCCTGCTGCTGGGCCGACCATGCCTCGGATGCGCCAAGAGCCTTCTGTGCGGTGCGCACGACGAACCCGCCGACCTTCCCGGCGGGCGGGCGCCGATCCTTCATCGGGAGGAAGCGATAGGGATCGCGCTGCGGACGCGCGCGGGCGCGAAGCCGGTCTATGTCAGCGTGGGGCACCTGGCGCGGCTGGGCGATGCCGTACAGTTGGCATTGGCGTGTACACGAGGGTATCGTCTGCCGGAGCCGACGCGGCTGGCACATATCGAGGTCACGCGCCTCACGCGCGGCGGATGAAGGGTCCGGCATCATCGCCCGGGCGATGGCTGTGTGGAGGCCCCGGAGGGTCGCGGCGGCTCGAGGGCCAGGATTCCCTCGAACTTCCCCTTGAAGACGGGCTTTCCGTTCCAAGTGACGTCAATTTCGCGACCCGGCGGAAGTGGCTCGGCGTCGGAAATAAGGGCCCACCCGATGACGCCCTCGCTGACAATCTCGACGCGGCCGTCGTCGCGAATCTCCGCGCGAACGTGCGGAGGGCGCTTGGGCTTTTTTTCGCCTTCGACCACAAGCCACCAGACGCGGACGATGCCGGCCGGGAAGCTGTAGTCGATCACGCGCGGCGGCGGCGGACGCCGGAATTGAAGCATCCAGCGATAAAGCTCCGGATTGTCGTAGGCGAGGTCCCAGCATTTGTGCCCGAGGTTCGGATACTCGGTGTACTTCGGCGATGCCCCAAGCCGCTTAAGTTCAGCGACCGCGTCGCGCGAACCGGACACAGGGACGTTCTTGTCCAGCGATCCGTGAAAGGCCCAGACCGGAATGTGCACGATGTTCTTTATGTACTGGAGAGGAGCGATGCCGCAGACGGGCACGATCGCGGCGAAAAGGTCGGGCCGAAAAATGGACATCTCCCACGTCGCGAAGCCGCCCATGGAAAGCCCGGTGAGATAGACGCGGTCCCGATCGGTACGATAGTCATGGTGTACCTCTTCCATGATGAGACTGACGGCGGTCGCCTCCTCTCCGCGAAACCACATCTTGTGCGCCTGCGGCATGACGACGATGAAAGGAAACCGGGCTGCGAGCCGCGCCACGTAGACGGGCATGCCGACCGTCGTCTGCCGGATGCCGTCGGCGCCGATTTCCCCGCTTCCATGGAGAAAGAGAATGACCGGCCAGCGGTGGTTTACGTCGTCGTTGTACTGCGGCGGAATGAAGATCGCGTACTTTCGAGACTTGCCGTCGGGCATCTTCAGCGCTCGCGCGAGGAAACCGCGCGGGAGCCGGCGCTGGCTCTTGGGCGTTGCTGCTCCTGACTGGTCCGGGCGGCCGGGTCTTCCCGCTTCCTGGGCCGCGGCAAATTGCGACATCGGCGCGAGGCTCGCCAGCGCCGCCAAGAGAAGGCCGCAAACCCGATAGAACCGCGTATCGTAAGGCGTTCTCATCACCATCGGCTGCATGATGCTCGCCCCGCGCCGATCCCGCAACGAAGACGCGCCAGGGGGCAAGGTGGCCGCGCGCAAGCCCATATCGTACGCTCCGGTCCGCCAGCCGGATCGCAGCGAACTTCAGCGCCGCGGAGCGCGTCTGACACCCGCGGAGGGCGGCAACGCGGTGAATTGTAGCCACGGCTACAATGCCTTGCGAGGCCGCCGCGTTGCGAGTATTATCCCGTCAAGCTGGACCGGTTTTCATTCAGTCGGAGCGCGGCCGACCCGGTGACGTTTCCTCTTTCGAGGTTGAGAGCAGTGGTATCGAAGCCCGGCGCCAAGGTTGATCGCATCGATCCGAAACTGCATCGCGTGCTCATGATCGGCCTGGACGGCGCGACATTCGACGTGCTCGATCCCCTGATGGCCCAGGGGAGTATGCCGAACCTCAAGGCGCTGATCGACGGTGGGACAAGCGGCTGCCTCGAGTCCACGCGACCGCCGATTACGCCGGCTGCCTGGACGACGTTCATGACCGGCAAGGGACCGGGCAAGCACGGCATCATCGATTTCCTTCGCTACGACCCGGCAACAAACCAGCTGATCTTCAACAATAATCAGAAAATCAGCCAGCCGACGATCTGGCAGATCCTCAGCGAAAAGAAATACAAGGTCGGCTCGATCAACGTGCCGATGACCTTTCCGCCGGAACCGGTCAACGGTTTCATGATCAGCGGTTTCGATACGCCCACGGGGGAGGATTTCACCTATCCACGCGAATTGCAGGCGGAGATCCTCGCGAAGCACCCGGACTATACGCACGAAAAGAAATGGGAGCGCAAGGCCCTCGGCGGCGACAAGCTCTTCGCAGAGAACCTCGAATACATCAGCCAGAGCTTCGAGCGCGGCGTGGACCTGGCCCGTTTCTGCGGCGACAAGTACGGCTGGGACGTGATGATGGTGCTGTTCAAGCTGGTGGACAATCTCCAGCACAAGGCCTGGCGCTACCTGGACGCGCGGACGAGGGACAGCAGCCCCTATCGCGCCAAGCTCACGGCCGACTGCTTCGCGAAACTGGACGTGGCCATCGGCAAGCTCCGCGCCCTCGCCAAGGAGAAGAACGCGACGATTCTCGTGATGTCCGATCACGGGCACGGCAGCCTGGACGGCAAGGCGCAGCCCAATCTTCTGCTGGCGCAATGGGGTTACCTCGGTTTGCGGAGTAACTTCGCCCGGGCGAAGACGCGCGGCTCCGTCTGGTGGCGGCGGCTGACGCGGGCGAAAAACGGATCGCCGGTTTCCGCGCCCGGATCGCTGGATCATGACCTGGCCTTCGACTGGTCTCGAACCCGGGCGTGCGTGCTGCACGCGGGGATTTACGGTTTTCTGTATATCAACCTGAAGGGGCGACAGCCGGAGGGGATTGTCGAACCGTCGGATTATGAGCGGCTCCGCGACGAGATTCGCCGCAAGCTGCTCGCCGCGACGTGTGAAGACCGCAATGGACGCGCGATGCGGATCTTCCAGGACGTGTACGTCACGGAGGAACTTTACGGCTGCCACCGGCAGGACTATCCCTGGATGCCGGACCTGCTTCTGGCGCCGGCCGACGGACTCGCCGTCGTGAAGAAGATCCGCGGTTCACAGCCCGTCCGCTGGGTTCCGCTGGACCGACTCGAAGGCACGCACCGGCTCGACGGCATATTCGTCGCCAACGGACCGGGCATCGCGAGCGGCCGGAAGATTCGCGCCCACATCGAGGACATCGCCCCGACGGTGCTGGCCGGGCTGGGCGAGCGCGTACCGAAGGACATGGACGGCAACGTCCTGGCGAGCATTTTCAACGAGCCCGTGGAAGTGCGCTTCGAGCCGCCGCAGGAGCGCAAGGTGGACGAGACCGAATCGCCTCTGCTGACGCAGCGGCAGATGGAGGAGGTCGCGAACCGACTCGGGGCGCTGGGGTATCTCGACTGAGTTCGGCTCGATGTTCGGCGGCCCGGCGGCAATTGCGGGACGGACGCTTATCGTGCCGGGGGTGTCCCGCTTTTCATCAACGCGCTCCATAACGCGTCGGTGCGCGCGACGTCGATTCTCGGCCTCATTTCATCGGTTCGAATGTGCCATGTGGCTAGTCGGCGGCCGTCGAGGAACATCGCGGGCGTCCCTGTCACGCCGAGGCGACTACCCAGTTCAACGTCACGGGCAAGGCGTTCGCGCGTCGCCGGATCGTCCAGGGCCGTTTCGAACCTGCCCGAATCGATGCCGACCTTCCGCGCAATCGCTGAATAGGGGCGCGATCCAAGGAGCCGCGCGCTCTTGTAGAGCAGGTCATGAAATTCCGCGGCCTGGGCGGGGCTGCCCGCCCGCACGGCGGCAAGCGCCGCGAGGGCGGCATCGCAGGCGAACACGTGAAACGCTGCCTTGATGCCCGGGTTACATTCCGGAGAGACGGGGAATTGCTTATAGACAATGCGGAGCGACTTTGGAAATGCCTGAAGCAGCCGCTGGGCGTACGGGCCGAACCATCCGCATTTTTCGCACTCGAAATCGGTAAAGACAACGAGTGTATGCGGCGCATCGTCCGCGCCGAGCCGCAGGTCGTCCTCCCGCACGGGGATCTCGTGCGCGGGCTCGCTTTGCCATCGCCAGACGATGTAGTCCGCATTGTTTGTCGCTTCGAGGAGAGCGGCATGCAACTGGCGGGCGACCAGCTGCGCCTGAAACGCAAGAACGCCCATCGCAATAAGCGCGAACAGCGCCGCGCATCCGGCCAGAACGCCAATCGCGCGGCCGGGCGTCGGATGCGGCGGTACGGAGCCGTCCGCACCGGGCGCAGGCGAATTGGCCCGCAGCACCGCCACGAAAAGGAGTCCGTTTACGACGTGCGCCGCGAGGCACCATGTACACCAGACCGGCAGCCTTACGGCCATGACGTACATGTACCACACCGAAAGGACGACACCGATCAGCGCAAGGGAAAGCGGCACCCATCGCCACCGGCTGGCCGGCGCCGACGGGACGCCGACAAAAAGAATCCATGCTCCCAGCGTCGTGAAATAGGCCAGCCCGACCGCCGCGGCGGGCAGCGGACCTATCTTCGCAAAGGGGCTTGAAAGGACATAGTCGCAGTTGACTTTCGCGCCCGGCGAGCAGACCGCGGCGGAGAACGCGTCGCCCGGCCCGCCGATGGTCATGCGAAGGAGGACAAGGCAGATCAGGCACCCCGCGATGGCCAGCGCGAATGCGAGCCAGCGCCATGCCGCGCGGCGCGAAACCGGTGTCTCCGTTTGAGCAGGTTCGGCCAGTACCATCTCTCCGCAAAAGGACTATCGAGAATAGGTCTATTCTTCTCCCGAGGTCGGCCCGGCGTAGCGGGGCTTCGGGCGATCGGGCTTTGGCTGAACGGTCACGGTCACGCGCGGCTTGGGTCGTGTGCGCGGTGCCGGGGCCGCCACCGGCTGCCTCGGAGCCGTCGACGCATCCGATGTCGTCTCAGTGGGCTGAATGGAACGGACGCGGCTGGTTACCTGTTTGGGCTTCGGGGGCGGAGCATCCACAACGCCACCGGTGCGCTGAACGATCGGCCCAGCGCCTTCCGGGCCGGGTACCTTCAGCACCTGGCGCGAGGAACTGACGGTCCGTCCGTCTTCGCGCATGTACTTGATGACGAAGGCGACCTGGCGGCCCTCGACGTCGAGGTTCTCTCCCCAGCGCAGCCGCATGCCGTATCCCCAGCCGAGCGCGGTCTGAGTCTTGGCGCGAAACGGATAGGCCGCCTGCGCGTCGTACTCCCACTCATAGATCTTCTTCGCGACTTCGCGGCCGGTCTCATCGGCGTCGAGGCGGTACATGGTCACCGTGATGACGCCGGTTCCGAAGACGCCCTTGGGGGAGTTCGGACCCTCGAGGTAAATCGAGAACGTGACGCCGTCCACCCGGCGGCTGCCGTCGTTGGCATATGAAAGCCAGGGTGTCTGGCTGAAGAACTTGTTGACGCGGACGATGTTCTGTTCGACCGGCCCGCTTTCCTCCGCGCTGCTGCGGACGATCGGGTCCTTCCAGATCCACTGAGGCGTCTTCCCGTCCTGCTGCATGGCGCAGCCGGTCAGCATCGCGGCCGCGAGGACCGGAATCGTGGGTCGCCATACTGCCGACATTCTCTTCATACTTCGCTTCCCGCTCAGGCAATCGATTTACCACAGATACCGCTGAATCTTACTGCCCGGCGCCCGTCGAATCGGCGTTTCGCCGGGCGACGACGTCCTCGCCGGACGGCACCACGGGGCCGTATCGCGTGGGCTTGGGCCCGTACTTTGGAGGCTGCGTTGCCGGCCGGGGAGACGGCGGCGCCTGCGGCGGAACCTGGGGCGGCGTGACCGGCACCATCTGGCCGGGCGGCGTCTGCATCACGGGCCGGGGACTGACCACCGGGGGCGGCTGAAGCAGGGGCTGTGCGGTCTCGACGGGCGGCGCCTGGAGGATCATATCCTCTTCCTGGCCCGGCAACGTCTCGAAGTCCTCGATCTGCGTTTCGGCAGGCGGCTCGATGCGCAGGCGATCAAACAGCGGGCTCTGTTTCATCTCGTCGGTGATGATGCCGGACTCGTCGCGTTTCTCGATGCTCAGGCGGCGCGCATCCTCGACGGTGCGCACGACTTTCGGCGTGAGGGCGATCATTAACTCGGTGCGGTTCTTGAGCCGGTTGGTCGTGCGGAACAGCATGCCCAGGCCCGGCACGTCTCCGAGCAGCGGCACCTTGCTTTCGCTTTCGGTTTCGCTGGTGGTGATCAGGCCGCCGATGACCACGGTCTCACCGTCCTTCACGGCTACGTTCGTCGATGCCGTGCGGCGGTTGAAGATCGGGGCGAAGGAACCCGGCGCGATCTGGATCGTCGAATCGGTGATCGAGGAGATTTCCGGTTCGACGAGCATATAGACGAAGCCGTCCGGGTTGATGTGCGGCTCGACGTTAAGAATGACGCCGACATCGGTGTAGGTCACCTGCGTCGAGGTCTGGCCGCCGAAGGTCTGCGCGCCCTGCGGCGTCGGGACGGACTGGCCGATCTGGATCGTCGCCTGCTGATTGTCCTGACACATGATCATCGGGCGCTGGATGATCTCCAGGCGGCTGTCGGCCTGAAGGGCGCGAACGAGGAAGTTGAAGTCCTCTCCGGTGATGGTGAACGAGAAGCCGCCCAGGCCGCTTCCGGCCGCGCCGAGGTCGGTTCCGCCGACCACGTCGAAATGGCTGCTCTGCAGGATGCCGTTGGAGTCGGCGACGGCGGTCTCGCTGAAGCGAAGTTCCTGCAGCGCGAACTCAAGGCCCATCTCGAAGCGATCGTCGAGCGTTACTTCCGCGATCATGACCTGGATCATGACCTGCGGCGGAGCGGTATCAAGCTGCTCGATGATGGAGATAACCTGGTTCTTGTAGCGCGGGCTCGCCGAGATCACGAGCTGGTTGGACTCAGGGTGCGAGATGATCGACACCTCCTGCTCCATCAGCCGCTGCGGAGAGACTGTTTCGCCAAGGCTTTCGAGGCGCTGGACCTCGGCGTCGAAATACTCCTGAAGTGCGGCCTGCATTTCGTCGGCCGTCTGGTTGACCAGCGTGTAGACGAAATTGTCGCGGTCCTGGATCGGCCGCGAGTCGAGCTGGTCGATGACGTCGGCCACAACGTCGATGTCCTCCGGCCAGCCGGCGACGATGATCGAGTTCGTCCGCTCATCGGGTACGAACGTCGTCTTCGGCCGGCCGAAGGTTCCTTTTCGCGTGTCGCCTTCCTGCGAGGCCGCCGTCGGCACGCCGCCGGTGGAGGTCGTGCCGCCCTCGACTTCGACCGAGCGGTCGCGCTGAAACTCGGCCTCCTCTTCCTGGCCCTCTTCCTGGGCAAACATGTTCTCGAGGATCTCGACCATCTTGGTCGCGTCCGAGTTGCGCAGCGAGAAGACCTTCACCAGCACCGACCGTTTCTGGATCGTATCGAGCCGGCGGACGAGGCTCTCGATGAGGCGAAGCGTCGGCGGAGGAGCCACAGCAATGACACTATTGGTCCGCGTGCTGAAGGTGATCTGGACGTTTTCGCGGATCGTCTTGAGAAAGATCTCGCGTCCCCGCGGGTCCCGGTCGGCATAGGAGATGAGCATCGACGAAAGGGCCCGCTGCCCGCCCTCTTCCGCGGTGGCGGCAGTGGAGCCGGTGCTCCCTTCGCCGCCCTGGCCGGTCATGATCTGGTTGAGCACTTCGGCCATCTTCTCCGCGTCTTCATTCTCGCAGAGTATGACGCCGATCTCGGCCTGGCCCTTGACTTCCGTGGTGTCGAGGCGCTCCACCAGTGCCACAATATTGGCCAGCTCGCCCGGCGGGGCCGTCACCACGACCGAGTTCGTCCGCTTGTCCTCGACGACACTGATGACCTTTCCGCCTTCGCGGCCCTCGCCGCCTTCACCGCTCTGGTACAGCTCCTCCAGAATCTCCTTGATTCGCTCGGCGGGGGCCTTTTCCAGCGGAATCACGCGGGCCATCTGGAGGATGGTCGAAGGGCGGTCGAGTCTCGAGATCAGGTCGGCGATCAGCAAGTGATCCTCGCGCGAGGCGTTAATCAGCAGGGCATTGCGGCCGGCGTCCGGCTCGACCGTCACGGTGACGCTCGGGACCTGGACGCCCGCGCCCTCGCCGCCCTCGCGCGGCTTGTTGCGCTCCTCGAAGACAGCCTTGATCATTTCGCCGATCTTGGCGGCCGGGGCCTCCTTCAGCGTGTAGACCTCGGTGAGCTGACCGGGCTTGCCGGGCGGCACGTCGAGCCGCCTGATGAGTTCGACGGCGCTATCAATGCCGTCCTTGGTACCGCCAACGATGATCCGGTTGCTTCGTTCGTCGGAGAAGACGGTGATTCCGAAGCCCGACTTCGTGCTGCCCTCGCCGCCGGTGTCGCGCAGTTCGTCCAGCTTCTTAAAGTAATCCGCGACCTGCGCCGCGATCTTCACGCAGTCGGCGTGCTCCAGAACGACCATCCTGGTGATGGCCACGTCCCAGGGCGTGGTGACGCTGTTCATCCGCTGATAAATTTCGCGGACGAGAGCCATGTTTTCGGGGCTTGCGGAGACGATCAGCGTGTTGGAGCGATCGTCGACGCTGACGGTCACCTTTTCACGGCGCTGGGCGGCTTCGCTTTCGCCCGTGGCTCCGGGCTTATAGACGCCGTTGTCCTCGAAAAGGGACTCGATCGTGTCCTTCACGCGGTTGGCGCCCACGTTCTCGCAGACGAAGTACTCGACGACGCCCGGCACGCCGAGTTCCTGGTCGAGTTCCTTGACCTTGAGCTCGAGCACGTCGTAGTTCTCGCGCGAGCCGGCAAAGAGCAGCGAGTTGGTCGTTTCGTCGACCTCGATGGCCACCTCGTCCTCGGGCCGAACCTTGCCGTCGACTGATCGCATCTGGGCGCGTTTCTCGAACAGAGCCTTGAAAGCGGCCTGGAGACTGCTCGCGGAGTTGAACTTGAGCCGAAGCACGTAGATGTTCGCCATCGGGTTCAGCTCGAGGGCCTCGATCTTGTCGACCACGCCCTTGATGGCGTCGAAGTCGCCCTTGCTGGCGGCGACGATCAGCGAGTTGCTTCGCTCGTCGGCGACGATGGCCGGCACTTCGAGCTTAAATCCGCTCTCGCCGCCCTCCTGCTGGGCCGCCCGCTGTTCCCACAGGTCCTTGAGCTTCGTGGCGAGGTCTCCAGCGCTGGTGTTCCGGAGCGTGATTGTCCGGATGTCGTCCACGAGGGCCGTCGACGGGACATCAAGCTGCTTGATAAGTCCGCGCAGCTCCTCGAGCCGGTTGGCCTTTGCCGCAATGATCAGCGACTTGGACCGCGGGTCGCCCTTGATGATGACCGTCTCGCTCTTGCCGGCGTTCGCGCTCGTGCCCTTGGGCAGGGCCTCGGCCCGCTCCTTCATCATCTCAGACAGGGCCTTTTCGAGTGCCGTAACACTGGCATATTCAAGCTGCACCAGCGTGAAGGGCATTACGTCCAGCCCCTTCACGTCCAGGCCTGTCACCAGGTCCGACAGCACCGACACCGCCTCCGGCCGGCCGACCAGCACGACCTGGTTCGTCCGGGCATCGGCCGTCACCACGGCCTTGTACACGAGCGCCCCGGCCTCGCCGTCGGGCACGCCGGACTTCTCCGACTTGCCGGGCCGCGCGGTCAGGTTCTCACCGTCGGTAAGCAGCTTGCTCACCTGTTCGGCGACTTCGGTCGCGTCGGCATTCTGGAGCGTAAAGACCTTGTAGGCGACCTCCGCCCGGGCGGGCTCCTTGTCGAAGGCCATTGCCACCTGCTTCATGATGAGGCAGTTGGCCTTGGTACTGGCGATGACCAGCGAATTCGATTCCTTGTCGCCGAAGATAACGATAGGCCGGTCGAGGTTTACGGTCGCGATGGGCTCGCCGCGCTCGTCCAGCAGGCGGAAGCGGCGGATAAAGTCCTTCATCGGCGTGTCGCCGGTCGCGGCCTTTTTGAGAAGGTCGGAAAGCAGCGTGCCCAGGGCATCGGCCTGGGCGATTCGCAGGGGGATGATCATCACATCCGCCTCGCCGATGGGCTGGGCCTCGCCCTCTTTCGGCGGGGGCAGCGCGGCGTCAAGCCCGGCGATGATCTGGGTGACGAAGGCCAGGTCGGTCTCGTTGGCGGTGACGAAGACGGTGTTGGTCTGCGGGTCGATTTCAAGCTGGATCAGCTTGGGATCGAGTCCCTTCTGGGTCAGGTAGGCCGTCACCATTTTCTTGAGGACTTCGCCGACCTCGGCGACGCGCCGGTTCTGGAAGGTGAAAGTTTTGACCTGCTGGAGGACCTTGCCGGCGGCGATCTCATTCTGCTCGATGAGCGACCGCACCTGCTTCATCTTCTCTTCGGTGGCGGCGATGTAGAGGCCATTGGTGCGCTGGTCGGCGATGATGTCGACCTTGTCCTCGGGGCGGACCTGCCGCTGGCCCTTCTGCTCGACCTTGCTGAATACGTCGGTCAGGGTCTTGGCCAGATCGGTCGCGCTGGCCTTGCTCAGGGCGATGTACTCAATGATCTTGCCGGGGGCGGCGGTGTCGAGCATCTCCAGGATGGACATGATCACTTCGATGTCCTCTTCCGAGGCCTCGATGACGATGTTGTCGGCCCCGGCCTCGGCGACGGAGATCGGCGCGCCGGACAGCTTGCGGCCAAGTGCCTCCTTTGCGGCATCCGTCATCTGCGTCGCGTCCATCTGGCCCCGCTGAACGGCCGAGCGAATCATGTCCTCGGCGGTCATCTGACGGCCGGCGGGCTGCTGCGCGCCGGGCCGCGCGGGCTGCTGAGGCGGACGGGCGGCGGGCTGGGTGGTGGCGGCTCGCGGACGGATCGTGCCGATGACCGGGCCACTCGGCCTGGTCGCAGGCTGCGACGCGGACGATTGGGCCATGGCGCCCGACAGGGCCACCTGCATCATGATCACCGGCAGCGAACCGGCGCAGGCGATCGCGTGTGTGCCACTCGAATCGGATTCATGGACCCCAGCGGTCTCCGTCGATTCTGTCGACTCACAGAATTCGACGGTTTCCGGTCGCGCTCTGTTCTGAAGCGCGTTGATTAGCCCGAGAGTGTGACCCGGATTGAGTCGAATACTGCATACAACTTGGCGCCCACCCCTTACGCCTCGTCCTACGTCGTAGCGACGGTTACGCGTCCATTGTGCATCGGAGCGCGGGCCGCTCTTGCCCTTGCCGCTCTGCTGGAACTGTTCGATAAGCTGTTTCGCTTCCTGCGGCGTAAGCTGTTTGAGCGGAATGACCACGCGCTTCGTCCCGCCGGTCGGGGCCATCGCCACGAGTTCGTCGACGATTGCCTTTACCTCCTCAAACTTGCCGCGCGAGCCCGCCACGACCAGGGCGCGGGCCTGAATGTCGGCCCCGATGCTCACCAGGCTCGGCTTGTAGTCCTTCTGAATCCGGCTGCGGTTGTTCTCTGCGTCGTTGATCCGCTTCTCGATGTTGCGGGCGAGTTCTTCCAGGTCCCGCCCGGCGGGGACGGCCAGCACGCGCACGCCCGCCCCCGTATCGCCCTCCATCTCCTTGTCGAGCGTATCAACCATCTTCTTGATCAGGTTGAAGTCGGACGACTTTCCGCGAACGATGATGCTCTTGGTGCCCTCGTCGGCCACGATGATCGGGGCGATGTAGCTCGCGCCCTTGCTCTTGATGAGGTTGGGGTCGGCAAAGAGCTTGGTGAGCGTGTCGGCAATCTCGGTGGGGTTGCCGTTTGCAAGCGCCAGCCGCTGGGGGGCGTCGGCGCTGTCCGGGCGTTCGACGTCCAGCTCCTTTATCTTCGCGACGGCGTCGGCTACGCCATCCTTGCTGCCCACAACGATGATCGCGTTGAGCGAGTCCACCGCCTTGAGGCGCATGTCCCCGGCGAGAACAGTCTTGTCCTCGGACTTCTGCTCGCGATCGGCCCACCAGGGCACGAACTGACGGCCGCCGTCCTCGGGCGTCCGTTTCGAGACCTTCAGATACTCGGTAAGGATTTCGAGCATCTCCGCCGCGTCGACGTACTTGAGCGTGACCATCTCCATGACGCTCTTGGTCGTTGGGTCGATATCGATTTCCTTGATGATCTCGTCGATCAGTTCCTTGGTCACGTCGGTGCAGAAGACCAGCAGCATGTTGCTGGTCGGCTCGGCGACGATGGAGACCTGGTTTTCAATCTGCTTGGCCGGCTCGTTGCCGCGCATCCACGGCGGCAGGTTGCTCTGGTTGCTCTTCAACCCGGCCTTCTTGTCGAAGAACTCCTGTAGCGTCTTGGCCACTTCGTCCGCGACGGCGTACTTCAGCGGAATGCGGAAGGGCTTCATCGTGCCGATGGTCGGCTGGGTGGAAATCTTGTCGATCACCTGTTCCTTGATCCGCGCGAATTCCCGCTCGGTCGCGCTGACGAGGAGTGTGTTCGTCGGTTCGTGATACTCGGCCTTGATGCCGTCGGGCTGGTTCGTGCCGAAGAGCTGCTTGATCGCCTCGGCGACCGTTTTGGCGGGCACGAGTTCAGGCATGGTGACGGTGTGGACCATCCGCCCCTTCGAGCCTTCCTCGTCGATCTGCGTCACGAGATTTCGGATCTGGGCGAGTTCGCTTTCCGTCGCAAAGACCACGAGCCGGGTCGTGCCCGGCACGGCGGTGATCGTCGGCGCGGTGCGGCCGGGCTTGCCGGCGATGGCGGCGTTGAAGACCTGCTGCAGGCTCTGAGCCACGTCCGCCGGGCGCGTGTTGACGAGTTCGACCGTCGTCTCGGCGCGCGTGCTGTCGCCGGCCACGTCGAGGGCCGCAACCATGGCATCCACCTCGGGCCACAGGTCGCTCATGGCCGTGACGATCACCGTGTTCGACGTCACGTCGGGCACGGCGGTGACCGGCCACTGGCCCTTGCTGTTCGGGACGGTCTTGCCCTGGAACGACGTCGCCATCGCTCGGGCCACTTCGTCGGCCCGCGCGTACTTGAGCGTGACGAAGCGCGTCTCGCGCTTGCCGGTCGGCACGTCGATCTCGACGAGCTGCTTGTCGATGAACTCCTTCGTGGCCGGCGTGCAGTTGACGAGCAGCAAGTTGCTGTTCTGGTCGGCGGTGATCGCAAAGCGGTCCTGGGGCTTGCCGCCGCGGCTCTGCTGCCACTTGACCATGAAGTCCTCGAGCGTCGCCTTGGCGTCCTCGGCCCGGATGAACTTCAGCGGGACGCGATAGTCTGCGAACTCCGACCCCACGGCGGCGACCACCGGATCGATGATCTTCGTCTTGATCTCCTCGTGCTGGCGTCCGTTGGCCGTGACGATCAGCATGTTGCTCGCCGCATTGGGCGTGACGGTCGGAGGCTCGAGCCCCGTCTTCGCGCCGGGCGACGAAGCGAAGGCCGCCTGGATGTTCGCGGCCATCTGGTTGATGTCGACGGACATCGGCAGTTGATAGGAGCGCGTGTCGCGGGCGATCTCGTTCGACGGCTGGACGTCCACTTCCTTGAGCACGTCACCGATCAGAAGGAAGGTGATCGGCCCGCCCGTGACGATCAGCGAATTCGTGCGCGGGTCAGGCACGGCCCCGACGAAGTCAAGCTTGACGCCCTCCAGCCCGCCGCTCGCCTTGGCCTTAACAAGCATGTCGGTCAGCTGGGTGTTGATCTCTGTCGCGTTTGCGTGCTGAAGGGGGAACCGCTTCACCTGGATGCCGGAGGGCTGCATGTCCATTCCGGTAGCGACGCCCTGAATCTGCTCAAAGGTCTCCTCGTCCGCGCCCATCACGTACAGGGTGCTGTTGTTCTTGTTGCCTTTGATCGTAATGGTCTGGCGCGCGCCGCCGGCGCCGCGCGTCGCCGTGAAGATTTCCTGTAGACGCATGGCGACCTGTTCGGGGTCGGCCAGGACCAGCTTGATCGTCTTGATCTCCTTGGTGCCGGCCACCTTGTCATCCATCGCCTGGAGCTGGTCGCCGATCTCCTTCATCAGGTTCGGCGGGGCCTTTACCACGACGACACCTGTCGAGTTATCGCCGGTGATGATTACGTCGGTGGCATTGCCGGTCACATAGAGCGACTTGAGCGTCGCGGCGATCGCCGATGCATCGCCCTTCACGGTGAACTGCTGAATCGCGCCGCCGTCGCTCGGGATATCCATCTCCTTCACGATCTGCGCCACGCGCTCCACGTCCTTCGTCGCGCCGGCGAGGATCACGCTGTTCGTCCTGGCATCGGCGTTCACCGACACCTGTCCAGTCGAACCGCCGCCGCCCCCGCCACCCGGCGCGCCGCCGCCAAAGCGGCGGCTGAACCGGCCGCCCCCGCCGCCGCCCGCGCCAACGACCTGCGTGGCGACTTCCTTGACGATGGTGGCGACGTCGGTGGCCCGGGCATGCACCAGCGGAACGCGGCGCATCTCCGCCTTGGTCGTGTTGGTTCTGGCCTCAAGCTGCTCGATCAGATCCTCGATCAGCGCGAGCGTGTCCGGCGGCGCCTTTGCGATGATCGAATTCGTCTGGGCGTCGGCGGTCAGTTCGATGCTCTCGGTGGAGGAAAGCGTCACCGATTGCCCCTGCTGGCCCTGCATCTGGACAATCTGCTGTTCCTGGGGCTGGCCGCCCTGCTGTGGGAAGCCCCGGCCGCCGCGCTGCTGCGGCCCCTGCGCCGAGGCCGGCGGCTGGACCCCGAGCACTTCGCGCAGATTGACGACGACCTGCGTCGCGTCGAGGTTCTCGAGGTTGAAGATCTTGATCGTTTTTTCGAGCGCGTCCACCGGGGCGTCGATTTTCTTCAGTACCTCGATAATCAGCGGCACATCGGACAGCACCGCCGCGACGAAGAGGCTCTTCGTGCGCGGGTCGGGAACGACCTTCACGCGCGTCGGGCCCTGCTGCGCCGCCATCTGCTGCTGCATCATCATCTGCTGCTGTTGGGCCTGGTTCGGCTGGCCAGGCTTGCCGGGCTGCCCGGGCTGGCCGCCCTGCTGCTGGGGCATCGGCACGGGCATCTGCGGCTGTTGCTGTTGGCGGCCGCGCCGGCCGGAGGCGGCGACGGCCTGGCCCTGGTTGAACACCTGTTCGAGAAGCTGCGCGGCGACGCTGACATCGGCGTACTTCAGCGGGAAAACACGAAAGACGGTGGGCTGATCCTCGCTGGTGATTTCGTCAATGAGCTCCTCGATGATCTCGAGTTCCTCTTCGGGCCCCTTCAGGATGATCTTGCCGGACTCGGCATCGTAGAGGAAGCTGACGCCTTCGTCCCGCGACTTCGCCTCCGGCTGGTTATCGCCCGCTGCGACTTCCCCGGCCGGCTGAACGACTTTCGGTTCCTTTGCGGAGAATTCGCGCGTGCCGGTCCTGGGAGCCTGCGATTCATCCTCCGGCTCCAGCCCGTCGTCGGAGTGGGCCATCGCGATGGCATCAAGCGACCGAAGAAGCTGCGTCGGAAGGCTGCACGGGCTCTGATGGCAGATCGGGCAGACGGCGGGTTCGAGAAGTTCCGCCGACTCGTTGGCCCGGGCCTGACCGATCGGGAGCGACGCGAGCGACACAAGCATGGTCGCGGGCAGGACGCATGGGTTGATGTCGCCGGAGCGCGTCCGCTCGACCGGCGCGGCCGGTTCCTCGTCGGCGTGAATGTCGATGACTTTGACGCGCCCCGCCGCGTCGCTCAGGGGAATCATGCTGATCGGCTTGTTGTACTGCTGCTGGAGGAGCCGCACGAGCATCTCCGGCGGCATCTTCTCTGAATCCAGCATGCGGAATCCTTCGCGCGTGATGCCGCTCTCCGGCACGTCAAAGACCTTGATGACTTCCTCCACGCGCTCGCGCTGACCCGGCCGGCAGTTGCGGACCATCAGCAGCTTCTCGGTCGGGCCTTCGTCGAAGCGCAGGCCGTTGTCCTTGCTGTCCGGATTGAGGATGTCCTCCACGTCGAAGGCGATGTCGAACGCCTTGCGATACTGGAGTTTGACCATGAAGAACGGCAGGCCGTCGGTGCTGCCTTCCGGTCCGCCTTCGAGCGCGACCGGTTCACGGAAGATCAGTTGGAGGATGTCCTCGACCTGCTTCAGGTCCGACTCCAGCCGCGCGCCGACGAGGATCGTGTTGTCCTCCGAGTCGGAGTGAATCAGGATCGACTCCGGCGCGGACGGCTTGGGCGCCGGCGCCGGGCGCGCCGCAGGCCCGCCCTTGCCGCCCGGCGCGGTGCCGGTCTGCACCGTCGGCGGCTGGCTCTGGGCGAGCATCTCGCGCAGCTTGACGACGTCCTTTTCCGCGTCGTTCACCGCGTACTTGCGGAATATCATGCCTTCGCGCGGAACGTCGATCTGCTCGAAAAGCTGAATGGCCTTGGCGACCTGGTCACGCGGGCCGTCGATGATGACCTGCTGGCCGCTTGCGACAATCTTGAGCCCTTCGGCCTCGGCGGCGGCGACTTCCTGATTGGCGACGACGGCGCGCGGCCCGCCGGGAAGCTGCTTCGGCGGCGCGGCGAGATACTTCAGCGTCTCGACGAGTTCTTCGGCGGGCCGGTGACTCGCCGTCATGATCACGCGCGTCGCCTCCGTCTTGGCCTTCTGTTCGGAGGCCTCCGCCTCGATCTCGTCAACCAGCTTGCGAATCTGCTCCATGTCCTTGGGCGGCGCGGAGACGAGCAGCGAGTTCGTGATCGGCTCGGCGACGATCCGCGTCGAGCCCCCGGTCGGGGCGACGGTCTGCGCCGGCTGCTGCGGCGGCTGTCCCGGTTTGCCCGGCTGCGGGCGAATCTGCGGCGCGGAGGAGACGGCGGTTCCGCCGACGGTCTGGGCGAGGATCGGCGCGATCGTCTCGGCGTCGGCATGCTGGAGCTTGATGACGGTGAGCGGCGCGGTCGCCTCGATGTCGAGCTGCGTGATGAATGGCGTGATCTTGGCGATGAACTCGTTCGACGCGAAAACCTGCACCGCGTTGTTGTAGAGATCGGCGAAGAAGCTGACCTGCTGCGGCGCGGGCGCGCCGGCGGCCGGCGGCTGGGCCGGGAACATCTGCTGGAGCATGTTCACGACGTCGGTCGCATTGGCGCGTGCCAGAGCAAAGACAGCCAGCCGCGGCTGATAGGTCTCGGCCTTGTCATCGAGCTTCTTGATCAGCGGCTCGATCCGGTCCCAGTCTTCCGCAACCGCGTAAACAATCAAATAGCCCGTTCCGTCGTCCGGGATGAAGCGCGGACCGGCGCCGGAGGGTGAGGCGGGCGGGGCCGGCGGCTGCTGGCCCGGTCGCTTCGGCGCCGCAATGCGCGGAGCGCCCGGCCCGCCGCCGCTCATGGCCTGCTGCAGGACGGCGGCGAGGGCGCTGGGGGGAATCGCCTTCGGCTGGACAATGTGCTCCTGCTCTTCATCCTCGCCGGGCACGTCCAGCTTCGCGATGAGGGCCTTCATCTTCTCGTAGGTCCGCTTCGAGACGGACACGAGGAGCGACGTGCTCGTGCGCGGCGTGAACTTATCGCCCGTCTGACCCGGCTTGGGCGCAGCGGGGAAGATCTGCGCGAGAATCCCGGCGATGTCCGAAGCGTCGGCGTGCTTGAGTTCGATGATCTCGTCGATGGTATTCTCGCCCGGCGTGTCCCATTGGCGAACCAGGCGCTCGGCGTCCTCGACGCCGGACTTTCCGCCGATGATGATCACCGAGTTACTCGCCGGGTCGGGGAAGATATCGCGCTCCATGTCGGCCTTCTGCTCGGCCGAAACGTAGGGGCCGTCCGGCTTCATGATGGCCTGCTGCTCTTTCATGAAGATGGGCTTGAGCGTGCCGGCGAGGGTGTTCGGGTCGGCGAATTCGAGCTTGACGACTTTCATGACCGGCATGGTGAGGCCCGTTCCGGTGTCGAGCTTCGCCGTCATCTCCGCGATCTCGCTGAGCATGCGCGGCGGGGCCTTGACGATGATGATGTTGTTCTTGACGTCGGAGAGGATGTCGACTTTCTTGGCCAGTTCGGCTGTCTGGTCGACGCCGGGGCCTCGTCCAGCCGCGGGCGCGGGCGCCGTCAGCGGATAGAGCTGGCGCAGCATCGTCTGGACGTCGGCGGCGCGGGCGTTCTTCAGCTCGATGCGCAGCATGGGCCGCGGATCGGAGGGCGGCGGCCCGTCGGTCATGTCCACCAGTTTGAACACGACGTTTCGGAACCGGCGATGCTCCCAGACCATGCCGGTCAGTTCGAGGCGGTTGCCGTTGACCTGCGTGCCGTAGGTGTCGGTGAAGAGCGGGCGGTACTTCTCGATGATCTCGTACGGCGACCAGCCCTCGGGAACCTCCATGTTCACAAGGACGATGTCGTAGTCGTCGGGGTCGGAGGCCTCCATCTCCTCGAAGGAGTCGAACATCTGGCTCGGCTCGATCTCGCGCATCCAGTCGGGCAGGCGCTTGATGACGAGGAAGGTGTCCTGCTGCCGGATCAGATACTTGTTCAGCGGACGATTGACCAGCAGGTCGTTCAACTGGGCCAGGGCCTCCCGATAGGTCATGTCCTTCGGACTGCGGAAGGTGAGATTGTCGGTGATGGGCGGATCGGGCGGATTGAGAAAGGCCAGTCCGCTCATGCGCGAGAAATCGTTGAGCACGTCGGCCCACGGCGCGTTCTCATAATCAAACCGATAGCTCCGGTCCTCGGGGCTCGGCGGCGAGACCGTGAAACTCAGCGTCGTGAACTCGCCCTTGACCGGCTCCTTCGGGGCGGCCGGCTGCATAGGTGCCGTTCCAGCGGCATCCGGCGGTGTCTTGGCCGGCGGCGGCGCGGCCGGACCGGGCTTTACGGGGGGCGTCGATTGGGGCGCGGTCGTGGGCTTTTCGGTGGGCGGCGCCTTGACCGGCGGCGTGACCGGAGGGGGCATGGCCGGCAGCTGCGCCGCGGGCTGGCTGGTGGCGGCGGCTTTCTGCTTCGCGATGGACTCGAGGGCGGCGCGGCGGGCCTTCTCCAGGCTGTCGGGCGTGGATGCGGGCTGGGTCGCGGCCGGTTCGCTCTGGGCACAAACAAGGGCAGGGCGGAGGGAGAGCGTTCCCAGTCCAAGCGTCGCGAGCAGAGAAACGGCGCGGATGGCCGCGTATCCCGTGAGCGAGTGTGGTTGCCTGTTCATCGTCGTGCCTCCGCGCCTATCGAACCGCGGCCGCCCGACACGCGGCGAATTGGTCGCCGGGCGCCGGTCCGCGCCGGACTAATGTCTACTGGCTGCCTACCGGCTCGCCGTCCTCGGACGGAGTCTTGGTGGCATAGGCCCAGGCGTCGATCGCCTGCGGCAGTTCTTCCTCCACCCTGGCCTCCAGCCGAACACGATCCGTAAACTTCTTCCCCAACGGGTACAGATAGAAACTGCCGCTCGGCATCTTCACGACGCCGCCCAGCGGATGAACACCCAGAAGGACGCCGCCATCCACCGAGGCGGGCTGGCCCGCCGCGATCACCACCCGCTTATTGCCGGCGGCCGTGGCGATCATTTCGTGGTTCCCCCGGTAGGTCACCAGGCCTGAAACCGTATACTGCGGATCGGCCGGCGGGTCGCTGACGGGCTGAGCCGCCTGGGCGACGGTTTCGACGGGCTCCGGCGGAACGACGAATAACTGCTTTTCTTTCGTGGGCTGAAAGGTCGCCGGGGCCGTCTTCTTTCCGGACGAATAGGTCGCGGTGATCGTCAGCGATTTCACCTCAAACTCCGGCACGTCGGTGACCTTGCCGGGCGGTGCGCGCATCGTCGGGTACGTTCGCGACTGGCCGTCCTTCAACGTCAGCATCACGTCGAAATCGACGGGGTTCTTGTCCTTGTTGTCCACCGCAAGCAGGACGAAGTCGGGCGGAGGCGGCGGATGATGCGCCGGAATGGTGTATGTCCAGTCCTTTTTCGAAGAGAAGTCGAGCTTTTGGGGACCGAACGTCTTTCCGTCGGCGTACGAACCCTCGATTTCAATGACGTCGCCGGGGCCGGTAAATGATAGCTGTCCTTTGCTGGGAATTGTGTCGACTTTGGTCGTCTGGACTTCCCCTTCCCAGTAAAAATGCACTCTTGCCCCCACGGTCTTCCAGTCGTCGTTGATGACCATTACGACGTTCTGGGGGGGCGGTGTGTAGGGCTTGAAGATGTTCCGCCGGTCGAGCAGGCCGTAGGCCTCTCCATCGTGCCGAACCCATTCGCGGGCCGGCGGGCCCGACGCCAGAACGTCCGCCGGCATGGTGGTCGCGTTGACCACTTCCTCGAAAATCTTCTTGTCTATCTGCGGCAATATGGGCGTTTCGATGGTGAACTCGGTCTTCACCTCGTCCGGAGCGCGGCCGCGAATAAGTACGGGCGCGATGCTGATCTTCGTGATTGCCGTGAGATAGGGCAGTTTGTAGATATCTCGAAGGAACAAGAGCACCTTCGGGTATCTGCCTTCCACGGCGATGCGGTATCCCGCGGTGGAGATTTCCGTCTTCGCGCCGATCTTCGTTCCCGAGGTCGGCGTAAACGTCGGATTGGCGAAGCCGTGCTTCTCGGCGAGGTCCTTCAGGTCCTGCGCGAAGCGGTTCGTCACCTCCGGCCGGTTAAACGAAATCGTCTTCGCAGAGTAATCAAGCCAGCGCTGGGCGAGGTTGCGCCGGCTGCGAATCAGGCCGTCGAGCATGTTGCGATCCCGCTCCAGGTCGGCCAGATCCGTCTTCGCCTGGCGCACCGGTGCGATAAAGATGAAGTTGACGGCCTGATAGAGGACCGTCAGCCCAATCGCGCCTCCGACGATGATCGCCAACGTGCGTTCGCGCTTGTTCATGCGCCCCCTCCCGGCCCGGGCTTCGGGGCGCTTACGGCCTTGCGGCCATCAGGCCGACCCGGTGCGGACCGTACCGGTCCCTTGGCGGGCCCTGCGGCGGGCGGCCCGCCGGCGCCGGCTTCACGGCCGGAGCCGGGCCGCGCATTCGCAGCGGAACCGATGTTCGAAGGGTGCGGCGCTTTCGGACCTGAAGCCGCGGGGGACGCGGGCTTCTCCTCGGAAGGCGCCGCGCCGTTTGCAGGATCGGATCCGGCCGGGCGCGATTCGTTCTTCGGGCCTCGCTCGACGGGCTTCGCGTTCGATGGCTCGACCGGCGGCGGCGATTCCGGCGAAACAGGCTCCGCGGCATCCTCCTCCTCTTCGAGGAAGCGCGCTTCACGCGAGGCCATCAGGACTTCGCGCTCGGGAACCTCCATGTCGATGCCCGTGTCTTTCGTGTAGGCGTCCTTTGTGCCAGACGACGTTTCGCGTCCGGGCACGACGTTTCGGAAACCGGCCTCGCGCAGGCGGTTGGCCAGTTCGTTGACGGCACCGAGCGAAACGGTGCGGAACTTCAGCCGGGCGACGCTTTCGCGCCCGCCGCCCCGGCCCCGGTTGCGCGTCTCGAAGTCGAGCCGCGTAACGTAAGCCTCCTTCTGGTCGGGAAAGACTTCGGTCAGCGCGACGAGCACCTCGGGCCAGACGTGATCGGATTCAATCCATGCGTCGAGGGTCTCAACGCGGCTCTTGAAATCCTTGATCTTCTTTTCGTCTTTCTTCTTCAGCGCCACTTCGTCGCGAAGCTTTTCGACGGCTTCAAGCTGAGGAGAGACGAACTTGGTGTAGAACGTAACTGCGGAACCGAGAAAGAGCACGATGGTCGCCGCCGCGACCGGAAGCTTCCGCAGCCGGAGCTGCCGCTTGCTGATCGGCTTCTTCGGATGGAGGAAGTCGAAGTGGGCGAGCCCTTTTCGGCCGTGATCCATCGCCAGGCCGATGGCGGCGGAAAACCCGCGCAACTCGCGTGCCCGCTGGGCCGAGAGGCCGAGGGCCTTGTCGGGAATATACAGATCGGCCTTCGTCGCAAAGCGCGCCGCGAGCGAATGCGCGAGCTGCACCTCGAGTCCCGACGATCCGCACACGACGATGTGGTCGAGCGAGAAGCCGGGATCGGTCGCGCGGTACGCTTCGTGCGATCGGATGATCTCGACCATCATGTTGGAGATGGCCTGGCCTGACCATTCGTCAGGCTCGCGGTTGGCGACGTTGGGACCGGTGATGCGGCTGTCCCGGTACTCCTCGGCATCGCCGCCGCCGAACTCGGCCAGCGCCACCGACGCGCTGCGCGAAAAGGCAAGGACGCCTTTCTTGATGATGTCGATCTCGGTGAGCTGCGGGCCGACCTCGACGACCAGGACGTTTCGCTGGGCCAGGTCGGGCGCGTTGCCCATGACCGCGACGATGTTCGAATAGGGCCGAAGCCCGATCGACTCAATCGAAAGTCCGGCGGCCTCGGCGACGCGGCCGTAGTAGGCCAGGTCCTCGTTGCGCACGGCGGCGACGAGCACACTGCTCGGGGCCTTGGGGTCGTACGCACCGCACACCGCGAAATCGAGCGTGGCCTGATCGGCCGAGAACGGGAGTTCCTTGACCACCTGGAACTGCACGATCGCGGGTATTTCCTCGGACGGTGTCGGCGGAACGTTCAGCGTGTTCAGCACGACCTGGTCACGCGGCACGCAGAGGATGACTTTCCTGATCGAAATCCGGGCCTGCTTCATCGACTCGCGGATGAACGCGCCGAAGGCGGGCGGCTCCTCGACCCGCACCTCGGCGGGGATGGGCAGGCACACGGCCTTGAGCAGATCGACGCCGTCGGACCGCGGGCGCACGAGGACCATGCGCAGTTCCCTGCGGTTCCAGTCGAGCGACAAAACCTGTTTCGCGCCCAGGGCCATCGTTCACCCGGCTGCGGCCGGACCGGCCGCTAATGCCACTTTCTCGACACTACCGATTCACCGGCGCCTGCTGCTGCGCGGCGCGGATCTCCTCGCCGTGCGGCATGTAGGCCGTCCCGAGATTGTTGAGCCGCCGCTTGTACAGCACCTGCGGGATCGGTCCCCGCATCTCGAAGACCACGTTCATCCGATCCATCACGCCCACGTGATCCGCGTATCCCACGCACTCCACCTGAAACACCGAGCTGCCCAGCGCCAGCCGCGGCAGGATCCAGCGGAACTTGTGCTCGGTCAGCACGCCGCGCGCCACAAGCCACGCGGGCGTCCGGCGCTCCTCCGGCGACAGGTCCACGCGCGCGGCCACGATCGCGTCGATCTCCGCGTCCGTCAGTTGCTCGATGGACGCCAGCGCCTCCCGCGCGGCCGTGCTGATATTCAGCCGGCCCACGTACAGCGGCACGGGGTCCGTCGTGAGCCGGTCGAGAATCAACGGCAGATCCTCGTACGTGCCCGGCGGAACTTCCTGCGTCAGGTCCTTGAATTCAGGCGGCTTCGCCGTCTGGCTTTTCTCGGACGCACTTTCAGACTGACTAAGATCGGTCGAACCGTCCTGCAAACCGGCGTCGAATCCATCCGCCGGATTCGTCGTGGGTTGTGTCGTCGTGCTGTCATCCGGAGGCGGCTGTAAATCGGGCGGCAGTCCGTCCTCGGGCGGCGCTTCCTCGCTCTCGGGCGTCGGCGGCGCCGGAAGCAGATTCATAACACTGTTAAACGCCATGCCCGACGCGCGAACCGAAAGGACATAGTTGACAATCTCGGCGCTGAACTGCTCGGAAATCAGCTCCTGCAGTTTCTGCGTATCCTGCATGTTCAGATTTATGCGCGGCCGCTGGTCCGACGACATGTTTGTCTCGCGTGACCAGAGTGTCAGGTAGGGCGCAATTCCTGCGTACAAGATTCCGTCGCCGTTGTCCGGAGGAAACGAAGCATCCGCGTCGTCCTCATTCGGATCGAGCAGACCGTTGCGGTTGTAGTCCTCGCCGAAGAGTACCCAGGCGCTGAACCCCCGAACCAGGAGTAGTTCCTCGATCGTCGAAAACGGCGCGTTCTTGCTCCGGTACGGCGGCTCCAGGCCCTGGTAATACTCGTCCTTCGCTCCGTTGGGCCGCGGCTGGTTGCCCGGCTCCCGCCAGTCGAGGAGCGAGTCCACGAGGACGTTGATGTCGACGGGGTTCGCCGTGTCCTGCGGGATCGTTAATTCAAGGAATCGTCGGAGCTGCGCCTCGGTAACCCGGTTCAGATCAATCTTCGACGTCTCGTCGGTCACGCCGTAGCGAACCGTGACGGGGTCGTCGCTGTTTCGCGCATACAGGCTGAACCGCCAGGCGGGCTTCGCGCTGGTATCATACCAGCCCGTCTCGCTGACCTTGGCAATCTGCTGTTGCGTGTCTGCCTCGGCTTCCTCTTCGGTACCCTCGACGAGTATCGCCCGGAAGAGCTGCGGATTGTTGTACCAGATGCCGGCGTCGTTGCGCGATTCACGCAGCACGGCGACCGCCCGCTGAAAACCACTCTCCGCGGCCATCTGGGCCTGAAACCGATGGTGAATCGCCATCGCCCCGCGCATGTTGGCCTGCACCATGAACGCGTAACTCGCCGCCAGAAGCGACAATAGCGAGATCATGACCAGAACGACGATCAGGATAAGCCCGCCGCGCCGCGCCCGGCGAAGCCGCAGCACCGGGCGGCGATTGCAATGAAGTACGGAACCGGAACGAGAAGAGGGGTTCATGGCTGTCCCCCTTCCGTGCCGGCCGGTTGGCGCTGGGCGCGCAGCAGCCGCGAACCGAAGAACGTATCCGCCTGCGGCAGCCGAACGACGATCGTGTACTTGCTTTCCGAGTACGTCTCAGGCGGCGCGGGCAACAACTCCGACTGGTCGAGATCGAGGTCTTCCTCCTCCTCTTCGGGAGGCGGGACCGCGTCATAGCCGACCGTTATTTCGACGGCCTGCGGGAGGGAATTGCCCATCTCACCCTCCGGCCCGGTCCCCAGGTCCCACCGATCCAGCCATTCCACGCCGTCGAAGTAACGAAATCGGAGGTACTTCATCTCCGGCGCGTAGAGATCCAGATCAACGGACTCCCGCTGATCGTCGCGCACCATGACCTGGTTCAGCGTGCGGATTTCCCGGCGGACCAGCCCCAGCGGCGCCGGCCCGACCGTACCGTCCGGGTACTCGAACGAGGCGTCGTAGTTATATGCCAGGTAATACTGAACCTGCCGCAGATCGCTCTGAGCAGGCGGCGCGTCGTCCTGAATGGCTCGCCGGACGTATAGCTCCTTGTCCGGAAGAACGACGGTCTGAACCCGGATGATCCGCTCCTTGCCGTTGATGCCCGGTCCGGCGCCCTGAAGGAACCCATTTGCCGATCGGATTTCCTCGGCGATTCTTTCCGCGACGACGCGGGCCAGATTGCCATCGATGATCCGGCGGGTTCCGTAGTCGCGCGACCGCAGCGAAACGTCGTAGAAAACGAACATGACCGCAGTGACGAAGATGATCAGCCCCAATGAGAGCAACACTTCGACGAGCGTCATGCCCCTTCGCCATCGGGCCGTCAGCGGCCTCCTTGCCGTCCGGCGGACGCCGCCACGCGCAAAAACTGCGCCCGCGCCACACAGGGCCGGCAGATTCTGCGCATACTGGTGACGCCCGCGCAATCTCATTTACGACCTCCCCCGCGCTGTCCGGGCTGCCCCTGCTGGCCGCCCGGCGGCTGCACGCCCACACGACCCGGCTGCCTGCCGCCCATGTCCGGGAGGCCGGGCAGACCGGGTACCGCGCCACCCTGCTGGCCGAGTTGGCGCGCGAGGTCCTGAAGTCCGGAAAGGTCGCCGCTTTGCGCCGCCTGGAGGAGCGAATCAAGTTGACCGCCTATCATGCCGCCGCCAAGGGCCTGCATGATCAACGGGAGAAGCTGCTGTAACTGGTCGAGTGGAAGGCTCGCAATATCGCGCGGGTTGAAGTTGGTCGGGTCGAGCACCGCCGCCCCGCCGGGTATCGCGTCGGTGAGCATGTCCAATTGTTCCTGAGAGAAGCCGAAGTCCGTCTCAAGGTTGATGTTTCGCGGCTCGGCGCGCCAGACATAGGTGGAGAGGATTCGCTGCTGCCGGCCGTCGGTCGCCTCGGGGTCGCCGGCAATGATGTGTACGCCGACCTTGAGCATCCCCGGAAGGCTCGGGTCCCTGCTGACTTCCGCCTTCCAGGCCAGCCCCGGCGGCGCGTCCTCACCGAAATACCCCGAAAACTCCTGCGGCGGACCATTCGCCTCGCCTTCGGTCATCGTCAGAAGGCCCAGGTCGAGTTCCGCGAGAAGCCGATCTGTCAACGCCCCGGCCTGGTTCATCCGCTCGGCCAGTTCAACGTTTCGCGCGCCGTTCTGAAAAGTCGCGCCCACGACCGCCATCGCCACCAGGAGAATCGAAATCGCGATCACGACTTCAAGGAGCGCTGCGGCCGGCCGGGCGGCCCGCGGACAGCGCAATCGACCTTGAGGAACACATCTCGTGAAACGCGGTGTCAAGCTCATAGCACCCACCCGCCGCGACCGAGCGGCGACGCAGTATCCGCGAGGCGAACGAACGCAATTCATGCGGCCCACACTGCCGGCAGAACCGCCGGGCCGCGATGCCCCCGCAAGACGCCCGACACCCCCCGGGGCGCGGAACATCAGATGACGCCACCTTTTACACCGCGGCGCGGGGATCGTCGCAGTATGATCGACGGCCCAGAGCTTACAGGGCCAGCCAACGCCCTGTTAGATGAAGGATCATTAACTCCCTATGCATAATAAAGTTAACGCAGTGGTCGATTGTCGATGTCGATCGAAAACAGTGCAACGCGATCCGTCCGCGCCGTCGGAGGGACAAGCCAGCCCCTGTGAATTGTGCGAACCAGCGCCGGGACCGGGACAAGGTCCGGTTTTCGTCTATTATTCCCTCGGACCCCACCGCGGTCCGCCAAACGTCGGCGTCCGCCGCATGTCCTATACTATGGCGTGACTGAAAAGCTCGCCGCGAGTCACCCACCACCCCTGGAGAAAACCCATGCGACAGATTCGATGGATCGCTCTCGCACTCCTGGCCTCGACCTCGGCGTTGTTCGTTCACGTCGCCCCCGCGAACGGCCAGCCCCTGCCTCCACCCGGCGCGGGGTCTTTCATGGCCCGGCCGCCGATGATGGATATGAGCTTCTTTTATGAGTCGCTCGCGCCTTACGGCGAGTGGATTCACATGCCGCAGTTCGGCTGGGTGTGGTCGCCCTACAACATGCAATACGACTGGCGGCCATACCAGGACGGCTACTGGGTGTGGACGGAGTATGGCTGGACCTGGGTTTCCAATGAACCCTTCGGCTGGGCCGTCTATCACTACGGCCGATGGATCTTCGACCGGTATTATGGCTGGGTCTGGGTTCCGGGTCGCGTGTGGGGTCCGGCGTGGGTCGCCTGGCGCCAGGGGGCCGGCTGGGTCGGTTGGGCGCCGCTTCCGCCCGACGATACAATTCATGCCAATGTCCGAATCGGGCCGTTTCATCTTCGATTCGACACGATCCGCAATTATCACTGGAATTTCGTCGAGGAGCGCCGCTTCTGCGAAGGCAATATCCGGCCCTACATCGCGCGAAGCGTCCGAAACGTCAATATCGTCCACCAGACTCGAAACGTCACGAACTACAACATCGTGAACAACACGATCGTCAACAACAACATCAACATCGTGAACATTGAGAAGCGCATCGGTCGCTCGGTCCCGCGGTACTCCATCCGCGACGCGGCCGCGCCCGACCGCGCCCGCGTGGTCCAGGGCAACGCCCTCCAGATATACCGGCCCCGGCTATCCGACGCCAAGCCGCGCCGGACGCCCGACCAGATCATCCCACGCGGTACAAGTGCCCGCGGAGTGATCTCGAATGACCGCGTGCAGGAAGATCGCACAGCCCTTCAACGCAGGATCGAGCGCGAGCAGGAGGCGCTTCGCAATCGTCAACTTCGTGAGGCGGAGCGCTATCGCAAGAAGGGCGTTTCCGATGACGAACTCAAGCGCCGCGCCGAACGCGAGAAGCAGGCCTTCGATGAGCAGGAGAAACGCCAGCGGCGCCTGCTCGAAAAGCAGATCGAGCGCGAGCAGAAAGGCGAGCGCGGCCCGTCCAAGAGCAAGGACCGCAAGTACAAGAACGACTGACGCCGATCCGGTCGTTCCCGAACGGAATTCCTGAGCCTCCTGCGGCAGCCGCCGCGGAAACCCATGACCGGATGGCTTTCACGAGCCTACGAGGGTCTTTCGCGGCGGCTGTCCGGCCTTGAACGAAAACGCGTCGCCCGCCACGTCGACCGCGAGTGCATCTCCTTCGGAAAAATCACCGGAGAGTATCCGCCGCGCGAGCGGGTTCTCGATCTCCTGCTGAATGATTCGCTTCAGCGGCCGTGCCCCGTAGATGGGGTCGTAGCCGTCGCGGGCCAGCTTGTCCCTGGCGGCGTCGGCGAGTGTCAACGTCATGCCGTGATCCGCCAGGCGGCGCTGGAGCATCCGCACCTGGATGTCGACGATGTCCCGCAGGTTTTCCCGCGACAGGCGATGAAAGATGATCGTCTCGTCGACCCGATTCAGGAACTCAGGCCGGAAGTGGCGCTTGAGTTCCTCCCTGACCGCCTGTTCCACTTCGATCTCCGCCGCGCCGCTCTCCGACAGCCGCTGAATCTGCTCGCTGCCGATGTTGCTGGTCATGGCAATGATCGTGTTACGGAAGTCCACGGTGCGGCCGTGCCCGTCGGTCAGCCGCCCGTCGTCAAGCACCTGCAAGAGTATGTTGAACACGTCGCGGTGCGCCTTTTCGATCTCGTCGAGAAGGATCACGCTGTAGGGCCGGCGATGCACCGCCTCCGTCAGGCGACCGCCTTCCTCGTAACCGACATACCCCGGGGGCGCGCCGATCAGCCGGGCGA
The DNA here is from genome assembly GCA_003576905.1 of Planctomycetota bacterium. GTDB lineage: Bacteria > Planctomycetota > Phycisphaerae > UBA1845 > UTPLA1 > UTPLA1. The sequence continues at coordinate 47,450 of QEVG01000012.1, read as the reverse complement.
CGCTGTGCTGTTCCATGAACTCGCTCATGTCGATCCGCACGAACGCCGACTCGTCATCGAAGAGAAACTGCGCGAGTGCCTTGCAAAGCTCGGTCTTTCCCACGCCGGTCGGACCGAGGAACAGGAACGACCCGATCGGGCGGTTTGGATCGCCCAGCCCTGCCCGGCTGCGACGAACGGCATCCGAGACAGCGCGAATCGCCTCATCCTGACCGACGACGCGGTCATGCAGGCGGTCCTCCATCTTCATCAGCTTCGCCCGTTCGCCTTCGAGCATGCGCGAGACCGGCACGCCGGTCCACTTGCTGACCACCTCGGCGATCTCCTCGGCGGTCACCTCCTCGCGCAACAGCGCCCCGCCGCTCTTGTGCAGCTCATCCAGCTTCTTTTCCCGGGCGGCCAGTGCGGCCTGCGTCTCGGGCAGCTCGCCGTAGCGGATGCGTGCCGCCCGCTCCAGATCGCCGCGCCGCTGGGCGTTCTCAAGCTCCGTGTTCAGAGTGTCCATGCGCTGGCGCAGCCCTTTGATCTCGTCGAGCTGGGCCTTTTCGCTCTCCCACTGGGCCGTCAGGGCGGTGTTCCGCTCGTGAAGCTCCGCGAGTTCCCGGCCCACCGATTCAATCTGTTTTCGGCTGCCCTCGTCCTTCTCCTTTTTGAGGGCCTCGCGCTCGATTTCGAGTTGCATGATCCGCCGGCGCATCTCGTCCAGTTCGCTGGGCATGGAGTCATTCTCGATCCGCAGGCGCGACGCGGCCTCGTCGATTAGGTCGATCGCCTTGTCCGGCAGGTGCCGATCCGTGATGTACCGGGCCGAGAGCGTCGCCGCGGCGACCAGCGCCGAATCCTGAATGCGGACGCCGTGATGGCTGTCGTAACGTCCTTTCAAACCCCGTAAAATCGCAATCGTGTCCTCGACCGTCGGCTCGCCGACGTACACCGTCTGAAAGCGCCGTTCCAGCGCCTTGTCCTTCTCGATGTGTTTGCGATACTCGTCCAGCGTGGTCGCGCCGATGCACCGCAGCTCGCCCCGAGCCAACGCGGGCTTGAGCAGATTGCCGGCGTCCATCGCGCCCTCCGCCTTGCCGGCGCCGACGACCGTGTGAAGCTCGTCGATAAAAAGGATCACTTCGCCCGCAGACTCGATCACCTCGCGCACGACCGCCTTGAGCCGCTCCTCGAATTCTCCGCGGTACTTGGCCCCGGCGATGAGCGCGCCCATGTCCAGCGCGACGACGCGCTTGTTCTTGAGCGCCTGCGGAACATCGCCTGCAAGAATGCGCTGCGCCAGCCCCTCGACGATCGCCGTCTTGCCGACACCCGGATCACCGATGAGCACGGGATTGTTCTTCGTTCGCCGCGCGAGGACCTGCATGCACCGGCGAATCTCGTCATCCCGGCCAATAACAGGGTCCAGCCTGCCCTGGCGGGCCATGGCGACGAGATCGTGGCCGTAGCGCGCCAGGGCCTGGTAGGTGTCTTCCGGATTCTGCGACGTCACCGCGGCGCTGCCGCGGATGCTCTTGAGCGCCGCGAGGACGGCATCCTTTCCTGCCCCGCTAACGGTGAGCACCTCTTTCGCATCGCTCTTTACGTCCACGAGCGCCAGGAGCAGGTGCTCGGTCGAAACGTACTGGTCCTTCATCTTCTCCGCAGATGCCTCGGCGGCGTGCAGCACATCCGACAACTCGCGCGACAAGGATAGTGACGCGCCGCTGACTTTCGGCAGGCGCGACATTTCCGACTGCACGATGGAGCGAATCCGATCCACGTTCGCCCCGGCCTTCTGCAGTACCGGCACTACGATCCCACTCGGTTCGCCATTTCCATCCGCGGACAATCCGGCCGGAGCGACGAGCGCGGCCAGCAGGTGAATCGGCGCAAGCTCCGCATGCCCGGCATTTGAGGCGAGCCGCTCCGCCGCCTGAATGGCCTCGGCGGCTTTGACGGTAAATCGATCCATTCGCATCGCATTCTCCCATGCCGGGCGGGGTTTCCGCCCGACGCCCCATGAATGGGCAATGGCTGTACCATTCGCGATACACCATAAACCATGTAATTACAGACAGTTACTTGGTCGATGGTTTGGCAGGCCTGCCAATGTGACACGGGCAAAACGGCAGCGGATGCTATTCTGCGACGCCCACCGGGGCTCGACCGAAACGAACGAAGAAAAGGCCGGCCCCAATCAGTCCGACGACGCCGGCAAGTCCGAACATCACGTGCGGCCCGGCGCCGGGTTCAATGCGGTCGCCCGCGATCCACGCCAGCGCCCCCACCGGGCTGGCCCACATCACCGCGACGCTGCGAACGCTCCAGTAGAGCCCGATCGCCTGTGTCTTGACGTCCGCGGGAACGAGATCCGCGATCATCGCCTTTCGCGCGGGCTCGCCGATCTCGCGCATGCCGCCGAAGACAAATGCCAGGGCCAGGCCGGCGACACCCGCCGCCGGACCGAGCACCGCGAGGCTGATCGGAAACAGCGCGAAGAAGACAAAGGTAAGCCCGATCCAGGGTTTCTTGGCGAGACCCTCGCGGCTGGCCAACGGACCGATGATGAGATAAAGGATGATGTTTGTTACGGCCTGAATGTTCAGCAGCATCGACTGGTATAGCGCTGTTCCGGCGGCCATGTCGCTCGCCAGCCTCGGCACGCAATAGAGAATGACAAACGGACCCGCCAGTCCCTCCGCCCATCTCGCGAGAACATCCGCCGCGAGCAGCCGCTTGAGGTCGGAGGGAAACCGCGACAGCAAGTGCCTCGGCCGGTGCAGGGCCGCCGTCAGGTCGCGACTTGTCGTCTTCATCATGCGGAACTGGATCGCCGCCGCGATGAGAATAAGCACAATTGAGATGGCCACGTCCGCGCGAATCCCGGCCTTCCGACCCAGGTGCCAGACAAGCAGCCCGCTCAACGTGTTGGCCACGATCCGCGACACGCGCCGAAAGATCGCCTGAAGGCTGAAGGCCATCGTGCGGCGGTCTGGCGGGATCGCATCGCCCACGACGGTAATCGTCGCCGGCCCCGCGATGGAGTCCCAGATGCAGATGAACGGAATCGCCAGGAAAACGGCGACCGGAGACTGCCACGCAAGAAGTACGCCCAGCCCGACAAGGGGCAGTAGGTTGAACAGCAGCAGGGCGCGCCGCGTGTTGAGCCAGGCCCCCAGCGCCCCGCCCGCGTAGTAATTGATCGCCTCCAGCCCGTCGCGATAGAAGCCGTACGCCCCGATCAGCAGAAGGAACCACGGGTCGGCGGCGTTCGCGGGGTTCTTCAGCGCCTTGAGATACTCCGGAAGGAGCGGGGACCACAGCTCGGTGCTCACCGTGATCAGCAGGATGGCCGCAAGCAGCGCGAAGGTTGACGCGTTCAGGCCCAGCCAGTCGCGCCAACCGCGACCGCCGCGCGGAGGCCCCTCGCTCGCCGACCTTTGCTTTTCCGCGGAGTTCGGCATGGCGCGCGGGCCTCACAGGGTCACGGGCGTCCCGCGGGCCGCCGACAAATAGATCGCATCCACCACGCGCATCACCGCCAGGCCGTCGTGCATCGAGACCGTCGGCTCACGCCCCTCCAGGACCGCGCTGGCGAAATCATCAATAATCAGCGGAAAACACGACGGGTTCGGCCACTCTTCCATGGGCTGGGCATCCGCCCCTCGGCGCAACCAGAACCGGCACGACTCGGCCTGTTGCAGAGTGCCATCCGCGAGGCATGTCCCCTCGCACCCGAACACCTCGATCCGGCCGCCGTAGTGGTGGCTGCAATACGAAAAATCCACGAGCGCCACCGCCCCTCCGGGAAACTCCAGCCGCGCCGCGGCAAAATCCTCCACCTCCGCCTTGAAGTGCAGATTATACGTCCGCGCGTCGACCGCGCTCGGCAGGCCGAGAAGTTGAAGAAGGACATCCAGTGCGTGCGGCCCGAGGTCCATCGCCGCACCGCCGCCCGATTCCGCCCGGCGCAGCCGCCAGTTCTCCGCCTGGCCGTACCAGAAGCCCATCTGCATGCGGACGAAGTGAATCCGCCCCAGGCGCCCGCTCCGCGCCTGCTCGAGGATGCGCAGGTGGACTGGGTGAAACCGCTGCTGATGAAGCACGCCGAGCCGGCGGCCGGCCAGCTGCGCCGCGGCGATCATCTCCCGCGCCGATTCCGCCGAGAGGGCCATCGGCTTGTCCACGAGAACGTGCATGCCGCCGCGAAGGCACTTGACGGCCAGGTCGGCGTGCAGCGCGTTGGGTGTTGCGATGTACACGGCCTGCACCCGGCCGTCGGCCAGCAGATCCTCGACGCGCATGTGCGCCCCCGGCGCGCCGAACACGTCGGCGAAATGCCGCGCCTTTGCGATGTCGCGCGAGCAGAATGCCGCAATCGTGGAATTTCCGCTCTGGCCGATCGCCGGCGCGACCCGGCGCTCGACCACCCGGCCGCAGCCGATGATCCCGATGCCGAGCACGCCGCCGGTGGACTGGCTCATTAAACGATTGCCCTGCTCTGCGCGGCCCCGCGCCCGGAAAACGAACGCTCAGGTACCCGCGTCCTCGCTCTTGAGCTTGCGGGTCATCAATTCGCTGAGCGTCGCGATGACCTCCTTGCCCTCGAACAGCACCGCGTGGACCGCCTCGGTGATCGGCATCTCCACGCCGTGGCGCCGCGCAAGTTGAAAAACACTGCGCGTGGTGGGAATGCCCTCAATCACTGACGGCGTCGATGCGACGACTTCCTCCACGTTCATGCCCTGGCCGATAAGCTGCCCTGCCGACCGGTTGCGGCCCATCGGCGATACGCACGTCGTCACCAGGTCTCCCAGCCCGGCCAGGCCCGCAAACGTCTCGCGCCGCGCGCCCATGGCCGCGCCCAAACGCGTAATCTCCACAAGCCCGCGCGAGAGCAGCGCCGCCTTTGCGTTGTCGCCGGCGCGAAGCCCGTCCACGATGCCCGCCGCAAGGGCGATGACGTTCTTTGTTGCGCCGGCCAGCTCCACGCCGAGCAGGTCGTCGTTGGTGTACACCCGGAACCACTGCGACGAAAACGCCTCCTGAACGGTCCGCGCCAGCGCCATGTCCGACGCCGCCGCAACGACCGTGGCCGGAAGGCACTTGGCCAGTTCCGCCGCAATGCTCGGACCCGATAGCGCCGCTACCGGCACCGGCCCGACACAGCTCTGGATGATCTGGCTCGGGCGGAGGAGCGTATCATTCTCGATGCCTTTTGAGACGCTGGTAACGGGAATGTTTCCGGGGAATGACGGCGCAAGCCGCTGCCAGACACTACGGATGTATTGGCACGGCACGGCGTTGATAACCAACTCCGCCGCCACGAATACCGCCCGTTCATCCGCGGTGAATGACACACGTTCCGGTATTCGCAGGCCCGGCAGGTAGCGGCGATTCTCCCGCGTCGTCTTCAGTGCGGCGATATGGTCGGGATTCTGCCCCCACATGCGGACATGTATGCCCCGGTCGGCGAGCATCACGCCGCAAACCGTGGCCATTTGTCCATCGCCGATGATGGCTACCTGCTCGACCATGCCGCCTATTAGACATGGCCCGCCACGATGCGGCAACCGCCGGGCGCCGGCGGCTCTTCGCCTGTTGCGGCGGATCCACCGAGCCAGCGAAGCACGCACCGGGCACTCACGCCCCGAAGCGATTCAAACACCATGTCCGCGGCGGCCAGCCGGCGCGGATCACCCAGGCCGATCGTCCGCATGCCCGCGTTCTTCGCCGTCGCGATACCGGCGGCGGAGTCCTCAAACACCAGGCACCGGCGGGGAGCGACGCCGAGCAGCGCCGCCGCGCGATGGTACCGGTCCAGTCCGCTACCGCCCGTCTGAGCGGTGCCGTCTACGATGACATCAAACCGTTCGAAAATGCCCAGCCGTTCAAGGACGCGGCCCGCATTGCGGCTCAATGACACGGCGGCCCGCCGCATACCCAGTTCCGCAAACTCGCCTAGAAGCCCCACGGCCCCCGGAAGACAGTCGGCCGGACCGGCGGCTTCGAGCAACTCAAGATAGAAGGCGTTCTTGCGGTCAAGCATGTCGTGAAAGGACTGCTGGGTAACCCGGCGCGCTCCCAACACCCGGCGGAGCGAGTCCTCGCGCGAAAGTCCGCGCAGTGCCTCGGCGGTTTCGCGATCGAAGGGAAGCCGCTCCAGTGCCGCCAGCCTGGCCCATGCCTCCGTGTGCAGCCGGGCGGTGTCGGCGATGACGCCGTCGACATCGAACAAGACCGCCGCAATTGATGCACGCGATCGTTCGCCGACCGCGACGGCAAAACCAGCGGCATGGGCGTCCGAAGCAGCCTGCGTCTCCATGCCACTATATCGACCGTCGGCGGTTCGAAGCCGAGCCGCCGCGGGGAGCTCCCGACCTGATCAGGAAAATGGCCGCCACGTCCGGCAGGGCGTGGCGGCCATCGCGATGTTCCGAATACAAGCGCGCGGACGGCGGGCTGTCTATTTCGTGCTGATGAGGATCTGGACCGTCTCGCTGCGATCGCCGGTCATCGTGAAGACCAGAAGGTGATCGACGCCGGCCTTCAACTCGACGCCGGGCACGGTCTGCTTCTCAAAGTTCATGCACTGGAGGGTCGGAGGAACCGCGCCGAGGTTGTAGTCGATGTTCGGCCGCATCAGGTTGTCGGTCCCGGTGCCGACGGGGTTGATCGTGAACTCCGCCTGGTGGGAGTAGTCTCCCTCAAACTCCTGGTAAATCGCGAGATGCGTCCCCGTGATTCGCCCGAACTTCGAGGGGTCGATGAAGTCGAACTTGAACGTCGGACGGGTGCTGACGGTCTCACCAACCTTGAACGACGCGTGACCGAAATAGGCCTTCTTGAGCGCGTTCTGTTCGGCGGGGTGCCCGTCGACCCAGATCTTCAGGTAGCTGTCCTTCTTCGCGACGTTCTTCCCGATGCGAAATGTCTCCATCGCCGCGCTGGTGGCGGAGCAGCCGCCGGCCGCGAGCAGAAGCCCCGAAAAAATTCCCAGGCACGTTCGAACCTTGCGCATTGCTGACATTATTGTGACACCTCTGATTGCTTCCACGACCAGAAAGGTTTCGACAGTCCGCACCGGCCTGCCGCTGGTCGCGGGGCAGTGTAGCGGACCCTCCCGGCGGAGCAAGCCCTGCCGCGCCGACGCATCGAAGCTCGGAGATTCGCGGAATCGGCCGATGCGGCCGCCGCCCCGGACGGCGCAGGCTCAGCCTTCGGCGCCGGTGGACGACGCGCCGGAGCGCGGTGAAAGAATGGCCCCGACGATTTCGCCCACCGACGCGCAGCCCTGGCGCGTTAGATAGGCCGCCAGGCCGTCGATGATCCGGATCGGCGTGGTCGGATCCACGTAGAGTGCCGTACCGATTGACACCGCGCTCGCACCGGCCAGCAGAAACTCCGCTGCGTCCTCCCACGCGCGGATCCCCCCGATCCCGATGATCGGGATACCGGCGTCGCGGGCGATGTCGCGATACACCTTATGCACGAGGTGGACGGCCAGCGGCTTGATCGCCGGCCCCGAAAGCCCCCCGCTGTTGTTGGCCAGAACCGGCCGGCGCTTCTCGATGTCAATGGCCATTCCGATGAACGTGTTCACCATCGACAGCGCGTCGGCGCCGCCGTCGATCGCCGCCCGCGCCATGTGCGTGATGTCCGTTACGTTCGGCGAGAGTTTGACGATCAGCACGCCGTTGCGGACCACCGCGCGGACCGCGCCGACAAGCTCCCGGAGCAGGCCCGGGTCGGTCCCGAACATGAGCCCGTCCGACACGTTCGGGCACGACACGTTGAGCTCAACGCCCGACAGCTCCGGGGCGGTGTCAACCCTTCGGCATACGGAAACGTAGTCGTCGATGCTGTGCCCCGCGACGTTTACAAAAACGTGCGTGCCAAGCGTCGCGATCTCCGGCACCTTGACCGCCATGAACTCGTCGACCCCCACGTTCGCAAGGCCGATCGCATTGAGCATGCCGCCGGTCGTCTCGACGATCCGCTGCGGAGCGTTGCCCGGCCGCGGCCTGGCCGTGACGCTCTTAGTCGTGAAGCCGCCCAGCCGCGACAGATCGACAAACGGAGAATACTCGTGGGCGTATCCGCACGTGCCGCTCGCCGTCAGCACGGGGTTCTTGAGCGTCACCTTGCCCAGTTGAACGGACAGGTCGGGGGCGGCGTTCACAACGAGAGCTCCTTTACCGGGATTCTCCGCCAACCACGCCGATCGCGAAAGGGGGCCCGTCGCCGGCGATCTTCGGCGAGGCTCTGAACGCCGAAGCGAAGTTCTGCTAAAATCCCGACACCGCCCTCCCGGCGCGAAAGGAAGCTCGAATGTCGCAGCGGACGATGGAGGCCCATTACAAGCCGAACTGGAATCTGACGCAGGCTCACGGCCTGTCCGGCTACAACTGCGGCTACGCGGCCTCACCGAAATGCGGCTCCTTTGACCAACATCAAAGGGCACTCGTCTGGCAGCTCCTCCACGACACGCCCATCGGCCCGGACTCAACCGTGCTCGACGTCGGGTGCGGAATCGGCGGACCCTCCGGGTGGATCATGGACCGGTTCAACCCCGCGCGGATTATCAGCCTCGAGTACTGCTGGTCCAGCGTGCGCGCGGCGCACGATCGAGCTGCGGAGCGGGATCGGCGACCCCGGTTTGTCCAGGGCGACGCCCAGTCGCTGCCGCTTGCCGACAACTCCGTCGACGTCATTTTTAATCTCGAATCGGCTCTGCACTATCCGGACAAGAAGTCGTTCATTCAGGAGTGCCGACGCGTCCTCAAGCCCGGCGGATACCTGTGCCTCGGAGATATCACCACGCGATACAAGCGGCTCTTTGCCCTTGCGGGCCTGATGAACAGGCTGCCGACCCAATTCAACTCCAACGTCCGCCTCTGGTCGGTCGACGACTATGAACTAACCTTCGCTGCATGCGGCCTCACCACGCTGCATCACGAAAACGCCTCGTGGAAGGTCGCCGACTCTCTCGCCGACGGACTCGCCGAAGTCCGAGCCCGCGGACTCAGATCCGCCGGCGGCTATCGGGCACGCTATTTCTATCTCGCCGTTCTCGAAAAGCTGCTCCGCTCGGGCAAGCTCCAGTACGACCTGTTCCAGGTATCCAAGCCCGCCGCGTAGCCGACTTGGCGGGGCCTCACTTCGGGTCGCCCTCCCCTTCGTGTTTCGGTGCCAGTGCATCTTGTTATCGGTGCCACGCGTCCGCTCGCCGAACGCCGCGCGAAAACTGCGCAAGCGACCCTGGCGGCGCGTTCCGGATGTCATCCCGGAATGTAATCGGACCGATTCCAACGCGGGCGCCTACGCGGATTGCGAAACGCATGCACGACCGGCCGCGCATCCTGGAGTTCCTTCGAACCACGACCGACGCCGCTGCGGATCAGGCGATGGCGACGGCGCTTCCTCACGCCGCGCCGCTCCTTCAACTCGAGATCCTCGACATGCTCCTCGACCGCGAACGCGACGAGGGACTGGCTCGCGTCCCCGAGCTCTTCGACCGGCTCACCGAGGCCGGGCAGGCGCGCGTCGTCGCCGGCTGCGCCAAGCTGTTTCCCGCGCTGCGCGGCGCGATTCGAAGCCCCGACACGCAGACCCGGGCCAACGCCCTCGCCATCGTCCGGCGCACGGCCACCCCCCGGCTGGCGTGGCTCGCCTCGCTCGCCATTCACGACGGCGCCGCGAAAATCCGCGCCGAAGCCGCCGAGACGCTGCGAAGAATGACGGAGATTCATCTGGAGGCAGCAGGGAACACGGAACAGGAGATCGGGGGGAATGATCCCGGGCACGAAGCGGAGGGCGACCGCGAAGGGAGCCCGTCGCAGCGGTGCACGACCGAGGAACGAGAATTCCTCCTCACCGCGCTGCGCGAGGCGCTCGCCGGCTTCGAGAGCCATCACCGGCCCGAGGTCCTTGAAGCCGCGATGTGGCTGGCAGACGCGCTCGACGACGCCCTCTTTCAGGGCGCCACGTTGCTCCGCGGCAAGCTCACCCACGCCATGCTCGAGATCATCGGCGACCGACTTCGCCCGGAAATGGCCCCCTTCGTCTATGTCGCCCTGGCGCACGCGCCGCTGCGACGCCGAATCGTCGCCCTGCTCGCTTCCTGCCGCGACACCGCCTTCTTCGTCGCCTTCATCCGCCGCTCCTGGCTCGGGCTCGACCCCGACATCCGGCGCCACCTCGCCACCTTACGCTCGTTGGAATGGCTGGCGAGCGGATTCGAAGCCGCATTCGCCCTGCCGCCCGACGTGAGCGCCCTCGTCCCCCGCTGGCTCCTCGACCTCGGCATTCCGATCGAACAGAAGATCGCAGTGCTCTCCAACCTCCTCCTCGTCGAAGACGAGTTGACAAATCGCCGCGCGGCCTGGGCATTGACGCGCCTGCACGTCCCCGCGGCCGATGCCGCCCTCCACCGCGCCGCAGAACATGAGCACGCCGCCGTCCGCGCCGTCGCCCGCCGCGAGATTGAGTTCCGCCGCCGCCGCGCCCCGCGCCTCTCCCATGCGCTCCGCAAAGACCGCCCCGCCGAGTGGGCCCGCCTCCTCGACTCCGCCGGGCTCTCCGAATCCTTCGACGACTTCTGGCAGAACTTCGAACGCATCGGGCCCGACCTCGCCGCCTCGGCCGGGCGTCATGCCCTCGAATTCGTCGGCGGGCTGTCGGTCCATCTGCGCGCCCGGCTCATGGACGCCCTGCCCTCCGAACGCGTCCGCGCCCTGCGCCTGACGCTGACCCTCGGACTCGCCACGCACTTCTCAAGCGAAGTGTTCGGCCTCTGCAACGACCCCTCGGCGGAGGTCCGCGCCGCGGCGATGCAGACCCTCGCCGACATCGGCGATACGACCGCGCGACGGATCCTCGAGCGTGCCGTTGTGCACGATTGTCCCTCGGTTCAGGCCCGCGCCATCGAGGCACTGGACGCAATCGGCGCAATGCGTTCGCCAGGCATTCTCATTCCGCTCCTGGACGGCGCGGATGCCCACGTCCGCGGCGCGGCGGTCCGCGTCCTTCTCAAGCTGCACGTTCCCAGAGCGGCCGCGACCCTTGTCGCCATGCTGCGCGACCGTCGCGTCGAACATCGATGCACGGCCCTCTGGGTCATCGACCAACTGCACCTTGCCACCCTCGCCGCCCGCGTCGAGGAGATGGCCGGAAGCGATCCCGATCCCCGCATCGCCCGCACCGCGAGGCAGGTCCTGCGAAGGCTTCAGGGTGCCCGGTCGCTTGAGATCGTGCCGGCGGCAGTGTCGGCAGAAAAGAGCCATACCGCATGACGCGCTTGCCCCTCATTCTGGCTGAGAACCCCATTGTCGAGCGGCTCAAGGGGCTTCGGGGCGGCTTCAACACCCGGGATACCGTCACCGCCGACATGGCTGGCTTCCTCTGGTTCATGGTCGGCGCCGCGACCGTTCTGCTCATCGTGTTCGTCTGGAGCCGTCGGCGACAGCAGAAGTCCCTGCACGCCGTGTCGGCTCATCCGCGGCGCATCTTCGCCGCGGGGCTCAAGTACCTGGGCATCCGTCTGACCGACCGCCTGGTCCTCGAATTCATCGCCCGACGATGCGGCATCGACCACCCCGCGGCCATGTTGCTGTGCCCGGACCTGCTCGAAGAAGGGGCGGGGCGATGGGCCGACGCGATCCGCATTCGAACGCTGGGGAGATTCTTCAGGGTACGCGTGGAACGACTGAGAAGGGCGGCATTCGGCGAACCATCGACCGTCGCATGATGGCGGCGCGCCGCTCATTACGCGCCGATCGGACCCCCGCACCCGAAGAAGACGAATCTATGCGGGCGGCCGAACCGCCTCACACTCCGCCTGCAATAAACTTTTCCGGAAAAGGAGCGGAAGCGCTCCACAGAATGGAAACGGTGGATACAATCGCCCGACCCATACGGACCCGCGTGTACGAAATCAACGGAGCCGGTCATGCTCGGCGAACTGCTGCAGCCGGAGATTGAAGAGCTGATCGAGTCGCGGAACTTCACCGCGCTGCGCGATGCCGTTGCCGATCTGCCGCCGACCGAGGTCGCCGACCTCTTCGCCGACCTTCCCCCTGAACAAGTGGCCGTCGTCTTTCGTATCCTCCCGCGCGAGAAGGCCACCAGCGTCTTTGAATACCTCCCCGTCGAGTTGCAGGAGTCGGTGCTGAGGGCGCTGGGGCAGGAACAGGTCGCGGCGGTGCTGAATGAGATGGCGCCCGACGACCGAACCGCTCTCCTCGAGGAAATGCCCGGAGAAGCCGCCCAGCGGCTCATCGGGCTCCTCTCGCCGGAGGAGCGGCGCGTGGCCGTCAAGCTCCTCGGCTACCCCGAGGAGTCCATCGGGCGACGGATGACGCCGGATTATGTGGCGGTGCGAAAAGACTGGAGCATTTCACACGTCTTCTCGCATCTGCGACAGGTGGGACGGGCAAAGGAAACCCTCAACGTCGTCTTCGTCACCGACGAACGCGGACACCTGCTCGACGATATCCGCCTGCGCGACCTCGTGCTTGCCGACCCCAACGAACGCGTCTCGGACATCATGGACGGGCACTACTTCTATCTTCGGGCGCACGACGACCAGGAAGTCGCCGTCCGGGCCTTCAAGAAATACGACCGCTCGGCCCTGCCGGTCGTCGATTCGAGCAACGTGCTGGTGGGCATCCTCACGGTCGACGACGTGCTGGACGTGGCCGAGCAGGAGGAAACGGAAGACGTTCAGAAGATGGCCGCCGTCCAGGTGCTCGACGAGCCTTATCTCGATGTCACCGCAATGACCATGGTGCGCAAGCGCGCCCCGTGGTTGTTTCTCCTTTTCTGCGGCGAGATGCTCACCATCACGGCCATGCACAATTTTGAATCAACACTGGAAAGGGTGGTCATCCTGGCGGCGTTTATCCCGCTGATCATCAGCAGCGGCGGAAATTCGGGCTCGCAGGCGGCGTCGCTGGTGATTCGCGCCCTGGCCATCGGCGAACTAACCCTTGCCGACTGGTGGCGCGTCATGCGCCGGGAGCTTGCCTCCGGCCTGATGTTCGGATCGATCCTCGGCCTATCTGCGTTCGTGGCCGCATACGCGCTCGGCTTGTACCGCGTATCGAAAGGTCAGGCTCCTCCCGATGGTACGCTGCTGGTGGCCTTCGTCGTCGGCACGGCCCTGGTCGGCGTCGTCCTCTTCGGCACGCTCACCGGATCCATGCTGCCGATCCTCCTCAAACGGCTCGGCTTCGACCCCGCCGTCTCCTCGACGCCCTTCGTTGCCACGCTCGTGGACGTGACGGGCATTCTTATTTATTTCGCCACGGCACTGTTCCTGCTGCGCGGAACCCTTCTATGACCATGGTGATACCACTCGCCGAACGTTGAATGCAAGCGAATCGAGGGTGCATTTCAACGTCAGTCCTGCGCCGGCACATTCGCAGTCTCGGCTTTTCGAGTCGCGGATCTGGCGCGAAGATACTCAATCACCATGGGCAACACCGAAATGAAAATGATCGCCAGGATTACCAGTTCGAAGTTCTTCTTGACGAACGACAGGTTGCCGAAAAAGAAACCGGCGAACATGCATATCGCCACCCAGGCGATACCCCCGATCACGTTGTAGGCAAAAAATTTGGCGTAGGTCATGGTGCCGATGCCTGCGACGAATGGCGCAAAAGTACGGACGATTGGAACGAATCGGGCGATGATGATGGTCTTGCCGCCGTACTTCTCATAAAAAGCGTGTGTCTTCTCGAGGTATTCCTTTTTCAGGAATCGGGATTTCCCGTCCTTCAGCACCTTGGGCCCCAGGTACTTGCCGATCGCATAGTTGACGGTATCGCCCAGTATTGCCGCAATCGAAAGCAGTACGAACAGAAGTCCCGGACTTAGTGAACCGTTGGCCGCGAGGGCGCCGGTCGCAAAAAGCAGCGAATCTCCCGGCAGAAAGGGCGTCACCACGAGACCTGTCTCGCAGAAAATGATCAGAAACAGGATGCCGTAGGTCCAGGCGCCGTAGTTGCGACATACATCATCCAGGTGCTTGTCGAGGTGAAGGAAGATGTCAACGAGTTGGTGGAGGATTTCCATTCATTCTTCCCGGTGGCTTTGCTTGACTGACCGGCATGATAATGCAGCACGCAACTGCCGTGAAGCTCATCTGAATCAAACGCTCAACGACCGATCCTGTTCGAGCATCCGCTCCTGACGCTCCAGCCAGGTCTCCACCCGCATCATCGTCGGCGTCTGCGCCGCCAGCGCCACCGCCAGCAGAACGATCACGTACAGGTTCGGCATCCAACTCGCCTGCATGCAGGCCACAAGATTGACAAACGCGGCCCCCTCCACGAGCGCCGCCGAAACGATCGTCCGCGTAAAGTAGAGCTGAAAGAGCCGTCCCTTGGCGGACTGCATGAACGGTTCCCGCGTTTCCGTCCGCATCGCGCCGACGGAAAGTGTCGGCGCCGATCCGCGCGCGATTGACCTTCTCCCCGATGCCACCAGGAGACGCGCCAGCGGCGGCAGGCCCAGCAGCGCGGCGATTCCGACGGCCAGCGCCGCATACCCGAGGACGCGGGCCGAATGCGGTGTGATGGGCGCACGAGTTCCCCCCGCCTCGCCCGGGCGAAGGACCAGCACCACGACATTGAAGCTGACTACGCCCATCAGCAGGGCGATCACGATCATCTGAAGTGTACGGACCGGCTTGGCAAGGGCGGCTCTCTCTTCCATCGACAGCATGAACGACCTCCCGCGCGGGCCTTGCGGCGCGAGCCGCAAGGCTAATCAATCCCCGCCGCTTCGCCAATCGTGGCCCCGCCGGGGGGCCATCCCCTACAATGGCGTTCCATGAAGCCTGAGAAAGACGTGCCTGAAAGGACGGACGACGGCGAGCCGGAAAGCGATTTGGTCGAGGCCTTCGGCTTCGCCGACGCCCTGGCCGACGCAACGGAGCCGCGCGCGCTTCGAGCCGGAGATGAAGACGCGCTCGTCGTGGAAGCCCCGGAGGAAGAGACCGGGCGCCGGGCGATCATCGAGGTTCGCCGAAAGCTGCCGGGCCGGCGGCTCGACAAGTACCTGATCGCGAAGTTCCCGCGCGTTTCGCGCATGGCCATTCAACGGCTGATCAAGCAGGGCGACATCCTCGTCAACGGCCGCCCGACCAAGAAGAGCTACGAAATGGAGGGCGGCGACGTCATTGAGATCAACTTCCCGCCGCCCCCGGCCTACGACGTCGCGCCGGAGCCGATCCCGCTGGATATCGTGTATGAGGATGACTATGTGCTGGCACTCAACAAGCCCGCGGGGATCATCGTCCATCCGGCGAGCAGAACGCAGGGTGGGACCATCGCCAACGGGCTGGCCCATTACTGCAAGGCGCTGGCCAAAACAGACGACCCCTTCCGCCCCGGCATCGTGCACCGGCTGGACAAGAACACGACGGGCATCATGATCGTGGCCAAGACCGACGAGGCGCACTGGCGGCTCTCGCGGCAGTTCGAGGACCGCACGACGCAGAAGGTGTACCTGGCCCTCGTCCACGGCGAGCCGGAATTCGACGAGGACATCATCGACGTGCCGATCGGCCAGCACCCGACCGTGCACGACCGGTACGTGGCGACGGGCTTCGCCGAGCGGATGGGCGGCAAGTTCGAGAAAAAGCTGTCCAAGTCCGCGGTAACGCGTTACCGCGTTCTCAAGCGAATCCGCGGGTACAGCCTGGTGGAGTTGCACCCGAAGACCGGCCGTACGCACCAGCTCCGTATTCACATGTCACACATCCGGCACCCGATCGTCGGCGACCCCTTCTACGGCGGGCGACATGTCTCGCGGCACCAGGTTTCCGGACGCCCGGAGGACGGCGACACGCCCTACTTCACGCGGCAACTCCTTCACGCCGCGCGGTTGACGGTCACGCACCCGATCCACCAGAAGCCCTTGACCGTCTCCGCGCCGCTCGCGTCGGACATGCGCGAGTTCCTGCGTCTACTGGGTGTGCCCGATTGCGAGATTGACGAGATACAGCCGAGGGCGACCGGGAGCGTGCCGATTTGAACTAACGAGCCGCCTGCCGCACGCCGAACGCGATCACTTCATTCATGCTACCGCTCCGGAACCCGCGAAGGTCCAGCGTGATGTACTGGTACCCGATCTCGCGAAACGCCTCGTCGATTCGCGCGCGTACATCTTCCGATGCAAGCCGTTCAATATCAGCGGCGGGCACTTCAATCCTCGCCAGCTTGTCGTGGTGTCGTACACGGCATTCGCGGAAGCCGAGATCGCGAAGGACTGTTTCCGCCCGCTCGATCATGCGCAGCTTCTCCGGCGTAATCGCCTCCCCATATTGCACGCGGCTGGAAAGACACGGCGCGGCGGGCTTGTCGTGCGTCGGCAGGCCCATCTGCGCGGACAGCGCGCGGATGTCCGCCTTGGTCAGCCCGACCTCGGCGGCGGGGGCGCGGACATTGTGCTCTTTGGCGGCGGTGAGGCCTGGGCGGTAGTCGCCGAGGTCGTTGGCATTGGTGCCGTTGACGATGGCACGAAAACCACGAGCAGCGACAAGCGGGGCCATGCGCGAGTACAACTCGGTCTTGCAGTAATAGCAGCGGTTCGCCGGGTTGGCGAGGTAGTTGGCATCCTCAAATTCGTGCGTGTCGAGGATGACATGCTCCGCGCCGATCGTCGCCGCGAGCCGCACGGCGTCGTCAAATTCGCCTGAGGCGACGCTCGCGCTGCGCCCGGTCACGGCGAGAACGTTTTCGCGCCCGAGCGTGTCCACGGCGACCCTGAGCACAAACGTCGAATCAACGCCCCCGCTGAACGCGACCGCGACCCGCTTAAGCGAGCGCAGGATGTCGCGCATCTTCTGAAGCCGAATTGCAAGGGTGTCGTCTCGCATCACTTCGCGCCTCGTCCCTCCACGTGCGGTGTGGCAATGGGTCTATCATAGCACGGTGCCCCACTTCGCTCTGCGGCCGCGCCGAAGTCGTGACCGGTGCGGGCCCGTTCGCCTGTCCCGACTCTGTTCCCCGCCGCCCCGCCGGGCACCGTCCCGTTTTTCGGTTTCCCCGGCGGCACCTGCCCGCGCACCGAATTGAATCCCCGCCCTCCATTCGTGTAAAATGTGGCCCAGACCGGCCGAGCGGGCCACCGGAGAAACCAAGTGACTTTAGTCAAACACCCTCGGTCGGGCCGTGCGACGGCCCGCGCAACGTGCGGCCTTTCCGCGCTCCTAGCCACACTGCTCGGCGGCGGCCTCGTGAATCATCCGCACGCCCGCGCGCAGGAGCGCGTGCGCGTCGTCGGCTGCGGCACGACCTCATGCGCGACCGCCGTAAACCTCTCGGAACCGACCCGGCTCGGCGGACCGGGGACCGATCCCAAATTCGCAAATTTCGCGGCCCGTGCCGGCGATCGCTCCACCCCGCGCGGAATACCCGTCGCCACCGGATGCGACGACGGCACGACCATTGACCTGCTCATCGTCTATACCGCCACCGCGCGGGCCGCGGCCGGCGGCACCGCCGCGATCAACAATCTCATCACAGCCGCCGTCGCCGACGCGAATCTCGCATTCAACAACAGCGAGATCGACACCTTCCTCAACGTCGTGCACCGCGCCGAGGTCGCCTACGCTGAAACCGGCGACAGCACGCAGGACGGCGCGGCCCTGCTCGCCGGAACGGGCGCCCTGGCCGCCGCCCACACCCTCCGCGATCAGTTCTCCGCAGACCTCGTCGGCCTCTGGGTGGACGTCCTCGAAGTCGGCGGGCGTGTCTTCGCGCCAACGAACCCCTCTGGAAAGTCCGGTTACTTCGAAATGCGCTGGGACAACTGGGATCTCTACACCCTCGCCCACGAGATCGGCCATAACCTCGGCTGCGCGCACGACCCGCCAAACGCCTTCAACGATGCGTACTTCCCCTATTCCTACGGCTACAACGATCCCCTCGACGAATGGCACACCATCATGGCCGTCTTTCAGGCCAACCCGACCATCCCCTATTTCTCAAACCCGGACGTGACGTACTTCGGTCGCCCGACCGGCACGACCCTTGCCGACAACGCCCGAACGATTAACCAGACGCGGCATATCGTCGCCAACTATCGTGTCCTGCCGGTCTTCGGCCTCCCCCCGGTGCTTCGCGTCAATGCCGGCGCGCCGCCCGGCGGCGACGGCCTGACCTGGGGCACTGCGCTGAACGACCTTCATCACGCCATCTGCCAGGCCGTCCGATCGCGCGGCGACGTGCTGGAGATCTGGGTCGCTCAAGGCGTTTACCACGCCGACCTCAGCGAGGGCCTGCGGCAGCTCTCGTTTCGGCTCCAAAACAACCTCGCCCTCTACGGCGGCTTCATTGGCAATGAAACGGTCGTGACACAGAGGAACCCGGCCCTGAACCCCACTGTTCTCTCCGGAGACATCGGCCTGCCCGGCGACGCTTCCGACAACTCCATGCACGTTGTGGTCGCCGAGGACGTGGACGCGACGGCAATCCTCGATGGCTTCATTGTTCAGGATGGCAATGCCAATACGGAGTCGGTTTTCTTTAATCCGCGTGGCGGCGGCATGCGCGTGCTTGATGCATCACCCACGCTCTCCAACCTCCGCTTCGAGGACAACACCGCCGGCCAGCTTGGCGGAGGAATGTACTGCGACACCGGCAGCCCCGCAGTCTCCGATTGCGCCTTCGTGAACAACGCCGCCGATCCGGACAATTTCCCCGGCGGCGGGGCCATGGCCAACGTGAACGCGAGCGCCCCCGAGGTGGCGAACACCCTGTTCGACGGAAACTTCGCCGGCTACGTCGGCGGCGCGGTGGTGAACTACGACAGCCCGGCGGTCTTCACCTCGTGCCGCTTCATTGGCAACTTGAGCGCGTACGGCGGCGCGGTCGAAAACAGCGCCAACAGCACGGCGTCCTACATCAACTGCGGTTTCCACGGCAATGTCGCCGACTTTCACGGCGGCGCGTTCGACATCATCGCCAGCAATCCCCTGATCGCCGGATGCGTCTTCACCGGCAACATCGCGATCAGCAACTACGGCGGCGCGATGACTACCTTCGCCGCGAGCAGCCCGACCGTCGTCAACTGCACGATGGCCTTCAACGACGGCGGCTCAACTGGCGGCGCAATCGCCAACGACTCTGACGGCCCGGCCGTCACCAGTTGCATCCTCTGGGGCAACACCGCCGACTTCGGCAACAGCGAAGAGCGGCAGATCTGGAACTTCGCCGGGCAGACGTACATCGACTATTCGATTGTCGAGGGCTGGTCCGGCGCGCTCGGCGGTGCTGGAAACAGCGGAAACGATCCGCGCTTCACGGACCCGGCGGGCCGCGACGACGTGCCCGGCACCGCCGATGACGACGTGCGCCTCATGCCCGGCTCGGGAGGGATTGACGCCGGCGATACGAGTGCGGTTCCGATAGAACTGACGGCCGACTTCTCCGGCGGCCCTCGGCGCGTGGATATTCCGCTTATCGCCGACACAGGCGTCGGCCCCGCGCCGGTCGTGGACATCGGCGCGCACGAATTCGCCCCGGCGCAATGCCAGTCCGGCGACCTTAATGGCGACGGTCTGCTGACCCCGCTCGACGTGCCTCCCTTCGCGGCTTCCCTCGTCGGGGCTCCGCCCGAGAGCTGCACGGCCGACCTCAACAACGACGGCTGGAGTGACGCGCTCGATGTTCAGCTCTTCACGACGCTGCTGCTCGCGCCCTGATGCCCTCCCGGACGGCCCTCAGCGCCACCACGTCGCAAGCATGACGATCGCCAGTACCCCGCGCGCCGACCACGCCGCCGTCCGCAGCCAGTTGGTCCGCACCAGGAGGGCGTGCCCCCGCGCGTCAAACCCCCCGGACAAACGCTCGTGCATCGGCACCTGAACGAGCGCGGTCGATAGCCAGATCGCCGCCGCCAGGCCCGCGCCGATCCACGCCAGTGCCGACGCCGGCCGGGCCCAGACGATAAGCGCGCTGCAGAAAAGCTCCACGATCATCGGCGGCGCGACGACGAACGTCATAAGCCGCTGATGGCGGCGAGCATAGACGCTGAAATTCGCGGCACCCACGCGGGAAAAGAGCGGGTAGTGAACGATCTGCACAAGCCAGATCAGGCCCACCATGAACCATGTCGCCGCGAGCTGCGTCAGCAGAATGGCATTCAAGCGGGTCTCGTTCATGGCTGCCCGCCCCTGCGACGCGAGGAGCCCGCGACCTCGCCGGGACTGGTCGCGCGAACGGTTAATTGGACGCGAAACCCGTCCGCCCGCCGGCTGATTTCGCCCCTGACCCGGCGCGAAAGTTTCGCCAGATTCCGAAGCTGTAGGGCCATCCGCGGACTGGCCCGGAGCCGCTTATCATGTCGCATGAGAAAATCCCAGTAGAGCGTCGTAAATGGGCACGCGCTGGGCCCCGTCGCCGCGGCAGGGTCGAACGTGCAGCCTTCGCAGTAGTTGCTCATTCGTTGAATGTACTTGCCCGTCGCGACGTACGGCTTGGATGCCATGATCCCGCCGTCGGCATACTGCGACATTCCAAGCGTGTTGGGCAACTCGACCCATTCCACCGCATCCACATACATGCCAAGGTACCATGCGTGCACTTCCTGTGGCCGGACTCCCAACAGCAGCGCGAATAGCCCTGTCACCATGAGCCGCTGTATGTGATGCGCATATCCCAGGGAAAGCGTCTGACTGATGCAATGCCGTAGGCACTGCATCTCTGTCTCACCCGTCCAGTAGAAATCGGGCAGCGGCGCCTCGGCGTCGAGCGCATTGCGGTCGAGATAGTCCGGCATGTGCAGCCAGTAGACACCGCGAACATACTCGCGCCAGCCGAGTATCTGGCGAATGAAGCCCTCGACCGCCGCGAGGGGAGCGTGTCCGGCCCGCAACGCCGCCTCGGCCGCCGCAATTGTCTCGCGGGGGTCTAACAGCTTCAGATTCATCGCCGCGGAAAGCCGGGAGTGATACAGGTACGGCTCGTTCATCCACATGGCGTCCTGCACCCGGCCGAATCCCGGTAGCCGATGCTCGATGAAGTCCCGAAGCGCTGCTAGCGCCTGTTCTCGCGTCACCGGCCAGTCGAATGGCGCCAGACTTCCCGGGTGGCTTGCGAACCGACGCTCCACAAGGCTGATCACGTCACGTGTCGTCGAATCCGGCCTGAACGACCGGGGAGGCCGGATCTCACCAGGGCCGGAGCGCCCGAATGCGCCGCGGTTTTCGGCGTCGAAATTCCAGGATCCGCCGACCGGCCGATCGCCGTCCATGAGAATCCCAAGTCGCCTCCTCATGCCCCGGTAGAAGTGCTCCATCCGTAGCTGACGGCGGTTTCGCGCGTGGGCGGAGAACTCCGCCGCCGAGCAAAGAAAGTGGCGATCAACGCGGATATCCAGGGGTAGCCTAAGACGACGCGCCGTCGCTTCGAGGAGTTTCCGCACACGCCACTCGCCCGGTTCCACGACGATCAGCCGATTCGGTCGGCGTTTTCGAACGAATGCCTCGAGCTCAGACTGGAAGCAGCCGAGGTTGTCGCGGTCATCGAGCTTCCTGTAGCACACACGGATGCCGCTATCGCAAAGCGTATCCCGAAAATGGCGCATCGCCGAAAGAAAGTACGCGGTCCGAGCCTTGTGCGACCAGACGATTGTGGATTCCGATGCGACTTCCGCCATCCAGACGGCGTCGCACCGCGCATCAAACCCATCGAATGCCGAAGAACCGGCGTCAAGCTGATCTCCAAGTACGATCACAAGGTGACGAAGGGGTCGTTCTGCTTTCATCACTTTCGCCGCGGCGCGCTCCGGACTTTCTGCATCAGAAACGTGACTCCATCCGCGAGCGATTCACTCACGAGGATCGTGTGCCCGAGATCGGGCTTTTCCCGCAATTCCACCGGCAGCCCCTTGCCGATCGCCGCCTGCACTCCGGGCCGGCTCCGCTCCGGTGGAGAGACAAGGTCCGCTCCCCCGAGAAAGACCACGGTCGGCGGGAGCCGATCCGCGTCGGCGAGGTTGCTCCCGCCGGCAAAAAGGCAGGCCGCGGCGATGCGATCCGCGCGCCGCGGTGCAATACTTGCGGCACATGCCGCGCCCAGCGAGTGCCCCATTACGTAAACGCGCGACGCATCGATCGTGTAATCGTGGCCGATCACCTCCAGGAGCCGATCGAACACGACGGGCGAGTTCAGGAACGGATACGTCAAAGGGCACACCAGCAGAAACCCATGCTGATCCGCCAGTCGCTTCACGAGGCCCGCCCCGTATCCCTCCGGGAAAAGGTTCTCGTCACCCCCGTAGCCGTGCCACGCCACGACCACCGGCACGGGTTTGCCCACGTCGAGCCCGGCCGGGCAATAGACGCGCAGCGGAATCTCGTCGCCCTCGCGTTTGAAGACCCGCCAGTAGTCACCCTTACGATGGAAATAGGGATTCTCACCCGCCGCGAGTCTTTCAACCTCGTCAGCGACCGACGCCTCCAATGCGCTGCGATCGATGACGAACTCGATCACGCGATCTTCGCCAGGCGGATCGAGTAGCAGTGCGTTTCGCGCCCGCGCACTTGCCAGGGCCTGCTGAAGCGCCGGCGAATCGAACGAAAGGGGAGCAAGCCGGGCCGCGTTCGCCTCCCGCCCCTGGGCCGGCGACCTTTCAACGGCGGGCCAGTTCAGTACTGCAAAGGCCGCCCCTTCGGCGGTCACGAGTTCGACGCGATGGTTTCCGCGCTTCAGCTTTGTCAGATCGATCGTGAGCGTTCCGAGAATGTCGATTCGCGTCGACGCAGCGCCCTGCACCTCGATAGGCTGCTCGTGAATTTTTTCGCCCGCCTCGTTGACGACCCGGAGCTTCAGCACGATCGCCGATTCGGAAGCAAGGGTGACTTCGTACATGCTCGTCAGTCGAAATCCGGGAGCCGCGCCGCTGCCGAGGACATATGCCGATGGCGTGAGCCGGAACTTCAGAGACGCGGCGACGCGCTCCGCGTCGCTGGGCCCGTTTGCCGAAAGCATCGCGGCCGCGCCCTCAATTCCCTTGACGACCTCCGCGTAATTGCCGAAGAAAAAGCTCGTTGTGGCCTGATCGAACGCCCGGCTCAACTCGGCGACGCGTGCCCCGGCGGGCGGATTTGCGGCGTACCTTCTTTCGAATCGCTTCAGCGAAGTGCCCAGGTCCGCGCGCGTGACCGGTGCGGGCGGCATCCACAAACAGCCCGACGCAAAAAGGAGCGGCAGCGCCGAAAACCACATAACCACGCTCGCATTCGCCAGGTGCCGATTGCCTTTGTAAACGGTTTTCATGGCCATCTCAGAAGTGAACGGGACGGCGCGATTCGGAAGAACCCCGCCGGTCACTCCTTCGCAAGAACCTCTACCCAGTTCCCCGACGGGTCGGCGATGTACGTCGATCGCGTGCCGTCGCGGTGCGGGCGGAGGTCGCCGAATTTTTCGGCGCACGCGCTGTAGATTCCGATGTGCGGAGGGTGTTGGCTCGGTACCACCAGCGCAAGCCGGATGTTGCCGAAGCGCAGCATGGCCCACGTCCCATCCTTGTAGGCCACCTCGCACTTGAACGTCTTCATGTACCATGCGACGGCCTCATCGATGTCGCCGACCCGGATGGCGACGTGATCAATCTGATCCAGCGCGTTTGCCGTTGCCGTACCCTTCATGACACACCCGTCCTCTCGATCGCGTTGTGCGCTTGATACTCGCGCGACGCCCGCATCACGCCGCGCCGAGAAGCCGCCTCAGACAGTCCTCCAATGCCACATCCTGAAATCGAAATCCCGTCTCGATCAGCCTTTGAGGGATGGCCCGCGTGCTCGCGAGCAGAAGTTCATCCGCCATTTCGCCGAACGCGAGCCGCGCCGCAAACGCCGGCATGGGCAAGATCGTCGGTCGCCGCAGTACCCGGCCGAGCGTCCGCGTGAATTCCGCGTTCGTCACCGGCGACGGGCTTACGACATTGACGGGACCCGACAGGTTGGCGGTTATTAGGCAGTGCTGAATCGCCCGCACGGCGTCGTCAATCCCCACCCAGCTCATGTACTGACGCCCACTGCCCATCACGCCGCCGGCGCCAAGGCGAAACGGTGTAAGCATCTTAGCCAGCGCTCCCCCGCGCGGGCTCAGAACAACGCCGAATCGAACGTGAACCACGCGGATTCCCGCCTTCACCGCCGGCTCGGTCGCCGCCTCCCACGCGCGGCACACGTTCGCCAGAAATCCCGGGCCGGGATCGGCGGACTCATCAAGTTCCTCCTCCCCGCGGTTTCCGTAATAGCCGATCGCCGAGGCGCAGACCAGCGTTGCGGGCGGTCGCGGTAGCTCCGCCATCGACTCGCACAGCCGGCGCGTTCCCTCCACGCGGCTGGCGCGGATCAACTCCTTACGAGCGGCAGTCCACCGACCCGAAGCGATGCTCTCGCCTGCAAGATGCACGACGGCATCGAACGAACCCACGGACGACGGATCCGTCAGCCCGACTCGCGGATCCCAGGCGACAGCGCTTGGCCCGGCCGAACTGCTCGACCGACGAAGCCGCAGGACCTCGTGCCCGCCCGTAGTCAGGAGCGGGACCAGCGAGGAGCCGACCAACCCCGTCGCACCGGAAATCAGGATTCGCATGGTTTCTCCTTTCGCGTGCCGCGCATGCATCTCGACGTCGTGCCGCGTCACCGCGTGTCGATGCGCGAAGAGGTGCACAAGGCGGCGCTGCGCCATCGACTGACCCACCGCGCGCCCCGCCGCCCCAAGCGGAAGCTCGTACCGGATCGTGTCCTCAAGAATCGCAGCGTCCCCGGCGGCAGGGTGTACCTCGTGCGTGTGCTCCCAGCTCCGAAACGGCCCTGAGACCTGCACGTCCCGAAATCGCCGGCCACCGACATAGTCGCGGTGCTCCAGCGTCCAGTGCACCGGCAGCGGACCAAGGTGCATTCGAATCGTCACGCGGTCTCCATCGCGGATCCCGCCCGTTCGATGAACGACTTCGACAGGGTCCCAGGGAGGGTTCAGACGCTCGAATGCACCTGTCCGGGCATGCCATGCGAATACCTCGCCCGCAGGGGCTTCGATCCGAGTTCGATATGTGAAAGTCTGAACCACCTTGACATCCCGTTTTGTCACGCCTAAATTCGCTCAAATCGCTCATTACATTCTGGGAGGCATCCCAGAGAAAGTCAAGGCGATTAGGACAATTACTCGAAGGACAAGGGTAAATATTTACAATGCAAATAAAGACAATGAACAATCCTGACCCCTTGCCGGGCAGGGGGTTGCAGGGCAAATTCGTTCACTCTAAAATCAATCAAACCGATCAGGAACCATCTATGATAAAACAAGTCGTGACCCCCAAGCAGGTAGCCCTCGCAATCGGCGTGAGCGAAGCGTCGCTCAAGCGGTGGTGCGACAAGGGACTCCTCCCCGCATCCCGAACGGCCGGCGGACACCGCCGACTTCCAATCTCCGGTGTCTTCGCCTTTCTCCGCTCGTCCGGACATCAGATCGTCCGGCCCGACGTGCTCGGGCTGCCCTCGACGACCGGTCAGGGCGAGGCCACCGTTGATCGCTCCCGCACCCGATTGCAGGAGGCCCTCGAGAAGGGCGACGAGGAGCAGGTCGTGCGCATCATCTTCGGCCTGTACCTCGCGGGTCATTCCGTCTGCGACATCTGCGACAAGGTGCTGGCCGTCAACTTCCGTGACATCGGCCACCACTGGGAAAGCGGAGGCGTGCAGGTATATCAGGAGCGCCGGTCGTGCGAGATTGTCAACCGCGTGCTCTACCAGCTTCGTGCGGCCCTCGCGCCGCCGGCAGCCAACGCTCCAAAGGCCATCGGCGCGACACTCGAACACGATCCCTACACCCTGGCCACCCACATGGTCGCCGTCACTCTCCGCGAAGCCGGCTGGAGCGCCGAGTCCTACGGCACCGGAAACCCGGCGGAGACCCTCTGCCGCGCGATCACCGAAGTCCGGCCGCGGCTGTTCTGGCTCAGCGTATCTTCCTTCCGAAGCGAGGAAGAGTTCATTCGCGACTGCCGACAGCTCTACGAGACTGCCCAGTCCACCGGCACCGCCCTCGTGCTCGGCGGCCGGGCACTCAACGACACGGTGCGCCACCAGATCCAGTACTCCGCCTATTGCGACAACCTCGCCCACCTGCTGGCGTTTATCCGGACACTGAACATCAAGCTGGGTGTGCCGGAAAAACCCGCTGATCTTCAGGACTATGTCCCCCCAGGCGAATGAACGCGTTGCGACAACCGAGTCCGCCGTCCAGATGCCCGAACGTCGTACTTCGTGACGCGGAAGGAACTCCCCGCGCGCTTCGCGATTTCTGGTCCATCCGGCCGACCGTGTTCGCCCTTATGCGCCATTCGGGCTGTACCTTCTTCCGCGCATACGCGTCGGTTCTCGAATCCGCGCGACCCGACTTCGACGCCGCCGGGCTCAGCGTGATCATCATCCTTCAGAGCGACGTCGAGGGCATCCGCTCCTTCCGCGACCGGCTCCGCCTGAGCTGGCCGTGCCTCAGCGATCCCGATTGCCGCGCTTACCGCGCCTTCGGCCTGGGCCGGGGCTCGGTCGTGCAGCTTCTTGGCCCGCGCGTGTGGTGGCGAGGATTCCTGTCCTTCATGCGCGGCCATGCGCCCGGCCTTCCGGACGGAGATGGTCTCCAACTGGGCGGGACGTTTGGTGTCGGCGTCGATGGCATCGTGTATTATTCCCGGCCGAATCGCGACGCCTCCGACAACCCGGCGCCCGCCGAGATCATCACGGCCATGACCGCCGCTCTCCGAGGAGCGCCCGACCCATGCTGACGAATCGAGAGCTGCGCCTTTATCGCGGCGTGTTCATCGTCGCGACCGTCTACAATCTTGTATGGGGAACCTTTGTCGTGCTTTTTCCCGCGCGGCCGTTCGTGTGGGCCGGCATGCCCCTGCCGAATTACCCTTCCATCTGGCAATGCATCGGCATGTTCGTGCTCGTATACGCGGTCGGCTATGCCTTTCTTGCCGCCGATCCCATCCGCTACGCGCCGTTCGCCCTGGTCGCGCTGCTCGGAAAGATCTTCGGCCCGCTCGGCTGGTGCTGGGCCGTGTCGACCGGCCAACTGCCCGCGGTCACCGGATGGACGATCGTGACCAACGACCTGATCTGGTGGCCGTTCTTTTTCCCTTTTGTGCTTAAGACCACCCTCGCTCCGTTGCGGCGGACTTCGTCACAGCAGGGGGCCCCGACGCCATGAACTCCGCGCTCATGTGGTTTCGCCGCGACCTGCGGATCAGCGATAACGCCGCCTTTCACCACGCATTGACGGCCGCGCAACGCGTCTGGTGCGTCTTCTGTTTCGATCGCGAAATCCTCGACAGGCTGGAGGATCGCGCCGACCGGCGTGTCGCGTTCATCCGCCAGTCCGTCGCCGAACTTGAGCGCGAATTGCACCGGCACGGCGGCGGGCTGATCGTCCGCCACGGCCGCGCCCGCGAGGAAATCCCCCGCCTGGCCGCCGAACTCGCCGTCGATGCCGTCTTCGCGAATCACGACTACGAGCCCCGCTGCAACGAGCGCGATCGCGAAGTGGCCCGAAAGCTCAAGGCCGCGGGCCGCGAACTG
Source organism: Planctomycetota bacterium (assembly GCA_003576905.1). Classification (GTDB taxonomy): domain Bacteria; phylum Planctomycetota; class Phycisphaerae; order UBA1845; family UTPLA1; genus UTPLA1. Next base: position 19,855 of record QEVG01000012.1, on the reverse strand, counting down.
CAAACCTGCAAGGACCACGTCATTTTCGAGAAGGACGAAGTCCTCGGCCGAAGCGGCGCCCCGATCAAGGTCTTCACGCCCTACCGAAACGCCTGGCGCGAAAAGCTCACCGACGCCTGCCTGCGCCCCTACCCTTGCGAGGAAAACTTCAGGAAACTGGCCCGCCCGCCGGAGCGAGTCCCCTCCAGTCCGTGGTCCCTTGTCGATCTGGGATTTCAAGAGACCAGCCTCTGCATGCCCGGCGGGATGACAGCAGCGCAAGCCGCTTTCGACAAGTTCCTATCGCGCATTGAAGACTACGCCGCGGCGCGCGACTATCCCGATGTCGATGGCGTGTCACGGATGTCGGTGCACCTGCGCTTCGGGACGATCAGCATCCGCCAGCTCGTCCGCGAAGCGCTGGCGCACGGTTCGCCCGGCGCGCAGAAATGGGTCGACGAGCTGATCTGGCGCGAGTTCTACAACATGATCCTGCATCATTTTCCGGATACCTACTACAAGGCGTTTCAGGAAGTCTACGAAAACGTCCGCTGGAAATACGATAAAAAACGCTTCGCCGCCTGGTGCGAAGGGCGCACCGGCTACCCGATCGTGGACGCCGGGATGCGCCAGCTCAACACGACCGGGTACATGCACAACCGGCTGCGGATGATTACCGCGTCCTTCCTGACAAAGGACCTGCACATCGACTGGAAATGGGGCGAACACTATTTCGCCGAGAAGCTGCTTGACTACGACATGTCGCAGAACCTGGGCGGCTGGCAGTGGGCCGCGAGCATCGGCACCGACGCCCAGCCGTACTTCCGCATCTTCAACCCCGTGATGCAGTCGGAAAAGTTCGACGCCGACGGCGATTTCATTCGGCGTTACGTGCCGGAACTGGCCCGCTATCCCGCTCCCCTGATCCACGCGCCCTGGAACGCCGGCCCGCTCGAGCAGGACATGTACGGCTGCATCATCGGAGAGGACTACCCCGCGCCGATGGTGAACCACGACGAGGCCCGAAAGCAGGCCATCGAGATGTTCAAGGCGGCAAAACGCGGCGGACGGTAACCGCGGCTCATCGCCCGGATCAATCCACGCAAAGCGGGATCACCTCGAACCGCTCTACGTCGATCAACCCCAGGTTCGTCAGCTTCAGCTTCCCGATCACGGAAAGACTCAGGAACGCCAGCGCCATGAACGGCTGCTCCAGCAGGCAGCCCAGCTCCCAGGCGGCGCGTGAAATGGCCCTCAGTTTTTCGGCGGCAATGTCCGCGGGCTCATCGCTGACCAGCCCGGCGATCGGCAGTGGTACTTCCGCAACGACCTGGCCGGCGCTGGCAACCACAAGACCCCCGCGCAGCTTCACAAGCCGCACCGCCGCCGTGAGCATGTCCTCGTCCGACATGCCGACCACGATGATATTGTGCGCGTCGTGCGCGACGGAAGACGCAATCGCCCCGCCGCGCAGTTGAAAGCCCTTCACGAAGCCCCGGCCGATCTCCCCGCTCGCCCGGTGACGCTCGATCACCACCATCTTCGCCAGGTCGCGCGCCGGATCGGCGACCAGGCAGCCGTCCCGCACCCGCGCCGTCTCCACACTCCGCTCGGTGTCGATCCGGTTTTCCAACACGTGAATCACGTGAATCCGCGGCGGCGCAGCCTCTGCCGCGCCGGCCGGCGCCGGAATGACGAAGTCCTTCTGTTCGATCCAGTGAACGTCAATGCTGCTGCGAAGCGGGGCGCGGCGCTCCGCCTCGAGCTGCGGGGCAATGATGCACCGGCTGCCCTCGGCGACAAGCTGCCCGCGATGAAACGTATGCGTCACGTTGAAGTCCGTCAGGTTGTCGACCACGGCAAGGTCCGCCCGGTAACCCGGCACGACCGCCCCGCGATCGCGCAGTCCGAAGTATCTCGCCGTGTTGTAGGTGCCCAGCCGCACCGCGAGGATCGGATCGAGCCCCCGCCGCACCGCCTTGCGCATCATGAAGTCGATCTGCCCTTCTTCGAGCAGGTCCCGGACATCTTTGTCGTCCGTGCAGAACATGAAGTGCTCGGCGTTCATCGGCGTCACGAGCGGCAGCAGGGCCTCGAGGTTGCGCGTCTGCGAGCCCTCGCGGATCATGATGAAAAGCCCGTTGCGAAGTTTCTCGGCCGCTTCCGTCGCCGTCACGCATTCGTGATCGCTCATGATGCCGGCGGAGACATATGCCGAGAGTTCGCGGCCCGTGACCCCCGGCGCGTGGCCGTCCACCACGCGCTGTCGCGCCATCGCGATCTTCGCCAGTACGTCCGCCCGCCCCGCGATCACGCCGGGATAGTTCATCATCTCGGCCAGCCCGAGCACCCACGGATTGCCCATGAACGGATCGAGGTCTTCCGCCGAGAGCTCCGCCCCGGCCGACTCCAGAGGGCTGGCCGGAACGCACGAACTGAGCATGACGAAGATGTCGATCGGCGCGTGCTTCGCGCTGCGCAGAACAAACGAGATCCCTTCCGCCCCCATGACGTTCGCGAACTCATGCGGATCGGCGACCACGGCGGTCGTGCCGTGCGCCGCCACCACGCGGGCGAACTCCGGGACCGCCAGCATGGACGACTCGATGTGTACGTGGGCATCGATGAAGCCCGGGCAGACGAATCCGCCCGCCAGGTCGATCGCGCGCTTGGCTTGGTACGACCCGATTCCCGCGATCCGCTCGCCCTGGAGGGCAAGATCGCCTTCGATGATTTCACCGGAGATGACCCCGACGACGCGCGCGTTCTTCAGAAGGAGGTCGGCGGGACGGCGCCCGGCCGCGACGTCTACGAGGGAAGGGTCCGTTCGGTGGCTGTTATCGGACAAAGCGACAACTCCAAGCAGATTCGATGGTTATAACAGGTCCGCTGCCGGACTTCCAGACGCCGCCCCGCGTGGGATCAGGGGTTCCCGTAAGCTCCTCCGGGGTTGCCAGACGAGGGCTCCGTGGTATCATGTGTAGTTCTCCGTCGCTTTCCATCGAGGAATGCAATCTCAAGACGCACGGACGTCGACGGAAACGGAATCGACGTTGATCTGGAAGTAGAGGCAGACATGGCGGTGACATTGAGACTGGTTCGCCTGGGACGAAAGAACAAGCCGTTTTTCCGGCTTCGTGTTTCCGACTCGCGCAGCGCCGCGACCGGACGCTTCATTGAGGAACTCGGGTACGTCGACCCGATCGAGCCCGATGAATCCAGGCAGGTCGTTCTGAAAAAGGAGCGCGTGGAACACTGGCTGTCCTGCGGCGCGACCGCTTCCGATACGGTGCGAAAGCTTCTCAAGAAGCAGGGGATCGCGGCAAAGTCCCGGGCCTGAGGCCCGCGGCGGCGACGGGATCCTATTTTTCGCGCGGGAATTGAGCCATGAGGATCGATGTCCTGACGCTCTTCCCGGAGGCCTGTGAACCGTTTTTCGACGCGAGCGTCCTGGGCCGGGCCCGAGAGGCCGGCCTGGTGACAATCGAATGTCACAACATCCGGGACTACACGAAGGACCCGCACCGGAAGGTGGACGATCGGCCCTTCGGCGGCGGCCCTGGAATGGTGATGATGTGCCAGCCCGTCCTCGACGCCGTCGCGGCGGTTGAAGGGCTGGATAAGACGCCGGCGACGCGGGTGCTGCTCTGCCCCCAGGGCGAGCGGCTGACCCAGAAGGTGGCCGCGAAGCTGGCCGAATGCGATCGGCTGATCCTGATCGCCGGCCACTACGAGGGGTTTGACGAGAGAATCCGGCTGCTGCTGGCGCCGAGGGAGATTTCCATCGGCGACTACGTCCTGTCGGGCGGTGAAGCGGCGGCCATGGTTGTCGTGGATGCGGTCGTGCGGCTGCGGCCCGGCGCCCTCGGCCATAAGGACTCGCCGCTGGAGGAATCCTTCAGCGTCCGTTCCGACGGCCCCGGCGACGCCGATACGTGGCTCGAGTATCCGCATTACACCCGGCCCCGGGAGTACCAGGGGCTTTCGGTCCCCGACGTGCTCTTGTCGGGCGACCACGCAAGAGTGAGGGCCTGGCGGCTCGCCGAGGCGAAAAGACGCACGGCACAGCGCCGCCCGGACCTGCTGAGGGACGAAACAAGCGAAGGTTGATCACACGATTCGCCGACACTGATGGTTGGGAGTACGTACGATGCGCAACAGACTGATCGAAGCCGTGGAACAGAGCAGGCAGCGAAAGGACACCCTGAAGTTCGAGATCGGCGACACGGTGTCCGTGGGCGTGCGCATCGTTGAAGGCAACAAGGAGCGCGTTCAGCCCTTTATCGGTGTCGTCGTCGGCCGTCGAGGCCGGGGCCTGAACGAGACATTCACTGTCCGCCGCATCGTCAACAACGAAGGCGTCGAGCGCATCTTCCCGACCCAGTCGCCGCGCATCGCCGGCGTCGAGGTGATCCGGCATGGCAAGGTGCGCCGCGGCAAGCTCTTCTACCTGCGCAACCGCGTCGGCAAGGCCCGCAAGCTCCGCGAGCGCGTCTCAACCGGCGGCGACGATTCCGCCGCCCCCGCCCCCGCCGGCAAGACCGCCAAGTCCGCCGCGCGCGAGGCTGAGATGGTCGTCACGGCCTGACGCCAGCCGCCAATACCCCAGCGCGGCCCCCGTTGCCGGGGGAATCCCTGACCTGTAGGTATTCCTTATTCCGCGCGATCGAACGCGCCCGCGCAATCCGTTTGCTACATGGTTCCCGGCAAATCCGGCCGCGGTACGATGCGCCCATGACCCGCGATCGGAAAATGCTCGGGGCGGCCGGCGAGGACGCGGCCGCACGATTCCTCAAATCGCTCGGTTACAAGGTCCTCGCCCGCAACTACACCTCACCCGTTGGCGAGCTCGATCTTGTGTGTCATCATGACGACACGATCGTCTTTGTCGAGGTAAAGACCCTCGCCGACGACGCGGCCGGCGATCCCGAGGAGCATGTCAATCCGGCCAAGCAGCGCCAACTTGCACGGGTCGCCCGTGCCTGGCTCGCCGCCCATCGCCACCCGGACTGCGCCTATCGGTTTGACGTGATCAGCGTGGTCCTTCGAGAAAACGCGCAGCCGTCGATCCGCCATTTCGTGGAGGCGTTCATCCCGAACGGTTGACCGCGCCGCCGGCGAGTGTCACGTAATCGGCATCCGCTAACGGCGGTCCGGGCTCCACCGGATCACGACGCGGGCATCCAGTTGCGTCCGCTTGCCGAGGTAGCGACAGACGCTCACGGTCTCCGCCCGGCGCGTCAGCGCCGCGAGCTGCCGAATCGCGCGGATCGGATCAAGCCGGCTGACGTCCGTCGCCACGGCCGGCTGCACGGGAATCTGGATCCGAATCGGCTTCGGCTCCCCTTCGCGAAGAACCTCGAGGTCAAACGTGCGCGCGTTGCCCCGCTTCTCATACCGCTCCGCAACCGCGTGAGCCGGCTTCTCGGCGGGCAGAGGCCTCCCCCCCGCCGATACGACGACATCGCCCCGCAGCACCAGGCCCTCGGCGGGAGAAAACTCGCCAACCTCCACGACGATCGCCCGGCCGGGCGTTGACGGGTCTGCCTCCAGCCCCAGGCCCAGCCGATACCGGTCCGCGATGCGGTCGCGGGCCCACGACTGCCACCACTCCGGCTTGAGCGCGTCGGGGTGATTCTTCTGAACGTATCCGAGCCAGTTCGTGAACATGGCCGACGCGGCGCTGCCACGGATCAGGAAGCATTCCACCTCCTCCTCGCCCTCGGCCGCCGGCAGCAGTTCCTCGACATTTTCTCCGAGCCGGGGAGACTTGCCGCGCGCCGCGCGGATGATCTCCTGCACGTGCCCGCGCGAAGTAGAGAGAATCACGCGCCCGTCCAGCAGCCCCCAGCAAAGCTCGGTGCGCTCGAGAAAGGCAAGCCCCAGCCGCCGCGCCAGCGGCCTGCCGATCGCAATCGTGTGCAGCTCCACGCCTTCGCAGTCGTGCTTCCGGACCGAGACATCATCGATCTCGACACCGGGCCGTACGGTCACGAGTGCCAGCCCCTTGCCCAGTATGTCGATGATCGTATCGAGGTTGTCCAGAATGGCCTGGCCGCGCGTCGAGTCGCAGATCACCGTCACGGCCGGCAGATCGAAACCCGTCACCAGCGCCGGCGGATCCCGGGCCACCAGCACGTAAAACCCAGGCCCGATCGTGTCGATCAGCGGGCCCGGCGATGAACCCGCCACCCCCAGCGACTCGAGAAACACCGCCGCCAGCGATTGATCCGGCGTCGAACCTTCGCTGGGCCGCGCCTTCAGGTCGATCTTGCCTCCCCACGCCGCGAGCGTCGTCAGCGGCGCCTCCCGGATGACGCTCATGTCAAGCGGCCGATCATCCGCACGCGGCAGCGCGAGCTGGCCCCGCAATTCGCAGGTTATCTCCGTCGGAGTGATCCACGCGCCCGCCAACAGCCGATGACAGCCCGCAATCGCCGAAGGGTCGCTGCGGTTCCACGCCGCGTAGAGGACGCCATGTGGGTCGTCTCCCAGCCGCGCACGCAGAGCGGCGAAGTCCGCCCGACCCGCGAGATTCGGAGCGCGCTCTCCCGCCATGAGATGCGCCGTCCGCTGCCACAGTCCGTCCGGGTCCCCTGCCGGACCGATGGCGAGCGTCCGTCCGAAGACCGCCATCATCAGCCCGCCGGTGATGACGTACTTTCGCACCGGGCCTTCGCTTTCAAGCTCCTTCGCGCCCCACTTCTCAAGAAACTTCCCGGCCGCATCGTCTCCGCCAAGCTCCGCGAGAAGGACCCCGTTGTCCCAGTCGTCCGGTGTCGGAGCGATGAGCGCGGACCGCCGCCCGAGAAGTTCGCTGATCGCCGACTCCGGATCGAGCCCGAGCAACTCCTCGGTGTGCCGCTGCCAGCGGTCGCCCCCGCGCTCGAGGTCCTGCTCGCGCAGCTCCACGACCGTGTCCCAGATCCCCAACCGGCGAAACTGCACGCGCACCGCCGCCAGGCCGCGCAGCTCCACGTAAAACCGAACGTCGCCCGGCACGATCTTCGCCCAGTCGACGATCGTGCCCGCGGGGTCCTCCGCGCGGCCGACGCGCGCCGCCGAAAGCGCCGCCGCAACGCAGATCGCCGCGAGAACGGGTTTGCGAATGTAGGATTTCATGTCAGATTGATCGTATTCCGGCACGGCCGTTCGCGAGCAAAAACTGCCGCCGACGGCCCGCGTCCCGCCGGCCGCGAGCGCGTCAATAAAAAAAGCCGGATCGTGTCCGGCATGAATGCCTTTCGCGGCCTGTTCTTACCGACCGCCGCTCAGAATCGAATGATGTCGGAGGCGCTGTCCGTCGTGTTCGACGGCGGAGCAGTCAGCATCGTGTCAAACGGCTGGAGGAAGATTTCCATGAACGACGGATCAGCCGGGCCGTCGGCGGCTTTTTCGAGTCGCTCCAGTCCGCGGCGAACGCCGGCGCCCGCCTGGCCCGCGGAAATACGCAGTACCTGGTTCAGGCTTCGCGCCGCATCCCGGGCGTCCGAAACGGCCTCTACCGTCGGGCTCATCACCTGGCTGACGCCGGTCGCGTCTCCCACGGAAACACCGAGAACCATTTTGTCGGGCTGCTCGGCCGGAGGCGTCGGCCAAAGAACGCTGAATAGGAACATGGCCGCGGCCGCGGCGGGCAGCCCTCCGACCATTGCATACTTCCGCCAGCGGAATCGCCGCTCGGCACGCTCGTCAACCTGTTTGAAGCGCGGCTGCTGCTCCATCATCGCCGCGACGACCTGGCTGGCAAATCCCGGCTTCAGCGCCGGCTCCGACTGGTCCCGGGATATCACCTCGGTGCTGGCGCGCGCCACTTCGACATCCCGCTGACACGCCGGGCACTGAAGCAGGTGCGCATGCACCTCGGCCGTCATGCTCGCCGACAGGTCACCGTCGATGAACTGCTGAAAAAGATGCTGCACATTTCGGCAAGTCATCATGCGTCGTCATGCTCCACTGCCGCCACCCGGTGCCCTTCCCTGCGGCACGACCGTGCGGCCGAACCGGGCGTCTCCGCGCCCGCTTATGCCGGTTGCGAGAACCGTACAACGGACCAGTCCTCGACGAGGTGTCCGCTGAGCAGGTCCTTGAGCCGGCTCCGCGCCCGATGAAGATGGCTCTTCACCGTCGCCGCCGGCATCCCGAGGACCTCGCCGATCTCCTGGCAGCTCAGCGACTCCCTGTAGAAGAGTAATACCGTCGCGCGCTGCTGCGGTGTCAGTCGATCCACGGAATCCCAGATTACTTTCTTAAGCCGCGCCGCCTCCTCGCTGTTGGCGACGGCGATCGCGATGTTTTCGGTCGATTCACCCCGGCCGCTCTCCGACATGCCCGAGAAATCCACCTCGCCGCTGTAGTCCTTGTGCCGGCGAATGGCATTCAGGCAAAGTCGATACCCGATCGTGAAAAGCCAGGTGCTGAAGCGATACGTGTCATCAAAGGTGTTCAGCGCGGAAAACGCGCGAAGGAATGTATCCTGGCAGATTTCCTCGGCGTCGTGGTTGTCCCGGACCATCCGCCACACGAACGCGTGCAGCCGATCCTGGTACGCCTCGACCAGCGCATGCGCAGATTTTGCGCAACCGCGGCGCGCTTGCTTGATAAGCTGCCGCTCGCGGACCTGGTCGAGCCGTCCGGCGCTGGCATCGTGCTCTTTCATAGACGCCACTCTATTATACATCTTCGCCCGCACGAGGGATGCGTCTTCCGTCAATATTGTGGCGATTTCCGTTTGCATGTAACATACTGTCATGGCCAAAGATACGGCAAAGAAACCGGCCCCGCAGACCCCGGTCATGGAAAACCGGAAGGCCCGATACAGCTTTGAAATCCTCGCAAAGGTCGAAGCCGGAATCGCTCTCAAGGGCACCGAGGTCAAGAGTCTCCGCCAGGGCGGTGCCAGCCTCGCCGAAGCCTACGCCCGGATCGAGAACGGCCAGGTCCGCCTCATCAACTTTCAGATCCAGCCCTATAAGGAAGGGAATCGCTACAATCATGACCCGAAGCGGCCCAAGCAGCTTCTCCTGCACAAGCGGGAAATCAAGAAACTGGCCACCGCCGTCCAGATCAAGGGTCAGACGCTCATCCCCCTGAGCGTGTACTTCAACAAGGACGGATTGGCCAAGGTCGAGCTGGCCCTCGCACGCGGCAAGAGCCATCACGACAAGCGCCAGGATGAGCGCCGCAAGGAAGACACCAAGGAAATCCGCCGCGCGCAGCGCCGGGGCGGCTATTGACCCCCGGTCACCGCGCGACCGGCGGATAGCGTTGACGAACGTTCAGCGGGTCAAGGGAACACACGCGGAATGACGACGACGGCGATCGAACGGCAGTCACGCACATCTCTCAAGCGCTTTGCGCTCTACGGGCTCATCCTCCTTGCATTTACCCTCGTGAGCGCCGTCGCCTTCGTATTCCTGACCGAGGAAACAGTCCTTACCGAGGAGGAGGCCTTCCCCGAGCCGGTCATCCTCAACCCCGAGGCCCGGCCCGACTTCGAGTTTCCCGTCGCCGCCCGGACCTATGACCTGACGCTCAACCGTTTCGTCGACCGCTTCGCCCGCGTCTGCATGCAGGGCAAGTACTCGGACTTCCGGCTGATGCTGAGCAACCGCCGCCCGCCGATTCTCCCCCCGCGCTTCGAATCCAACTTCAACGCCCTGAAAAAGGTCCGAATCCTCGGCATCGAGAAGCTCCCGGATCTCCCCGAGATCCCCGGCCCCATCTATCTAATGAGCGCCGAGTATGAACTCGAGGATTTCGCCGTTCGCGGAGGCGAACGCGTCAAGCAGGTCCAGGTCGCCATCGCCCGGGAGGACGGCGAGTGGCGGCTCGGCCCCATCCCCGGCGAAGCCCTCGACCGCCTTCGCGCATATCGGGCCATGCAGGCCGCCGCCAGCCAGCCGGCCGATCAGCCCGACGCAGGCGAGGCCGAACCCGCGCCCCAGGCCCCTAGGGACGAAGCGCCGCGTGCGGCGTCCAACCGGCCCGCGCGGATAAACAACTGAATCGCTCGTAGAGCCCCCGAAGCAGGTCCCCCGTGAGTCACGCCACGCCGCTCGGCCCGCCCCCGTTCAACCTGCCGAGCGCCTCAACTTTGCAGGAGCAGCCCTCGAAACGCGGACCCGGCCCTTTCAACAGTGCCGCTGCGACCGCACTGGCTCACCTGCATTCCCGATGACAGCCTCAAGCTCTTATCTGACCCGGCATTTGCGCGCCCGGGCCGTACACACAACACGCCTTTCAGCGAAAATTATATCTTAGGTTTGCTGCACGCCTGTTCGACATCGTTCCCAGTACTGAAAACGGGTCCTGGTGGGGATTCAGTTCGAGAAACCGTCAAGGGGACAGAACAGTACTGGGTCACTTGGAACAAGGGGATAAGAAGTTATGGGCCTTACAGTCACGAACACCAACACGTTGTCTCTGTTGAACATCCTGAACCAGACGTCCGCCAGCCAGGCTGATACCCTGACGCGGCTCTCCACCGGGTTCAAGATCAACAACGGCTCGGACGATCCGGCCGGCCTCATCGCCCTTCAGAGCCTCAATGCCGAGCTTACGGCGGTCGACGCGGCCATCACCAACGGCCAGCGCGCCAAGTCGGTGCTCGACGTCGCCGACGGCGCTCTCAAGGAAGTCACCTCGCTCCTCGGTGAGATCGAGCGGCTTGCCGCCGCCAGCACCAGCGAGGGCGGTCTGTCGGCCGCGGAGATCTCCGCCAACCAGGCGCAGATCGACAACGCCATCAACTCGATCGACCGGATCATCCGCACCACCAACTTCAACGGCAAGCGCCTGCTCGACGGCCAGCAGTCCATCCTTGCGACCGCCAGCGACGCCTCAAAGGTGCAGGATATCCGCATCTACTCGCGGCCCTCGTCGTCGTCGAACGAAACCCTCGCGGTCAACGTCGTCAGCGCCGGCGCGGTCGCCTCGGCCACGCTGACCAGCGTCTCCGCCGCATCGCTCGACGCCGGTGAGTTCACCATTACCGGCAAGCTCGGCTCCGCGACGATCACCGTCAGCGACACCGATACCTTCACCGCCATCCGCGACAAGATCATCGCCGCCGCCGATCAGACCGGCGTCTCGGCGTCGATCTCCGGCAGCGAGCTGCGCATCCAGAGCCGCGACTTCGGCGAGAGCGCCTTCGTCCAGGCGACCTACGTCAGCGGCGATACCGACTTCCAGAACGTCTCCTACACCAAGGGCACCGACGCCGAAGTCACCGTCGCCGGACAGAGCGCCTTCGTCGACGGCCTCCGCGTCTCCTTCAACGTCGGCGGCTCCAGCGGAGAGTTCTCGCTCACCTCCGCCGGAAACGTCGCCGGCGGTGCGGGCAACGTCGTCATCTCGGGCGGCGGCTCCACCTTCCAGCTCGGAACCGACAGCTCCACCCGCGCGACCGTCGGCTTCAACGCCCTGTTCAGCCACAACCTCGGCGACGTGAACACCGGCTACCTGAACACGCTGAAGAGCGGCGGAACGAATTCGCTCTCCGCGGACGCCAACAACGCCGTGCGCATCGCCAAGTCGGCGCTCAGCCAGGTGGCCACGCAGCAGGGACGCATCGGCGGTTTCAACAAGTTCCAGGTCGAGACCTCGATCAACAGCCTGAACGCCACCAAGGTGGCCATCGAGGGCGCCCGCAGCGTCGTCCGCGACGTGGACTACGCTCAGGAAACGGCGGAACTCAACCGCCAGAACGTGCTGCTCCAGTCGGCGATCTCGCTGCTGGGCGTCGCCAATCAGCAGTCGTCGCAGATTCTCGCGCTGCTGCGATAAGCGATCAGCACGGCCTCCGGCCTGGTGGGGAACACTTTCAACCGGCGGGATCGGGGATAAACCTCCCCGGTCCCGCCGCACTTGTTACTGCACGCCTCCCACCCCGATGCGGCGGCGTTACGGCGCCGGCCGCGCGGGCGCAAGCAGCATTTCGTTCTCCCTGCATGTTGGCACGATGGCATTGCCTCTCACGAAATACGCCAGGCAAGACCGTGTGTCAGGGACACGGGGTGACCGCCAGCACGTCGTTCACGAACGCGTCGATGTCGGGCAGGTCCAGGCCGCCGGTCTGGTCGACGTTGGCGCAGGGGCAGTTCGAACCTGCGCCTAGCATGCAGTGAACGAACAGCTGGATGTCCATGCCATTGATGGCGTCGTCCGCGTTCATGTCGCCGGGACAGGCGCACGATGGCGCGGCCATCTGCCAGAAGCCGCCGACGACCGTGAAGCCGCCGCCGGTCAGGGGCGCGTCGGGCGATCCGGCGTCATGCTGGCCGATCGTACCGACGAGGGTAAGCCCTCCGCCGCTGCTGACCCCGCCGCCTCCGTCGATGGTGTGCCAGTCGATCTCGAGCTGGGCGATTGCGTGGCCGCATTGGCAGGCACAGACCACGATGGCAATCACAAGGTGTGGAAGCGCTTTCATTGGGCGTCCTCCTTCCTGTTCATCCCGATGCCGCGCTCCGGCGGCAGGCCGAACGCCTCGGGATGCAGGTATTGCCCTTTGTCCTCCGGCGCTTTTTCCACCTCGGTCACGATGCGATTGGCCTCGGCGAAGGCATCCTGGCGGACGCCGGTCACCTGCCAGGAAACTTTGGCGAAGGGCGCGCTGGTGCGTACAACGAATCTGTTGTTTTCGACTTCACGCACCACCTTGGCCTGAACGAAGTCCTGCGAATCCTGCTCGTCCACGACGGTGAGTTGGTAGCGGAAGTCGGCGTTGAGGGCCTCGAAGTACTCGGGCAGCTCGACGGTCGCGTAGCCGGCGGCGTCGGTCACGACGTTGCCGTTGTAAACGTTCATCATGTCAGGCGATTCGACGAAGCTGTGATAGAGGTACTTGTTCTCCGGGTCGAGCGGGTGGTCGATCTTGAACGAAGCGCCGCCCGGCGTAACGGTGCCTGTCACGGAGAGATTCCCGGTCGTTCCCAGCTCCATCATGACGGCATTCGCGGAGTAATCTTCGCTTGTGCCATACGAAAACCGCAGGGCAGCGCCGCTGGGTGTGGTCCGGCGGTACATGCCCCATGTGTTGACGATCAGGCCCGTCCCGTCGATCTCCTTGAGCGAGATCGCAGAACCGAACGGAGTGGCCGATGTGCTGTAGAGACCGAGGGAGGCATCGGTCGACTCGATCACGATGTCGTCGGATTCGAGCGCGGATGACTGGAGCGAGAGCGCCTCATTACGGACGTGCAGCCTTGCAGTGGGCGTGTTCGTTCCAATGCCGACGTTTCCGGCATTGTCGATGAGGAGTCGATTCGTGCCAAGACCACTGACGCCGGTGCCGATATCGGCGATGGAGAAAGTGCCGTTGTTCAAGGCCGTGGCCGTGGAAAGGAGCTGGAAGGATTTCCAGGATGTCTGCGTGACGCCATCGTCCTCGAACTGGTTCATGATGATGGAAGTGCCGCCGATCTCGCGGTCGCGATCCATTCGAATCACAGCGTCTCCACGCAAGTGAAGCATGCGTGACGGCGGCGTCGGGCCGATGCCCACGCGCCCGTTATCGCGACCAACTGTAAAATGGGGTCCAATTTCCGCGCCATTGTTCAGCCCGAGGATTTGAAACTGGTTGGCGGAGCCGTTGAAACGCAGGATTGATCCATACAGTAGTGCATCCTGCTCATACATCATGATTTGCGAATTGCTGTCATTTCCCGAAGGCGCGATGTGCATCGATGCGGGCGACGTGCCGCGTACACTCAAATCGCCGGCCACGTGCAACCGGGTTGACGGCGAGGAAGTGCCGATGCCGATATTCCCGCCCGCTGTCTCAGTGATGATTGAATCGCCAATGGTGCTGGCCGCGGTGAATTTTGGAAGGCGTGTCGCTGTGCCGCTGCCGCCCATGCCTGCGGGCGGTGCCTGCCAGGTGCCGACGCCGGAGGCATCGGCGGTGAGCACATGACCGGCCGTCGCCGAGGTACCCAACTGGAAGCCGGTCATCCGCGCCGTGCCTGCGACATGGAGCCTTTGGGCGGGTGAGCTCGTGCCGATGCCAACGTTGCCGGAGGTGTAATTGATGTTCGACCCCGCTACGGTCCACGGCCCGGCCGAATCGCCATCAGCCAGTTCAGCTGGGATACCCGTGATTCCGGACCAGGGCGTCCTGTTGGCGTAATCCGCCATCGGCGCGCGGGAAACCTGCTGCCGCGGTGTGAGCTGCACGTAGCTTCCCCCGGCGGGAAACGCCGCTTCAATGCCGAGCCAGCGATGTGTGCCATCAAAAGAGTCGGGGTCAAAAGGCAGATCGACTTTGAATAGTCCGTCTTCAACAGGAACGGCTGTGGCCTCGAGCGGCGATTCGATGGCGCTGCCGCCGGTTTCGCTGGAGAAGAGGGAGAATCGGAAATCCGCTGTGCCATCGACGGGTGTGCCATTCTGCACCAGGTGTCCCTGATAGGTGACCGGTGTGATCACGCGTCCGTTGGCGCGGAGCAGGAAATAGCCTTTTGGATTAGAAGGCGGCTGGCTGTTTATATCAGCCCAATTTACATCCAATGGAATCTGCGGGTCAAACCCCCCCCCGACCCAGGTTAAAAATAGAAAGACCTGCCCCAATGGCGGCACGGCATGCGTGTCCAGTGAAACGGGGTAACGGGCGGCGGTGTCGGGGTATGTGTAAATCGCGCCAACATAGTATTCACCGGAAACCACCACAGGCGAATTCAGTGGATATGTATTGAAGGTAGAAGTCCCGGAATTCTGGACAATGACGTCTTGAACAACGAGGGCCACGGCATTAGAGGCGTTGTTGTCATCATCCGGGTCATCCCAGATGAACACCTGTACCGTACTTCCATTGGGAGCGGAACTGGAATACGCAAATGCCATGCTTACGGACTCGATTGTCTCGCAAAGCCCCGTGGTCTGATACTTGTGCAGCCAAACGAGTTGATCCCAGGCCAAAGGAGGGTTAAGCCCATAAGCAGTCTCCGGGATGCCATCATCAAAGCGGTATTCGCAATCCACCGATGCACCCCGCGGCTCGCCGCCCGCCTCCGGCGCCGCGACCGCTTCGGGGCTTTGTTGCATGGCGGGCGCTGTTTCCGGCATGGCAACAATCCGATCGGCAGACGACCGGAGTGCCGGCGCATCGGGTTGCTGCTCTGCGCTTGTCTCGATGGGGACTCCAAGAAACATGAGTCCCGGCAGCCCGAGAAGCAGCAGCCGATTCGCCAACGACACGACCACCGAGCGATAAGGAAGTCGACCAGTCATTTCATGCCCCTTTCCGTAATGCATCCAAAGTTCCATGGGTTTCGTTCACCATCACCGGGATTCCCAATGGGAGTCCATTCGAGTGTGCCAACCGAGTGCCGCCTGTCCTGGCTCACCGTTCAGCCGGAATCTGCGGACGGATTCCTGTAAGTGACTTCGGGGCCGCTACGGCGCCGCCTTTGCAGTAAGTCCCCGCCGATGCCGCAGCGGTCCTGCGGCGCGCGGTCGGACGGTCACGGCGCCAGCAGCGCGTCCACGAAGGCCTGCACGTCGCGGGCGTCGGAGGCCCGGCCGCCCGGAAGCGCCGGCCCGGGGCCGATCCGGTTCATCGTCGATGGACCGGTCGACCCCGTCGGCCTCACGCCGGCCGCCGGCCCGTCGATGCCCCGGCTCGCCACCGGGCATCCGCCCGCGCGGATCGCCGTGCCGGAAACCCTGCCGACCCGGGAACTTGAATCTCGATTGCCCGATCTAACCGCACAGAAGACGGGGTTCTTCCTCCCGCCACCCGTTGGTGGCCCGGCCTGGGCCGCGCGGCCGGAACCGGCCTCAAGCAAGCGACCCCTCATAAGGGACTAGTGGGGCCCAGGCGGGAATGGGACACGACACGGCGGATTTTTTCTGGGACCGCGGAACAGGTTTCGGATACGATATTCGCATTGCGGTGCTTTTCGCGCGTAATCCCGTACCTCATAGCCAGTTACAGTGATCGAGGTTCTGAATATGCGCTCGACTCCCCAGGCGCTTTTGTCCCGCGTGCGCGACCCCAACGACCACGAGGCGTGGCGGCAGTTCGACGCCCATTACCGCGATCTGCTTATCAACTTCTGTCGTCGCCGCGGCTTTTCCCATGTCGATTCGGAAGACCTGGTCCAGGGCGTGTTCATCAGTCTCTCAAGATCGCTGCCGCAGTTCATCTATGACCCGAATCGCGGGCGATTCCGGGACTATCTCTTCAAATGTGTCCGGAATGCGATTTTTCAGTGGTCGGCGCGTCACAATCGGCACTCGCAGCCACTAGTCCCTGATAGAGAGTCCGACGAGTCGGGCACTGCGGCGCGGATCGCGGGAGCTCCCCGGAACGAGCCTGAGGATTCCAATGGTGATGGGTCCCTCGCACGCGTATGGGAGGAGGAGTGGGTCGCCCATCATTACCGGCTTGCGATGCGCACCATCCGAACGACCTTCGACGAGCGGAGCCTGGCCATCTTCGAACAAAGCATCGCTGGTAAGGGCATCGCCGATCTGGCCGCCGAACTGGGCATGACGGAGCAAGCGGTCCGCAAGGTGCGTCAGCGCATCCGCGAGCGCATGGAGGAGCTGATCGCACAGCAGATTCGCGAAGAGGACGAGGTTGACGATGTCCCCGGACAATGATCCAAGCCATGGCGACCTGCTGGAACCCGGGTTGCGACACGTGTTCGGGCTGGATCTTGAACCGGATATCTGGATCGGCCGGCTGAGAAACTACGCGCGTGAATCGCCGCTCGGCCGCATCGGTCCGTACGAACTTCTGGAGATTGCCGGCCGCGGGGGACAGGGGCTTGTCTACAAGGCGAGGCAGCCGGGCACGGGGCGGATCGTGGCGATCAAGCGCCTGACAGCCGGCGCGTTTTCCACGCCGGAAATGCGGGCGCGGTTTCAACGCGAGATCGAAACCGCCGCCTCGCTGCGACACCCTCATATCGCCACGGCCTTCGGCAGCGAACTGATCGACGGCCAGCCGATCCTCGTCATGGAATGGGTAGAGGGGATACCGGTCAACCAGTGGGCGGAAGGCGCCCGCGGAGTTGACGACAGCGACCAGGATTTCCGGGGGCGGGTTCAGGCAGCCGTCGGGCAAGAGCCGAGCGGGCGTCGAAGCATCGCGGACGTGCTGCGGCTGATGATCAAAGTGTGCGATGCGATTCAGCATGCGCACCAGCGCGGGATCATCCACCGCGACCTGAAACCCAGCAACATCCTGGTGGACGCGGGCGACGTGCCGCATGTGCTCGACTTCGGACTCGCCAAGCTGAACACCGGTGACTCGGATGCGGCGCACATCACCCTGACGGGGGCGTTTCTCGGGACGCCCGCGTTCGCATCGCCCGAACAGGTGCGTGGCGACCAGGGCGAAGTGGATGTGCGCTCGGACGTGTATGCGCTCGGCGCGGTTCTGTATCAGATGATTACCGGGCAGACGCCGCTGCCGGTCGATGGCCCGGTCTCAAGGCTGCTTGACGCTATACAGAACGTCGAGCCGCGAAACCCGTCCTCGGTTGATCCGCGCGCCGATCACGAGCTGGACGCCATCGTCCTGAAGGCGCTGTCGAAGGAGAAGGAGCGTCGCTACCCGTCGGTTGAATCGTTCGCGGCGGACCTTCGCCGGTACCTTGGCGGCGAGGCGATCTCCGCCGTGGCACCCAGCGCCGCCTATCGCCTTCGCAAGCTGATGCTGCGCCATCGCATGGCGTTCATCGCCTTGTCGGCCGTGCTCATGACGCTCAGCGCGGCCACGGTAGTGAGCATTTCGTATTACCTCCAGGCGGCCGCGGCCAGGGTCGAAGTGCAGAAGCGACTCGAGGCTTCGGACCTGGCGAACAGGCGAAAGGACAGCCTGCTCCAGTTCGTAAAGGATATCTTTGTCCAGGCCGACCCGACGGCCGCCGCGCCGGCCGACCGGACGATTCGCAAGGCGCTCGATCTGGCGCGGTCGCGATTCGAGGAGAACTCCGGACAGTATGAGGCCGCCATTGCCGCACCCCTTCTGGAGACCATGGCGGTCGTGTATCTGAGCCTGGGGCTGCCGGCGGATTCGGCGGCCATGGCACAACAGTCGATCGAGCACTACCGATCCATGGGAGCGGAGGGTGAAGACGGGCTTGCCTGGGCATTGAGCCGCTACGGTGATGCGCTGGAGCAGACGGGCGATCTTGAAGGCGCTGAGGCGGCGCTGCGCGAGTCGATCGCGCTGGCGAGCCGCGTTCATTCATACTCTCCCGCTCATGGCCAGGGCGCGGCGGCGTCGCTCATTCGCGTGCTGGAGAAGCGCGGCGATCGGGAGGGCGCTGTCAGGCTGGCGCGCGAGCGGGTGGAGATCCTTGAACCGCATGCGGACCAGTGCAAGGAAGCCTATGCGCAGGCCCTGACCGCGTGGGCCCTGCGTGTGCCGTGCAACCCACCGTATTGCGAGGCGCTCCCCCAGATCGCGAATGCACTCGAGGCGTCCATCCGTGCGTGGGGCCCTGATTCCTTCAGCGCGACGAATGCGCGATTCAACTACGCGGCAGGCCTTCGCATCGCCGGCCGGCCTGAGGAAGCGCTCCTGGAAATGCAGCGCGGGCTCATCGTGTATGAACAAACGCCGGGGCCGGATCACCCCAATACCCTCGCGATGCGCCGGCGGCTGGCGGAGATTTTCCTGGATCTTGGTTGCCAAAAGGAGGCAACGGAGATCGCCCGCTCGGTTATCGGCATCGAGGAATCGACTGCAACGACCGACCCCCTTACGCACGCGAAGTCGCTCTTCCTGCTGGGTCGTGCGCGGCTGGCCGACGGGGATGCGGCTGCGGCGGCCGAGGCACTGAGCAAGGCCGCCGCGATCCTGGCTGAGAAGATGCCAAACACGCTGGTAGCGGTTCCGACCCTTCTCTCGCTGGCTCATGCGGAGTGTCTTTCAACCCAGCCGGATCGGGGAATCGAACGATACGAGAGTATCATCCTGGATGTTCGTTCAAAGTCGCCGAACACGGCACTGCACGCCGATGCACTGATGTCGTATGCCACTGCGATGATTGCCATGGGCCGCACGGAAACAGTTCATGCCTTCCTTCTGGACGCGATTTCCATCCTGCGAGGTGTCAGCCCAGCGGCTCCGATGAAGCTCTCCGCCTGCCTTCGGGCGCTCGGCGAAGCCCGTCTCTCGGCGGGTCGCGCGGCGGAGGCCGAAGCCGCTTTTCGCGAAGCCCTTGCCCACATCGAAAACTCCCTGCCGCCGGACTCGGCGCAGACTGCCGATTGCCGCCGCGGACTCGGGGCCGCCCTGTTGGCCCTTAGTCGCCATGCCGAGGCGGAAGCGGCCCTCCTGTCGGCGGAATCCTCGCTGTCGAAGTTTCCGCCCTACCATTCTGACATTTGTTCAAAGACGCGGAAGACACTCGTCGCATTGTATGAAGCATGGGACAATGCCGAACCCGGCCGGGGCCACAAAGAGAAGGCAGCCGTATGGAAGACGACGGCCCCGGTTGAGCAGCCTTAGGCAAAAGGCTGGAGCGTTCGCCTTCTTCTTTCGCGGGATAAAAGATCTGCGCGCGTGACCAGAATGCAGCTGCTTCTTCCGTGGAAGGAAGTGGCCGAGCCCGGCGTGCCCGCGAGAACGACCCTCGATGGCCACCGGTTGCTAACGTGCTGATGAGGACCTGCCCGACCTCGTCACCCTCTCCTTTCAAAGGAGGGGACTGGGGTGAGGTCATAACGCCCTTAATGTCTTGTCCTCCCTCCGTGCCTTCTCTGACCCTTGTTTCGATGTCTCGACGTTTCCGTACGCGCGCACGGCGAGCAAGGTGGAAGGTCATAACGCGCGAAGCCCGCCCGGCGACCGCGCGGATTCCCCCGCGCCAATCGCCCCGCCCTTTCCGCGCCCGGACGACGCCCGTATGTTTCT